>JBIKWN010000103.1:0-3906 GCA_044356295.1 Bdellovibrionota bacterium
GCACGAAACAGATAGAGAACCGCAGAGATTAATGTTCCAGAGTGCGCAATACCAACCCAGAAAACGAAATTAGTAATAAAGAATCCCCACCCAATCGGGTTGTTAATACCAGTGTTCGCACCAAGACCCATCAAAAATTGACGAGCAAAACTTCCAAACATCGTAAGTGCAAGGGTTACCGTAATTGCAACAAACACATACCAACCAAATGTTGGTGGCTTCAGCATATTGAGTACAAGGGTATCAACCAACTTGTAATCAAGTTTTTGATCGCCCGATGAACTTCCAGAATGAGTCGACATAATTAAATCTTCCTGTACTTAATATCTTCTAGATAAGAAACGCTTGGTTGTGTGTTGAGATGATGATCAAGCACTTTATAACCTCGCGAATGATGTGAAAGTTTGCTCACACGACTGTTTGGATCATTTAAATTTCCAAACACTAACGCTTCAGTCGGACACGACTGAACACATGCAGGTTGAATATCACCATCTGCAACCATAGTGCCGTGATCTTTAGCTCTGTCTTTACCTTCTATGATTCTTTGAACGCAGAAAGTACATTTCTCCATCACACCGACGCTTCGAGTAACTACGTCCGGATTCAATTGCCATGTTAGCGGCTCTGGCATTTCGTATTCAAACCAATTGAAACGTCGAACTTTATATGAACAGTTATTTGCACAGTAACGAGTTCCTACACAACGGTTATACACCATTGAGTTCAGACCTTCTTCGTTATGATACGTTGCATACACTGGACATACTGGTTCACAAGGAGCGTTCCCACAGTGCTGACACATCATCGGTTGGAAATGAACAGTTAACTCTTCATTCTCACCTTGCTCTATGTATCTATCAATTCTGAGCCACGCCATTCGACGACCTTGGCGAGCAAACTCTTTTCCAACTGTATAAATATTGTTCTCTGCATAACATGCAACAACACAAGCAGAGCAACCTGTACATGCAGCAAGATCGACTGACATTCCCCACTTGTAAAGCGGATGTTCTCTTTGTTCATACATCTGCTTAACTTCATGGTGTCCACCACCGTGCCCACTACCATGACCTTCGCCGCCATGTGAGTCATGAGCATGAAGATCTTCTGCGCTATCAATAATTTTTGTTCGTGCAATTTCTCGTCCTAACTGTGACTTACTACCATCAACAGTTACAAGATGTGTACTGAGCCGACTTCGTGCAACTGCTACAGCAGAAGATACAAGCGCATAAGAAGTGTTAGATGTATCTGCCTTAGGACTTACTAATGCAAAAGCGTTAGCACTTTTAACTGTTTCAGCGTACCGACCAAATGATTCGTGTCCTTGACCAAGTGGAAGCGCTACGATGCTTTCATGAACGTGTTCTGAAATATAGACAGGAACATTGACTTCACCATGTTGATTTCGAAGTGTAACAACATCGCCCTGTGCAAGATTGAACTTTTTCGCTGTTTTAGGATGAAGCTCAGCCCAACTATCCCAAACAACTTGCGTCATCGGATCTGGAGTTTCTTGAAGCCACGGTTTATTAGCAGCTCTTCCATCAAAAGTTTTAATAGAAGAAAACGGATAAATAATAAGGCTGTCACCTTCGATTCCAGTGTAATCTATTGCAAGTGATTCCGCTGCTACTGCAAATGCAGCTGCAACAGGTCTTGCAGTGTTTGCTGAACGACTATTAATAAAGTAACCACCGCGCTCAACAGATTCGTCCCAGAACTTTTCAAAAGTTCCGGCTATATTTTGACCAGCATGAAGCTTCTTCCAGTTGGCTTGAATATATTCACGGAAATTTTTAACGCCACCAACAGTATCGCCAAGGTTCATCCCAAGTGCGAATTCAATCAACATATCCCCTAATGACTTTGTATTAAAGACAGGAGTCATTGAAGGTTGAATTAAATTACTAATACCAGGATACGGAGATTGATCACCCCAAGACTCTAGAGAATGACTTGAAGGGAGAATAAGATCTGCAAGTTGTGCTGTTTCATCAAGCTTACTTGAAAAACTTACAACGAGTTTTGCATTCTTTGCTGCGTACTCGAATCCGAGCCCTTTAGGAAGAGTGAACGCAGGATTGGAACCATCAACAAGAAGAAGTTTAATATCACCTTTTGAAAGATCAGCAATAATCTCTTCGATAACTTTAATATTAGTCTGGGGTTTCCTCATTAAACCAATATCAATTGTTTTACCAACGTTACCTAATACTACGTTTAAGAGTGCAGTAACTACATGAAGAGAAATACCATTTGCAGTAGAGCCAGCAGTACCACCTGAAAGAACAAGTGAAGCCTTAGCATCAGAAAGGTAATGAGCAACAGAAACCATCTGCTTACGACTCACCCCTGATTCTTTAGCGACATGATCAAGATCAAGATTTTTTACAAGTTTCTTGCAGCCATCAATCACTTCAGATGATGCTTTTGATTCAGCGAGAACAAGTTTCATAACACCAAGCGCTACAAGAGTTTCAGAACCAGGCGAACATTTAAGCCATGTATCTGCATTTGCACCGGTTAATGAAAGTCGTGGCTCAACATGAAAAACTCTCAATGGCTTCTCAGATTTTCTGCTCTGTGACCAACCACGGGCATATTCACATGGTGAAACCCAAGTTTCTAAAAAGTCCGCTCCAAAATTTAGGACAACTTCAGCATCAGCAAATTTATACTTTGGAATTCCGTATTCACCGTATACAAGTTCATTTGCTTTGGCTTCTGTTGTTGCGCTCAGTGGCTCATACGTCGCATGGATTGCACCGTGAGTTTTACAAAAACTTTCAATAAGGTCAGATAATGAACCTGAAACTTCACCAGTAATAAAAGCTTTTTTCGCTTTTTTATCAGAAAGAGCAGTCGCAACTTTTTCGTACGCTTCAACCCAATCAATAGGTTTAAAGATAGTTTTACCAGAGCTATCTTTATCTTTTTTTAATGGCTGTCTTATGCGATCTGGATCATAAAGATCTTGCAGAGAAGCTTGACCGATAGCACAAAGTCCACCTTCATTTATAGGATTTAAACGGCTACCTTCAACTTTTACTGCTCGTCCTTCACGTGTTCTTACTTCAATTCCGCAACCTGCTGAACACTCAGTACAAGTAGAGCGAAACCAAACAGCGACTCCTGGAACTTGGTCCGGAGCACCTTTCACGTTAGGAAATATTTCTTGTCGAGGACTGTCGGCACATCCAACAGCTCCGACAGCTGATGCAGCACCAGCAACTTTAAGGAAATCCCTACGGGACATTTCCCCTGCTCTTCCGATTTTAGTAACAATTGATTCTGAAGCCATTTTTCTCAACTTAAAAACTTATTTACTTCCATGACAGGTCATACAATCGATGCTGGCACCTTTTTGACGGTGACAGTCCATACACCAACCCATCTTCATCGATGAAACTCTTTCAACAACCGACATCTCTTGAACCTGTCCGTGACATGAAGAACAAGGAATCCCAGATTTTACATGTCGCTTATGGTTAAATTTAACGTGGTCAGGCATGACGTGAACTTTGATCCAAGGAATAGGTTGTCCAGCGTCATAGTATTCCTTGAGTTTCTTAATATCAGCTTTGCCCTGCTCTGAGTGACCAGCTACCAATTTATGACAACCCATACATGTTTCTACTTCAGGGATTGCGGCATATGCAGCCTTTGCCACAGACCAGTGACAAAACTGACAATCCATTTTGTTTTTCTGGACGTGTAGAACGTGACTAAATTTAATAGGTTGTTCAGGACGGTGCCCTTTTCGGCGTTCGGCAGGACCAAAGATTCCAAAATGATCAATAATGTTTAGATCCCACAAAGCTGCCTGACCGTCATTCCAGACCCCAGTATATGTCCCGAGCTCTTTGTAATTAGGATCCCGTTCGTAAGCTGGATCAAGGG
>JBIKWN010000016.1:0-45329 GCA_044356295.1 Bdellovibrionota bacterium
GACCTTCGCGTTACAAAAAAAACTTAATACCGTTAAATTTACGCCCCTCTAGTAAGATACCAAGTAGCAAGTTCAAACGAAGAATCTGAATGCTCTACCTTTACTTTACCAAAAAACCAAGTTAACTCTTTGAGAAGTTGCAATACTTGATCAGAATAAAAATCCTTCGTATCTAAGAGAGTAAATTTCATCTTTTGTAATTCAGCTATGCTCTCTTGATTAAGATTCGTAAAAGCAGACATCACACGTGTCTTGTAAGGTTTTGTTAATTCTAAATCACTATGTAAATCTGCACAGGAAGATTGACGTCGAAATTTAAAAATCCTTGATAAATGATTTAATGACTCATGCTTTACAAGAGAAAGATCAGACATCTGTTTCAATTGTTCCTCTAATGTATGTAAAAGTTGCAGATTATCAATAACTTCCAAGTCAGGAATACGTCTGTTTTTTCCTCTTTGCATGGACTCTTCGTGACACTTTTTTAGTGAAGCATGAAGTCTTTGAAGATGAAGATCTAAAAGGTGATGACCTATTCGTTGATGAGTTGCAAATGATTCAGGAAGCTTCACCATTGAAGCATAATCAAAATGTTCTTTAGCATTTTCTGGTTGATTAAGATCGCTGTATATATGTCCAAGCCGAATATGAGAAAGGACAATTTTTTCTTTACATGAATGTTCCCCTCGCGTGGTCAGATCGTAATGAGATAAAAATAACTGATAACACTCTTTTGCTTGTCGCAGATTTAATACTTCTAAGTCATGGGTAGATTCTAAATAGCTACCGTTTTGGCATTCTCGTGCAAGTTTAAAATGCTCTTCTGCTCGAACGACTTGCCAAAAAGGAACGTAATGCTCATTGAGCTCGCATGGTGCTAAGTCATCAAGATATGTTTTCAGGCTAAATAAGATCTCTGTAGCAATTTCAGGGCTTTTTGAAAGCCTATGATACCGTGCATAACTTCGATAGAACTCTATTATGGTTTGTGTAGGGATTCTATGAACTCGATCAAGATCAAGATCAAGTTCAAGATTGATTGATAGCATGCGCCCTAAGCCTTGGAATAATCCTAGGCTTTGCATTTGTGACTCATGATCTCCTAATTTAGCAAAAGATTGGGCGAGGGCTAATTGTTCACCAAATAAATCGCCTTGCGAGACTTCTTCGAGTTCATAAAATGCTTGTAGTTTTTGCTGTTGAACTTCTACCGCACGCTTGCGATCAATTTGTACTGACATTACAGTACTTTTTTAGCTTAAATAAAAAGATTTGCAAGTAAAAAATCACTTAACTAAATAACCTATGGTTCTATCAACCGTATACATCACTATATTTAGTAATGATTGATCATCATTCAATAATTATCGATACATCAATAAATTTAATATGTTATTGGTATATTACTAACTCTTAATACATTGCTTTTTAAGTTTTATGAGACTAATACTTATAGAAAAAAATCGATTTGAATATTATCTGCTCACATGAAAAAAACTACTCTTCATCAAATTTTAATTTTAGGATTAGTATTTACACTTTCGTCTGGGCGAGTTTTTTCAGAATCTAATGATAAGAATCAATACACCCTTTTTAACCCAACTCCTAGAGATCAGATGCGCGAAATGTTAACCGATCGCCCTGATACAACTGAATCTCCTGTAACAGTTGATGCTGGTCATTTTCAATTCGAAGGTAATTTCTTGAGTGGAAGTTACAATAAGGACAATAGCATTACCGACCAAGGTTTTGGTGTTATGGTTAGTAATGTAAAATTTGGATTACTTAATAATATTGATATCCAGTTTGTATTCACACCATACGAATATGCTTCTTCAAAGTTTCAAGGGGAAAAAACAAGCTCAGAAGGCTGGAGCGACGACACACAGATACGTTTAAAAATTAATCTCTGGGGCAATGAAGGTGAGGATACTGCACTTGCTTTGATGCCTTATATAAAAGCACCAACTGGAAATAATGGATTATCAAATGATCATGTCGAAGGGGGATTGATTATTCCATACGCAGTTGCTCTTCCAAATGATTTTTCTCTAGGGCTTATGGCTGAGGCAGATGTTGTTTATCTTGATGAAACTGATTCATATCAGGTTGACTTTCTTCACACTGCAACAGTAGGGCATGATATTGTTGGTAATTTGGCTGGATATATTGAATACATTGGTGTTTCTTCAGATAGCTTACAAGGTATCTATCAGTCTCGAGCAAGCGGCGGTCTGACATACGCTGTATCTGATGATTGGATTCTTGATATGGGTGGCACATTAGGGCTTTCTAAAGAGACTGATGATGTGACGTACTTTATTGGTACTTCGTTTAGATCTTAATCACCCTTACGAATGCCATGCTGACATGGCTAGATTGTATAAGTCTGCGCTGAGCTTTCTATCTTGTTGAATAGAGAGATGTAACCAAAGTCTCTCTATGGCTTCACTGGAAGAATTCATAATCATCCAATAACTGCCATTTTTATTTAAAGAATACCCAAAGTTCTTTATTAAAAAATTAGATATTTGTGGATTTGTCGAAGGGTCTGCAAGCAGAGAAACAAATTCTGTATAGGTAAGCTGGTGACTACTGACGGGAATCGGACCTCCGTTTGGAATTATAGGGATAGTAATTCGTAGACATCCAGGGCACGTATGTGAGCTGCCCAAAAGGATATAATCAATTTCGATCTTTATCTTACAGCTCTGGCATTCGCAAATGGCTTTTAGCGGACTCGCAGAAAAGGCGTTATTCATAAAAAAAAACGGTTAATCCATCTGCTTCTGCAATTCCTCAAGATCCTTATTCGATATGACATCTTCACGTTTAGAATTTGCTTTCTGTTCAGCATCAATCTGATCAATTAAAGCATCGAAGTCGTCCTCGTTCATTTTTGTCAGCTCTTCAATACTAAATACATCTTTTAATTCTTCTGGAATTTCTAGATTTGGATCTACTTTTTTCTTTGCAAATAAATGAGGTGTTTGCTCTGCGTTGAGATCGCTTTTTCCGCGATCAAGCCATGCTTGTCCACCATCTCTTGCTTTTTTGATGTTCTCTTTTGCTTGATTTCTGTCGATTTCTTTTGGAAAGAACTCAGTATTAAGTTTCTCAGATGGTTGCTCTTGTCCTAAAAGGAATGTTTCTTGCCAAATATGAGCTAATCTAAAATCACGCAATTTTTCGTTTGTAATTTTATTAACTGGAGTATTTGAACGGACTGCGGTCCCTATCATTTCTCCAAACTCACTCATAAAACCTAAACTGGTTAAAATAATAGAAGTTACTTGGGATGAAGTAGTTTTCCAGATCTCAGTTTCAACTTTTTCATCAAAAATTTTATGATCAGCATCGATTTTACTTCGATAACTTTTATAGAGATCCGGTTTATCAATACTTAAAAGTCCATGTGAAACGTTTCTTAGTGCAGCAATTAAAAGCCCTGGACCGTGTCCAATTTTAGGAATTGCAACTCCAACTAATGCACCAACGGAAGATTCTCGAGCAAAGTGAGGTGCAATCAGAGGCCATGTTGAACCACCAATTTTTTTCATCTGACGATTAAGAAAAAAACAGGTAATAAATGCTGCTAAGTCGAGTGGACCATACAGATTAACGATATCACCAATTGAGCACGCTGAATTTGCAGCAAGATAATCTTGACGAAGCTCTTTTGATGCAAAATAAATAGTGGACTTAAAGCTTGCACCACGAAATAGGCGAGAGATCTGATACTTGGTTACAGAACGAAGCTCACCATTATTTTTCATGTGGTCGGTAACCAACATGCGTATCGCTTGAGCAAATGCTATTGGTACGTATCCCATTTTTTTAGCTGTATCTCGGGCAATAGACCAGCTTTCATCTTGATTAGAATCTGACATGTTTGGATATTCGGTTTATGCGCCAAATAACCTAAGTATAAAAAGAATTATTCTAAATGATTCCAATCCGCAGGGGGATTTTGAAATAAATCAGACAATATAACTGCTTCAGGGCCGTAATTTTCAGGGACAACGTTATATTCCCAATTTGCAAATTTAGGCAGCGACATCAAAATCGATTCAATTCTGCCCCCAGTTTTTAAACCAAAAAGTGTGCCACGATCATAGACTAGATTAAATTCAACATACCTCCCTCGGCGGTACAGCTGAAATTTTTTCTGTATTTCTGTGAAAGAAAGATTTTTTGTATTTTCAACAATAGGAATATAAATATCGTTAAAATTTTTCGCGAAATCCTCTACTAGATTAAGAAATGGCTCAATCTGGGTTGCATCATCTCGACCCATATAATCAAAAAAGACACCGCCTATTCCTCTTGTTTCATTTCGGTGTGGTATAAAAAAATAACTGTCACACTGTTTTTTTGATTCTTCGTAAAAACCAATTTTATGACGATCGCAGATTATTTTAAGTTTATTATGGAATGTCTTAAACGCTTCCGGATTGTAGGTGTAGGGTGTTAGGTCAATACCTCCACCAACCCATGAACGATCCGCCACGGTCAAAAAACGAAAATTGGCATGAATGGTTGGAACATGAGGTGAAGCAGGATGAATGACAAGTGAAGTCCCTGTTGCATGGAAAGGAAGTACTTCAGATCGACCAATCAAAGTTTTTCCCATATCTTCAGGAAGGGTTCCATAAACTTCAGAAAAGTTAACACCACCTTTTTCAAATACTGCACCATCAGTGATAACACGGGTAATACCACCTCCCCCATGACCACCTTGTTGGTCAGTGCGTTTCCATTCATCAGTTATAAATTTTTGGGCACCGTCAGATTCTTCTAATCCGTTGCAAATAACAGATTGCATTGTAAGAAAGATCTGTTTTGAACGGTTGGTAAGCGGATGGAGGATGTGACTAGTCATAAAATACACCTGATAATCATATCTCTTGAGAACCGTTGCAATAAGACAACAAAAATACGTTTACCTTTTTCTTCAATTACTATCATTTATTAATCTCTGTGGGTACTATTAGTACCCTATGAACCAAGAAACGACAGCTTTTGGCTGTAAAAAAAATCATGACGGTATTGGTATTCTTATCAGTAATCTTGGAACCCCTGACGCCCCTACAAAACAAGCGCTCCGTCCATATCTGAAGCAATTTCTTTCTGATAAACGAGTCATTGAATTAAATCCGGTACTTTGGTGGATTATTCTCAATGGAATCGTACTTAATACTCGTCCAAAAAAATCAGCAAAAGCATATGCTAGTATTTGGACTGATGAAGGTTCACCGTTGATGGCGACTACAAATAAACAGGCTGCTGCGGTAAGAGAAAGACTTTCGAATGAAAATATTAATTTCGAAGTAGCTGTCGGAATGCGTTACGGCAAGCCTTCTCTAGAATCTGCTGTTGATCAACTTATAGAAAAAGGTTGTCGAAGAATTCTTTTGTTTCCTATGTATCCACAGTATGCAGGGGCTACAACTGCTTCTACGTATGATGCCGTATTTAAGCATCTGCTTACAAAACGTGAAGTTCCAACACTAAAAGTAGTAGAGCCTTACTATAACCGTCACTTCTACATTGATGCCTTGGTTGCTCGTTATAAAGAGTATCTTGAAACAGTGGATGCACCACCTGAAAAAGTTTTACTTTCATATCATGGTGTTCCAGTTCGGTATGTTGATAATGGTGATCCATACTGTTGTCAGTGTGTCGAAACAACGCAGTACTTTGCAAAAGCTGCTGGTTTGTCTCCTGATCAAATTGTTCATACTTTTCAATCACGTTTTGGAAATGAAGTTTGGCTAAATCCTTATACTGATAAAACAGTTGAAAAGCTCGCAAAAGAAGGCACGAAACGGCTTGCAGTAATGTGTCCAGCATTTATTGCGGATTGTTTAGAAACTCTTGAAGAAATCGGTGAAGAAGCAAAAGAAGATTTCTTGCATCACGGCGGGGAACAGTTCGATCTTATTCCATGTGTAAATGATCATCCAACGTGGATTGATGGAATGGTGCAGGTTATTAAAGAAGAAACACAAAGCTGGACGAAAAATGATAGATTCCACGCTGCATGCATGGCTTGCCCTGTTGATAGAAAAGATAAAGGAAAATAAATAAAAAAAGAGAGGGGCGAAGTGTATTAAGTCTTGGGTATTAACCTAAACGAAAAAACCTCATCCCTCTTTGGTCATTAAGACTAACTAGCGCAAGCGCTTTTTAGTCTTGAGTTCTGCTTCGAAACCGTCTTCTCGAGAAGGGACTTCGAAGTAGAACCAGAATTGGTTGTTCATGCTCACGATCCAAACGTAGAGCATGGGGATTTTTCCGTCCGACATTGTCTTGCGACTAATGAGCGGATCGAAATCTTGACCCCTTGATTTTCGGATTGCTTCTCTTTCCTCTTGAAAAGATGTGTTCTCATCGAACCATCTCTGCATGAGGCTTCTTTGAAGCTTCACTGTCACTTCATGTGTCAGTTCGGCTCCTGGGAAGAGAAGCTTTGTACTCTCATCATCATCGAATTGAGGGATCTCGTTAAAGATCTCTCCTCGATCAATGCTCACCCAAGATTCAGCATTGCAGCCGATCCTGAGTTGCTCCCCTCGGACTCTTCTTACCTCAAGATGAATCGAGGTCGAGTTTTTCCGTGGGTGCCGAGCATCCAGAAACGACGCCATGCATTCCGGAGTTGCCGAAATGATGATGAGCGATTTCTGGTTTCGTTCGAACGAAAGGGCTTCCCCTTTCTTTCGAATGACGGCGGTTCGGCCCTTTCGGGTGACGATGAGGTTTGCTTTTTTATCGGGTGTAACATCCATGTTTTTTCACCGGAAAGATCATCAACGTGGCTTTTGACCAAAGTGATAACCCTTCTTTCAATATGACAAAGTAAAAATCTGTATCAGATTGAAAGAAGAGTTATCCAGGGAAGTAACCTAAGTAGGGTATCCTTAGTAGGATTTGGACTTCGCCTCTCTTGATTAATTATAGCAGGTATCAAGGGTTAAAATAGGTTAGGGTCAATGTCATTAAGTTAAGGCATTTCTACCCCGTGACCATGACCGTAGGCGTGAGCGTGACCTTAAATTGTTTGGTTCACGCTCAGGCTCACGCTCAAGGTCACGGGGGTGGACGGAGATTTGTTAGTAGGCTTTAGTTTTTATGCTGCTTTTAGAACTTGAAGTTCGCTAAAGATCTTACCTAAGGCATACCCTAATTCCTCAATCATCTCATCAGAATGAAGCGGAGTAGGAGTAATCCTCAACCGCTCAGTGCCCCGTGGCACTGTTGGATAATTGATAGGCTGAATATAAATATTGAACTCATCCATCAGTCTATCAGATACAGCTTTACATTGAGCCGAATCACCAACGAGTACCGGAATAATATGACTCTCTTCGCACATCGTTTCGATTCCGATACGTTTAAATACAGCACGGGTTCGTTGAACTTGCTGCATCATAAGCCGCCGTTCACTCGCAGATTCTTTCAAATATCTCACACTTGCTAGTGCTCCAGATGCGATAACTGGTGGTATGGATGTAGTAAAAATAAATCCAGCACCATAGCTTCTGACTACATCAATAAGTTTTGCGCGTCCGGTAATGAATCCACCAACAACACCGTATCCTTTTCCAAGACCACCTTGCAGACAGTCAACGTCATCAAGTAATCCTAAAGCCTCAACAACACCTCCACCTTGTGTTCCATACAAAGCAACAGCATGTGTTTCGTCAATATATGAAAGGGCATTATATTTTTTGCAAAGATCAATAATGTCAGCAATTGGAGCGATGTCTCCACCCATTGAATACACTGATTCAAATGCGACTAGTTTAGGACGACTGATAGGTGTTTTTTTGAGAAGCGATTCAAGGTGGTCAACATCACTGTGCTTAAAAACGTGACGCTCAGCTTTTGAATGGCGGATACCTTCGATCATTGATGCGTGGTTGTCCGAATCAGAAAAGATAACACCATCTTTTAAAATATTACCCAGTGCAGAAAGCGCAGTTTCATTAGCAACATAACCAGATGAAAAAACGAGTGCTGCATCTTTTTTATGAAGTGATGCAAGCTCTGCTTCAAGTTGTACGAGTGTGTGATGATTTCCTGAAATATTTCTGGTTCCACCTGCGCCTGCGCCGTTATATTCAAGGCACTCCCGCATTGCATGAAGTACGGCTGGATGATGGCTCATTCCTAGGTAATCATTCGAACACCACACAGTAACTTTTTTTATATCGCCTTCGTTTCTATAAAATGCAAAGGGTGCTTCACCAACGCGACGTTCAAGGTTAGCGAAAACTCGGTACCTACCTTCTTTCTTAAGAGAAGAAAGAGCATCATCAAAAAGTAAATCGTACGTTGTCATAGATTATAGTCCTAAACCTTTTGCCATCCGCGCACCGTAAGTAATAATAAAAGATGCCCCAGCACGTCTAAATACGTGCCACGTTTCCATAAGTGCTGCATCAAAGTTCATAAGATTCTGATCAGCTAAAACAGATAAGCCACCAAATTCACCACTGACTTGGTATGCTCCAACTTGCAAATGCGTTGCTTGTTTAATCGGTTCAATAAGATCAATTGAGGTCATACCAGGTTTTACCATTAAAATATCAGCACCTTCCTCTGCACAACGAATACTTGCATGTATTGCAGCAGATCTATTTCGCACATCAAGTTGGTATTGTTTCCGATCACCAAACTGCGGAGCGCTATCAGCAGCATCACGGAATGGTCCATAAAAACTACTAGAAAATTTCGTACTGTAACTCATTATAGGAGTCATCGATTTACCAGCTTTATCAAGTCCTACTCGAAGTGCTGAAACTCTGCCATCAATCATATCACTCGGAGCGATACCGTGAGCTCCAGCCTGTACACATCCGACAGCAAAATCAGAAAGCGCTTTGTGGGTTGCTTCGAAATCAATATCGCCTTCACTCGTAAATAAGCAACAATGCCCAGTATCAGTTTTTGAACACAGGCATGTATCGATCCAAAAGAAAGCATCTTTTCCAAATTTGGAAGATAACGTGTTAAGAGCTGACGTTGTAAAGTCATTACTAAATCCACAAGCTTTTTTCTCTTTTGGCACAAAGAAGATCATGAAATTTTCTACACCTGCTTCAAGATCAGATTCGACCTGCTTTAAAGATGAATCTGCGCTTAACCTCACGTTGCCACGGAGTGATGCGATCGGTTCGTTTTTTGTTAAGCCTTCTACTATAAAAAGAGGTTGAATAAGTTGCTTTCGAGTGAAAGTCGTTTCGGAAAGCATATCTCGTAGCTGTCGATTCGCACGAAGTCTTTGTAACTGTTTCATAATACTTCTTTCATAAATTGTTCTTCATTCAGGCATGGAAGAAATTTTATATTTGGGAATTTACTGCGTAAAAATTTTGCAGTAAAACCGATACCTGATCCATGAAATTTTTCTGTAATTGACGGATCTTGTTGATAAGCAGTTAAAAACCGATCAACGCTTTTCCAGTAAAAGTGAGTTTTGGAAGAAAGATTTTTATCAGATTCAATTTTTTCAATTTGATAAAAGGGAATCACGTTCGAAAAAAATGAATGTGCCTCAAATTTTGAATCGGTTATAGCTAATGAATCATTATGAGTTAATTTCACCCAATCACCTGGAAAGAGATCAAGCATGAAGCTTGATTGAAGTTCATCTTCACCTAGGGATTCTACGCATCCATTAACTAATAAGCCTTGATGAGATAATTTTTTCCACGAAGAAATTCCAGCAGTAAAAATTGCGGAAGAGTCTTTTAAAAAACTCAAATCACAATCATCAGGAACACGAGAAACGAAAACATTTTTTTCTTTTGTTAGTTGCGAATCAATAACAAGAGGTTTTCGAGAAACTGATTCGTTTGAATCGATATGCAAAAAATTTCTGTCTTTACATTTTATAACAGTACTCGGTGAGCTTGGCGTAAAATGTACCGAGCCTTTCTGAGGTAACGTACGTTGATAACAAATTGAACCGAATTGCCTTGCGACTATCTGTGTAAATTCTTTATCAGAAAGTTGTTGAGCGGGAAGTACAATCCTTGGAAGGACAATAATCTTAAAAAGAGATTTTAATCTTAATTTTGATTCTTTAGTTTCGCTTTGTAGTTCTGAGACACTTTTAAGGAACCCTGCATCTCCTAACGAGTGAACATAGTCGATAGGGGAATCAAACAATTGAGACAGGTCAATCTTGCTACCTATTGCTACCCCGGCAATCCACTGGTCGTCATTGAAAAAACCTGTTTGATTCACGGGGTTATTATACATTTTAGGAAAAAAATCGATCCATTTTGAAGGCCGTTTCAGAGGTCACATCTGTAAATTCCTCTTTCTTAGCATTCAGTTTTTATCTATTGTCATTGTAATGTCACAAAAAGGTTTTAAAGAGACGATTACGCTTCGGTTTCTGTTTGGTATTTTTTTCTCACCAATCGCTGTTTCATTATTAATGGCACCACGATTGTTTGATTTCTTTTTTCCTGAATTAGCCCCTGGCTTTAAAGCGTTAGTACTTATTATTTCATTAATGATTTTGCTTTGGGTGATGCTTGATTCAAGTCGTACGGCACTTTATGTAACAACCTGGATTATCACTATCTCTGTTTTTGCATTTGCATTTGAAGTCGACAGGTTATTGCCCCCCGAGAAACCTCTTACAGTTCAAGTTCCTCAAGCTCAAGTTCAAGTATCAAGACAGCAAATTAAACAAACTAAAAAAATTCTAAAAAAAGAAAATGATACACTGCAATATTCTTCGTTCGATGCAAAAGAAGGAACGCCGATTCCAACTCCTACACCGACACCAAATCTAACTCCATTTTTCGATCTATCGTCATTGACTGCAAAAGATCAGTCTATTGGAACACTCCCAAATAGCGCATTTTTCGGATCAAACGGTTCAAAAAACTATACAGGTGGAATTATGGATATGATCAAGAGGGCGTATCGTTCAATCTTTGGAGGGTAGTATTTCATCATTAAAAAGTGGTGCACCGACCGTAGTTTGATGCCTATATTTGCCTTCATCATCATAAACTTTCGATGCAGGTGTTTTTAACTCGAATAAAGCAACGCGAGCAATTTTCATTCTTGGATAAAGCATAATTGCATTCGGACCATGATTAGCGAGTTCAAGTGTGACACGTCGATCTTTGTGCCCCGGATAAACCAGCATAGCAGTTTGAACAATCGTTAATCCAAGCCGTGCAAGGGTGCTTCGACCTTCAATAAAAAAACCTAATGAATTACCAACGCTGACTTTTTGAAATGTAGCGCCCAGAATAAATTCACCTGGCATTAACATATACGGAGAGTCATCGGTTATCGTTATCGAATCGTAATCTGGATAAATATTTTTTTTAACATCTGCCACTTTCCCAGGTAGTGGTTTTAGGAGGTCTGCACCTAAGTGCAAGGTAAGCCCAGCGCCTCTCAGGTACCCGTCATCATAGGGGTCTATAATGAGCTCTTTAGAATCGATAGCCCTCTTAATATCTTCGTTTGATAGCATACTCATAAACGGAACTTGCCTCTCAGTGAGGGTTGGTTTTACACTTAATCACACAAAAAGTCTTTATAGATAAATAAAAGAGAGCAAAACATGCAACACGACGCAGCGGAACAGAAAAGAGGAATGATTTGGTTAACTATTGTTGGTCCAGTTGCGATCGTTGTAACTATTGCGCTTTATTGCACAAATAATTTTTTAGAAAACTCGCCTACTGAAAAAATACTTGGGGATACACTTCGTGAATTACGAGGTGCTCAAACATCAGTGAAAAGTAACTTCACAGATGAGCGTCAAACAAACGAATCTGCGCATTCAGAGGGGCTCCGAGTAGTCACGAACGCTTCCAAGGAACATGACTAGAAATCTGATTTACTGATAACTCTCAATAGCACCTGCTAAAAGATAGAACACCAATTTACATTTTTATAGAAAAAATTGATTGACCAACCCTTGTGCTATGTGGAATATTCCGTTCGTGATAATTATTCCAAGCAGATCTCGGATTTCCGAATACTCTGTCTATTTTTTCAAGAATTCAAATTAGAATGCCACTCATGTCTTCTTTTCATCATTGCAAAAATTCAATCGTTTCTTTGCCACTTTCCTTGCAAAAAATTAAAATAACTAAAATCTTTTTTTGTGCAACAACAGCTGCAGGACTGCTTCTATCCATCGCTGCGAATGATTCGTTAGCACAATCTTCTTCTAGAAAAATTCTTTGCCAAAACACAAGAACATTAGTTGTTACAGAAAGAAGTAAGTGTAGAGTCGGTGAAAGACTCGCTGCCAATATTCAAAACGGAGCAAATGGATTAAACGCTGCTTCAGGAATATCTGGTATTTCAGGTGTTTCTGGAACTGAAGGAATCAGTGGTGTCTCTGGTCTTTCTGGTATCAGTGGAGTTACTGGTGAAAGTGGAGTTTCAGGTATTAGTGGTGTTACTGGTGTTACTGGTGTTACCGGAATATCAGGAACTCAAGGTCTTTCAGGAGTTTCTGGAGTAACTGGTGATAGTGGAGTTACTGGAGTTTTAGGATTTAGCGGTGTTTCAGGAGTAACTGGTGTATCCGGTCAAACTGGAGAATCAGGCGTATCAGGTGTAACCGGAGAATCCGGTGTAACAGGTTTATCCGGTTTGTCAGGAGTATCAGGAGCAACCGGCGTTACAGGCGTTAGCGGTGTAAGTGGTTTAACTGGTGTAACGGGAATTGATGGATTATCAGGAGTTAGTGGAGTTACAGGTATTGTCGGTGCAACTGGAAATTCAGGTGTTTCTGGATTATCAGGTTTATCAGGCGAAACGGGCGTATCTGGAACAACTGGTTTAAGTGGAGCTAGTGGAATTTCTGGTGTTAGTGGAGTAACTGGAGCATCTGGAAGCATAGGTGCTAGTGGTGAAGTTGGTGCTAGTGGAGTTACTGGTGCACTTGGACTTCCAGGGTTAGGAGGATTTCCAGGAGCTGCTGGTGTAGCAGGACTTTCTGGTGTGTCTGGAGAGATTGGAGTATCTGGAGTTGTTGGTGCAACTGGAGCCTCTGGAGTTACTGGTCTTGATAGTGCTGTTCAAGGTGCTTCCGGCGTAACAGGAGTTGAAGGAGTATCAGGTTTCTCAGGAATTTCTGGGGTTTCTGGTGAAACTGGGGTTGCAGGTGCAACAGGTGTTGCAGGTGCTTCAGGATTTACTGGAGTCGAAGGAACAAGTGGTGTTTCTGGATTCACTGGCGTAACTGGTGCAACAGGAGTTACAGGGGTGTCTGGAATAACTGGGATAATTGGATTGTCAGGTGTTAGTGGTGTATCAGGAATCACTGGAGTCGAAGGCGTAACTGGAGTACTCGGAGCATCAGGAATCCAAGGAAATTCAGGAGTCGCTGGAGCATCCGGTGTTACAGGCCCAACTAACGGTGGAACATTCCTCTCGTCATCAGGGGCTCAAATAAATACAAACTCTACATTATACTTACCATTATCAGGAACAGGGTCCTCAGCTACAGAAGCTAGTGTATCTCAAACTGTAGCAAATACATGCCTCCTTACATCCATGGCAGCTTATGTAGATGGAGCAAACCTTGGTTCTGATTCAGTAACAATTACCCTTAGAGTTGATACGACTGACCAAGCATCAATTCAATGCAGCATAACAGGTGCTAGTATAACATGTAACGAACCAGACGATATTACACTTAACGTTGGTAGTTTGATCGCTTGGAAAATTGAAAGTTCCAATGGTGGTAACCGTAGAGTAAGAATATCAGCGAGATGCGAGTAAGCTTTTTTATTGAGTAGGCAATTCCGATGCAATCATTAGTTCATATGAAAACCTCAAAAACAAAAATCATCTCAGTAGCTATTTTAGCAACTGCTTTAATGTCAGTTTCGGTGAGCCTTAGTGCTTCAGCCCAAACTTCAACCGTTAGAGTCGTATGCCAAAATAAAAAGACAAGAGTCGTAACAGGAAGAGATATAAAATGTAATTCAGGAGAGGTAAGAATTACCTCAATATCACCAGGCTTAAATGGTGAAGCTGGAATTAGTGGTATATCTGGAGTGTCAGGAGAATCAGGTTTAAGTGGTATATCTGGAGTATCCGGTGAGAGCGGTGTATCAGGAATAACTGGTGTCACTGGTGCTTCGGGTGAAACAGGAGTTTCAGGCGTTGAAGGTTTAAGTGGCGTATCTGGATTATCTGGTTTCTCAGGAATCTCTGGTGTTTCAGGAATAAGTGGTGTTAGTGGTGTAACTGGTGTCTCTGGTGTTTCAGGATTGTCTGGAGTTACAGGATTATCAGGAGTCTCTGGTGCTTCTGGATTTAGTGGTGTTTCTGGTGTTCTAGGTGCAACTGGTGTTTCCGGTGTAACAGGTTTCTCAGGAGTTAGCGGTGTATCAGGATCACTCGGATTATCAGGAGTGAGCGGTGTACTTGGCGTATCTGGCTCATCAGGTCTTAGTGGAGTACAGGGTGTAAGTGGAGTATCTGGTATATCTGGTGTTTCAGGTATCTCTGGTGTGTCAGGAATTAGTGGTCCTACTGGATCGATTGGTGCTTCTGGTGCTTCAGGAGTAAGTGGGGCTACAGGCGCTAGCGGAGCTTCTGGTTTATCCGGATTGTCAGGAATATCAGGTGTTAGTGGAGTAACTGGAATTTCTGGTCTTTCTGGAATTTCTGGATTATCTGGATTTAGTGGAATATCTGGCGTATCTGGTATTTCAGGCCTCTCAGGTGTAGTTGGAGATACAGGAGTATCAGGACCAAGTGGAGACGACGGTATTGTAGGTGTCAGCGGTGTTTCTGGGATTTCTGGATTAACAGGTGTTTCAGGTGTATCTGGTGTGACAGGAGTTTCAGGTTTCTCAGGTGTGAGTGGATTTACCGGTGTTATCGGTGATTCTGGAGTCTCTGGAAATTCAGGTGTACAAGGTGATTCAGGAGTATCAGGACTAAGCGGAGTATCAGGATTGAGTGGTGTTTCAGGTGTTACTGGATTAGCAGGCGTATCGGGAGTTTCAGGAATATCTGGTGTCACTGGAGTAAGTGGAATAACAGGTGTGCTTGGAGCGACGGGTGTTTCAGGATTATCCGGAGTCTCTGGTGCTACAGGAGTTGGGAATCTTTTCTCATCATCATCTAGTACTGCAATTAATTTAAGTAATGCGACTCTTTATGCGCCATTAACTGGAACAATAACTTTATCTGCTACTGAAGCTGATATTATGCAAACTCATCACATGGGTTGCGATGTTGAAAGCTTATTAGGTTTCGTGACTGGGTTTATGGGATCTCGGTCTGTAACTTTTACTTTAATGGTGGAAGGATCTCAGACAAGTCTATCATGCCCAGTAACAGGTAATCTTTCTAACTCATGTTTAGCGACTGCTGGAAGCACAATCAGCATTGATTCTGGTGATAGAGTTTCGATAAGAATTGTAGGAAGTGCAAGTGCTGGAACTAGGTACGTTAAAACCTCAATCAAATGTAAAAACACAACAGTCGGGTAACCATCATCAAGTATAACGAAATGAATAGATTTAATTTTTATCCAAAAATCGAGTTAAAGATGAACCAGTCTCGTTTAACACTAGTTATCGTACTCTTGGCATGTTGTTCGCTAGCAAGTATTGCAGTTGCACAGAGCCCCCGAATTGCTGCTGCTTTAGATACTAAGACAAGAGTACTTTGTCAAAATAGAACTTCAAAAGTAATGACCGCCCGTGAAGGTTTAACTTGTAACAGAGGTGAGGTAGTCGTTGGTCGTGTGCGTGATGGAGCTAACGGAATTGATGGAATATCAGGTGTATCTGGGATCACTGGTATATCAGGTGTTACCGGAGTTTCAGGTGAAAGTGGAGTAACAGGAGTATCCGGAGAATCAGGAGTATCTGGAGTAACAGGAGTTACTGGTCTAAGTGGATTGTCAGGGCTTAGTGGAGTTTCAGGAACAACTGGGATTACAGGTGTATCAGGAAATACTGGTGTTACAGGATTATTAGGTCTCTCTGGAGTTTCAGGTGTAGACGGCGCCACTGGTGTAAGTGGATTTTCAGGAGTTTCAGGCGTAACTGGAATATCTGGTGAATCAGGTGTTTCAGGCATAGAAGGAGTTTCAGGTGTTTCAGGTGTTGAATCCTCAGTATCCGGAGTTTCGGGTGTTTCAGGATTTAGTGGTTTCTCTGGAGTCTCAGGAATAAGCGGTGTTGATGGTGCAACTGGACTGAGCGGACTTAGCGGCGAAACTGGAGTAATTGGTGCAACAGGTCTTAGTGGAATGAGCGGATTTGAAGGTTCTATTGGAGCCGATGGTGCGACGGGTGTCTCTGGAGTATCTGGTCTTACAGGTGTAGAAGGTGCAACTGGATTACTAGGAGCCACTGGAGTAAGTGGTTTATCTGGTGTTTCAGGAATAACTGGATTATCCGGAGTAAGTGGAACTAGTGGTACAACTGGTGTAACTGGTGTTGCTGGTTTATCAGGTGTTAGTGGAATTAAGGGTGCAACTGGAGTCACAGGTGGACAAGGTGCTCAAGGGCCATCAGGTATTTCTGGATTAAGTGGTGTATCAGGAGTAACAGGAGTAGATGGCGTATCTGGAATCTCTGGTTTCTCTGGTGTAACAGGATTATCTGGCGTTACTGGTGTTAGTGGTTTCAGTGGTGTTAGTGGAATAACAGGTGTCTCTGGTTTCAGTGGAGTGTCAGGTGTTACTGGTGCTGATGGTGATAACGGTGCATCTGGTGAAAGCGGTGTATCCGGTATTAGCGGAATCGCTGGACTTAGCGGAGTTTCTGGATTATCAGGATTATCTGGTGTATCAGGTGTCATCGGAGTATCCGGTGTAACAGGAACATCTGGTGTTGAAGGATACGGAAGTCAATTCTTAGCAAGTTCTAGTACGAATATTAACCCAGAAGTCGCACAGTATTATCTAAACATTGGTGGCCTCGGCTCTTCAACAAATGAAACATCTGCACAAAGAGTTTTCTCTGCTGATTGCTCCATTGATAAACTTTACGGAATCATTGATGGTTCTGCACTCGGTGTTGGTGACTCAGTAGTATTCACCGTACGTATAAATTTTGTCGATGATGTAGCAACTTGTACAGTTGATAACGGAGGAGATGGATTAACTTGTTCGGCAACTCCAGGCAGCCCAACACTAGTCCAAGCTGGAGATCTAGTTACAATTGCTGTTGATGGTTTAACTTCAACTCCTGGTAACATTGGTCTTAGAAGAATTAGAGCTGGAATTCGCTGTCAATATAAGTAAGATTGAAATTTATCTTTCTTAAATAAAAAGGTATCAGGATGTATAATCTTGATACCTTTTTTATTGAAAAAAATATTGAAGTTAGAATCCAGCAGTATCTGAAGAAATAACAATAGATGTATCTACATTGACCGCAGATGCCTTCATACCATCATCAACTGCAATAGTGATATCAATCCCATTACTGGACTCTTGAGCTCGAACAAGGGTAAATCCTGCAACCTCGTTAGGTGGAAATTGTGGAAGCAGTAATCCTTTATGTGCAAGCTGAACGTCATTAATACTTATTTTATATTTTCTTGTTCCTTCTTTAGACATTCGAAAAGAAAAACGCTCGGTTAATCGAAGGATTACTTGGTTTGCATTTCCTTGGTGAACAAAATCAATTCCAAGTAATGAAGGAGTGTTTATTTCTGGCGTTGGAGTATCAATCACAATTTTTTGTTCTAGAGCTTCTGGAGCTGGAGTTGATGATTCGGGTGTTGCTTTAGGAGTTGCCGTTTTTGTAGGTATAGCTGTGAAAGTTGCTGTTGGTGAACTTGTTAATGTTGCTGTAGCTGTAGCTGTGGGAGTTTGACTAGGGGGTATGGTAGGAATTTTGGTTGGCTTAGTAACAATTGTAATAGTTGGACTATGAGTTATCGTTGCAGTAGGTATTTTAGTAGGGATTGCAAAAGTTGGGGACAATACTTCAGATTCAACAGGAACAAGAGAAATAGTATCCTTATTCGTCATGTCTGAATTTCTAGAATCTGAAATTGTTATTGATAACTTCTTATCCTGAATTTGATGTTTGATAGAACAGAGCGTTTTTTCTTTCTCATTTTCTAAATCTATTACTAATCTAATTTTATCAGGATGATTCCCAATTCTTATTTTTTGTACACAGTTATTTTTAGGAAGAGAAATAATTTTTTCTTTCTGAATTTTTTTATTGTCCGAAGGCAAATCAATCAGTAGTCGTGGTGGATTTGGAACTTGCTCGGGAGGCTGAAATTCGCCGTCTGACTTAATGATAACAATATTAGTCGATAATGAATCGACTGTTAGTGTACCTGTATAGGAACCCAATGGAAGGGAAATATTCGAATCTGCTTTAACAGTTGGAGCTGCAAGCAAGGTACAAGAACATAAACTGATAAGGAGCAACTGCTTATTATAGATTATTGCCTTTAGAGGTTCCTGCTTCATCAAGGCATAAGTATCTCTTGAGATGGACTATTTTGAACAGTGCTAGAAAGAGAATAAATTGTTATAATTATCGTCTTCTTCAGTTGTTTCAACTGCAGCTGCCTGGGCTAGTTCTTTTGCAATAGCTTCAAATTTTGGAACACCAGCTTGAATCTGTTTTACCCTTTTTTCAAAAACAACAAGTGCAGCAGGATACTTACTTTTTATTTTATAGGTTTTCTCATCACCATCTTTGGTTTTAGTTTTTATAATGAGGGCTTTTTGGTTACTATATTCAGATTCTGATTTATTTTCTGAATAAATTCTCACTCGATCGTCTATGAGTTGTGCTAGTTTAAGTTCAGCTCCCCCTGGCTTTTCAGCAATCATAGTAAATGCATCACCAAAAAGACTTATCCATACTTTTGAAACTGCATTATTAGCGATAATAGCCTCCATCGCTTCTTGTACATGTTCATTGTCATAGACTTGTTCAATGGTGCCTTTAAAGATCATTGAAGCACTTAAGTCCTTTGCTCTCGCTGAAAATGCATATCGACGCGATGCAGACCGAGCAGCCAGGTACTCAAGCAGGGTTCGAGGACGGACTGCGCGCCACTCTTTTCCACAGGCAAACTGAAAAACAAACGGTGAAATAACAAAACTTGTCCACATCAGTGCCCCAATTTTTAACCCAACCGCCATCGTACAAAGGACGATAATGCCTATAAGCGCGGCAAAAACTCCCTTTGATTGAGCGCGAGCAAGAAGTTCAAACTTCTCTTCAGGAGGTACCATCCTCCAAATTTCATTCTCTATACTATCCATGTGGTAAAAATTGCCGACCTGAGGCAGGTATACAAGCTGTTAGTGATAAATATGCAGTTTTTGTTCCAGTCATGGAAACTTTTGAGATGAATTCGTCGAAGTGACGCTATGTCTAATTATATTAAAAGCGCCTGTCTTTCAGGGATTCACTCGATACCCGTTACTATTGAAGTTCAGACGCAGAATGGATTACCAAGGTTTTCGTTAATCGGACTTGGTGATAATGCAATCAAAGAATCACGTGAGCGTGTGTTAGCAGCACTCTCTTCTATTGAGTGCACGTTACCTGATCAGATTTTAATTAATCTTTCTCCTGCGGAAGAAAAGAAATCAGGAGCGTCGTTAGATCTTGCTATTGCAATAGCAATAGCGAATGCGTCTGGTTTGTTTGATAGGCAACATATTGATGGAATCGCTTTCATTGGGGAACTTTCTCTTTCTGGAAAAATTAGACCAATTCGAGGTGCAATTTCTCATGCGATCGAATTATACCGACAAGGTATTAGAAAAATTGTTTGTCCTATTTCCAATATAAAAGAAGTGAAACTTTTAAAAGGAATAGAAGTTATAGGATTCTCAGAGCTGAGAACGTGTGTTGAATGGCTTCAAAGGGGAATTGAAGAAGAGCTATCTCAAAATAGAAACGATGATTATGAAATAAAAAAAGTTAATTCCCACCCATACGAGGATGAAAAAGTTATCTCTTTCGACGAGATAGTGGGGCAAGAGCATGCAAAAAGAGCATTACTCATAGCTGCGTGTGGAGGGCATCATATTATTTTTTCAGGTCCACCAGGTTGTGGAAAAACAATGCTTGCGCAAGCCTTTCGAAGGATCCTGCCACCTTTGTCTGAACAAGAAATACTTGAAACAGCTTCACTTCACAGCGTTTCAGGGCTTCCAATAGAAAATATAATTGAGGGGCATCGCCCATTTCGGTCTCCACATTATAATATTAGTGAAGCTGCACTTATTGGTGGAGGCTCAAAAATTAAACCTGGTGAAGTAAGCCTTTCACATAGAGGTGTTTTGTTTCTTGATGAGCTCCCAGAATTTCCTCGTAATGTTATTGAAGCATTAAGAATTCCTCTTGAGAACGGTTCTATTTCAGTGAGTCGAGCACTTGGTACAGCTCATTTACCTGCTCGTTTTACACTGATTGCCGCTATGAATCCTTGCCCTTGCGGAAAAGGCGAGGGGTGCCAATGTTCAGCACTAGAAGTACAACGATATGTAAAAAAAATCTCTGAACCGATTTTAGATAGAATCGATATGAGGTTAGTGCTTCGTGCAGTTCCAGTTGAATTGATTATTGAGCACAGTATGAAGAAAGGGGTGTACCCCAAAAAAAATCAAAACATTTCATTTTTACAAAATCAGATTGTGAGTACTCGATCTAGGTTACAAACAAAAACTGGAAAACTTTCATGTCAGTTATCGACTGATGAAATAATGAATCATTTTCCTTTAGAGTCAGATGCTATTGATCTTCTAGAGAAAGTTGCTAAGAAATTTGAAATTAGTAGCCGTGGAATCAATCGAATATTACGAGTTGCATCAACCATTACAGTGCTTTCGGAAGATGAACAAATAAAAGCCCCCGCAGTTGCGGAGGCTTTGTCGTTTCGAAATTAAATATAGTATATAAAATTAACGAAGAATTCGTCCGTCACACAGACCTCTTGATTTAACATTATAACACTTACCAGCATCTGGAATTCGGTAACAAAGTCCTTTACTGGAAACTCTCCAAAAAATTGCTGGGCTTTTTGTTTTACTTACAGCTTTTCTTCTAATGGAACGGGTATCATTCGGTTTTCTTTCACTGCCTTTATAACGAGCGTTACATGTACCACGACCTCTCGCGTCGCAAGACAATCTAATACCAGAAGTTAAGTAGTTTCCATTGCTGTCATAGACATTTGCAGAGCCTAGTTGCGCAGGATTACCAACGATGAAAATGATTGTTGGGTTTTCTGCAAAGCGAGTAATTGGAGAAGCATTATTTCCGTTCTGAGCGCGAATAGGGCTGTTATTTTTATATTGGTTTGGACCAAGTTCTTTTATTGTTGTGCAGACTTTGCTTAATTGGGCTTGGGCAACAGGGGCTGCAAATAGAATCAAGACTGAAAGTAATAAAATATTTTTTAGATATTTAAATTTCATTTATATTTCCTTTTTTTTTTAACTGAATTCAGAAGAATTATACAGGTTTTGATGATCTACCAACATGACTTGAAAAGAAAATATTATAATGAAAATTTCTATACTTGAAGAAGGTAAAAACAAATCCTGCTTCTGCGCATTATGAGCTTGTTTTGAGAGATAGGTCAAAAGGGAATTTTATATTTTTAGAAACACATTTATAAAAGTGACAAAATAGTTATTCTATTTTCTACTAGTTTTGGCGCCTTTTGCACCAATCACAAACTCAAAAGTTTTTGTTTGAGTGGCACCTGTAAAGTCTATTGTGCTTTCAACGACTATAATTCTATCAGGGAAGATGTCGGTAACGACCCCATTGTTCGTACCCACTTTGGTGCCTTTAGTAATAGTAAATCCTCTTCCTTCAGTATTTTCTATGATTGCCTTAGGTTCTGTATCAGTTTGAAGGAAAGCAGAATATGAAAGTTTATCGAGGCTATACGATTCAAGTTGAGTTTTACCACTTGATTTACCCCCATCAGAAGATATCTTCATTGGCTTAAACGGGTCTCGCTTGTTACTAGGGTCATAGTGCGCCAGGCGCTCATCTGTATCCTTAGTTAAAACTTCAATCAACTGATCCTTATCTGAAGCCGAAAGGGCTGTCTGTGCTTTGTCTTCTCCCTTAGGTGAATTTTGAAATTTATTATCTATCTTTGGAGCACTGTCGCCTAGAAAATATTTTTTGCCTTCAGTTCGGTATTTAATCTGAGTTCCATCAGGGTTGGAAGGAATTGTATCGAGATATTCAGGTATCAAACTTGCTAACTGTGTTGGCGGTATACCGTTGTGTTTATTCATATATGACGAAAGGGCGATTTGAACCTTTAAAAGGTCACGTCTCTCATCAGAATTGGCAGAAGATTTCTCGACAGCTTTATTGATTGCTTCGTCAGCGGTTTTTGGAGTTGTATCACGCGATGAGATTAAAAAGTATGTTGCAATCTGAACAACAAACAATACAACAAGTGCGATAATGAGTTTTTTACGGAGTGATTCAGAGGATTTACGTGCCATGAGATTTCTTAGCTCTTAACCTATCGGGAAGAGGGGGCTGGCGCAAGTGAGAAGGATAAGATCAAAACTGTTCAATATCGGGGTGAGAGGATTTGAACCTCCGGCCCCTAGTTCCCAAAACTAGTGCTCTAGCCAGGCTGAGCTACACCCCGATAAATTTGAACAAATTAGGTCGTAAAGAATACACACTTTCGTTGGTAAGATCAAAATAGGAGGGATTATCAAAGAAATCTACAGCTCTATTCACTTTCATCAAAAGAAACCGATGTTTTCATCACTTAAAAACTGATAAAAATAATCCCCTATGAATAAGTTTACTCTTCGAGATCTTCACCGCGATAAAGTCCCCTTTGGCCCAATCGAATTCTCTGGCTGGATTCGAACTCATCGTCGATCAAAGCAGGTTGCGTTTATCGACGTTACCGACGGAACCACGGTTCAAGGTTTACAGTTGGTCTTAAATCCCGAATCCTCTGACTTTGCTGCAATTGAATCAAAACTCTCAACCGGTGCTGCTATAAAAATAGCAGGCAATTTAAAAGAGTCACCAGCTAAAGGACAAAAATTTGAAGTTGATGTTTCTTCGATTGAACTCATCGGCGAAGCTAATCCTGAAACATATCCACTACAGAAAAAAGGACATACCTTAGAATTCCTTCGCGAACATATGCACCTGCGCCCTCGCTCAAATACCTTTGGTGCAGTATTTCGTTTGCGATCTGCAGCAGCAATGGCAGTACATCGTTTTTATCAAGACCGCGGATTTTATTACGTACATACTCCAATCATTACAACATCAGATTGTGAAGGTGCTGGCGAGATGTTTCGTGTAACGACACTTGATATGAAAAATCCTCCAAAGATAAACGGAGAGATTGATTATTCTCAAGATTTTTTTAAAGAAGCTGCAGGGCTCACTGTTTCAGGACAACTTGAAGGTGAAATCTATGCTACTGCAATCTCTAATATCTATACCTTTGGTCCTACGTTTAGAGCAGAAAATTCAAATACAACGAGGCACCTTTCAGAATTTTGGATGATTGAACCAGAGATGGCTTTCTATGATCTGAACGACAATATGTCATTAGCGGAAGACTTCATACGCTATATGATTCGTTATGTTCTTGATGAATGCCCAGAAGAAATGAAGTTTTTCCAAGAACGCGATTGGACAACAAATGATCATGTCGATGTGTTAGAAAAAGTAGCATCAACAAAATTTGAGCGTATGGATTACTCTGATGCGATAAAAGCATTAGAAAAAAGTGGAAAGAGTTTCGAATTCCCAGTGAAGTGGGGGATAGATCTTCAGTCAGAACATGAACGATGGCTTACGGATGAATATATTAAAGGCCCTGTCTTTGTCGTGAACTATCCAAAAGATATCAAAGCTTTCTATATGCGTTTGAATGAAGATGGAAAAACAGTTCGGGCAATGGATTGCCTTGTACCTCGACTAGGTGAAGTTATTGGTGGATCTCAGCGTGAAGAACGTCTTGATCAATTACAAACAAGAATGAAACAGATGAATATACCCGAAGAAAATCTTTGGTGGTATTTAGAGCTGCGAAAATTTGGAACAGTACCGCATGCTGGATTTGGACTTGGATTTGAACGTTTTCTTATGTATGTGACCGGGATGCAAAATATTCGAGACGTTATTTCATTTCCAAGACATCCTGGATTTGCCAAGTTTTAGCAGTCAGTAAATCCAGTCAGAAAAAAGACTTATCTCAAATCATCTCGATACGCATTATACCGCCTTGTATTTCCTTTTATGAAAATTGAAAGACAAATTACTTTTACGATTAAAGAAAATTCATTGATTGTTGCTGCCATTCTTTTTTTTGCAGGAATAAGTCAATTCATTTGGGTGTTACTCGATAAAAGTGTTTGGCCATTTGATCCTTCATGGTATGCAGAAGAAACACTCCTCATTTCAATTGCTTCGAGAGCAAGTTTAGATTCATGGTTCTATGAAATGATCAATGCATTCGGCACAAAAGCACCACTGATTGCTTGGATTGGTCAATTATTCGTTCCGTTTTCTTGGTTGGGAATTCCTATTGAGCAAACGCTGTTGATTGTTCCAATAGGATCGTGGCTCATATCAAGTTATCTTTTGTATAAGATTGCACGTATTGTCTGGCAACAAAGCAGTCTTGCTCCCATAGCAACTTTATTCGTCTGTATTTCTTCGCCGGTTGCGCTCGGAATGTCACGTCTCTATTTTGTAGAATCCATGCAACTTCTTCCAATCACAGCATGCATTTACCTTTCGATCTCTAAAAAAACTCGGCTTGAGCTAGTATTGTGGAGTATTGCAGCAGTATCAATTGCGCTCCTAGCAAAAAATACAACTGTTATGCATATAGTCGTGCCTGGCTTAGTGATTCTATTTAAATTTTACAAACCATCTTTAGAGCCCCTTGAAGTAAGAAAAATTTTTGTACCTGCATTGACCTCTCTCTTTTGTTTTCTTGGGTGTTTTGGTTGGTATTATGTCAATTGGCAGAAGCAGTTTGATTTTATGAAAAGTGCAAGTAGCGGTTCGATAGGACTCTTGTATGGTTCCAAAGCCCCCTTTATTGAAAAACTTGCTTTTTGGATACCTGAATTTCAAGTCGCATTTTTTATAACACCACTTTTTTATATTTTTTTAGCATTATTTCTTTATATTATTTTCAATTGTTTTTTTCTGAAAAAGAATTGGACGCAAAGCAGTTTCGTCTTTGGGATTCTAGTATTTATACAAGGCGCTCTTCAGCTTACTCTTTTATCAAATCAAATTGTAGAAGAGCCCAGGTATCTTTTGACGATGACCCCATATGTTGCGTTACTAATTGGCTTCCTTGTTTCTGAGCTTGATCAAAGAATTGGAAAAGTACTTATAGTATTTTTAGTAATGCAAAGTGTTATCTGTGTAGGCTATTCTTTTGGTTTTTCAGTACCCTTTACACTCAGTCGGTGGCTTCATCCTGTTGAGTACTCACCCAAAGATCAAAACCTTTTGAGTTCAGTCATTACCCGCTCATGTCCGCAAGATAAAAAAAATTCCTATCACATCATCGGGCAAGAGATGCCAAGTTTTAATGCTAATTCAGCTTCATTTTATGGGTTAAAAGAAATGGCACTAAGAAAATCTGACCATCGATGTTTTTATACTTCTTTAGGATACGCAGAAACCGATCCACTTATTGCATGGAACCGAATACAAGCAATGAATGCTCAATCAGTGATATTTAGAAATGATTTTCTACCACAACAGATGAGCCCCGCCTTCAATGCAGTTTCGAAAGATATTCAGGATCGCCTAGAAAACTCTGCAGAATTTAAATTGATCAAAGAAGACATACCCGTTGAATTAACCTATTTTGAGAGAAATACTAAGCCTTAATAACCACCAAGAGACCAGTCTCGAGCGACTTGTCTCGAGCGACTTGTCTCGAGCGAAGTCGAGAGGAGTCGAGAGAGAGGAGTATTCCATTACAAGCCACTTATAATATATAGTACGAACAGTATTTATCCGCTCCAGAGACGCTTCATCAAAATTCGACTTTGATCAAAATACCAGCCTAATGAATTATATGAGGAAAGACGTTTCAGATGTATTAGCCGAAGAACAGGCAGATCCCGCAGTCTCTAAAATTAAAAACAACACTTTCAATCTCAATCATAAAACCCATCAAGAACTCAATCGCATCATCGAAGAGAAAGATGCCTATATTAAGCTACTCGAAAAACGTTGCTCAGAGTTCGAATCAGTTGCTCGCGGAGTTTCGTCGCTTCGTTCTTGGCAGTTTCGTCAATTGATGTTATTCGAACCGTTTTCGTTGAAAAAAATCATTAAGATGGGTTCGCTCATTTTGGCAATGTTGCTAAAACCACCTGCCCAATTTATTTCAGCAAAATCGAAAAGCTTGATTCGAATTCTAAAGGGAACTGAGCGAGTAAAGAAAATCAAAGCTCAACATTGGCCAAAAGATCGTCCTTTAATCAGTATTGTAATGCCGTCATTTAATTACGGACACTTTATAGATAGTGCTATTGAATCGGTCTTAGCGCAGACATTCACAGATTTCGAGCTCATTATCGTAGATTGTTCAACTGAACCCGATAGTATTAAAAAAGCTCAGGAAATAAATCATCCCAAAATAATAGTATTTTTTCGAGAAGGTCAGCATTTACTTGGAGATAATCGTAATTTTGGAATAGAAAAGGCAAGAGGTAAGTACATATGTACCCTTGATCCAGATGATAAATTGCTACCAACGTATCTCGAGAAGGCAGTTTTTCTGTTAGAAACAGAAGCACTGGATATCGTTTCACCTTCGTTACAAGAATTTGGTGAACAATCTCATACATGGAGAGTGCACCCACATCCATCACTTGATGAATTACTTGATTGTAATCGCATTGCAGTCGTAGCACTTTTTTCAAAGACGCTCTGGCGACAAGCCAAAGGGTATCATGACTATGGAATGGGTGCAGAGCATGTTCATGAGGATTGGGATTTTTGGATCCGTATGGCAGCGTGTGGTGCAAGAATTCGAGGTATGCAGGAGCCACTACTTTTATACCGAAAACATTCATCAAGTATGAGTTCTCAAAAACAAATTCCATCTCTCAAAGAGCAAAGAGTAAAAATTGCTCATTTCAATCAAGATTTTCTATCTGAGAAGCAAAGACTAAAGTCTGAAAAAAGACGTAATCAAAAAATACAGGTCAGTGATGGAACAAAAAATCTGCTTCCTCTTAATGTAAAAAGTCCAGATAAAAAATCAATTCTTATTGCTCTTCCTTATCTTGTTGTCGGTGGGGTAGAAAAAAGATTTTTGGATATCTGTACATACTTAGTCCGTTTCGGATACCGGATAACTATTGTTACCACACTTCCTACTAATTCGCATCAAGGAAGTACACTTGAATTGTTTCAATCTATTACAAAAGATATTTTTCAATTACCAAATTTCTTAACATCATCCGAAGAATATCAAAGATTTCTTGAATATCTAGTTCAATCAAGGAATCCCGAGGTGCTGATGCTTGCTGGCAGTAGTTTTACTGTTGAATTATTACCCGTTTTGAAACGACTTTCTCCATCGATGAAAGTTATTGATAATCTTTATAACACTGAAGGGCATCTCCTATTAAACAGAAAATTTGATCAGTTTATTGATTGTACGGTTGTTGAAAACTCTGTCATTTCTGAAACCTTGATTTCTACATTTGGCGCAACGCCATCGACCATTGAACTTGTTGAAAATGGTGTTGATGTAAAAACATATACACCTGTATTAAAAGATCCTCTCCTAAACAGAAAACTTGTAGTTTCATTTATTGGAAGATTATCTCCTGAAAAAGCCCCAGATGTTTTTGTTCATATTGCAAAGGAGTGCCTCAAAAAAAATCACAATTTAAAGTTTATTCTTGCAGGTCCAGGACATTTAGAAGCCCAGATGAAACATTTCGTTCGAGCAAATGAATTAGAGAATCATATCGAGATAGTTGGAGCTATTTGTACAAAAGAATATTTAGCGCAAACAGACATCCTAGTGGTTCCTTCAAGAATCGACGGTAGACCGAATATTATTCTTGAAGCTTTTAGTATGGGAATTCCTGTCGTTGCGTCTGCGGTTGGAGGAATTTCAGACCTCATTAATCAATCCAACGCAGGGATCCTTTGTGAGCCTGAAAACTATAAAGAGTTTGTTGATGCAGTTTGTAACTTGGCATCTCGTTTAGAGTATATCGAGCAATTATCGGTGCGCGCTAGAAAATATGCAGAAGAAAAACTCGATCTTGATATATCTAATGCGTCGCTTTTAAAAATCATTGAAGAAGTTACGCAGCCTCGTGCTTCCTTGTAGAAAGTCTTTACTATGTTGGCAGGTTTAGATATTGAACAACATAAAAAAGAGATTCACCAAAATCTTTTATTTTGGCAAAAAAAAGCGTTATTAAGAAAAATTTATAAAGAGATTTATCAACAAATAAAGTCGTTCGTACTTCCCAAAGAAAATGGATTGATTGTTGAATTAGGTTCGGGAATCGGAAAAATTAAAGAGACCATCCCAGAATGTATCTGTACCGATATTTTTCCACATTCATGGATCGACCAGGTTGAAAATGCTTATTCATTAAGTTTTAAAGATCAAACAGTAGGGACAATTATATTGTCTGACGTATTCCATCACCTGCAGTATCCAGGTACAGCTTTGGCTGAGTTTCAGCGTATTTTGAGACCAAAAGGACGAGTCATTTTATTTGAACCATGCATGAGCGTTTTAGGTTTGCTCGTGTATGGATTGTGCCACCGTGAACCAATTGCAATATTTAAATCTATACAATGGCTGGCACCTAGTAATTGGAATTCTAAAAATGATTCTTACTATGCAGCGCAGGGGAATGCTTACAGAATATTTTATGGAGATTTACAAAAAGAAATAACTAGAGATTGGAATATTATTGTAAAGCAAAGAAGTTCAGCCTTAACCTATATTGCTTCGGGAGGATATAGCGGGAGCGCTCTATATCCTCAACGTTTGTATTTTCTAGTCAAAGTATTAGAAAAAGTTTTTGACTTATTTCCAATATTTTTTGCTTGCAGACTTATGATCGTTCTTGAGAAACGTTAGAAGTTTTACCTAACTTAGCTCTAAAAAAACCAATTAACGTCATCTTGAGGAGCATAAAACCATGACGGAATCTATTGATATTTGTTGATCCATAGGTTCGGTCGCGGTACCGAATCGGGACATCAATAATTCCAAGTGCAAGAATTGAAGCTGGGAATAAAAGTTCAAAATCTCCAAATGGATCGAAATCACCAAAATCATCTCTCCAATTAATGAAACGTGAGTAGTCGTGTCTTGTAAGAAGTTTCGTGCCACAAAGCGAGTCTGAAAGATTAACACCGAGTACGAAACTTAATGCTTTAGCAAAAAAGACGTTTCCTAAATGATTCAGAGGCCGCATAGCTTCCCCCTCCATTGGATAAGTGAGTCGGCTACCATTAATAAAATCCGCTAATCCTTCAACATAAGGATCGTAAAATCGGTGAAGTAGTTCAGGAGGCATGGTGAGATCAGCATCAAGAATTGTTAATAGGTCCCCTGAAGCCTTACTGAAACCCAACCTAACGGCATCACTTTTACCTTTGCCTGTTTGTTGGAATGCTAAAATTTTGTACCGATCTGAATAAAGTGGCATGACTCGTTGTATCTCTTCCCAAGTGCCATCTTTTGAATGCCCCTCTACGAATATAATTTCTAGTTTTGAATCACTCACTGTTGGCATTCGTTTTAAAGCATCTTCAATATTGCCTCGCTCATTTCGTGCCGGGATTACAATTGAGAGCGACGGTTTTTTAACTTCAGGAATGATTGGACGAAGTGTGATAATCGCAGCTAATCCGAACCATTTTGCAATTGGAATAATTGGGAGTACTGCATTAATAAGATCACCGAGTCCAAAAAGAGGGAATGGAAAATATGCCGTCGGGCGAATACGAACGACTTCATATCCAGCAAGTTTTGCAATATTGGCAAGTGAAGTATGTGTTACAAATGTCGTGGGTACTTCGCCTGTTCGAATGCCAAGTTTATTTGCTAGTGAATAAATGGAACGAAGATAAGGATTGTACGCAACAAGAGTAATCCTTGAACCTCGATTTAGTTTTGATTTGATTTCCGTGAGCGTTCCAGAGATGTCGTGATCGTAATTTATATTGCCATTTAAAAGAATCATTGTTCGGTGGTTCGGAACATTAGCAATGCTGTTCACTTCTTCGATAGATTGTGCGGTGGATTTCTTTTTACAAGTAAGAGAATTCAAGAGCATACCAGAATCATGAGTTCTTGGTTTCCATTGGATTATTTGGTCGGAATAGCGAGATAGAGTGTTTATCTCTGCGACGAGGAGGCTGTTAACATAGCTACGCCAAGAAGGGTTAGGAGTGTTGCTCATGAAGAGTATTTAGATTTGATTGAGATATATTCTTTAATAGATACTGTCTATTTTACATATTTTGTTTTTATTTACTATTTAGTCCGGTTACCGAAAAGTAGGTAGCTACATTAGTCTGTTGAACATCTAAGAACTTGAAATTACTGCTTTTAATGCAATTATCTGGCACAGTTCTTTATAAAGTTATGCGTTACACAAATCTTACATAACAATGTCAACTATTGTATTATAGTCGCTTATCAAACAGTTTTCTTATTCTCATTATAAATTTTATGCTTATTACTACAGTTAAACCTAAATTCGAAGAAATGAAAATTCAGCTTGGTATGGAAATACCAAGTTACTCATGTGTTATGGGGAGAGCAGAAACTAATTCCTTAACTGTCAACGGATATATCGACCCTTTGGAGCTTTTAAAATCAAAACTATCCCCGACTGCAGATAGTGGAGTTCTCGAGAGAATCCAGACACTCTTAGTCGAAGCACAAAAACATTATGATCAGAATGGAAATCTTTTAAATCCAAATGATCCAGAGGTTAAGGCACTAGGTTTGCCAGGAAAAAACGGAAAAATTTTGACATTGCCCCAAGCAGAGCTTTGTTTAGGATCAGTCAATCAAGAAAGCATGCCAAGTTTTGAAAGGGATCTACGTGGAGAACTTGTATTAACAGATTATCTTATTAATTGGGCATTTCAAAAAGTAGGCAAGGAACTAGCTGCTGAATCTGATGGAATTCTTTTTTCATCTGATAGTAAAAAACTTCAGTCATGCTCTGTTGGAAGCGTTAATGTAAGCCTTACTGCTTTTGTTGAATTTCAAGGTAACTTTTATCTCCTTGGTCATAAAAAATCTGGTGACATCATGGTTCAACCAGGACAGGTACATGGATCCCTTTTACCGGGTGGTATCTTTGGTGGACATATGACTGACATTGGAAGCCATCTACAAGAAGACGGGAAACTCCCAATTGCAGCCCTTAGTGAAGCACTCCCACACCACGCAGCAAGTAAATGGGGAATTTCTAAAGAGCAATTTGAGTCTGGTATTGTTATGGATAGAGACAATCCAATCATTATCTCTGAGCTTGTTGAGTTGGGATATTTCCAATTTGGCTATATTGCAAAATCAATTGATCCAGCACTTCTTGAAGAGATGTTGTTAAAAGAGAGTTCCAAAGACCCATCTTTAAAAATGACTGAACTTGTACTTATTCCTGTTGGGAACAATCATGATCAAGAACAAATGTGGACAGTAACAGCAGCTAAGGATGAAGCAGGTGCTCACTTGGTAATGACTCCGCATGATGTTATTAATCCTGACTCGTTCGTGGGATATGCTCGCGCTATTCGTGATGCAGCAGCGCGTGATGGTTGGTTTGGACAAGTGATACAGAATAATGCTCTTTCACTAGAAAAAGGGCTGCCTGTTAAACTTAAGATCGCTTAAGGGTAAATACCGTCACTTCAGGTGGGCAATTAAACCTCACAGGAAGCTCAACCCATCCAATGCCTCTGGATGTATAAAATTTTGAATTACCGTACTCGACTAATCCTTCACCGTACCGTGTATCGGTAATATTGTAAGCAAGTGCACCAACATAGGGCAGTTTAATCTGTCCTGCATGAGTATGTCCGCATAGTGCGAGTTGAAACTCAATTTTTTCTTTGTGATACACAAAAGAAGCGAAATCAGGATTATGTGTTAAAAGTATTCGAAAGTTATTTTTATTTTTTTTAAATTGCGGATTTTTAGGAATTCCAGTCCAAAGGTCTTCGCTTCCAAATATTTCAATTGTTGACTTGCCAATTTGTATAGTTGCAGTTTGATTAAGAAGCAGCTGTGTCTGGCTTTTTTGTGATAGTATTTTGTAAGCATCATAGTTACTCCATCTATCATGATTTCCGAGTACTGAATAAACACCATCACGAAACGAATGCGAACGAATCATTCGTGATAATTCATGAAAAACCAGTTCACCAAGCTCTTCGTCAGTACCATGTTCGTACTTTCTGTTAATAAAGGAGTCACTCAACCCAGCATGATTATCGGGAACCCAAATAAGATCACCACCAAGAAGTAATGCTTGCGAATTATTACTTGCTGCCAGAGCCAAAGCTTCTTCTACAACTTCATCTTTGAGCCAACCGCCTAGGTGAATATCGCTCATAAAAGAAAAAGTGTATCCAATTAAATCTTCTGGAAGATCTGAAAAAAATAATTCAACTTTTTCTAAGTGAATACCATTAGGGGATATTATTTTATTATCAGGTACTGAGAAAAAAGTTTCGATTGAACTTGCCGATGCTGCCGCAGGTGCAAGTATACCAGCAGCTGTTGGAATAAATTTTAGAAGATCTCTTCTCGAGCATTTCATATAAAAATTATTTCGCTCTACGGTGGATCCAAATTGTTCTTGTTCGAGCGCTTCGTACAGCTTTTGCCCAACCGCCAGTTTTAATCCAGTGTTCAAACGCTTTCATTTTTGGGTGTTGTTGTTCAAGTTTTTTAAATTCATGTCCGTGCCACTGACGTTTACGATTACGGACAGGAATGTTTTCACCAAGAATCGAGTGACACATTTCATGGTAGAGGAGGGGTTCTAACCATTGATAATGCTCTGGATGATTTAATTCTGAAGCGACTCGAACCTTTTTTTGTTTAATTGAAACTGAGGCTAGAACTCTTTTTTGTTTTCGGCGGCTCCATAAAATTTCAACCTCATCAATATCAGGTCGATCGGGAAAGAATTCTTTACGAACATTGAGCCAAATGGAAAGAAGGAATTCGTCAGAACCTTTTTTTTGCCTGTGGACTTTTGCCGTTGTTCGGCTTCGAAATAGAGAAAGAAATGGCAATAATGATAACTGCATAAAAGGGGTATTCTATGAATATAGATTGCTTCGAAAAATACTGAAAGTTCAACATCTTGCCTCTGCTGACTTGACTTCAAAAATGAGGTGGTTAGACTACCGTGGGTGATTTGTTGTGCCCCAATAAGTTCACCAAAAGACATGCGAGTTTAGCTCAGTTGGCTAGAGCTCGCGTACTTCGCGCAAGCGAAGGGAGCTAAGAAAGCTGTCTTGCCAAGGTTCCTTGGCAGGAGAGTTTGATGAGTTCAATGAGTTCACCAAAAGACATGCGAGTTTAGCTCAGTTGGCTAGAGCGCTTCCTTGCCAAGGAAGAGGCCGAGGGTTCGAATCCCTTAACTCGCTCCATGTTTTCCCTTCGGGGAGTTTGCCGCTGGCAAACGAAAGGCCCTTCGCGAAGTTTCCTAGCAATGACCAATCACCGTTATAATTTCAATCTTCCCTCTACTTAAACTTCCGCCAATCTACTTTACAAAGTAGGATCACCCCACGGATATATGCACTGTATTGGTGATAAGGTAGAGCGACTAGCGATTCTTGCAACCGCCACATCAGTGATTGGCGGGTTACCAGCTATTGCACCTGCGCAAACTTTGTCAGGATTTCAAGACCAATCTCTTTCGTACTCAAGCTTTTCTAATTCTGAACAGTATCGACGACAAAAAATGTTAGCTGATATTGGTTTGGCAGAGCAGCCTACGTTTTTTAATCTTCTGCCAGGAAAAAAATTAGAGTTTTCTTTTGGTAAGCAAGCATTGTTTTCAATGTCTGAAAATAAAAATTCATTTGCGTTTACATCAAAAAATTTCAATGCTGGATATGATACCTTAAAATTCAAAGGTAAATCATCGTTAAACCAAATTGCACTGCAAACTCAGTTTGGATTCGGAGCGTCAAAGCTCTCCTTCGGGGGATTCCGAGTTGGTGATGAAAAAAGTAGCATCGACCGTCAATCATTTGCATTATCAAACGGATCTAGTTTCTCTTTAAAAGCAGAGCGTACCTCTATTGATAAAGAATTTAACCGCATCGCTGACCTTCCAAACGCCACTCCAGAAGAAAAAAAGAAGTTTGAGCAAGAAAGAGGTTTTGAGCGGAGTGATATCTCTGCCAGTTTTAATCCAACAAAAGGGCTCTCGTTTTCTACCGATAGATATAACTCAGATAGTAAGGACAGTGGACTTTCTCGTACTGGATACCGAGACTTTGGGTCGCTTTCATTTGGTGGAAATGGAGCAGTTTCCTTTCTCAATGAAGGTTCAGAAAGCTCAGATAATGGAACTAGTCTTAATAAAAGAAGTCGTCAACTGTTCTCGTTCGGATTAAATTCAAAAAATCTTTCGTTTTCAGGAAATCATGATGTTCAATCATCCTCTTCGCCAGGTAATGATAGCAAAGTAACAACAACTGGTTTTGGACTTAGTAGCCAAGGCAAATTGCCATTCAAAGCATTTGTTGAGAACAAATCTATCTCAGCGAATTCTTTTCAAGAAAACACAAAATTGATTGATTTTCAGATTCAACCTACAAAGTCAGTAGCATTGCATGCTCGTTTGGTTGATACGGATCGAAACCAAGGTGAATCTTCAAAGTTATCTGTTATAGATTGGTCTGCCGCAGTGACTTCAAAAATTAATTTTTCAGGAGTAGTTACTAATTTTAGTTCAGACCAAGGAAATGATCTTTCAGTCAATCATTTTAAACTTCAAGGTGAAATTGCTAAAGGTTATCAATTTTTAGCTATGCAAGAATCACAAAACGGTGAAAGGTTTGGTTCGAGGCAGATTACCGACCTATCTTTTTCAACCCCCAACATTACTTCCGTAAAACCTTTCTCGTCACTATCTTTTAGTGCAAGAAATTATACATCAGAATTAAATGGTGCAGAGGAAAGTCATATCACTTCTTTCAATCTATCAGCTCAAACAAAATCACTTCGCATTCAAGCAGAGCATCTTGATTTAAAAACTCCATCTAGCTACACCAAACGTGAACAAGGAATTACAATTTCAAATATTCCAAAACCGACCGATAAAGTTACTGCTTCAGTGCAATATAAAACACGAGAAGTATCACAAAATGATTCAGCACCAAGAACAATAAATTCTACCATAGAATATAAAGCAAGTTCGAATTCAAAGTTGGGTATCAAATATTCTTTACATCCTGAAAATGAAAAACGAGAACCACTTCAACGCAGTGATTTTGATCTGACGTATCGTCAAGATTCAAAAGATGTAAGTCTGAATGCTTCCATCGGACAAAGTTATGATTATGCACAGGACTTTCGATCGACCCGACTGCAAGTTGGCATGTCGAGTAAGTTTAAAGATGGCTCAAAGCTCGATGCCATGATTGGTGGTTCTTTAGAAAATAGACATACGTTAGAACGCTTTACTCCATTAATGGGAGTATCCTACGAACGAAAAATTTCCGCAGATGATTTTATAAATCTACAAACTGCTTTTAACGAAAGAGGATGGCAATTTAAGTTAAGTGCCTCGCGTAGATTTTAGGATAGGGCTTAAGACATTCACAAAGCTTTAAATGAAAGAATATTTCAGATTCTGACTTAACACCCTGAAACTACAGTACAAGTAGTATTTAATCATCTCTAAAATCAATCAAATATAGGCCCAGATCCTAAATATTATCGGAACTAAACCCGAAGATTCCCTAGATAAGTGTTCTAGGGAAAATGGGAAACGTTTCAACCTCAACTCATAAAAAACAGCCTGATTCTTCGGATGCAAAATTGCCGAAAAGGAATGCTGATTCTCGTCCAAAGCCAAAAGAAGACGACGACTTGGCTAAAGCAGAAAAGGCTTATAAAGCTACTCGATCAAGATACGGCGGAAGATTAAGAAACCTTCAAGATGTTGAGAACCGAATTGCTAATGCAACATGGGGTGATCATGTTACAGGCAATGTAGCTAAATGGGAAAAAGAAGCTCAAGCAGAGCGCGCACAAGCAAAACGTGAACAAAAAGCTATGCTTGAGCAAAAAGCTCAAATGCAAAAAGCGCGTGAAGCTAAAGTTCGTGCCGAAAAAGCAAAAGCAGAAGCGAGTAAGGCGACTGATCCAAAAATAAAAAAAGAACTTCAGATTAAAGCACAAAAAGAAGAAGACAAAGTTTCTGACCATGTCAAAAGTGCCAAGGCTGCGAGAAAAAAAGGCAACGAAGAAAGCAAGAAATATCTCAATGACATGAAAGAGGCTAATGAGCCTAAGCCTGCTAAACATGAAAGAGCAACCAAAGCTCACGAAGATGTCAAACAAGACAAACAAAAAGTAAGAAACGAAAAAGTAGATGCTCCAACCAGTGCAAACACAAAGCGCCTTGCTGATGCTCTAGATAAGCAACAAAAATCGACTGATAGTGTTGTAGCTCAAGGTGGCGGAATTAAAACTAATGTCGAAGATACTAATAGTAGAGCACAGAATAGCATAAAAACCGATGTTATTGCTTCTACAATCTCTCCCGTAGTCGGAATGATTATGAATGGAGGAATGAGTACCGCCCTACTGCAAGAGCGGGACAACGACAGAAAACTTTTAGAAGCTAATAATAAAATTGCTGCTGAGAACTTAAGAAATGAACAGAAATTAAAAGAGACAATTAAAACAGTTCAAGAATACGAAGCCAGGGCGGCAAAATACAAAAAATTGGGCGACGATCAGGAAGCTGCTCGATACTCTAAAATGGCAAAGGAGCTTACCGACCAAGCTCTTAGTGAAACAAAAACAATACGTACAGTTCGTCGTGAAGAAACTAAATCGGCTGGAACTAATTACATTAAAGAGCAAAAAAAAGTAACTGAACAATACGAAGCTGTAGCAGGTCGAAATGATAAAGCTGCAATCACAATGCGTGTTACTAGAGACGTAGCCGTTGTAGCTGGTGCAACCATTGCGACAGGTGGTGCTGCAACTGCAATAGCTGCAACAGGAGCTGGGACGTTGGCTGTAGTTACTGGTGCAACCGCAGTCGGAACTTTAAGTGGATCTACAATAGGTGCAGTTTCTAATACTGCAGGCGCTGTATCTTCTGGTACGACTGGCTATAAAACTTGGGGTGATGCTTGGAAAGATGCAGGTAGCCAAACAGTTCAAGATGCAAAATCAAGTTTTTATTCTTCTGCAGGAACTGCTCTTGGGATTGGTGTTGCAGGAAAATTAGCATCCCCAATTATTGGAAAGGTTGGTGAACAAGGTGGACGCTTAGCACTTGGATCCATTACAGCAGCAACAGGTCAAACCGCGACAACAGCAATGAATCTTGGTGAGCATTTCTATAATACGTCCGAAGAATTCAATAAGTTAAAAGCTGCAGGACAAATCAAAGAATCAGATAGAGCGCAATATTTTGCGGACCGAGGTTTGTCTCCTCAAGCAATGGGTAAAAGTTTAGCAATTTCTTTTGGTACTGGTGTTGTCGGTGGGAATATCGGCGCACGATCTGATTTAATCCGAGAGGGCGCAACAAGTGTTTGGGGCAAAGTTGGAGCAACAACACTAGACACTGGTGGATCAGCTGTCATTGGGCTAACTACAGCCTATATTCAAAATGACGGCAAAATGACTTATGAAGATTTTGCTAACGAAGCCGCCGGCGCAGTTACTAGTGTCATGCAGGGGAATATAGGATCTAAAATTGGTAAACATGCTGCCAATAATTCCAATGCACCTGATCTTAAATTAGAAACTTTCAATAATAACGCACAAGAAGACTTACCAATTGCTGCAATGCGTGTTGGTGCGACTCTTCCACCTCCGATGGATATCACACCTACACAACCTCAAAAATCCATCGCAAGAATAATGGGCGATTTAGTAAATCAACCTAAGGCAGTAGCGTCGACACACACTGGAGCGTTAGGAGTCGTAGCCTACAATAAATTAAATAATGAACCAGGCGCAAAACCAGCAAGAGTTATTATCATGTCTCCAAGTGGTGGTGATGGAATTACACCAGCTGGTATTGCATACCAACTATTTAGAAATAGGTTTGCTCCAAACGAACATACTGGCAATAACATTGGACTGCAAAAAGTTACTGTCGTTTGTACTCCAGAACAAAAACCAATGTTAGAATCTGCACTTCGTCGGGAAATGGAAACTAATCGACCACAAGCTTTTGCTACTGCTGGCGGAACAACAAGACTTGAAGACTATGTTGACCTAGTAACAGCCCGTCCAGGTGAAGTAGTAAATGTTGAAGTGCACAGGTCACCTTTAGCAACCGAAGAAGCAAAAGCAAAAACTCCTGCTTCGGAAAAATTTGCGATAAAAATACCTTCCGAAGGAAGTGAAAAACCAACTGCATTAGTGAGTAAAATTAATCCTAATGATGGTTCACTTCAAAAAGTTAAACGTGAACTTCATTATAAACCAGAACAACAGCCAGAGCTGAAACCACAAAGTATAGTACCTGTCGAAGGGAGACCTCAGTTACACGCAATTGGAACTGGAGGACTAATTACACCAGAGCCTAATTCATGCTTAATACTAACAAACGGCAAAATCGGATCTGAATCAAGAACATTCATTATTGATGATGGGAACCCTAACGGTTTTGCACGCTCACGTGGGCTCTATGATCTAAATCCAAACAATGTAGAAGCTTTAACGCACTTTCATGCCGACCATACCCAGGGGATGATGGAGCGAATAAAAATACGCTCTGATAGTGGAGTAAAAAATACATTAATCGTTAATAAGTATACAAAAGCACAAGTTGAATCGTATTTTACTACTACCTATGGACGTAAGGCAGGACAAAAAATAATTAACTCGATTGATTTTAAAGTTCTAGAGCCTGCAGATAATGACACAAGAAGTATTTCTTACAAACCTATCCAAATAGGGAATACTAAGATTGAAGCCATAAGAACTCGTCATAACTATGGAAGCGAAGGAAGACTAGAAGCCGTTGCATATAAATATACTTTTGATAATGACGGAATAAAAACTTCTTTTGTAACAACTGGTGATACCCAATTTGGCTCTCGATATCTTGCCGCATATAGTGATACTGTCAAAACCGAACTTGATAATATTAAAAACAGTAAAGACTTTACTACCGAAGATTTTGATAGAACTAAAAAATTAGTTACAACGTATTTTGACGAAGATGGCCGTGCAAAATTTAATGATGCTTCAAATAAAAGCCCATCTGAACAAAAAGCGTTCATTCAGGACTATCTTGAAAATGAATTAAAAACTGTTGCAAAGCATACTGAACGAAACGAAAAATTCGATCGAGAATTAGCAACATTTTGCAAGCCAGCTGATGATGTGTCATCTCATCTTGTTTACCTAGATGCAGGTGGAGCTGCACGTCCTGGTTTTATTCCAGCAGTTGATACTGCTCATGCGTCAGGTATGGTTGCACCGATTCATATGGGCGCTTCAGATGCGCAGCACTTAATGCACTTAGTCGGCGTTAATGACCAACGGATAAATTTCATTGCAGGGCATACATCATCGACTGCAAAAATAATTGGTGGAACGACCGCAGGCTCCGAAGGCGGCAACCGAAGCTATGATCTGCGAGCAAATAAAAGCATCGATTGGACATCAGGTTATGCTGATGGTGTAACACGTGTTTCATCAGATGGGGCACGAGCTGTTTATTATGCTGACGAAAAATCGCTACAATCTGCTTATGAAGGAATTCTTGCTGATAACGCGGCAAGATCCTCTAGACCCATCAATGAAAGCGTATCCGAGGTCAATAATAGTAAAGGAGTCATTGCATTTTACGATCGAAGAACAGGAGCAATTCATTCAATCGATCCAAAATTTAAGGGCGCCACTAAGGAAGCACGTATTTTAACCGGTGCGCTTCTTCGTCATGAATACACACATCACTTGCAAGAAACTAATGGAGTGAAGATTAACGAAGTCGAAGCATTTAAATCTATGTTCGACTATGTTGACAGAGTCAATGCAAAAGATCCAAGTAGGCAATTTGAGTTAAGAATTACAAATGACAATGTGCAGATTCATGAGCTGAAAGCTGGGCAAACTGCGCGAAGATTATCAGAAGCGGAAATTCAGCGAATTGTTGATCATAATTACAAGAATGTTGATGGTGCGGTTGCGCCAATGAAACTTGACAATGATGAGCTTCGACATTCTATTGACAATGTAAAAGAAACAATAAACGGTCAATTTTTACATATCGATGAACGCTTGGTCACAAATATATTAAATAAATTTGGCCCCGACACAAAAACCGCATCAGAGGTCATGGGCATACTTTCCCATGCAGGTAGTTTTCGGGGATTAGAAAATTTTGCCAAAAATTTAAAGATCAGAGGTAATGATAAGATTCTAACTTTAAATAGAGGGTCTTTTGCGGATTGCATTGGTTATTTTAGCGGCTCCAAAAATCTACTAAATGGTGTTTTAGTAAATGATAAAAGTTTTGTATCGGAATTACATCCAACAGCGAATACATTTGTTTTTATTGATGATGTAATGATAGATCATATTCGTCAGAATCCGGAATTCGCAGATAAGCTAACAGCTGAAAATATTAAAATTGCTTCTACACCATGGATCGATAATGGATTAAGTGTATTTCGACATTCCGATCTTGATACTATTCCTTCAACAATTAGTTCCGTATTAGATCGCGTTAAAGCTTATAAAATAAAGCATCCCAATGCTTCTACTGATACTGCCATGAATATGATAGCCAAAGAGGATTTGCGAGCTAAATTGATTGACGCCGGAGTATCACCGCATACTGCTGATGCAATAATTGGAAAAGATTTAGCGATTCAGCCAACGCCATCTTCGAAAGCTAGCAAAATTGCTGACGCGTTAAATGGAAATCAGTATATAGATGACGCTGCTATTGAAAGGTACCTGGAAATGATCCCAGAGCAAGATAGGATGCATGCATTAAATATACTTATGATGGGTGCGGATGTTCATAGCCCAAGCAGTTTAGCTTCTGTCCATCAACAACAATATAAGAAAATATTAGAACTTGCAGAAAGTAAAGGTATCCATCCTTCAAAAATTTTATTCCTTACACCTGAAGGCTTAAAAAGCTATTCAGTCGCAGCTCTTGGATTTAGGCACACTAACGATATACATGCCTCACAATTTATAAATGTTGATCAACTTTCTACTTTACTCGATCCATCCAAAACACCTTTTAAGGGGCGTGATTCTATGATTGTCATCTTAGATGATGTTGCAGGATCTGGGGGAACGCTAGGTCAAATTTATAAGTCACTTGGAACCCAGGGACATAAATTCTTAGGTGAAATTGTCATAGCGCCAACTGTTACAACTGCTTCGGCAGAAAACAGCTTTATGGAAAGATGTAAACTTGACGCTAAGCTAAACTACATTCCTGGTTACAAGGCTTCACGTCTTGAAGATAATCCTTATTTAAAAAGCTTGCCTGATGGTGTTCAATTTAGAATTAGAGCAGAATTTGCAAAACATCTTTTAGGGTATAATCAAGATGGACTGATGATGGCCTTCCCTTATATGTCACCTAACAACAATAATGGAGTATTTGTATCTTCAATTGCACCAAACGTCACACACAACGGAAGAGGCATTAAGCCACCTTCAACTGGGATGCCTAAAAGTGATATTGTAGGACAAGAAAGATTTATTTTTCGTGTCCTAAATTCAAACCAGCAGCCAAGTTATTCAGCAACGAAAAGATGATGAGAATCCAAAATAAAAGTATATATTAATATGAAATCACAACTAACAGAAATCGAAATTGCTAACCGTTCTAAAATGCTTCAGCGTCTTGCCACACCACCAGAAGACATTAGCGCTGCAGCGGAAGTATTTCTTGATACTGGCAGTTTTGAAAAATTAGGATTTAAGTCAACTATTTTAGGACTTGAAGGCTGTGGGATCGAAGCCGTAGTTTGTTTGCGAGATAACCCAGACGCATTTATCGATCGTTTACACGCTGTGTGCGGCCGTGATCTATCGTGTTCCCCTCAGATAGCAAATTGCCAGGCTACTAATGACGGATATTTAATCGTGGTGTTCGACTGGAAAGGAATAAATCGTTCTGATTTACTGGAATACGATGACTCCATAATTTCACAAGAAGCAAAAGGTAAATTTTACTCTGAAATTTCAAAACTTACAGATGAAGGTTATTGTCATCCATACGCAGCAGCTGGCTATGCACATTGGAGAATAGATCCAAGAGATGGGGCAATTATACTTTTAAATTGGGAAGATGTGATTGAAATGCACCCTGGCAACCGTGATGAGTATCTAAATGATATTAGTCATTTATTACAAAGCTAACTTTGCTAGCTCTTCGCTTCGGATAGATTCAAGTATTGCTATGAATTTTTTTGCTGGAAGAGAAGTATGCTTACCTTCTTTGCGACCTGTATCATGATAAAGTGGACGGTTTGCTGTTGCCAATAATGAAGATAATACATCCAAATTTTGCTCAAACTTTGCACGAATTGCAGATTCTATTATCTGCAAATGCCCGTCAGACCCATATGCTAGTTCTTTCCCACCGTAATAAATAACGACACTACTATCTTCGAATTTTTTAGAATTCAACCTTCGATGAATAACTCCTAGTTTTCTTGCATGTGCACCAATAGAATTTGAGGCACGCTCCCTTAAAGCAGAATCCGGAGGAAACTTAATAGCCTGAATAAAGCCCTCTGTAGATTGGTATTCAACACCATCAAGAATAAACGGGGCCCGGGCAAAATTTGATAAAAGACATGATTCAGGATTGCTAGCTATTACATTTAAAGATGCAGGCTGCGGATTACGCAAAGTGTCCGCATCAACTGGGAAGGCAGATTGACTTAGCTCTAAATGTGAATATTCAGTGTTGCGACTTGGCATGACAGTAGTTATGCAAATATTAGATCCGTAGGTGGCATTATATTACAACAGTCCTAACTCCCTGTAATTACTATAGATATTTTATCTTTTAGCAATGATCTCTGCTCAAAACTAATAAGATGAAGCTACTGGTACAAGATAACTATGATTCTATAATATCTACAAAGCATAAAGACGTAATCAAAAGTTACCCTATAACAACAAAAAATAAGCCATTATCAAGTGCGCCAAAGGCGAGAGCTTTGAAAAATTACATAGAGCTTCATCAGTAAATGTTCCTCTAGGAAATATTCATATTCAATCTAAAAGTAATCCGTAAGCTTTTGAATATCCAGATGTTTTGCAGCAAAAATGCCTTATCTGATTAACCTGAACCAGGAGCATCAAAAACTCCGATTATTATAAATAGAAATGTAAATAAGCTTACTCAACGACTATTATGTCCTTAGATGCCTGCCAAAGAGTGTCATCAAAAAACACTCATATTGAGCGCCAACCAGCCGCCAACCAGACTGAACACGTCTCAGAATCACCAATGCGCGTGATTGCATTATCGGATCAAATTCGTTTTGCAATTGAATACGTTTCCACTATGAATACATTTGCAGGTAAAATTACCAACGAATATAAAGAACGCGGTGAAGATAATTTTAGGAAACTCGTGTCTGAACTGAAAGCGGCGACTCAAGCCGTTGCTGATACATGTAATATACCAGCTGATCAACATGAAAAGTGGAGTTATCAACTAGCTGCCGGAGTTTTTGTTACTCAAAGATCATACTCAGGATTTCTAACACATATTTCTGAACTCCCTGAATACTCGAGTGAGGATATAGCACTCGCGATTTTCTCGCCCAATGAAGATGTTAAAAATTTTCAGTCTCTTGTCGCATCTTTGCTTGAAGATAATCCAATTATTGGCACCACCACTGCTTTGTTACTTCCTTTTTTAATGAGAGTCCGTGATGCAAGTAATTTAGAGGATGACCAAACTGCTAAATGGCTGCGAGTTTCAGATTGGTATATCAAAGTCATCGAAGATATTGTTACTGCAAATATTGCAGTTGATAAGCTTTTTAACACTCTCCAATTAAAATGCGATAAGTTACCAGAAGTTGAAAAATCTGCTGTCGAGAATTTTTTAGTGCAGTGGAAAAACGATATTTCAATGATACTTACTGAATCAGTAAATTTAGCTAATACAGCTGCACTTGGCCAAATTGGTTTGAGAAGCGATTGCAGTAGTATTACTTATTGGCCCATGTATCCAGCTCCCTCAGGCAGTAATCCTTCAGTTATTCGAAATAGTGTACAAGATCTTTACTCAGCCGATATGCAGCGATTTAGACAAGATTGGCTCATGCAGGATGAAAATCGAACGGGGTGTGTAGTTATTCCCACGCCAATTGATTTTAGAGAGCTTGGTTGGTTTGTGGATTACTTTAGTAAATACCTTGAAAATTTAAGTCAAGCTGTGGTGAATCAGGGTTCTCGAAGAAATCCAGTCGAGGTATCACTGAGTCATGGATTTTCAGCAACTATTCGTCCAGAACAAGATTCAAATGGGCAGGCTCGAATTGGATTTAGATGCGAGGGAGGAGATCCTAAATATAAAAAATTCTCACTTCGAATAGATCTGGATAGAGGAGTTCCTACTTTTGATTTTGGTTCAACGAGTTATAAACAAGCCTTGCACTATGCTTTGTTTATGAAGGATTTGAGTGTTAATGAGAATGCTCCATCCTATGAAGAATTAACTACACCAACTGGTTCGCTTAATAAAAATGCATTAAAGTACCGCGTTGCTTTAAATTCCTTACCGCTTGATCCAGATAAAAATTTAATGCCTGGTGAAAGAGCCTCTTTAATTGCTTCTACACTCGCTTCAGCAGGAAAATTTATAGGGACACGCAGTGCCACAACGATTGTTGGGCACCACTTTCAAGAAAAAGTATCCACTATTAACGGTGATGACTTTGCAAAAATTTGTCGTGGACTATCAAAGATTCTTCTTGCAGCATAGCATCATTTCTTTTGCTGTTTAATGACGTTACCCGATACCAGTTGGTCTTTCCCTTTTAAACAGCAATCCTATCCTCTGTTAGAGAGAAAGTGATTCT
>JBIKWN010000085.1:0-8498 GCA_044356295.1 Bdellovibrionota bacterium
AACGGTGACAGATGAACCTTGGATTAAAGCAATTAGAAAAACAAATGTAACAACTAAACTTCTTCTCATTTATCGAATCTGATATCGAACCTCTTTTTCTTCTCTGTTACGTTCAAGTGTGACAGAGATAGAGCGCTCCTCTTTTAATGTCTCAAATAGTCTCATTGCTTGGGATATGTCCGAAAGACTATTTCCATTAATACTTTTAAGAATATCGCCATTTTGGAGCCCAATTTTTTCGTACATGCTGCCTGCCTTGATAGAAAACATACGAAGTCCAACAGATTTACCGTCTTTGAAGTAGGGAACAGCCCTCGCTTGCGTCAATAAGAGTGGCAGATTTTGAAGTGCGCCGTCGAGCTCTTTTTGGTCAACCACGAATTCTGAGCCTGTTGAAGCGCCCCCACCTGAAGAGAAATCAGGAGCATCATCAATAGTTAAAAACTCAGTTTGTCCTTGTCGATTAATCTCAACTTTATCAGGAAAAATCTGTATTAGTTTCGCATCGCCAAAAATAGTGTCTCCAATATTAAACACATCCTGAACTTTCTTTTTGTCATCCTCAATGATCGCGTACGGTGCATCATCGGTTTGCATGAAGGTACCTATAAGAACGAGAGGGAGTTTGGTTTGAATTTTAGGTGGGGCAACAGGAGCACTTTTTGTACCAAGAGGACCAAATACATTTTTCTCAGTAATTATAGAGATGTTGCTTTTATTTGTTATATTCGGTGATTCACTCACTTGAGTTTTCATCGACTCAACAGCTCTATTAAAAGTGAGTTTCTGGGTTTTAACAAAAAGATAGGAATTGATTCCCTGTACTACGGTTGCAGTTATGAGTGCGGTGATGATTAGAACAACCACCCATCGGGCATAAAAGAGCATTGACTCAATCGCCTCTTTTTTCAAAGCTCGACGTAGTAACGATCGGTAGTACTCAATATCTTGTAGGGTCGAAAATTCAATCACAGCTCCCATTACTGTAGCCTAGCAATCAAACATGAACAATCTTGAAAAGATAAAGGAGAAATTGATTATTTAATTACTGTTTTAATTCAAAAATTTATAATTAACGGATTGCTAGCGTAAGCACCACTTTCTGACCTGTATACGTCGTCTCGATGTTCTGACTAGTAATAATTGTCACCATTCCAGCCGAAGTGAGCTCAAGATCTCCAGTTGTAAAACAGTCAGCTTGTTGGTTTGGTAATATGATTTCCTTTAATGGGAGTGTCACTTTGCCATTGGTAGGGGCAGATGAAGCTGAAAGTCCAGCCAGAACTGATTCATGGATCTCTTGATTGAAAACTAACCAGATCTGTTTTTTTTCGAAATTGTTTTGCATCGGTATTCTGTTGCATTCAATCTTAACAAGCCTAGGAAGATCTTTTAGTGCTTGTTCGAGTGGGATGCCATCTGGTACATCCTCAAGATCTTTCTTTTGCTGATCGTTTGTTAGAGCAGGGATAGATTTCAACTGTGGAGAAAGATTTTTCTCTACTGCCTCTTCTCTAAGTTTCGCAGCTTCATCAAATGATTTTTTTTCATAAAAATGTTGTATCCGTTTTTCTGCTGCAACCATGTCTTCAAGGATCTCTTTTTTATTCTCAAGTGCTGCTGCTTCGTATGGTGATGATGGGTATTCTTTCAGTAATCTATTGAAAAGATCTAATGAGCGCTGCAGTGGGGCAGGGTCTCGTCCAACACCGGTAAAACTGAGTTGTGCAGTTCGTCCTGCGCGGTAAAGCATATAAGAAGCAGATGGATGAGTTGGGCGAAGTCGTACAAAACTTTCATAAGCTTTAGAAGCCTCAATATAGTCTGCTGACTCGAACATACAATCTGCGATTTTTATCTCTGCAAAATCTACGGCACTGCTGTTTGGGTAACCAGTTCTTAGGGCTTCGAAGTTTTGCTTCGCAAGGCTGTACAATTCTGAATTGAAATATTTCTTTCCATCTTCAAGGAGTTCATTTTCAGGGGTATCGAGGGCAATTTCTCTTTGTTCTTTCTCGATTTTGTCCATTAATTCAGTTGGTTCCTCAGGATTCTTGGACGAACAAGCAAGGAGGAGGAGTGAAAATAAGAACAGTGTTAAGAATCGGTTCATCTGCATAGTAGTGCGAGTTTTACCCAAGTTATCAAGAAAGTAAAAGAAGTTTCTAGGACCGGATAATAATTCCCATTATAGATGATATTTTGAAGTATACTGTTTTTTGTATGTTGAAGAAGTATCTTTTCATCTCGCTTTTTCTGTTCTCAATATTGATGCATCCGGGCAGTGTTACCGCATTGGATTTTGATGCAGATGGAGTTGACGATTTAATCGTAGTTTCGATCAATAAAAATGCAACGCTTTCTTGGAGGTATCAAAGCTCCAAAACAGATCGATTAACTGCAATTGGTCGTTTCGGAACAGTAGGACAACAGCTTATTCCAGGAATTTGGGGTACAACCCTACAACCGATTGTCGCAACTATTAGCAATTCTAATACAAACGAAACGCAGTGGAATTTTAAACAACATAAAAGTTCCTCCGATACACCAAAAATAGCACCATTTTTATTTGGTGGAATTGATTCCTTATCTTTAAGCGGCGCAGATTTTGATGGTGATAAAATATTTGAAGCAGTTTCAATTGAATTTCAAGATGGATCGCTGCTTTGGAAGCGTTACAACACCACGCTTGAGGGTGAAGCAGCGTTTACAAATACCGTATTCGGTCTAAAAGGTGATATTCCTTTTCTGTGGAATATCCCAAATGCGCCATCTCAGTATGCAATATTTAAAAATAACCATACAGCAAATGGCACAATTGAAATCTTGGACAACGCGAGTCAGATTACTGTTGTATCGTTGAATAAGGCTCCAAGGTATTCAGAGCCTCCTCAAACATTCGCTGTTGGAAACGCGATATACATTGTTTTTATTTCACGAGAATATAATAAAACTATTCTGAATTTTTACCGCTCCTCAGGTGCTTTGCATCGCAGTGTAACTGTTTCAGGGACGGGAGATGTCGTACTCGGAAATTTTTCTAAAACAATCAAGGGACAAGAAGTAGCTATACATAGTGGCAAAAATTTATACATTACATCGCCTTTGACGAGTCGTGTTGTTAGGCGTAAGTCTTTTAGCGGGATTCCAGTTGACACATTAAATTCAAATAGTGTTGGTTCTTTTGATAATACTATTGAAGATGTACTTTCAGCTTCATGTGGTCGTATGAATCCAAATGATGGATATAAGAGAGGATTTGTATGGAAACCGAACTCTGATACGCAACGATTCGCTGTTGCAGTTCTTCCCCATGAGTTCTTTGGAAGCACAAAAGATGTCGAGATGTTTCGTGCAGATACCGGTGAATACATTCGGAGCATCCGGTCAAAAGGCTGTAGTAACCCTGATGATCAAGGGGTTCGATGTGCCTATCAAGAGCGCCTCTTAACTGGTCAAGAGTATCGTGCGCTTTACAATGAGGTTTTGCTTAAAGCGTACCGTAAAGATGGTAGTTGTGCTGTTTTTAAACTCTCAAATCCAGCACAAAGGATAGACTAAGACTTCTTTCTAGTTATTATCTCTCAACCAAATATATAGATCTGAAAGAGCGCTGCCAGCTGTTAAATTTCGCAGCGCATACGTTGACTCAGATGGAGTAGCTTCAGTTAGTTGATAGTAATAGAACCGTTCAATGCCTGGGATTTTCTCTTTAAGAAAAGGCCATGCCCGCTCAACGTAACGAAGTTGTTTGTTCACACCCTGCTCGCCTGATTCTGTAACCCAGATAGGTCTATTAATATCATTATTGAGGAAATTTTTGATTCCACCTTGAAGCACTCTTTCAAATTGTTCACCGTAGTAATGAATTGCATATATATCAACAGCATCAGCAACGCCGGCAGCTACCATATCTTTATTATAATCGAGTGTTGATGGATGGTTTTGATTGATTGCAGTGGTTGCAGCATTTACAACTTTTAATCGAGGAGCAACTTGTCGCATTTTAGCTGCGGCGCCAGTGAGAAAAGATGCATACATTTCAGGGGCATTAATAAATCCCATCAGTTCATTATCGGAATTCGATTCCATATTTGGTTCATTCCAAAGCTGAATTCCAACAACCTTCCCATTATTTCCATAACGAGAAGCAAGGGGAGCTATCCACTTTTCAATCACTGTTGTTCTAGCTGATCCTCCTACCCAGTTTGCGCTATTTCGCATCCATGAAGGGACTTCAGTTGTTACGATTAAAACATCTACCCCGGATGGAACTGCATTAATTAAAGAATCATAAAAAGAGAAATTCTGAGCTGAGCCTGGGGATGGCTGTACACCGTTATCCCAGTTCATAAGTACTCTTACGTGGCGAAGACCTAAAACATTTTTTACTTCATTATACTGTGCAGACGCAGATCCAAATCGCGAGTCGTTTGCAAATGCGTTTACTCCAGTGATCTGTTTGTTGATGGGTTTACGATCGACTTTAACGGTATCGATTGCGTCTTTGATAGCTTTTGTCGCAGTGTTACAAGAAATAAAAAAGAAGAGGGTGAGGGTAAAAAGAAGAGAGAGATTTTTTTTCATTGCGTGAACTATAAAGTGATTTTTTATATTTTTAAAGATACGAGAATGCTGCTTACTGTATCATTGATGAAACCTTTTGATATGTTCTATTTTTCGTAAAGTTTTGATAGGCTTTTTAATATATGATAGTTGCTTCTAATCGAACTGAGCTCTTAAAGACCCTCACATACATTCGCCAATCCAAGAATGAATACGGTTTTGTTCCCACAATGGGGTACCTCCACGAAGGGCACTTGTCTCTTGTCCGTAGGGCAAAAGAAAGGGCACCTTTTACAGTAGTTTCGATTTTTGTAAATCCAGCACAATTTAATAATAAGGAAGATTTTGAAAAATATCCTATTGATATTGAGCGAGATCTCTCGCTTCTAAAGACTGTCGGAGTGGATTTAGTTTATATTCCAAAAGTTGAAGGTATCTATCCGAAAGATTTTTCTCTAAAAATCAAAGCTGGATCAAAAGCTGAAAAGTTTGAAGGAGCCTGTCGACCTGGGCATTTTGACGGAGTCGTCACAGTCGTTAATATTCTTTTCAATCAAGTGCAACCTACCTTTGCAGTGTTCGGTGAGAAAGATTTTCAACAGGTTCAAGTTATAGAACAGATGGTTTCAGATCTTTCAATGCCTGTTGAAATTATTCGCTCGGCATTGATACGAGAGCCTTCAGGACTTGCTATGTCATCAAGAAATGTTCGGCTTTCAGAGGAAGGAAAAAAAATCGCAGCAGGAATTTTTAGAATACTCGATCAAACGAAGCAAGAATTCAAAACAGGTAAGATTCAGTTTTCACAGATCGATACATTTTTGAGTAATACATTTGAAAGTGAACCGGGTATAACATTGGAATACGCCACTGCAATTAATGACAATGGAATTCCACGAGTTTTATTTGCAGGATTTGTTGAAGGTGTGCGTTTAATAGATACGCATCTATTTAGTTAAGTACAGGTTTAAACTCGAGTACTTTTTTTTCAGCTTTTTGAATTTTAAGTGTCGGTTTAGATTGTCTCTTTTTCCCGATGATTTCTTTTCCACCATGAACAAGTGAAAGCTTTGATGGATTTGCGTGGAGCTCTCTGACAATCTCATCTACTAAATGGTCTTCTAGTTCTTTCATCTTCTCTTCACTCCGTGTGAAAGAGCGATTTTCATTTGAGGATAATCTATCACAAACCTTGGTCATTAATTTTAAAGCTACATTTCTCTCGCTTTCTGAAAGTGACGAAAGCGCATCGAGAAGGTCAGTAACATGTGAACCGCCAATATCTTCAAACAGTGTATTAAGTTGAAGTTTGAGGCTCAGTAAATTCTGTGAAAAGTGACCAGGTTTTTTGTCCATATATCCCCATATCTTACGGGACAATGAGGTTGATTCAAAAAACTTTTTTTACATATTTGGTACAAATCGCAATTTGAGAGTTAAGTCCCTGAATCTACTGGATAAATTCCCTAAATTTTTATTTCTCGACAACGGGATGAATGAGACGACTACCCATGTCATTAAGTTAAGGCATTTCTACCCCGTGACCATGACCGTAGGCGTGAGCGTGACCTTTAATTGTTTGGGTTACGCTCAAGATCACGGTACTTAATTTCTTAACTTAATGTCATTGAACGGAGCACCATGCGCCCTCAATATCAGTAACCCTGAAGTAATTATGAAAAATGCACCTATATAGCTATGAAAATTTAATGATTCTTGAAAAATAAATTTACCAATAAGTACGGCAAAAAAAATCTCACTATACATAAAAGGATGAATTACTGAGGCAGGACCAAATTTAAAACTCTCTGTAAACATAAATTGGGCGATAAGTCCGGAAAGTCCTACTAAAAGCAAGATTCCTGATTGATATAAATCAGGGGTAACAAAAGTAGTGATTGTTGCAAGAGCGCCAAATACAGTTCCCCAAAGAGAAAAAGCAAAAACAATATTTAATGAGTCATCTGTTTTTTGCAGTTTTCGAAGTGTTACTGCAATAAGACCAATGAGTATTCCTGAACCCAGAGCTGCCAATCCTGGAAGGGATAGAAGTTGATCCGGTCGTGAATTAATTATGATGACTGCTCCTATAAATCCTAAGAGGCTAAAGCCAACGATGTTAGGACGAAGTTTTTCCTTTAAGAAAAATGCAGAAAAAAGAGCGCTAAATAAAATTGATGTTTTTATGAGGATCGTACTTTCTGCAAGTATTCCAGCACTCATGCTGTAGAAGCACAAAAATAAAGACGAAAATCCCAGAACAGATCTTATGAATAATGTTTTTTTATCATTTCCGAATAAGGTTCTTTTTTTATAAACCATTATCGGAAGAAGAAAACAGAGGTTGCTCATCGAGCGAAACATTGCAACTTCTTGATACGGAATTTGATCCGCTAATGATTTTGCAAGCGAGTTCATGATGACAAAAAAAGCTGAAGCCCCGATCATTAAAAGCGCAGCTTTCGTGATTGATTCTTGCGTACTCTTAACGACCACGGTTCCTTCCAGCGGATCTTCCGCCCCCGTTTCTACTTCGTGACGGTTGATTACGTCCACGTCCTTGACCTGGTCTGCCGCTACCACCACCGCCACCACTACGAGTATTTCTCTCATTTATTCTCTGAGCAGGAGGAACACTTGCTTCGTAATGAAATCCTTCAAGTGTTTTTCGTTCAATCGGAGTTTTTAAGATTCTCTCAATTTGGCGAATCATATCTTGATCTTCTTGGGTCACAAAAGTGAATGCATCACCTGTTTTTTGAGCACGCCCCGTCCTTCCGATTCGGTGAGTGTACGCTTCGGTAGTGCCCGGCATATCAAAATTAATAACGTGTGTGACAGTCGAAATATCAATACCTCGTGCAGCAATATCTGTTGCAACTAGAATTTGAAATTCGCCAGTTCGAAATCCATTCATCGAACTTTGCCGGCGGTTATGAGAAAGATTCCCATGGAGTGATGCAGTTTTGAAATTTGCTTTCCGTAGAGCTTCATCAACACGTTTCGCACCAAATTTAGTTCTTGTGAAAACAAGTACAGAATCAGATGAAATATGAGCAAGAAGTGCAATCAGTAATTTTAGTTTTAAATGTTGTTTAACCGGATACAGCGCATGAGCCACAGTTCCAATCGGAGCAATTTGTCCTGCTTGAACTGTTTTAGGATCTTTTAAAAACTCTGAAGTCAGTTTTTTAATCTCTGGTGGCATCGTTGCCGAGAACAATAAACTTTGTCTAACTTTTGGAAGTTGTGCCAAAATCTTTTTCAGATCCGGCAAGAATCCCATATCAAACATCTGATCGGCTTCATCTAAAACTAATACTTCAATGTCTTTAAGCGAAATAGTTCGTTCGCGAAGATGATCTAGAAGTCGCCCCGGGCAAGCAACAACAATGTCGCAACCTAGACGAAGTGCTTTCACTTGAGGACGTGGACTAACTCCACCATAGATTGTAGTGATGTTAATATTTGTTCCCTCAGTTAGGTCAAGCGCCGCTTCGCGAATCTGATCTGCTAACTCTCTTGTAGGAACAACAATTAAAGCTCTGAGCTTATTAGATTTAGAAGTAAGCAGTCGCTGAATAATTGGCAGTAAAAATGCTGCAGTTTTCCCAGTGCCGGTTTGTGCTAAGCCAATAACATCAACACCTGATAGCACAACAGGAATTGCATCTTTTTGAATCTGTGTCGGTTCTGAATACTTAAGTGCTTTTATATTAGTAGAAAGCACAGGATGAAAGTTGAAAGTTTCGAAATTTGAGGACGTCATATTGGATATTTATTGAGAAGCTGCCAGATATTGAAAGTTAAAAAAAAAAGAAAGGCAGCTTAATCTGAAAAACGTACCCGAGTGATTGTAGCACTTTTATTTGTCTAAGGATAAGGAGGGTTAGTTACGTAATAGGTGGGGGGTGTCGGAATTTTTTTTGTAA
>JBIKWN010000097.1:0-4717 GCA_044356295.1 Bdellovibrionota bacterium
TCCTTCGCGTACTTCGCGACCTTCGCGTTACAAAAAAAATCACTAGAAAGCCCACCTACCGCTTCTGAATCCGCTCTTTCAAAGCAGTAAACCGCTTAGAAGAAGTAGCCCGTTTTGCCCCAATCATTAAAGCCTGTTTCGATCCAACAACAATCAGAAGCTTTTTAGCCCGAGTCACCGCAGTATACAAAAGCTGTCTTTCAAGAAGCGTAAACTGTGACTCATGAAGTGCCAAAATAACACATGGCATCTCTGCACCTTGAGACCGATGGACCGTAATTGCATACGCCAAAGATAGCTGACCTAATTCACTCTGTTTATACGTAATCAGTCTTCCATCCCAAAGTTCTACAGTAAGTGTTTTTTCTCGAGGTTCAACAGAATGTACGAGTCCAGTGTCTCCGTTATAAACTCCATAAGGGTCAATATTGTAATTATTAACTCTTTGACAGACGCGGTCACCAATTCGAAATGTTACCTCTGTATTAGAAAGCTCTGATTCGACATCTGTAAATGGATTATATTTTTCTTGGATTGCTTTATTAAGACTTGTGGTTCCTAAGTCACCACGATTTGCTGGAGTCAGCACAGTGATGTCTTGAGGAGCAAATCCAAATTTTTGAGGAAGTTGTTCAGTAAAAAGTTTAACAACTAACGACTGTGCTTCGCTTTGATCTTTTCGTGGAATGAAATAGCTATCACTTTTTGATTCTCCGTCGGGCTCTTGAATTGTCGGCGTTGTACCAGAAAGAATTTGATGAGCGATGTCAGTAATAGAAGAGCCGTCTTTTTGACGGAATAATCTAGTAAGGACAATACTTTTTACTTCTTGAGTACTTAGGAGCTCGGCAAAAACTCTTCCAGGACCGACCGATGGGAGCTGATCTTTATCTCCTACAAGAATTAATGTTGCATCTCGTGGAATTGCGCTCAAAAGATCTTTGGCAAGTTCAAGATCAAGCATTGAAGCTTCATCGATAATAACTGCATCAGCAATTAAAGGATCGTGAATGCCGTGCAAGAAATCTCCGCCGGAAGGATCGAATTTTAATAGGCGGTGTATTGTACTTGAAGGAAAGTCACACACTTGGCTCATACGTTGTGAAGCTTTCCCAGTTGGGGCAGCCAGAACCAAGATTTTTTTTGCAATCTGAAAGAAGCGAGTTAAGGCTCGAATGACAGTCGTTTTCCCGCATCCAGGACCACCAGTTACAAGAAGTAATCGGTGAGTATTAGCAAGCCGAACTGCTTCCATCTGTTCTGCAGAAAAAGTTATACCAAGATCTGTTGCTGCTTGATCAATTGCCATTTCAATATTTTGTTCAGACAGAAGCGGATTAGTTCGAGGACTCATCCGCTCTGCCACAAAATCAGCAACAAAGGTCTCTGCAGTAAAGAGAGGTTTTATATAAAATCTATCTGCATCTTCAATGACAGATTTCTCTTGTATTAAAGTATGAATTGCGTCCTCGAGTGATACTTCACTATCAATGTTAAGCAGTTGCCTTGCTTGATTGATAAGATCTTTTTTGGGAAGGAAACAGTGCCCGTCATCAGATGCTTTTTCAATTGCATAGTAGACGCCTGCCGTAAGTCTTACTGGAGAATCAAGGGATAGACCAAGTTCAAGAGCTATACGATCAGCCGTCTTAAACCCAATTCCTTTCATCTGTCTGACGAGGCTATAAGGATCTTTTGTTAAGACTTCTAAACTTCTATTTTTATATTTTTGATAGATTCTCGTGGCAAGGTTTGTTGAAACATTATGCTCAACTAAAAATTGCAAAATAGAACCCATATCAGTTTGATTTGAAATTACTGCAGCGATCTCTTCAGCTTTATTTTTACTAATGCCCGCAAGCCCAGCTAATTTTTCAGGTTGGTTATTAATAATATCGAGGGCGTTTTCACCGAATGCGTCAACGATTCGTTCCGCGGTTTTTTCCCCAACTCCTTTGACTAAACCGCTTGAAAGATATTTTTTTATTCCATCAACAGTAGAAGGAACAGTTTCAGTTATAGAAATTGCCTGAATTTGTTCGCCGAATTTGGGATGTTGTATAGATTTCCCTCGAACAACGACTTCGACTCCAGCCCGTGGATTACTCATCGTACCCACGACGGTGAGTTTTTTTCGTTTGTCGTTTACAGCAACTTGCAGCACAGTCCAGCCGTTATCGGGGTTATTGAAGGTAACCCGCTCAACGGTGCAACGTACAATCTGTTCTTCTACTTCTGAAAGCCCCATTTGGTTAAAAATCTTATAAAAAGGAGGTAGTCCTATTATGGCTAAAAGTGAGGGTAAAAATTATACTCTATCTCATGATAGATCCAAACGATATCCGGAAGCGTCCGGATGCCTATAAAAAAGCCTGCCTCGACAAAAGAGTATCGCTCGATATCGATGAATTGTTGCGTGTTGATGATATTTTCCGTGAGGCTAAAAAATCCTTCGAATCCGCTCGTGCTGAGCAAAACTCGGTCAGTAAATTGATTCCGACCCTAAAAGGGGATGAAAAAACAGCTAAACTTGCAGAAATGAAAGATCTTGCTGCGAAGGTTAAAGATCTTGAATTAGTGGTTCGTGAAAAGGAAGTCGCCGTTGAAGCGATGTTACTTCGCGCCCCATCAATTCCATCTGAAAAAGTGCCCCTTGGCAAAGATGATACTGAAAATGTTGAGATTAAGAAGTGGGGGACTCCGCGTGAGTTTTCTTTTAAAGCTAAGGATCATGTAGAGCTTGGCAAGTCCTTAGATATTCTTGATATCGAGCGAGGAGTGAAAGTTTCAGGTGCGAGAAATTATTTCCTCAAAGGAGACGGAGCCAGATTGCAACGTGCAGTTCTGGATTTTGCACTCGACCTCCTTCATGACCGTGAATATATCTTAATGGATCCTCCGCATGTTGTTCGTTATGAAGCAATGCTTGGTACAAGTTACTTTCCAGGTGGAGAAGACCAAGCATATCACTTAGATGATCGAGATCCTGATTTTTATCTTATTGGGACTGCAGAAGTTCCTGTGTGTTCTTACCATACAGATGAACTTTTGAAAGAAGATAGTTTGCCGCTTCGTTATGCTGGATATTCACCGTGTTACAGAAGAGAGGCTGGCACTTATGGAAAAGATACTGCTGGAATTTACAGAATTCATCAATTCTATAAAGTAGAACAGGTCATCCTTTGCAGAAATGATGTTGATGAAAGTGCAAAACTTCACGCTGAGCTTCTAGGAAACGCAGAGCACCTTCTTCAAGCACTTGAACTTCCATACCGAGTTGTTGATGTCTGCACTGGAGACATGGGGCTTGGACAGGTTTATAAAAATGATATTGAAACCTGGATGCCTTCAAGAAAAAATTACGGTGAAACGCACTCTTGTTCAACGTTTTTTGATTTTCAATCTCGACGATTGAAAATTAGATATAAAGATAGTCAGGGTAATAACAATTACTGTCATACGTTAAACAATACTCTTGTTGCTTCTCCTCGTATTTTGATTCCAATTCTTGAATGTAATCAAAATGAAGATGGAACGGTAACGATTCCAAAAGTTCTTCGTCCGTATATGAAGAACCAGGAGAAGATTATCCCAAGAGTATAAACAGTATGAAACGACATCTTGGCATAATATCTATCATTTGCTGGACAGTTTTTACTGTCACGTTGGTTGCTTGGTGGATATATTTCGGGATGTCTCAACTGGAACGACTTGGTGCTGTAGACTCAATCGAAGCCAGAAACGTACTTGCTTTTCAAAGAATGCTTTTCTGGGAGGGGTTAGTGATGATCACAAGCCTCGTTGGGGCAGGTGGTGCACTTCTGTATTTTTTACAGAAAGAGATAGCTGAAAAAAGACGACTGAAGGAATTTTTTGCTGCTTTCACTCATGAAATTAAAACGCCTCTTGCAGGGGCTCGTCTAAAGCTTGAAGTTCTAGAAGAAAAACTTGAAAAAGGTGTTGAGAAAGAGAGGCTCTTAGCTGCATTTAAAAAAGTTTATTTTGATATTGATAGATTAGCACTTCAAATCGAGAATTCATTGTTCTTAGCAGATGAATCGACAAGAACGCCAATTCCTGAAGCGCTCTCTTTAAAAACTGAAGCCGAGACGGTTGCAAAGTATTTTCCCTCACTGCAAATTAGTATCTTGAATGATATTGTCATAACACTTGATAAAAGGATTTTACATTCTATTCTTACAAATGTATTTCAAAATGCTTCAGTACACGGTAAAGCATCTGAGATAAAAATTGATACGTCTCAAAAAAATAGTCGCGTCGTTATACTGTTCCAAGATAATGGAACTGGTTTTACAGGTGATCGTAAAAAACTTTCTTTCCTTTTTGAAAGACATTACCAAGGCTCTGGGTCTGGCGTTGGTCTTTATTTAATTAAAAATCTGATTGAACGAATGAATGGCTCAATTACTTTTCCACCCGTCTCTTACGGATTTCTTGTTGAAGTAGAAGTGCCGTGTCATTAAATACTTTGAAACATTCAATCTTATTAGTTGAAGATGATGAATCACTTGGTTCAACACTTGTTGAACGATTATCTGAAGAGCCGTATGACCTCACCTGGGTGCGATCAGTAAAAGATGCCTTGTCACACCTTGAAGAAAAAGCTTTTGACCTACACCTATTAGATATTGGATTACCCGATGGATCTGGTTTTAATGTAGCTCGAGAAATTAAATTAAAACACCATACTCCAATT
>JBIKWN010000066.1:0-12904 GCA_044356295.1 Bdellovibrionota bacterium
ATAAGAGCAATAGCTAACACAGGCCCTGTAACTTCTTGCATCGCTTTATTTGTGGCATCCCTTGGTGATAATCCATGCTCGATATGATGTATGACTGCCTCTACTACAACGATTGCATCATCAACTACTATTCCTATCGCTAACACTAACCCCAATAATGAAAGTGTGTTAATTCCAAATCCAAGCAAAGGAAAAACAGCAAAAGTAGCAATCAAAGCAATTGGCACTGTCAAAATAGGAATCAGTGTTGCTCGCCAATTTTGAAGAAAAATAAATACAACCAATAAAACAAGAATAATTGCTTCAAAAAGCGTATGAAGAATTTCATCGACACCTGCAGTTACAGCTTTAGTTGTATCAAGCGAAATCGAATAATCAATATCTTCAGGGAAAGCTTTTTTTAAACTTTCCATGGTGGATCTAATTTGATTAGCTACCTCTAAGGCATTTGACCCAGGAGTCTGATAGATTGAAATGATTGCAGATGGCTTTCCATTAATTCGGCCAATTGCATTGTAGTTTTGCGCCCCAAGCTCTACTCGCCCTACATCTTTGACTCTGACAATGGATCCATCACTATTAGCTTTAACAATTACGTTCTGAAAATCTTCCGCAGTCTGTAATCTGCCTTTAAGTCGCAATGGATAAGTAAACTCTGTACCAGCAGGTGCAGGCTCGGCCCCAACTTTACCACCAGGAGCAATTATATTCTGCGACTGAATAGCTTTTGTAATATCAGAAACCGTAAGCTGCAAAGTCGCAAGCTGTGCCGGATTAACCCAAATTCGCATTGCATAATCACTACCGCCAAATAAATTTACCTGCCCAATTCCATTTATCCTAGATAACTGATCGTTGATATTAATTGCAGCATAGTTACTTAAAAAATTTCCATCAAAAGTCCCCTTTGGAGAACTAACTGCCACAAGCATTAACGGGAATGATAGTGATTTTTTTACTGTTACACCTAAACGCTTAACCTCTTCAGGCAACGAAGCTTGACCTTCTGACACTCGGTTTTGCACAAGTACGTTGGACATATCTAGATCTGATCCAACTTCAAAGGAAGCTTTAATCGAACTGCTACCATCATTTGAATTAGTAGATCGAATATAGATTGATTTCTCTACACCATTAATTTTTTGTTCAAGAGGAGCCGTAACCGAAGATTCAACTGACACCGCATCAGCACCATTATAAGTGGCACTAACTTGAATTTCGGGTGGAACAACATCGGGATACATTGCGATTGGAAGCTTTGTCAAAGACACCGCTCCAAAAATAACCAAAACAATCGAAATTACGATTGCAACTATTGGTCGCTTCACAAAGAAGTTTTCTTTTATTTCCTGATTCATCTTGGGCCTTATTGAATTTTAGCTTGAACTTTCATTCCGCTTTTAAGTCGTAGCTGCATTTGCGGAACAATTAAGTCTCCGGCAGAAAGCCCCTCTAGGACCTCGACTAAATCACCAACTTCTTTTCCGGTTTTTATATTCTTAACTTCAGCTATATTATCAGCGTTTACGACAACAACTTGCTTAATTCCTTGGATATCACGCATAGCTTGTTTTGGAACTGCAATAATATCGTGCAACGTTTCTCCGACTGCTCTGATTTTTGCAAATTGTCCTGGACGAATTAGCTTATCGGGGTTTGGAAAACTTGCTTCGATTGTTAAAGTTCCAGTTGTAGGATCAACCTGCGAATCAACAGATGCTAACGTACCTTTGTGTGTATGAATTGAATCATCGCTCAGTACCAAAGTTAACTCTGTGGGGGTAGCGTTACCTTCATTTTCAGTTTGCTTTTTCTTTAAACGAGCAAAGTATAAATATTCTCGCTCTGTAATGCTGAATCGAACATTTATAGGATCTAGCTGCGAGATAGTAGTAAGAATGGAAGAATTTGGTTTTCCAACAAGTTCACCAACTTTTGCTTTTGTTAATCCGATCAGTCCTGATACCGGAGCTGATATTTTTGTATATCCCAAAGAAATTGACGCCGAATCATAAACTGCTTTTGCCGCATCGACCGAACCTTTAGCGACTCCTTGTTGCGCAACTGCACCATCAAGATCACGCTGACTAACAGCTTTAATCGCTGCAAGTGGTCTGATTCTTTCTAAATCTGAATTTGCTTTCACTAAGCGGGTTTCCGCTTCTGTAAGCTTCGCTTTTGCCTCGGCAAGCTTGGCTTCAAACGGCGCAGAATCGATTGTATATAACAGGTCTCCTTCTTTTACTTCTTTTCCTTCTTTGAAGTGAATTCCTACCAATACTCCCTCAACGCGCGCTCTGACTTCGGCATCAACTGCCCCTTTGGTTTGGCCTACAAATTCAGCCGGTATAGAAATATCTTGTTTTTGTAATTTTAGGACTGCAATTTCAGGAACAATAGCAGTTTGGGCCACTTCCTCCTTGCTACATCCAAAAGTAAACAAAAAGACACTCAGTAAAAGGGCACGCAAAATCAGCATAGCTTATTATCCCAAATCGTTTAACTACTCATAATGCGCGACAGAATCACACATATTAGCTTAGGAATAAATAGAGACTATGCCCAATACCACTTAAACAATAAACAAGAAAAAAATTGGTACAAAGTAACTATTTTGGCAACTTCCAAAGCTGGTACGACGAACAGTCAGTACAATGCCAAGAACCCGAAGACACATTCAACCTGGAAGACCCTACGAGTTAATCCTAAGAGTTAAAGAAGGCTTACCGTTTCGTCCTAGCCCACTTATAAACACTCTCTTAAACGGGATTATTGCAAGAGCGCAAAGGGATAATAAGGTAACACTTTGCCATTACCTGTGGATGAGCAATCATATTCACATAATTCTAATCGCCAAATGCCCTTTAGCCACAGTTCATTTTTATCAAGAAATCCAAAAAAAAGTTACTGATACTTTCAAGCGTCTTTTAGGCAAAAGGCGACTTTCACTTTGGGAAGGTGACGCAGTCCTTGCTCAAATTCTAGACATTGATAAGGCACTCGATAGAGTTGCGTATCTATATGCCAATCCGGCTCGCGCTAATCTTGTAGAATCAATCGATGATTATCCAGGCGCTTCAAGTTGGAATCAATTTTTATCAGAGAAAAAAGAGAGCCCGTCTATCCCTTGGATTCAACTTCCATCGATTAAAAAGCTTCCTTCTTTGTATCTAAACCAAAAAGACGAAGTAAAAATCTTAAAGAAGCTGTCATCGGAAAGTGTGACCTTACATAAGATTACTCTTGAACCAAATGCTTTGATTGCAGCATTTGGACATCAAGGTGACTGTAAGCAAATTATAATTCAGAAAATTAGAGAAAAAGAAAAGCTTGCAAATCAAGCCAGGCACAGTGAGAAGAAATTAATACCGTCTAAAGAATTGCTACTGAATCAACAAATTAACCGCGCACACTCTCCAAAGAAGCGTCTTGGAGAGAGAAGAATCTTTGTGCTTTCCTCTATAAAATCTCTACGGGTTAACTATATCTACTCGTTAAAAGAATTTTGTAGGAGATGCACTGAATGTTATAAAAAATCGATGCTAGGAATTGGGACAGTACGCTGGCCGATTGACGCCTTTAGACCTTTTCTTCCTCCGATGTTGGTTGTAAATCATTAATTTATGATTCTATTACAATTCATAGTGGTCTATGAGCAAGTAGGGATTGAAAGCCTTTGGCTTCATGCGTGCTAAAGTTGAAAAAACGTATCTTAGTATAGGAAAATTCGGACTAGCGATTTAGATTCAGACTACTAAATTTAAAAAATTGTGATTTATACTTGTAAATCCTTTGTAGGCTGTGTGGGTTTTTACTTGGTTGATTGGTGAGTTTTATTAACAATCTGAGTTACCTTGTACGAGTTTTTTTTTGTACCAGTAAGTATTCTTCCAAGTTACCTTGTACCAGTAAGTATTCTTGACGTTTTTCTCGGTCTTTAGCAGTTAATCCTGAGTGATAACTTTCTGCTTTAATAGGTGGTTCGACTTTAACAAAAAAGATTTTTTAAATCTTCATCTGGTTCGTGAATGCTACAAGATCCAATTGTAAATGGTATCTGATTCATTGCATTGATTAGTTGATCCCGTGAGATTTTAATATTATTCCAAATAATTTCGTTATCATTAAATTTAAAATTTTGTGGATTTGTTTCGGTTAAAATTTCATTGATAGTTGAAAGATCTATTCTTAAAATTTGAGAAAATCTTAACGCAGCAACTAAATTTAAAAATCCTAAGTTATTGTTATATTTTTCTAAAATTATTGGATGATGTAGGCCTCCTGTTGCTTTTAGTGGGGTCATCGAGATAGTAATTATTTCTAGGATTACAGCTATTTTTTCATTTGTGATAGCGGTAGGGCCAGTGCCTCTAATTTTTAAACTAAATTTTTTATCATGACTTTGAATTTGTTTTAGAAACAAGGAAAGTGTTTCTTGCCAGTTGTGAGTTGATAGATCTGGCTCTAATGCGACACAAAAGGGAAGGTTGTTAAGTATTTGGATATAGTTATCGAATAAAGATTTAGAATTAATTACTAAGTCTGAAATTTTCATTTCAAGGCTTTTAATATTATAGCCTTGGTTTAAAAGTGTATTTAACTTTTCGATCTGATTTTTGAATAATATTTGATTATCAGTTAGTTCGTTTGAAAGGAGAGCAATACTTAAACTTAGATCTTTAATTTCATCAACTTGATCGATTCCTATAACGATATCAGATGCTAGTAAATTTTTTCTTATTAAAGTATTTGTAAAATCTTTTGTTGTAGCAATAGCGTCTTGAATCGATTTTGATTCAGGCGGGAATATCCCACTATAGTCAAAAAGTTTGTTTGTTATTAAATCTAAAGTAGTCATTTTATGCTACGATTTGATTAATCTGTCCAAATATACTTTTTCCATTTAATTTCATATCAAATTTAATTTTATCGCCTTTTTTCATAAAAGGAGTTGATGCTGTGCCTGTATTTATTATTTCCAGCATACGTTTTTCGGCAAGACAACTTGATCCAACACTTTCATCTTTATTGGAAACTGTACCGCTACCAATTATTGTTCCTGCTGTTAAGGCGCGAGTCTTTGCGGCGTGAGAGATAAGCTTTGCAAAAGAGAAATGCATCTCTGAAGCATTAGGATGTCCAAAAGGCTCCTCGTTTAGCCATGATTCTAAGGGTAAGTGAACTTTGCAATCATTCCATGCTGCTCCTAGTTCATCTGGAGTAACTGCAAATGGGGCAAAAGATGAACTTGGTTTTCCATGAAAAAATCCAAAACCGGTTGCAAGTTCTTTGGGGATTAGGTTTCTAAGTGAAACATCATTCATTAGCATTATAAGCTTTATGTGATTTTTGGCCTTATCTTCACTTACTCCCATTGGAACATCGTCAACAACCACAGCGACTTCGCCTTCAAAATCCATGCCCCATAATTCATCTTTTAATATTATTGGATCGAATGGACCTATTAATGTATCGCTGATGCCTTGATACATTAATGGTACTGTCAGTAAGTCTTCAGGAGGCTCGGCACCTCTGGCTTTTCGCACTAATATTACATGTTGTATAAATGCACTTCCATCTAACCATGCATAGGTTCTTGGAAGAGGTGCCTTAAATTTTGCACTTTCTATATTAAATGTTTCTAATTCAGAAGAGTTGCTATTTAGTAGCGTTTGTTTAATCTTCAACTCTTCAGATGCGCTACCCCAAGATTCAATTGCGCTTAATAGGGTTTTGAATTTATCAGATGCATAGCAGAACTTTTTTCTACAATCTGAAACTAAAATTAGTCTTCCATCAATTTTTTCTGAATGATTAGTAGGATTTTGTACTTCAATTGTAGCTAATCGCATATTTATAGATTTCCTCGTTTTGCTTGTTCTCTTTCAATTGCTTGAAAAAGTGCCTTAAAGTTTCCAACTCCAAATCCTCGAGAGCCTTCTCGTTGAATTATTTCAAAAAATAAAGTAGGTCTATCATGTACAGGTTTGGTGAAGAGTTGAAGAAGATAACCATCATCATCACGATCTACTAAAACGCCAAGTGCAGCAATTTTTGTCATGTCTTCTTTTATAGATCCTACTCGATTAGGAATTTCGTCATAGTATGTTTTGGGAACAGATAAAAATTGAACTCCTCTTTCTTTTAGTGCAGAGACTGTTTTAATTATATCCTTACAACCGCATGCTATATGTTGAACACCAGCACCGTTGTGGAATTCTAGATATTCTTCAATTTGAGATTTTCTTTTGCCTTGAGCAGGTTCGTTAATAGGAAACTTAATTTTGCCGTTACCGTTGTGCATAACTTTGGACATTAACGCGCTGTATTCTGTCGATATATCATCATCAGTAAAATGCAGTAATTGAGAAAATCCAAGAGTTTGTTCGTAAAAACTCACCCATTTATTCATTGCCCCTAGTTCTACATTTCCAACAACGTGATCTATTACAATTAAACCTACATCAGGTCCATTATCAGTCCAGTCTGCGATTTCAGAATAAGGAACAAAGCCAGGCCAAAATGTACCTTTGTATTCTTTTCTTTCAATTAATGAATGAACAACATCACCATATGTTTTTATCGTTGCTTTTTTTACCTGTCCATTTTCATCTTCAAATAAAGTAGGAGCCATTACACTTGTGGCTCCATTTTTTAATGCTTGGTAGTAAAAACTTTCACAATCTGGAACACGTAGAGCTAAATCTTTTGCAGAGGTGCCATGTAGATGAACAAATGAAGCAATAGGAGATGTAATTTTAAGTGCTGAAGTAATGATTAGAGTTATATTTTGTTGTTTTAGACAATAACTTGCGGATTCTGGATATTTTGTTTCAGGGCCTTTATAGGCAAAAGGTGTAAACCCAAATGCTTTACAGAAAAAGAAGGCGGTTTGTTTTGCATTTTCACAAAAGATCTCAACGTAATCGATTGCTTCAATTGCTAGCGGATCATATTGGGTATTTGAGCTGTAGTTACTAAAGATTATTGGTTTTCCAAAATGAACACTACTATCTTTAATTGGCATAGAATTCCTATAATTTAAATCCAACTTTTAATGTATCCTTTGTCACAAAGTGCAAATCCTTGCTTTGTAATTTGCAAAGGATGATGAGTATCAATCATTACGGCGAGTTCTTCTGTTTTGGTTTTTCCTAAAGAGGCTTCGACTGTTCCTGGGTGAGGGCCATGAGGAATGCCTGCTGGATGATGTGTAAAGGATCCTGTATTGATACCTTTTCGACTCATAAAATCACCTTCTACGTAGTACAGAACTTCATCACTGTTTACGTTTGAGTGATTATACGGAACAGAAACTGCCTGAGGGTGATAGTCGTACATTCTAGGAACAAAAGAGCATACGACAAATCCTTCGGCATTAAATGTTTGATGCGTTGGAGGTGGTAGGTGTATACGACCAGTAATGGGTTCGAAATCTTTTATATTAAAGATAAATGGATATAAATATCCATCCCATCCGACAACATCGAATGGATGATGATCTAATATGAATTCATTAAGTTGATCCTGAGATTTAACTTTAACAGTGAATTCTCCTTTTTCGTCTTTAGGGGTTAATTGAGTAGGAACTCTGATGTCTCGCTCGCAAAAAGGGGAGTGCTCAAGAAGTTGACCATATTCATTTCGATATCTTTTTGGAAATTCAATTGGAGAGTTTGATTCTAAACATAGAAATTTAGTGGGCTCTTCAATTTCAACTTGATACAATGTTCCAACTGGTAAAATTATATAATCACCTTTAACAAAGGGCATATTCCCAAATTGAGTCTTCAGTGTTCCTTTTCCCCAATGACAAAAAAGCATTTCATCGCAATCGGCATGACGAAAAAAATAAGTCATATTTTCAGTTGGAGTTTGCAAGCCTATTCTTACTTGAGCATTCCCAAGTAGCCAAACTTTTGAATTAATTGCATCACCGCTTGATGAAAATTGATCGGTTTTTAAATGTCTGTGTTCAAGGTTAATTCCCTGTACATATTCTAAAGGAAAAGATCCTATCAGTTTTGCACTTCGAACACTTGTTGGAGCATTGTTGTGATATAGAATTGATTGAATTCCAGAGAATCCTCTAACTCCCATGACATGTTCATGATAAAGAGAGTTGTCTGGTTTTCTAAATTGAATATGTCGTTTGTGAGGTATGTTTCCTAATCGATGATAGAATGGCATACAATAAGAATAGTCGACCTAAGGCTTAACGAAAAGCTTTTTCTAGTAGTTTTATTTTGCATTTTTGCCCAACCAGCTTTGATTGCTTTGAATCTTGCAGTTGGAGTTGATGTTCTTGTGGTAACACTTTTTTGATCTGGCACTTCTAGATCCCAGATGTCTGCGCCTCTAAAGGAGTGATAGGTCCAATTGAACTTGTAAGTATTAACGAGTAGGAAACAACGAGTGGTGTAGAAAGTCAGAGTCGAAGCCGCATTAGTATCGTGGAAGCAGTGGTTTATACAATCTGGTTGATGTTTACCTGAAGATTATTGAAGCAACAGCATTCTGTAAGCTATTGATCTTAGGTTATTACATTCTTTTACGAGCAGCGGATATCAAGATGGTACTTTTCTAGCCAACAAAGATTTGAAGAGAATCACTTAAATGTAATCAGAGTTTCTTAATTCACAAATGATTGCATTTAATACAACCCAAGTATCTGCTCCCCATAAAGCGCAAGTTTGTTTTCACCAATTCCATGAACAGACTCCAACTCACGAAGTGTTTGAGGCATTTTACGTGATATTTCTTGCAGCGTTTTATCACCCAAAATCATATAAGCAGGTATACCTTTCTGCCGAGCAACATCAGCGCGCCATCTTCTAAGAACTTCAAAAAAATCTTGATTATACGACTCTTCACCAAGTTGAATTCTTCGGTCACGCCGTTTATCTGAACTGAGGGACGCAGAAATAAGAGGTCTCTTTAAAGTGAGACTCGGTTTTTCCTGAATAAACTTCATCCCTGCTTGGGTGACTTCAATCGTTCTAAATTTTTCAAGATTGATTCTTAGGAACCCTGCACTAATAAGTTCTCTTCCGTAATATTGCCAATCGGTACGACTAATATCATCTCCAATGCCAAACGTTGAAAGAGAATCGTGCCCCCATTTGATAACTTTTTCAGTTTCATTTCCTTGTAAGATATCTACAAGATGAACAAGCCCAACGTTAAATCCGCTCATTTGTTTCACTCGAAGTGCACAAGAAATTAGTTTAAGAGCAATCTCAGTTCCATGTACAAGGTCCCGAGGAGCGATGCAATTATCGCATGTGCCGCACTGCTCAAGAACTTCTCCTTTATCAGAGCAGTAAGTTTCACCAAAATAGTGAAGCAGCGACACCCTTCGACATTGAGATGATTCTGCAAAATGAATTAACTGAGTCAGTTGCGTTTGTGCAGTTTGTTGCTCAGTTTGATCTTCCATCCTATCGATAAAAGATCTTATTTTCGCTGCATCACCTGGGCTGTAGAGCAGAACACACTCACTTGGAATTCCGTCTCTGCCCGCTCTCCCTGTTTCTTGGTAGTAACTTTCAATATTTTTTGGAAGATCGTGATGGATGACAAATCGAACATCAGGTTTATCAACTCCCATTCCGAATGCAATCGTTGCAACCATGACCTGTGTTTTATCGATGATAAAGTTATCTTGACGTTTTTCACGGTCTTTAGCAGTTAATCCAGCGTGATAACTTTCTGCTTTTATATTTTTCTTTCTTAGAGCTTCAGCAACTTTTTCAGTTTGTGCTCTACTTAAACAGTAAATAATTCCTGATTCGTTTTTGTGTTCAGCTATGATTTCAAGAATCTGTTTTATAGCTGACATTTTGGGAACGATTCTGTATGAAAGATTCGGTCGATTAAAACTTGCTGTAAAAATAGCAGGATTTTTTAACTCGAGTGACTCAATAATATCATCTTGCACTCGTTTTGTGGCTGTAGCTGTAAGAGCAATAATAGGAAGATCTGGAATTTTTTCTCTGAAGATTTTTAATGCTCTATATTCTGGTCTGAAGTCATGTCCCCATGATGAAATACAATGTGCTTCATCAACGGCAAGTGCTTCAAGATTCAAAGAGATAAGTTTATCAATCATTCCATCTATCATGAGGCGCTCTGGTGAAACGTAGAGAATTTTTATTTTATTATTATAAAGCTGCTTCCAGATCTCTTTTGCAGAAGCTTCATCATGTGAGGAGTTTAAAAATCCAGCGTTTATTCCCATCTCTTTTAACGAATCCACTTGATCTTTCATTAAGGCAATAAGTGGAGAGATGACAACAGTTAATCCTTTACGAACAAGAGCTGGGAGTTGGTAGCATAAAGATTTTCCACCACCGGTAGGAAGCAGGGCTAGGGTGTCTCGCTTTTCAAGATGGGACTCTATGATTTGTCGCTGGAGTGGGCGAAATGATGTGAAGCCGAAATACTGTCTTAATACTACAGCAAGTGGATCGGTTTCTGATGTTGAGGTGGTATCGTTAGGCATGATATTTTGTCATATGCATCGTATAATACATGGTCAGAGTTTCCTAAGGTTACGCGAAAAAGAGTAGGGTAAATTACTTGGGATTGGAGAGGCTCACATTTATAATCTTAAAACACTTTGGCGATGTTGATACCGACAACATCACGATCCTTTCCGACGAGGCCCCCACCGACCGACGAATAATCGTTAAGCAGGAACCAAGTGTGCTAAGGGTTCCCACTCCTAACTACTTGTCTTCTGCCTTTTTTTAGCGCAGGTAGAACAAATTATGGCGGATCTCCTCAGTGCTGCCGTTTCTAAAATAGCAGAGGATCCTCATTTATATGATGATCTTTACAAAAAATTAACTCAATACTTATAAAACCCACGCCCAGATTTCTTACCATACCATCCAGCTTCAACATACTTAACGAGCAAAGGACATGGACGATATTTATCCTCTCCAAGTTCTGAGTGAAGAATTCGTAAAATATAGAGCAACGTATCGAGCCCAACAAAGTCAGCAAGAGTTAATGGCCCCATCGGCTGATTTGTTCCAAGTTTCATTGCATTATCAATATCTTCTGCAGAAACACCTTCTTGTAGCAGAAAAATTGCTTCATTAATCATCGGGCAAAGAATTCGGTTCACTACAAAACCAGGACCATCAATGCCTTTGACTAATGTTTTATCCATTTTTTCGCAGATAGTTTTAACAGCATCAAAAGTTGCATCACTTGTTTGTAGTCCTCGAATAACTTCAATCAGTTTCATTACAGGGACTGGATTCATAAAGTGCATTCCAATCATTTGTTCAGGACGTTTTGTCACGCTGGCAAGTTTTGTAATAGAGATCGACGAAGTGTTACTACAAAGAATTGCTTCTTTGGGAAGCAGTGAATCGAGTTTCTGAAAAAGTTCTTTTTTTATCTCAAAGTTTTCAACGATAGCTTCAATACAAACAGTTCGGTCACTAAGGTCTTCAAGTTTTGTGCAAGGAGTTAAGCGAGATAAAGTCTCTTTTTTTTGCTCAGCTGTAATTTTTTCTTTTTCTACGGCTTTTTGAAGCAGTGTCTCAATTAATGTCATCCCCTTTTTCAGGGAAGCATCGTGTGCGTCAAACAGGCGCACTTCATATCCAGCAAAAGCTGCAACCTGAGCGATGCCTGCTCCCATTTGTCCTGCGCCAATTACACCAATTTTTTGTGCCATAGTTTTATTCCTCTCTCGGAAGTTTCTTTTTCAAATGAATACTATACACTATACCCTATGTTTCGTCTTGTTGCCCGTGATCTTGCTATCGACCTTGGAACCGCTAACACCCTAATCTACGAAAAGGGTAAGGGGATAATATTAAATGAGCCTACTATCATCGCTGTTAAGATAGATGGCAATCAAAAAACGCCAGTTGCTTACGGCAGTGAAGCAAAAATAATGCTTGGTCGTACTCCGGACGGTGTCAAAGTTATTCGTCCAATCCGAACCGGCGTTATTGCTGATTTTGAAGCAGCAAGTATGATGCTTAATCATTTTCTTGCCCAAGTTCGAAAAAAGAACCGCGGAATTTTTCCTCCTCGAGTCATTGTTGGAGTACCAAGTAGTATTACCGAAGTAGAAAAGCGTGCTATTCGTGAAGCAGTCGAGCGTCAGGCCCGAGAAGTAAAGCTTATCGATGAAGCAATGTCTGCTGCAATCGGATGTAACCTTCCAGTGACTGAAGCAACAGCTTCTTTAATTGTTGATATCGGTGGTGGGACTACTGATATAGCAGTCATTAGTTTAAAAGATATCGTTTATTCGCTCTCTGTTCGTGAAGGTGGAGATGCGATGGATGAAGCCATTATTAATCACATGAGGCGTCGCCATCACTTACTGATTGGTGAAGCAACTGCAGAGTTAATTAAAAAAACTGTAGGTAGCGCACACAGCCATTATGATGGACAAGAAATGGATGTTCGCGGACGTTCCCTTATAAGTGGAGCACCTGATTCTAAACGTGTTACCAGTGACGAGATTCGTGAAGCAAGTAGTGAAGTTGTTGCAACGATTACTGCTGCGATTCGTCAGGCACTTGAAAATACTCCTCCTGAACTGAGTGGCGATATTTTATCCCGCGGAATGTCTCTTGCTGGTGGTGGAGCGCTTCTCAAAGGTATCGATAAGAAAATCTCAGAAGAGCTGCAAATTGCGGTAACTATTGCTGATGATCCACTTGCAGCAGTTGTTGAAGGTGCTGGGAAGTGCCTTGATAATGCAGAGATTTACCGTGGGGTTTGGTTCTAAAGCACTACTGTCCGGTACCAATCTATGTGCATTAAGTAATTGAAAAGTTACTACTAAACAAAGATTTGATATTTTTTCCATTTAGTAACGCGAAGGTCGCGAAGTACGCGAAGAAAATAATTATCCCTTCGCGTACTT
>JBIKWN010000068.1:0-12738 GCA_044356295.1 Bdellovibrionota bacterium
ATTGATGGTTTGATGACAGCGCTCTCTAAAGTTCTGGGTATATCGGTATTGGAGAATCCGACTAGAGAAAATCCAGCACAAGAGTTGTTTGCTGCTCTTAATATGCCAGCCGAAAGTATTCAGACCAGAAGCAATGAAAAAATGGATAGATTCTTCCGGGAAATTAGGGAAACACTTGAGGAACTGGCTATCGGTAAAAGATATGTCCGAGTGTTTGATTACGAAGCAGCTGCGACACCTCTCTTTAAAATGTGTCTGTCAGTGACGAGATCGGAGTATGCTTATAATATATCACTTCGCGATACATTACAGGGGGATGGAGAGAAATTTGGTGTAGTCACAGGTGTTAAATCCATGAACATCGTTCTCCGTTTAGCTACAGCGGCAATAGCCCCAAATCATTATGCAAGATATAATGCGCAACTAGATGATTTTTTGCAGTTCTTCGGCTTGGAAAGAGACCAATTTTTTCGAAGTAAAATGGCAGGTAAAATTACCACCATTGATTATGAAGGGAAAAAATTCTCGCTTGAGCTGAATTGCTATCATCCTGGAACAACCAGTCCTTTATGCCAAAATAGAGAGAACTATGATGGGGAGAGATATTTTTTCTTTAGGGATTATGACAGCGGTTATTGGGGGTTAGAATCATCCTGTGACGTTGCTCTTTGCATGCTACCAGTTGACGGGGGCGCTGTTAGCCTTGAGGAAGTACGGGCCCTTTCCTCTAATATAAAATCTCGATATCCTGAAAAGTTTCGAGAGTCTCTTTATCATGAAAAAGAAGACTGATTCACTTTTAACTCTACAAGAGGGAGCCAAGTAATCAGGGGACGCTCACCTTTAATAAAATCGAAAAGCCGGTTCCATCTCCCCTATTTCATCCGAAGATAATTTCATCTTCTTAGCCAAGAGCCGCCAATCTCTAACTACAGATGAAACCTCTTTCACAATTGTCTTTGCTCGTTTCTCTTTGATACGAAAGAAAGGTGCAACTTCAAGTGCAAGATTTAGATCAAGTGAATTGTCAGATTTTGAAATATTGAGTGCCAGTCCATCTGAGCGAGAAACTGGATTGATATCGTATGCTGGAGATAAAACCCAACCATTTTGTGTGAGTAAAAATCCGTGATTTCTTAAATGGTCATCGGTATTTGAAACACATATTGAAAAAACAATTCTACGCCATAACTGTTCTAGATCTGCACTGGGACGTGCTCCCTCTTTAATAATGAGCTCTGCAAGTTCTAAGTAGCTTACTCCTGAAGCGGCTCCGTCGCCGTCGTTATGATTGAGAAGCGTCATTGCAGAAGCAAAGTGTAAGCGAGCTCCTTTGACTGTTCGATCAAAACGCTTGGTCAGAAACGTGTTACGTTTAGTGTTAAATGTGCGAGCCATTGCTTCGGGAACAATAATTCCAGATTTTTTTGCAAGGTCGTGCACTATCAACTCCCATGCTCCAAAGTCTATGGTGTCATTTCGACTTGGAAATTTTGCAATCCATAAATGTCCATCGGTTCCAATGACACTTGCTTTTGGTCTAGCTCCACCAAGAGATCCTCCAGGTGCAATCAGCATTGCAAGCCAACGTTTATAATTTTTATCTTTCTCTACTCCTGGTTTTTCTAAGGAGAGAGATGCTGTTTCAAGTTCACGAAGTGAAGTCCAAGGCGGTGAAGCAAATTCTTTATTATTGTCCAAAAATGCTTCATTCGGATTAAGACGAAATCGTAAAGCTCCCATACGATGTTGGTCGAATACTCCTAAGAGATAATCAGACTCATAGAGAATACGTCTTGTACGTTTCTCTTCTCTAGCAAGTTGAGCTTCTCTTCGATCCATAAGAAATCGACCCCACCGGTCGGGGGCAGAATCTAAGAAAATTCCAAAGTTTGATTTTCCAGTCTTTGGATACTGCGCTCCTCCAAATAAAAGAAGCGATGGATCAAGCGTTTGAGCCATTCCCAATTGCAACCAATTTGGATCGTACTCAAATGAGAATACTTCTTTACCTTTACCTGTAGCAGCTGACAATATTCCCATGCGAACTGGCTTTCCAAGGCCTATCCAATCTGCCCACACTTCAATGAGTCGTTGAGTGTTACCTTTCATTATTTTTTCCGCTTAGGTTTTACTGATAACGTAGCAGTGGATTTTTGTAGCCTACGTGGAGCACGGCGCTTAGTGGTTAGTTGTACATCTTGAAGTTTACGACCGAGTTCATCATCATTTCCAAGAAGTGTCAGGTCCTTTTCTAACCCCAAACAGAAAAATACATTTGCATATGCTCCGAATGAAACGGATGGATCGCCACGCTCAATTCCTCGTAGTGTTGGTCTAGTAATTCCTGCTCGTTCAGATATTTGTTCAGCCGATAACCGACGGCGTAACCTTGCAAGGCGAATATTTTCACCGATCGCTGATAAGCGTTCTTGAAGAGCTGGAAGAAGTGTTACTGTTGATCGTCCCATAATAGTTAATAGTATACCCATTAAGCCTATTTATGGAAATAGTATTTTCCATTATTTTTAAAAACTAGTCAGCGCCCTGTGTGTATAAGGGGTAATGTTATTAAGTTAAGCACATGATCCCCCGTGAACGTGAGCGTGAGCGTAGGCGTGAACGAAAGAGAGCAGGTCACGCTCACGCCTACGGTCAAGGTCACGGGGGAAAATCCTTAACTTAATGACATTGGTATAAGGGGACGCTCACCTTTATAAATATCCGAGATTACAACGGAATCCAAGTATCAAGTGTAATATCTTTAGGATATTAAGATGAGCATCTCCTCTAGAAAAGAAATAGTAGTTTTAGAATGCCTTTTTTCACTCTTATACTCAAAGCAACTTAATAGTTTAACGCTATCTACTGATATTTATTTTGCAATCAAACCGTAATAATCATTCCTTTTCACTATATATATAATATGCTATTCTACGTATATATAAATTTATACTATTTTCTATATGACTACCCAGCTTAAAAAAATATCTACTAATATCCCTGCCGATTTATTAAAGATGGCTTGCGCTGTAACGAGTCTTAACCAAACCGACGCCCTTATTGCGGGGCTCAAAGAGCTCATCGCTCAGCAGAATCGTCGCTCAATTCTAGATTTAAGGGGGCGAATTAAAATTGACATTAATCTTAATGAGGCTCGTAAAAGAACGAGACTATGAAGGATAAGTCTAAAAATTCACTGGTCGTTGTAGACACCTCGGTTTTTATCGAATATCTAAGAGGCTCGAGCGAAGATACACTCGCTATTCTGACACTTAATAATCAAGTGCTCCTCTCTCCTACCGTAAGACTAGAACTCTATGCTGGAGTTAGAAAGAAAGAACTCACAATTCTACAGCGACTTTGTAATGCACTTCTTCCTATTGAATCTTTTGCTACACCACAAGAATGTGAAAAATTACTTTATCGCGCCAAAGGTTCGGGTCTGCTAGGAGGAATCCCTGACCTGCTTATACTTGCGGATGTTGTAAAATACGATGCCTCCATATTCTCTTACGATGAAAAGATGATACGACTTGCACAGAAACTTCGAATTAAAGTATTCAAGGCTTAATTAAAACTGATACTTCCATTCCAGTTACCATAGTTATTCGACGTAATCTTATTTCGTTTAGAACCAACATAAGAAGTTTGACCTGGTCGAATCACAACGTTGACTACTCCACCCTTTAAAAGGGTAGTTTTCCCAATATGTGCAGCAGCAGTACATACAACTGAATCATCCGTATACGTTCCAGTTCCCCAAAGTGAGCCAACTGAACCATTCGCTGCACAAATAAAAGAATAAACGGTCTCATTACTTCCTCTAAAAGTCGTGATTCGCACACCGGAAATCATTATTGGTGGAGTTGTTGATCCAATCTCATTACCAGTTGAAATATTGAGGAAAGAGTAGCTAACGTCAAACGAAGAATACATCAAAGAATTGACTCGATTTCTTGTACTTCCAATATATTGACTTAGCCCATTCTTGATTTTCAATCTGACATTCCCTCCATTTTGCGAAGTAATAAGTCCAGCATGAACCGCAGCATTGCAAATTGACGAATCAGCAGTATACGTATCAGTTCCCCAAACGGTATCGATGGTGCCGTTCGGAGGACAAAAATAACTATAAATTTCCCCGCTATTAGCATTACTGAGTGAAGGAATGAATATTTTCATATCATCAGTCCACAGAATCTGATTAAACCCAGAAGCTGCACTTTGCGAACCTGTGACCGCAGCAACCCCAGTTCCAAGAGTACTGCAAACCGTACCAAGCTGCTTAGCTTTTTTCTGTAACGACTTTAACTGCTTCTTGAGCCTTGTCTTTGTAGAACCAGAAGCTTTTTTAATTTTCCTGTTTAATGCCGAAATGCTCGACGCAAAGGAGGTAAACTTTCCTTTTTTATCTATGACCCCAGCTATCCAAAGAGTCCCAGGTGACAGTTGCGCACACTCGGCTCCACCGTATCTAACAAGGGCTCCTTCAGGAAGTGTTGTTGCAGCAAAACATTTGAAAGGTATCGTTATGCCCATTGCTAAAGTAATTAAAAATGTCACTTAACGTAGGAAACGCATAAAAAGCCTTTATTTTAAACAGAATAATTTGAGCAAAGCATACATTATGTGTATGACTTTTCAAGGAATAAATGAAAGAGTTGTGACCATACCCTTTCATCATCTACAGTTATCAGTTAATTTGAATCAGAATATATAAAGTAGTAAGAAAATTAGAATCTCGTTATGCCAGTACTCTCAGGAATCGCAGGTAAAATATTTGGGCTGGCTGTCTTACTCCTTTGCATGACGATTACTTTAGTATGCATTCTTTTTTGGCAAATTCGGCAAATTAATTCTGATTTTGATCATGTCGTACGTATCGATATTCCTTTGAGTGCCGCATTTGCAGATTTAAATGAGTTTGGACTACGAAGACGACTGGCTTTTGAAAGATGGTATGGATCTGTCACAAGCGTTTCTTCAGATAATTCAGTTCTCGAAGAAGCAAAGAAAAATTATTCGATTTTCTCTTCTCAGTTAGATTCTGAGTTTAAAAAAATTGAAGATATACTTTTAGATGCGAAGGATTCTGAGACTTCTGATTACGGAGAAATAAATGCAATTTACACTCAAGTTAAAGAAAGCTATCCAATCATTACAGCAAGACAGTCTCAAATTCTTGATCTCGTAAGCAGTGGCGAAATCGACAAAGCAAAAGCATTACTTCAAGTAGTCAATGACATACAGCGAGAGATTCAACAAAATCGATCTTTATTACAAGCAAAAACACTATCGAATGTTGACGAATCAGCACGTAAGACTGATACGAGACAAGCAAAGATTGTATGGTTGGCATTTGCTCTTACCACGACGACTGTTTTACTAGGATTATTAGTTGCTGCTTCGATTAGTCGACAGCTGGTTAGACCGATATGGTCACTCATAGCTGGAATGAAGAGTGTAAAAAGTGGAGACCTCAGTATACAAGTTTCAATTACTTCTAAAGATGAAATAGGCGCCCTTGCAGAGACTTTTAATTTTTTTGTAACCGAGCTTAAAGCAAAAGAGCAGCTAAAAAACACATTTGGAAAATATGTCGATCCTCGAATACTTGAAACAATTATTCTTCCTCATGTAACAACTGGAGTCCCAAGTGAACGACGACGAATGACAGTTTTATTTGCCGATCTTGTAGGCTTTACTAGTCTCGGCGAACACCTCACACCAACTCTTATGGTCAATATTCTTAATAGATTTTTTACTCTTCAGGCAGAAGCTATACAGAGTTGTGATGGTATCATTGATAAGTTTATTGGTGATGCAGTCATGGCATTTTGGGGTCCTCCGTTTACTGACGAGCAACAGCATGCTGAATTATCTTGTCGAGCTGCACTGAAACAACTTCAAGCTTTACATAAGTTCAGGTCCGAGATTCCTGAACTAACAGGGCTAAGGAAGAATACTCCAACAATCGATATGAGGATTGGAATAAGTACTGGTGACGTTGTCGTTGGTAATATTGGATCCGATTTATCAAGAAGTTATACAGTGATTGGAGACCCAGTAAATATCGGATCGCGCTTAGAAGGTGCCAACAGAGAATATCAAACTAAGATACTTATTTCAGAGCAAACATTTATATTAGCAAAAGATGCAATTATTGCTCGTGAAATTGATGTTATTTCAGTAAAAGGCAAAGCTGAAAAATTAAAAGTATATGAGTTACTCGCAATGCATGAAGATAACGATATCGTTGCAACTAAACTGAGAGATACGTTTGAGGTGGGAGTCGAAGCATATCGACAAAGTAATTGGGAAACTGCAAAAAATGCTTTTGAAGAATGTATACAGTTAGTCAGTGAAGATGGTCCTAGTAAAATGTATTTATCAAGAATCCAAAAGATGGCGGCTTAATTACAGGGACGCTCACTTTTAAACAGATAAATGCTTTAACGTAATAAAAACTTTTTAATAACACTCTTCATAGTAGGAAAAGTTCCTCCTATAAATCTTGAAGCTTTGATCGGTAAACAATTCAATAACATATTTATCTGATCACCCTGTTGCTGATTTACAGCAGTTAACCTCATTACTTCACTCTGAAGATTCCGATATTTATTCTCACTAAACATAGGCGAAGCAAGAAGTGCTTGAATATCTGGTTTTGGATCTAACCTATCCCAATGTATTAGTCCTTGCATAATTGCATCCCAAGCCATGATGACAGAAAGCACAGAAGATACTTGTCCATCTTGTTCGGGAGTATTTCTTGTTATTCTGTTCTGATACGACTTATGGATATATTCCAGAAAGTCAAAATCATAGTCATAGCGTTGATTGATTGCATAGTGTAACTGCTTCTTTATAACATCCGTAATCGAATCATAATTATGATGATGAATATGTAGACATGGTGGTCTTAAATAAAGGAGTCTACAAGAATTTGTGACAGCAGGTGGCACATGATTATAGTCACTCCAGGACACTGTCTCCTTTTTAAATAAACGTATCTGATGATCCGGATACCATCCGGTAGCTTTCATAATTTTACCAGCTATGAAATTAAACCGTGGAATTGCAAACGCGTCGATTTGACTCTGATGACTTTCAATTAAATCAGTAATGGAATCTTTAGCATCTTCAGACAGATATTCATCCGAATCGAGAACTAAAACCCAATCAAACTTAGCTTTTTCAATAAATTGATTCCGCACTCCATCGACACGAGGATGATTTTTCACGGCTTTGATTCTAAAACCGGAACTCGCTGCTAAAGATACGGTTGCATCTGTGCTCTCCATATCAACTAATATGCGATCTTCTATCCATGCAGTACTTTCAATAAGTGCAGCTAATACTTGTTGGGAATTTTTAGAATGAACTATAAGAGAGATATTAACCATCGATTGTATATTTACCTTGCCATTTCGTCATAAACCGCTGCCTTGAATCAATATCAAGCGAAATTCTACCAGGCGTCATTGATTCAAAATGCAATGAATCATATTTCTGGCAGCAAACTATCTTTGCGCCGCTTTGTCTAGCACGGAGGCAAAAATCAATGTCTTCAAGCCCAAAGCCAAAGGTCTCATCAAGTCCTTGCAACTCATTGTAGAAACTTCTTCGAGTCATCAAACAAGCTCCCGTAACCGCTTGTCCAAAAAAAGTAACGCGAGGTACTGTTAAACTAGGTTTCATTCGCTCACGATGATAAGGACCTACCTCATCTGGACCAAATATCACACCACAGTGCTGGATAGTATTATCTGGGAAAATCATTCTTGTACCTACAATATCAACTGATAGTGTTTGAAAACTTTCTATCATTTCGCACAAAGCGAATGGATGTAAAAAAACATCATTGTTAAGTAAACAAACATATTCAGTATTGATCTTTTTAACTGCAATATTATTAGCTCGAGCAAAGGAAGTGTTAGTATCGAATCGAATAAGTGATTGAATGTTAGTTTCATATTCTGCTTTAAGAAAAGGCACATTAGAGCAATTATCGACAATAACAATTTGATGCTCGAAGTTTGCCTTAACATTATCAAGAGCTATATAGAGAGCTCTTAAGCAATGATCAAGAAGTCCTTTTAGATCTTTTGTTAGAATGATAACGCCAATAGTAGTATTCACATTAATGAACTAAAAAATGTAATTGATTACTGAGCATCATTTTTAAATGATTAGCTTGCTTTTGGTGTGTATAATATAAAGCAGTATTTACTGCTTCAAATTGCAGTTCACGGATAAGAAGATTATCCATAAGTGAAGATTTTAATTTATCTTTTAAAAATTCAGCTTCTCCATAAAAACAATTTTGCTCATTTTTAAGGTACTCTGTACCACCTACAACTGGTACGGATAAAACCACACATCCCGAAGCCATCGCTTCAAGAGCTGGCAATCCAAACCATTCATTTTTTGATGTTGCTACAAAGAATGTGCTTTCTTTGAATGTTGTGGCTACCTGTTCTTGATGCATTCCATCAATCAGAGAAACAGTAAGGTCATGATTAAAATCTAAGAGTGTCGACATTACTTCCTTACCACGGCGAGACATAAAAGATATCAGGTGAGAATCTTTTAATGTGCCATCATAAAAAAATGCATCTGCAATTGATATCCCAACCGAAATCGATTCCCTTCCAGCATTAAGCATATAGTCTTTTGCCTGTTGCCAACAATTTAATAACGTAACCTCGTGATCGAGTAAGATAGGATCAATCAGTGGATCCGTTCCTTGGCAATGAAAAACTAGCTTCTTAGAGATTTTTTTTAATCTTAAATAGTCATGAGGTAGTGAAAAAATAACTGTATCGTGTGCAGTAATTTTTTTCATTGCTTCCTCCTCTGCAATCACCGAAGCACTAGAGCGAAACCAAACAGGGGCTTTGCCATCTGGGGTTACAACTACAATTTTTATGCCCAATCCATCAAGCATCTGGCAAAATTGAAAACCAACTTTGATTCCACCATAAATTCCAATTCCGGGTAAAAAATAGTAATTCATTGAAACTATCGCGCTTTAATCTTTCTTATAAAAATTTGTATCTTTAATAGAGAGATCAAGAATACGTAAAAAAGAGACCCATAATGTTCTTTAGCGTAGATTAATCTTGCTTGATTCAACAGTATAAGTCGTTTTTGATTGGAAATATCGGAACCTGTTTGGGGTTGATGTTGTACAGCCGAATATAACTGCTTCAGGGCGATTTTATTCTTTTTCAATTTCAATCCAAAATCGACATCTTCCATGTATAAAAAGTATTTTTCTTGAAACCCCTGTAGAGACGTATAAAGCCCTACACTGGTAAACATACACGTCCCCAAAGGCCATTGCCACAAATCAGAGTGAAACCATTTAGATTTTTTGTGCCATGTAACAACGCGTTGCACTATCGGTCTGTGTGAAAAATTACTCTCAATAAGATCTACTGCCAATTTTAACAGTGTATATCCTGGCTGAATGCCTGCCTGCATAACATGCTTATCCATTGTAATAAAAGGAGCAGCTACTTGTTCAGGATTAGAAATAAGAACCTTTATTGCTTCCTCGGTTACTTCACTGTTCATCAGGCAATCAGGGTTCAAAAAACATACATATGCACTTTGCACATGCTTTACTGCTTGATTACATCCTTTGGCAAAACCCAAATTCTTATTACTTCTAAAAATAGAAACGTTATGTTTTTCGACTATTTCAATAGTTGTATCTTCTGAGTTGTTATCAAAAACAATAATATTCTTATTAGGAACTCCTGATTCAAAAAGAGAGGTAAGACAATCGCCAATACAACGAGATGAATTAAAAGTAATAATTACATAAGTAATCTCATTTTTATCACGACGACTATTCATTTCAAGAAAACACTTGTCGTGAGGCCCCTCACAGAAATTACTATAGTGAAATATATTTGCATCTTTATTAGGAAAGTCGAGATCCCAGTGTTCACAGTGATTCCAATGCCAACTTAATTCAGTAACACCCTTTGGGTTCACATTATTAGCCCAATATTGGAAATAATCTTGGTCAGCGATCATATGGTGCTCAACCTGATGTCTTTCTTGACGGGAATTAATTTGGTCGAGAGTGGAATCAACAATTTTTAAAAGTTCATGTTTTTCAGCAATTACTACCCCCGAATTATAAAATCGAAAATCTTCAACTCTAGGGCTTTGAATAGTTGGGTCAATAAATTTTAAAGAAAAATTCTTATAATGCTCGAGAAAGTCTTTTCTCGACATAGTTGATCCTCGAATTTTTGTTTGTTCTACCATTCCTAAAGAACGATCACCAAGAGTTGAAATCAAATTCTGCGAAGAAACCCTCTTATTGAATAATGTATCAACATCCAACATGAGAATATGACTGCAATCACTCTGCTTAAAACACTCCTTAATACCTTTAAACTTTAAAAGAAATCTTTGTGCTCTATCGAGAGGATCTTGATTATTCCGAAAGGTTTTGATTTGAATACGTTTACTGGAAGGTATCTCTAATAAATTTTTGTTATCTGTATAAATGCATATATTAAAATCTGTGTACTCTAAAAGAGACTTTACTGATATGCCAAAAGCTTTGAAGTATGATGGTGCGCCGTGCACTAAATAATAGGCTGATACAGTGTCCTTCATTCTCGTTTAATTCATTAATCAAAATTTAACTACAACTTCATTCAGTAAAACTATCACAGGAATAGATCCTTCATATTAGTTTTAAACATATATACTATCAAAGTATTGATAATAGAATAATAGATAGCTATCGTCACTCATCTTCATGCACAGTAAACATGCACAATCTGCTAATGTAAAAATCACCGAATTAGGTGATATCACATCAAGTAATTTGGATACTTACTGTTCAAGATTCATTTTTATGATTTCTTTACTCTGTAACCTTGTTATTAGAACTACAAATAAAATTCGATTAAGATTTTCAAAACGTTTCACTCCTCAATGGCTACTTGAAAACTTTGATGAGCAGATCTATCTAAGGCAAAATCAAGATGTTTATGATGCAATTCAGCACAAAAGGCTTAGGTCAGGATTTGAGCATTGGATTATCCGAGGACAAAAAGAATATATACATGGAAAGCGAAAACCTGGTTTTTTCGAATACGATACTATTTTTCGGGAAGATCTTTATTTAGCAGCTAATCCAGATGTTGCATATGCAGTCACTATTGGACAATTCATCTCAGGGTATCAACATTGGGTGCTTCATGGAGAAGCAGAATTTAAATCCGGAATTCGTCGAACAGGATTCATCGAAGAACAGCAATATAAGGAATGGATTCTCGAAAGAGATATTCTTTACAAGGGAAAAACATTAAGAATCACCCAAGAATCCTTAAAACAATTCCTACAACAACAAACCGACTTACTTCTTCCACAATCCGAAAAGCCAACTATTTCAATAATTATTGTACTTCATAATCAAGCGGCATTATCGCTTCGATGCTTTCAAGCATTACAAAAGAACTACGATGTCCCGATCGAAATAATAATTATCGATAATAATTCAACTGATGAAACTGAGCTCCTATTACAAAGAACTAAAGGTGCAACAGTTTTTAAAAATAAAACAAATAACTTTTATATTAAAGCAGTCAACCAAGTAATTTCACACTGTAAAGGTGCATTTATTCTTCTTTTAAACAATGATGCTGCTATTGAACCATGCAGTTTATCTATAGCATTAAAAACACTTTGCAGCGCTTCTGATATTGGAGCCGTAGGTGGCAAAGTTATATTACCAGATGGGACGCTGCAAGAAGCGGGTTCGATTATTTGGCAAGACGGCACTTGCAATGGATATGGAAGACACGGCAATCCCGATAATCCCCAGTATAATTTCCAACGAACTGTCGATTTCTGCTCTGGGGTTTTTCTTTTAGTAAAAAAAGAGTTGCTCGAACAAATTGGAGGATTAAATGAAGATTTATCTCCTATGTATTATGAAGATGTGGATCTATGTTTACGACTCAAAGCTCTTGGATACAGAACAGTTTATAATCCAAACATAATAATAAATCACTTTGAATTTGGCTCATCATATTCCTCGTTATGGAGGCAGAATTTACTCCTCAATAATCAAGAAAAGATCCTAACTTTGCATAAAGACTTTCTATTAAAAAAACTCCCTTTTACAAAAGAGAATATCATTCATGCTCGAAACGACTATAAAGATAAGCCAAGAATTCTGTTTATAGAAGATGCCGTCCCTCTCATAAAGTTTGGTGCTGGTCATCCTCGCTCCCAAATTATCATAAACTTGCTAGCTGATATGGGAGCGTCAATTACTGTATGTTCAATGGCAAGAACACATAGTGGTGTTTTTTCTGAGCCAATAGAATGGAGTGAAATATACAACGAAATCAATCCAGAGGTAGAAGTTTTTAAAGACTTTCAATATACACATCTAGAAACTTTCATGAACGAGAGAAAAACATTCTATGAGTACATCTTTGTTTTTCGTCCTCACAATATGAGTTATATCTCAGAATTATTTGATAAGGATCCTTCTCTATTTAACAAAATGAAGATCATTTACGATGCTGAGGCACTCTATGCAAATAGAAAAGTCTTAGAGAAAAGTATCCAAAACTCACCCCTGCCTCAAGAAGAGATCTCAAGAACTCTTAATAGAGAGCTTTCTCACGCTGCAATCGCAGACACAGTGATTACAGTCTCAAATCAAGAAGCAGTTTTTTTTCAACAGAG
>JBIKWN010000104.1:0-3672 GCA_044356295.1 Bdellovibrionota bacterium
GCTGCTATGCGTAGGTTGATTGTTACTCTTAATGCGACTCTTCGTGACTTTTATTCTAACAAAAATCTCAGAAATGCAGATTTGTTAGAAACACATGCTTGACTTCTTATACAGTCGCTTCGCGTTAAAAAAACAAATCAAGAACCCAGAAAATTACTTCAAGTAATGCCATAAATCCCAGCTTTCTACTTACCCCCACATAAGCCAAACTTGTCACTATGACAAAAGTAGCAATCGTAGCCGGAGCAAGAACGCCTTTCGTAAGAGCAGGAACAACGTTCGCAGATCAAAACTTTCTTGACCTTGGAATTGCAAGTGTAAAAGGACTATTCGAAAAGACCTCTGTAAAACCAGAAGAAGTCGATGAAATCATTTACTCGACTGTACTTCTTGATCCAAGGTTTGGTAATGCAGCCAGAGAACTAGTGATTCGCTCTGGGCTTCCTGCATCGCTTCCCGCACATTTTATTTCAAACAACTGTATCAGTGGCCTTGTTGCAGCAAATATGATCCGTGAAGGAATCACCAGTGGAAGAATCTCAATCGGAATTGCAGGTGGTAGTGAATCAATGTCTCAACCAGCGCTTTCGTGGCGCAGAGACGGAGAGCAATTCTTTATGAACCTTTCAAAAGCAAAAACATTTTCTCAGAAATTAAAAGTTCTTTTAAGCTTTAAATTAAAATTCATCTCTCCAATCCCACCTTCACCGAAAGAGCCTTCAACAGGGTTAACCATGGGTCAGCACTGCGAAATTTCTGCAAAAGAATTTTCAATTCCAAGAGCAGAACAAGATGCAGTAACTTTTCAAAGTCATAAAAATGCAGCTTCTGCAATCGCAGCAGGAAAATTTGATGCAGAGATAATAAGCGTTAACGGTTCGAAAAAAGATAACCTCGTACGTGGTGATACAACACTTGAAAAACTTGCTTCATTGAAGCCAGTTTTTGATCGAAGTGATAAAGGAACTTTAACGGCAGGTAATTCGAGCTCTCTAACTGATGGAGCATCTGCAGTTCTTCTTATGTCCGATACAGAAGCAAAACGCCGTGGTTTGGAAATTTTAGGATACATTGAAGCAGTTGAATTTTCAGCGCTGCATCCTAAACAAGGACTTTTAATGGCACCTGGACTTGCGGTTCCTAAGCTTCTTCAAAAAACAGGATTATCAGTTGGTGATATCGATAGATTCGAAATTCACGAAGCTTTTGCTGCTCAAGTGTTAGCGAATCTAAAAATTTGGGAAGAGGGATGGAGCTTATTCCCAGACTTAAAACCAATCGGAAAAATTCCTGCTGAAAAAATAAATGTGAATGGTGGATCTATTGCTCTTGGTCATCCATTTGCAGCAACTGGTGGAAGACTTTTAACATCGCTTTGCTACGAATTAAAAAGAAGTAATCTAAAAAGAGGATTAATAAGCGTCTGCGCAGCTGGAGGAATGGCAGCAGCGGTTCTTATCACTCGAGATTAAAAATACTAACTGTAGTAGTGTCCAAACTCATTCGCCAAAAACTCTTGAAGAGGGATCTGTTCAATTTTTTGAAATCCTTTCGAGAGGTTTTTTTGACTCAGGAAAATATCAACAGGTGCTAAAATTCCAGAAGCAGTTGTTATTTGAATCGCGCCTAACAATGTACCGGCAACATTTCCACTATAGACTGTTTTTACAAAAGTTTTTTGTAAGAGAGCTCCTTTTTTCTTTCCTACCACTTCAACGTAAACGATACATTTATCCTGCTTTGTATTCGGAATGGCTCGCTCAAAAATCTTTTTTAATTCAGTACGATTTTCATTAAATTGAAGATCTTTCATTAAGAATCTAATGTATTCTAAATGACCAGGATAACGGATTGATTTATAGTTTAAGTTATTCACTTTTCCAGAAAGAGTTTCACACAACGTTCCAAGCCCTCCAGAAGTGTTAAATGCTTCATACTCAACTCCATCAAGTGAGAATCTCTCTTCGCCTTCTAAAGCATCTGCAGTTCGCATTTTTCCATTTTCAAGAAGTTCACATGGATTTCCATATTCATTGATAAGACCTTCAGTTGACCATGTCAGATTGTATTTTAATCTGTTCGAAGGAAAGAGCGGCAACGCTCCAACTCTCATGCGAACAGTCTCGACTGAATCAAATTCTAGTACTAATGAGTGTGCTGCAATTGAAATGAATCCAGGGGCTAGTCCACACTGCGGCATAAACATCGCTTCAGTTTTACATTGTGATGCAATTTTTTTTATAGCCTTCGTCGTTTCAACATCTTCAGTTAAATCAAAATAGTGAACACCCAACTCTGCACAGTAGTGTGCAAGTTCAACGTTACAAAAAAATGGAAGAGCACTAAGAGCAGCATCGAGTTCTTTCATCAATAATTTTGCTGAATCCGCGATTTTAAGGTCAATCTTTCGAGCCTCAAATTTTAATCCTACTTTAGAGAATTCCTGCTCCCAATTCGCCTTTAAATGATCCAGCGGAGCTTGTTCGCTATCAAAAACCACAACATTATATTTTTTTGCCTCGCAAATTAGCGCACAAAGCGCATCGCCAATTTTCCCCGCCCCAAAAATTCCCAGTGTTTTCTTCATGCCGCGCATTCTACATTTCCCTTTAATTTCCCGAAATTCCCCTAAAAGTTGATCACTTCCCCAATTATCTGTAATCTTTTACCCCTACCACACAAACAAGCCGGCTATCCTTTGATTGTTTTTCCTTAGAACTATCAACGAATGGGCGGGAGTAGCTCAGATGGTAGAGCATCAGCCTTCCAAGCTGAGGGTCGCGGGTTCGAGCCTCGTCTCCCGCTCCATTTTTTCCCTTCGGGGAGTTTGCCTCCGGCAAACGACTGGTCGCTTCGCTCCGGTGGAGTTGCTGAGTGAGAGGTTTTTCCCTCAGGGGGAGTTTGCTGGAGACATATGTTTGTCGCTTCCGTCAGGTGGTGATTCGGTAAGTTACTTTGGTCAATGGCTTGTCGACTGTTCTTTTTTTGGTGAGATGCCCGAGTGGCTAAAGGGGGCAGACTGTAAATCTGCTGACGTAAGTCTACGGCGGTTCGAAACCGTCTCTCACCATTTTTTTCCTTACAATTTTTCATCTCCCTTATTTTTAAATTCATTTTCGTCTGCTTCTCTTTATGCTGGACTTTGTGGAGTGGGCGCTGTCTACTTTGTCTCTTGAATATTTATTTTTATTCACGCTAGGGAAAAATGTTTTCATTACAAAAATTCTTTGGAAAAGATCCAGTTTTTTTTGATTTATTTGATCAAAGTGCTAGGCATATTATTGATTCCGTTGCAGGACTCGAAGTTTTTTTGAAAGATCCATCTGCTCCTGGTGCAATGCAAAAAATTAAAGACGCTCGTAGAGCCAGTAAGGAAGTCACTGAAGAACTTCATGAATTAGTGATTAAAACTTTTGTTACAAGTTTAGAGCGAGAAGATATCGAAGCACTTTCAACATCTTTATATCGCGTCATTAAACCAGTTGAAAAATTTGCAGAACGATATCGAATCGCAAATCAATTCCTATCTGAGAATGATTTTCTCGGTCAGGTGAAAATTCTTAGAGACGCATCTGAGCATGTAAAAAAAATGGTTTCACTGATTCGTCGCGCAGATAATCTTGATCAGGCACGTCGCTTAAATTCTGCTCTTAAACAAAGCGAAACCGATGC
>JBIKWN010000002.1:0-138762 GCA_044356295.1 Bdellovibrionota bacterium
TAATTATTTTCTTCGCGTACTTCGCGACCTTCGCGTTACTAAAAATGTCTTCAATTATTTTCTACCGATTAGTAGTGGGATCACTCTCGCCCGAAAAATTAAGAGCTGAGTAACCTGCGAATCTCAGTGATGTTTATTTTATTTATCAGCTCATGTGCGTCACGCATAGTTGCTTCCTTTTTTGCACGAACAACAAGCATGGACTCCATAGGAAGTTTCAAAACAAACGAAAATCCACCATTTTTAATTTGATAATAAATCCAGGAATCATTATCAAACTTTACTGATTCTTTCGATTCATAATTCAAAGGTAATATTTGAGTTTGCTCAACAAGTGACTCGGTTTTTGCTAAATCAAGTAAAGCAGGGTGTGGAATATAAAGAAGCAATTCAATCGTATGAACAGATCTATCTGCAAGATAGATAACTGTATATCTTCTAAACTGTTGTGATTTATTAAGATCTGATTTTACAATCCGAAAACCCTCAAGATCTTTTCCTAGGGCTTTGATAAGAATTTCAGCACTTCCACTATTCAAAAGAGAGAAATAATTACTCTCTTTATTTATCCATTGTGGCATTGGAATCGGTCGACCTGAACGTGATGCACTAGATTTAAATTCCGGGGACTGCATTAAATCACGAAGTGCCTGCGCTGAAAGATACATTGGGTAATTAAGAGCAATAAGAACCGAGGCAAAGACAAAGAGATAGGTAGCTCGAAATCTGTTCAAACTATGTAGTCGCATCATCTGAAGCGTCATCCCCATCATCAGCTTCAACTGAACTATCAGGTTTACCAGTTTTTAAACGTTTACGAAGTCTTCCAAGGCGGCTTGCTGGTCCCTGACTTCTTTCAATACAAAATCGCTCCATCGCTTCTATAAGTGCCATCTCGCCACCTTTTGCAAAAGTTTTTGCAAGTTCAGCAGATCGACGAAGTACATTGAGTGCACGAGGTAATTCACGCTTAGCAGTTTCAAACTGTTCTGCTTGACGTTGTAAAAGTGCAGCCTTATCAAGGCTTGTCATTAGAATCGCAACAAGTGCCTCATTTCTATCTTTTGCTTTTAGTACTGCATCTGCAATTGGTTCACCTTTAGAAGCATGAACTACCGCTTGTTCAACAGTATCAATAGTAAATGGCTTAACAAGATATCCCTTGGCCCCAAGTATTAAAAGATCGAATACATCATCAACGTTTGGCTCATATGAAGAAGGCAGAGCAACAATTGAGTCATTCGCTTCAAACACCTTCTTTAGGAATTCCATCGGAGGCATGTTTGTTTTTTTTGCTTCGAATATGACATGCGTAAAACGGCGCTCGTTCATTTTATCAAGGGCTGCAGCGTGAGTAGGAGCATCGCTTATACCCCCATACCCAAGGGACTTAAGACATGTTCTTAAGTTATTACGGTCGTTAGCTTCTGATTCAACAATCATAATGCTTGATTTAGTCCGCTCTGCTGGACTCATCGCCAGTGATTCAGTGTTAAGAGGGGAAATTTTACTGTTCATACCATACTTTTGCGAAACGAACCTAAAGAGTTCAATCGGATAACCTAACAGATATCTTGAGCTTTCCAGAAAAAATATATAGCTCTTTTTTGGAACTAATGTTCTAAAAATATCGCGCAGTGCACCACTTTCGATCAATAATATCGTAAAGTTATGAATCAGCCTAGTAGAATTGCTCCTCACCATGCACGACCTAAGAAGGAAGTTAGAAAAGAATATCGCCTGATTCTCGAGAATCTAGACCGAAGGTGGTTAATGGCAGCTTCTCAAAGACTATCTAGAAACCTCTCTAATTTCTTTAATCAACCGAGCCAACAAAGTATTAAACATATTCTTTGCTTCAGCGCATTTTTCCCCGGTGAAGTTGATCTATCACCTTTCATTTCAAATTTTTTATCTACAAAAAATATTTACCTTCCTCGATGTTCACCTGATGGCACCATGAAATTTATTTCTCTTGGTAAAGAATGGTCGAATAATTCTCCTTCTGGTTTGTTTGGGATTCAGGAGCCAGATTCTGGTGAGATTTTTAAATGTGAGGAGCCAACAAAAAGTGCAATTCTCATTCCTGGTTTAGCTTTTGATAAATTAGGAAACCGCTTGGGAAGAGGAAAAGGATATTACGATCGTTTTCTTGGTATGAAAGAAAATCGGTCGATGATGACGATTGGAACCTGTTGGGATATGCAAATTCTTCCATCAATTCCTACAGATTCGCATGATATTATGCTTAAGTGGCTTATTTCTGAAGAGCAGACACTTTTTACTGGGTTTGAAATGGATGTCGATTAAGTTGCGTAAGTCTTATCTAGTGCTATAATTTCCCCGTGGTTCGGCAGTAAATTAAGGTTATTCCCCCTCCAAACCCTTCATATCCCGTGCATTAAACTATTATCCTCGCTAGCTATGGTGATTTGGTGTGATGTTTTAATGCACTGGGTATGTTCTAGGACAACGGAGTGTAAGGTTACAAAAAAATGGTACAAGGATTGTTACGTTCTCGCAGTATTCGTCTGACACCTGCTGAAATCAAGGTTTTATCTTTGATTGCAGAAGGTATGACTTCGAAAGAAGTAGCTGAAAAGCTTTTTCTTTCGAAACGGACGATCGATTTCCACCTCGCAAATATCTACGATAAATTGCAAGTGAATAATCGAATACAAGCTCTTCGTGAAGCAGGTCGTTATGGTTTAATCCCATCCGTACCTGTCCTCACGACAGCCTAAGCAGAAAGGATGTTTAAAAGGTTCGCCAATGCTGCCGAACCTCATCCCTTTTAAACTATATTATGCTTCGCATAATAATCAGCTAAAAAAGATCCTATTGCTGGATCATTCAACTCATTAGAATTATTTCTTCGAAATATTTCATTCCAAAGATGCAGAAATGAAGCATTCGAAGTTTTTTGATAACATAATTCACGCTCTGTCACAGTAACGGGCAGCAAAGCATCTGAATAATGAAGAGGAAATGCATTCTGCGGAGGATAAATAGTATCCCATAATCCATTATCCTTAATGATATTAGTCAAAAGTGTAGGACCAGTTTGTCCCCAGACTACGTCCTTTCCAGCTTGAACACTTTTTTCATAAAGGGTGCATACAAGAGGATGCCCCTTTGGAAATTTTATTACGGCAGTACCGATGGTATCGTGGCTTTCTCTTTCTATAAATATATCACCTTCAGGAATTTTGTTTGAAAGACATAAAACATCGGTGTCTACCCACCAACCTCCATGTTCCATTAAGAGTCGGTAGCGAAAATTATTTGTAAAACATGAAACGCTGCCCTTTCCATCTCCTCGTTGGTAATAAAATATTTCTTCCTTAGGTAAAATATCACGTGCATCACGCAACCGAACACCATCTGGCACTGATGGAGCATCATAGCTAAACAGGTCATAGGTATGACCATTATCGATGAAAGATTTCATACAAAGAATCTGGCACCGAGGCAAAACAGATCCATTCCAGAACGATTGAAAGTTACTAGGTTGCATATTTTTAGAGAGGAAAAATCAACCTTTTTTAACAACTTTCAAGCGGGCTTCTGCTCCGCTCAATACTTCACGAAGCTTCCCAACAAGGAGCGCTCCACGTTCATACGATTGGATTGAAGCTTCAAGTGGAAGCTGTCCTCTTTCAACTGCAGAGACAAGCTGCTCAAGAAGAATCATTCCTTTTTCAAATGAAATGTCAGCAATCAACTTTTCAGGTTGTGGGGCTGCAAGTAACTGCTCAATCGTGAGTTCTTCAGAGGTATTTTTATTTTCTTTAGCCATATAATTATCAATTTACAATACTTTGTATTTGTCCTTTCGAAAATTTCGTTTCAATAATATCACCTTTTGAAAGATTGTTTGCATCAACAATGACAGCACCATTTTTTTGAACGAGCGCAAATCCTCTACCAAGTACGTTTAACGGATTTAAAGATTCGAGTTTCGTACATAATGAATCAAGATTATTTTTATAATGCTGAACGGTAATACTTGTTCGGTGATGTAATGACATTTCAAAACGTTCAATTTGTTGCGACACAATTCTTACTCTGTTTTCGGGAAGGAGTATCTTTAATAAACTTTGTGCTTTTTCAACTTTATTTGAAAGATTCGATATGATTTGATTTCTTGTCTGGAGCAATCTTGCCTCAACTTCATCAAGTCGTTGCTCTTTCTGACTGAACCACCGCTCGTATTCAGACAATCGAGAGGATAATTCATCAATCCGTGCTAATAAATCTATCACCTTAGGACAAACCATTTCTGCGGCAGCTGTTGGCGTAGGAGCACGGACATCAGCAACTAAATCACTCAGAGAAATATCAGTTTCATGTCCTACGGAAGAGATTATAGGAATCTTTGAAGCAAAAATTGCTCTGACTACTTCTTCTTCATTAAATGCCCAAAGATCTTCAAGTGAGCCACCACCTCTGCCTACAATAATAACATCGACGATAGCTTGCTCATTAAGAAGTCGAATTGCATCAGATATCTCTTTTGCAGCACCCTCACCTTGTACTTTTACATCAACAAGATACACCTGTAAGAAAGGCATTCGATCTTGAATACGAACCATAATGTCATGAATAACTGCCCCTGACCCACTAGTTACAACTCCGATTGCTTTTGGGAAATATGGGAGTGATCGTTTTCGAGAAGGATCAAAAAGTCCTTCCATTTGCAGTTTATTTTTTAACTCTAGAAATTTCTTTTGTAATAATCCTTCGCCCGCAGGTTGCATTTTTTGGACGATCATCTGCAATCGGCCCGTTTGCTTATAGATACTCGGGCGCCCTTCGCACAATACTTTCAGACCAATCGTTGGCTTAAAACCAAGGGTAGATACCGAGCTTCTCCACATTGCAGCAGAAAGCTGCGCCGACTCATCTTTCAAAGAAAGATAAATGTGACCACTTTTGGCTACAGTCAGCTCACTTATCTCGCCTTCGAACCGAACACCAGTAAAAGAGTCTTCCAAAGCAAAGTTCATCGCTTCAGAGAGCTCTGATATCGAGAAAACCTCTTTTACCTCATCTGTCATTGCTCTATCGTTACAAAATTCTTCTATGAGCTCAACTACTAGCCTATCCTTAAAACGAGCATGGAATCTTCTTTGTGCTTCACTATCAATTGATGGTCTGCTTCTTTGCTTAAAGTCTTTCCCTCAGATTATTGGAATTTCGAGCACCGTTTCATTCGCACATGAAGTCTATTATTCGTGGCTTGGAGCTGGTTTTTTTGTTTCTTTGACTCCAGTCATTTTGTATACGCCTCATTTGAAATTCTCAAAGATTCTCTCAAAAAGAAATTTTATTCTTTTTGTTATTCTTCTCTTTGCTTTAGAATTTTTTCTAGCCTCATTGATAGATTCAAGAAAATTTATTATCTCTTCAAGTGCGATATTACTTTCTATTATCTTACTTGGCTCTAAAATAATCTCAGTGGTTCTCAATCAAAAAGAGAAAAAACAGCTTTATCAAAATGAATTTTCTATTCTTCAAGAACAACGAAAAAAAACTCTCTTTATAGGACTCTTCTGTACCAGAATATTCTTGATGATCTTGACTATTGGTATCTATACAGAAATTTTAAATAGTATCTCTGCGATTATCATGTTGGTACTTTCAATGATTCTTGTAGGTCTTTACCGTGAAATGATTTTTCACTCAACGGCTATTTCTTTGGACAAACAGTACAAGTTACATTGATATTATTCATTTCAGATTTCGTACTTCCTTTTGAAGGTTTTCCATTATTCTTAGGCGAGTACTCTGCAACTTTACTAGCGAGTTATGAATTTTGGTTGGCAAGTTTATTCAATAGTAACAACAGTACCACAAAGCACTTTTCCATCATCACGTGCAATGACAAGTTCAACTTGCTTTGGAACTACTGCATTTTCAGGATGAAGATTTAATTCAGATAGATGGATAGCTGTTCCTAATCCATTAAATCTTGCAATATTAGTAAGAGGTTTTAATGTATAAAACTCTTCATGGAGTGTCCCCCCATGAGAATCTAGAACTCGCATATCAAATTGTAAATCTTCAGATGCAACACCGAAAACAGTCAGCGTTGAATCAACTTTTAATATTTCATCTTCAATCCACGCTTTTACTTTTTCAATGCGATGACCTTGAAGTGAACAAACATCTACCAACCCAGTTTCCATAGGAGATCTCACTGGAGCACTCTCAGTAACTCCATCTGAATGCATGATACGGAGCGTTCCTGGAATTCGTTCCGATAAAGCGACCGATCCAGTTCTATCAATCACAGAAACTAAATAGGTAACCTCTGCAGTTTTTCTGCCAACAAACTCATTACCCCAAAGTAAAGATCGATACGGAATAAAGATATCTATATCATCAACTATAGTGCGACCAACTTCACGCGACCCTTTTGTTTGGAGCGGTAACTCATAGAACCAATGTCCTGTATCAGCTTCACTCCATCCAGAATAAGTTTCAGATGTTTTCAGAGGCATCCCTCTCCAAAGAATTTTTACGGTAAGAAAAAGATTCTCTGAACCTCTCGAATCAAGGTTCAGGCAGCTCTTAACGACAGCACCATATTCATCATGTCTTAAAACATCAGTGAGAACTTTGGAATTAAAGAAGCCTTCCTCTGCAAGTCTATAGTTACTAGAAATTTGTAAATGGTGTCTTCGTCGCTCTGTCCAATGAATAAGCTCTTCAAGCTCCTCTATCCATAAAGATGAAGGTAAGCGCTCTTGACTTTCGATATCTCGGTTTACTAAAGCAAACAGATATCTTCTCGAGTTTTCATAGAGTGTTTTAAACGACTTTTGGATAACTTCGGGAGCAGCTAGTTCATGAAAAAACTCTTCAAAATTATCTCCTCGGGGGACTGCACCAATTTGGAGACGAACAACTTGCTGAATTGTCGATATAATTCCAAAGGCGATTTCAGCAGGTGAGTTATATTCCTTAAGAAGTGATAGAAATGATTCTTGAACCGACGCAATTGAATGCTCAGTCTGAGGAGACTCCAGATTCTTCTGATTAATTTCTCCACTTTGCACTATGGCAAGGGTTGCGGCGTTTGATTCCATAAACGTTCGAAAAGGTTATATTGTTTGGATAAACTGCGCTATAGAGCATCTTTTGCCGGATTTTGAAGTTCTGAGTGAACTCATTTTTGAAAAAAAAGCTCAAATCCCGTATACTTACCAGCTATGGCTCATGAAATAAAAATGCCCCAGCTTAGCGACACGATGTATTCTGGGAAGATTCTTGTTTGGAATAAAAAAGTTGGTGATGACATTAAGCGAGGGGATATTTTAGCTGAAGTTGAAACCGATAAAGCTAACCTAGAGATCGAGTCATTTCAATCTGGAACACTACTTGAAATTAGAACTCCGGCAGGTCAAACAGCAAATGTTGGAGAAATCATCTGTATGCTTGGTCAAGCAGGCGAAGTTGTTTCAGCACAAGCTCCCTCTAGTTCTGCACAACAAGCTTCTGCACCTGTTTCTGCACCTGTTGCAAGTTCATCTCCACAAACACAAATTGTTTCTCAACCTGTTTCACCTATCGTCGTTAATTCTTCTTCGCACACTGAAACAAGTGACCGTATTATTGCTTCACCACTCGCAAAGAAAATTGCTCAAACCCATTCAGTTGATCTGAATTCTATAACAGGTACAGGCCCTAATGGTCGTATTGTTAAAAAAGATGTTGAAAGCGCTGTTGGTAACACCGCTCTTCAGGTGTCTCAACAACCTGTGCTTCGTGAAACACCTCCTGTAAGACCCGCTTCAGTCACTCCAATCCAAGCTGGACAATCAATGACTCCTCTTTCCAAAATGAGAGAGACGATTGCTCGTCGAATGCAAGAAAGTGTTACTGAGAATCCGCACTTCTATGTAACTACTTCCGTGCGCATGGAACAAGTAAAACAGCTTCGTGAGGTTCTAAAACTTAAAGATGACTTTAAAGGAATTAGTGTTAATCATTTTATTATTAAAGCCTGTGCGTATGCTTTACAAAATGAACCCCGCGTAAATTTTGCTTACCGAGATGGACATCTTTTTAATCCCGGATCAATCAACATTGGAATTATCACTTCTATTCCAGATGGACTTTTAATTCCTGTTATTAAAGATACGAATACACTGTCTCTAAAAGATATTGTTTTTGAAGCAAAAGCTGCTGTCGACCGAGCTAAAGCAGGACGTCCTACCTCTGCGGATCTTACCGGTGGCACTTTTAGTATCTCTAACATGGGAATGTTTGATGTTGAAAATTTCACAGCAATCATCAATCCTGGACAAGGTGGAGTCATTGCCATCTCTGCGACAAAAGAAGTTCCAGTCGTTGACAATGGTGTTGTCGTACCTGGGCTTGTAATGAAGGCGACTCTTTCCGTAGACCACCGTGTAATTGACGGCGTGATGGGTGCAAACTTCCTGAAGTTCTTCAAAGAAGGACTCGAAAATCCTGCACTCCTTATGAACTAGTATTTTTTTAGCTTTTACGATTTATATGCCAATTGATGTTCCGCGTAATTCAGAGAAACTAGTAAAGCCTTCATGGCTTAAGGTCAAAGCACCTGGTTCTCCAGAATATCTTGAAACAAAAAATATCGTAAAATCACTTCGCCTTCATACCGTTTGTGAAGAAGCTCACTGCCCAAACATAGGTGAATGCTGGTCACATCATACTGCGACATTTATGATCATGGGGGATCTTTGCACTCGTAAATGTCACTTTTGTGCTGTAAAAAAAGGCGATTCAGAAACTTTAGTTGCACTCGATCCAAACGAGCCAGAACGTGTTGGTACTGCTGTCAGAGATTTAAAACTAAAACATGCCGTTATAACTTCAGTAGACCGAGATGATGTTGGTGATAATGGGGCTTCTCACTTCGCCAAAACAGTTGCTGCCATTAAAAAGTATGCACCTGATTGTAAAATTGAACTTCTCATCCCTGACTTGCAAGGCTCGTGGAAAGACCTCGAAGTTATAGTAAAGAGTGGAATCGATGTTCTTAATCATAATATTGAGACGATCCCACGAATGTATAAAAAAGTCCGACCAGGAGCAGGTTATATTCGTTCCCTCACTCTTCTAAGTACTGCTAAAGAATATAATCCGAATATTTTCACAAAATCAGGCGTTATGGTTGGTCTTGGAGAAGAAAAAGAAGAGATCTTCCAAGTCATGGATGATATGAGACATCATAACATAGATATTATGACTATTGGACAATACCTGCGCCCTAGTAATCGACAATTACCGGTGCGTGCATTTGTTACCCCCGATGAATTTAAAGAATTTGAAACTGTTGGACTTTCAAAAGGATTTAAGTTTGTTGAATCGGGTGCTTTGGTTCGAAGCTCGTACCATGCTTGGAAGCATACTGAAGGAGCTGCAGCAGCAGCATAATATATAGTGAGGTGGTTTTTTCGACGCACCCGATCTCCCCTGTCACTATTCTTTCTATCTCTTTCTTTAGGTATCTTCATAGGACTATTTATTAGTTTTGAAGATTGGACTGCAAGAAAGTTGATGGGGCTTCTTGCTGACGAAATCAAAATTGGCACCGACGGATGTACCCTGCGATATGATTCTGCTCAATTCTCAATCTTGAGAATGCATGCTGTAACAAAGAATGTAGATGTTATATGCGAAGATAAAAAGAAAACTCGAGATAATGAATCTGTCGCTATGCACTTTGATGAGATCTCATTACAAGCAGGGCTTCGAAAAATATTATCTCTCGTTATTACCTTTGATGATCTGCGGCTCAAGCATGGTTATACAAATGGCGTCGCTCCTAAAAGTGCCACGTATAAATTTATAGATTATCTGTCTCAACCAGTTTCTCCTGAAAGAGAGAAGCAAACACGACTTCGACTGGAGTTAGTAAAGCTCACTGTTGAAGATTCAAAAATCTATGAATCCTTGGGGAAAAATTTGCTTTACGGTGAAGGTTTTACGCTTGGTGTCACCTATAACGAGAATCGAGACGTTATTCTAGCTCCTGCGATTGAAAAGCTTTCGTATATTATAAGAGGAAATAATCAAAGTACTATTCCACTCGGATCATCTGTGTCAGATGTTCAAATTACAGATGATAAAACTATTTTTCATAGTGCAACGTTAGGAGATAAAAAAGAGATCTCCCTCCACGGTGATGAAACAATCCATAAAGATAAAAGTCTTCAAGGAGAAGGAACCCTACAATTCGCTCTTACCTATCTAGGACTACCTGACTGGCTTGCCGCTTCTGTTGTTGGAAAATTTGATGTATCTGGCGAATTAGGAAGTCCTATTCTCAAAGGTGCATTTCAACTCAACCAAGATACTGTTGCAAAAGTACTGCCCGGTGCTGTCGAAGTTATTACATTCGATAAACTTTCTTCTGAATTTGTCGTTGATGTTAATGATGGAGATCCTATCGTTACACTCCCAGCGCTTACAGGATCAAGTCAAGGATCTACACTTGAAACAGTTATTCCTGTGAAAATTGAACAGGGAAATATCTCTGGGAAGTTAAAACTCTTTGCTGGCAATATTACTGTTGGGCCAGTCTCTTGGAACAACGTTCAATCAACTCTCAGTTTATCTGGGCCACTTTCTGAAATCAAAAGTGATTTTGTCGGTACAGTAGAAACAACTGAAACACTTGGCGCAACAATTCGTAATATTAATTTTTCTGCACATAGTGAAGAGGGTGTATTTGATGTAAAGGCTAACCACAGAGCAGGGCAAAAAGGATTAGTAAATCTTGCTGCAAAAATTCACGTTTCGACAAACGAGGCTCTTGTTGAATCATCAGATTTTACAATATCAGATTATCCTGTTGCTGCACTCTACAATGAGTCAGTAACGGTCGAGCAAGAAAATGTATTGCGCTTAACTGGTACAGGCAAAGCGTCAGGACCATTCGATCCTTCACGAATGAGACTTAATGCTGTCTCGAAAGGGACATCAACTGTTATTCCTCTACAAAAAAATTCACAGATTAAACTCGATATTGCTCTTGGAGATTTGAAGCTCAATGTTAACGATCCAGATAAACTTTTTATCTCCGACCTTGTTCTTGGACTGACGAATGAAAAAAATACGGGGAAACTAAATATTCAATTTAAAACTCATAATCAATCACCTTTTACGATGTTTGATTGTTCAGATAGTAGTGGTGGAATTAATTACACCTATCCACGACAAGATTTTTTTGGAGGCGATGGCACTATCAATCTTGGATCTCTTTCACTCGGCTGTAATCCTGTTGCTCTTTCACTGGCAGCACCGAGTGCACTTCCGATAAAAAAAGGGGCAATTCAATTAAGTAATTTAAAATTACTTGCACTTTCCAATCCTCTTTCATTTACCGGTTCACTTGAGCCAATGAAACAGTTGGCTTTTACAATCAAAGGAATGCTGCCACTGCAAACTGTTGAACCCCTGCTCCCATCAATCGATGAGCTATCTGGCACTGCGGTAGTAAACCTTTCAGTTGGTGGAAGTCTTTTCTCACCTGAATTTTCTGGTAATGCCGATCTGAAAGATGGTTTGTTAGCATTTGAGCGAAGTCAGCTCCTCTTAGAGAATATCAAAGGTTCACTCCTCTTTTCTAATACCGGAATTACTTTCCAAAATATAAATGGTGCAATCAATGGTGGAACCCTTGCTCTGAACGGGGCCGTATTTCCGCTTAATCCTGATTTTTCAACAGTTTCAGCAACTATACGTGGAGCCGCTTTTTCACCGACTTCAGGCTTTTCTTTTTTAAGCGATGCCGATTTATCTCTTCAAAATCAAAATGAAAAACCAGTTGTTTCTGGTACCGTTGGGATCACAAGCGCAGACTTTGAAAAAAAACTTGATCTCATTACATTTGCACGTGAAGTCACTAGCCTTCTGTTTACTTCTAAGAATCCTAATGCAACAAGCGGGCTCAGTAATACAACTTCAAGTGCTTCAAAATATGATCTTCCTTTAGATATTAAAGTAATCGCTAAAAGAAATATATTTGCAGTCACTAATTACTTTGGTGCTGAGTTAAAAGCTAATCTTTCACTAAAAGGAACACTCTTACGCCCAAATATTATTGGAAAAGTAGAAAGTCTTTCTGGATGGTTTGGGCTTCGTGATCAACGGTTTGATTTAACGAATGGTTCAGTGCTTTTTAAAGAAAATAATAGTAATCCAGAAATCAATGTGAACGGTGAGTCTCTCGTTCGTTCTGGTGCAGGAGACATTGTCACTGTGTATCTTGATGCACATGGAACCATTACTGAGCCAAAGTTTACCCTATCGAGTGATACTGGGCTTTCTCAAAAAGATATCTTTACCTTGCTCGCATCTTCGGGACAAACAATGCAACCAACGGCGATAAATTCACTCGGACGTGACGTTCGAGTGGGTGGAATTTCACTGTTAGCTGATGTTCCAATTTTAAGTTATAGCAAATTTTTACGATACCTTGGGCAAGTAGACTCAATTTCAATTGAACCACAATTTAACATTCAAACAGGATTAATTGAGCCAACTATTTCTGCTACTAAAAATATTACTGATAATTTTTACCTTCTTGGTCAAGGTTATCTCGGAAGCCAAATAACTGAAACTAGAATTGGGGGCGTCTATAATTTACTCCCTTATCTTAATGTAGCAGGATTCTTTACGAATGCGTCGTATCAACAAAACGTTGCTGTTGAAGTAAATTCGACAGTAACACTACTCGCCCAACAGAAAAAATTTGTAGATATATCAGTCAACGATAATGCTCTTTTCTCTGAACAAGAAATTTTAAAAAGTGCACGGTTAAATCAAGCATCACGTATTCCTCCTGAAGAGATGCAAAATATTCGTCAAGCAATTCGAAGGTTTTATCGTCAACGTGGCTACTTTGACACTCGAATCAAAAGTACCTGTCAATCAGATGGTGAATACTGCAGAGAGATTACACTTTCAATTGAAGAAGGTGAAAAAAGTACTATTAGTAGAATCACTATTGAAGATCCTGATAATACAGACCCACTGAGCGCTATACCGCAATCGCTTCTTCCGAATTTAAATGTTGGCGATACTGCCTTAACAGAACCACTGGTTGATGCGCGTGATGAAATACTACTGTGGCTGAGGAAGAAAGGTTTTATTGGTGCCCGCATTGAAGCGCTCTATGCAAAAAGTGAAACTCCTCTTCAACGTTCGATGGTATACAAAATAAATCGCGGCAGAAAAATCACATTCCGCTTCGAGGGCAATACTGCATTTTCTAATGATGAATTACTCGATTCTATAGATTTATTCAATCGTAAGGTCCCTTTTGGTAGTAATACGATAAATATACTTACAGAGAATATCATTCAGAATTACCGTGAACTTCACTACGTTGATGTCGAAGTACAATCTCACATTGAAAATCAATCTTTATCACCTGCAGAAGGGGTCGAATATGCTGTGACTATTAATGAAGGTGTTCGGTATAAGGTGACCCGTTCAGCATTACATGGATTAACAACGCTTCAAGAAGAACAATTTGAAAAATTGATAAACAAACAAAGCAGAACTTTTAGCCAATCAATTTTTTATCCTTCATCAATTCTGGAAGATGCACTATCTCTACTAGCTCGAGACCTCATGAATATTGCTCGAAATGAAGGATATGACCTCGCAACTGTTACAATTGATTATGATAGAAATAGAGAGCAAAAAACGATTACTCCGATATTTAATTTTGAACTTGGTGAACAGTCACCTGGACTCGAGGTCTCTATAAAGAACACTAACTCTCAAATTGTTTTGCCAAATCCTCCAAAATCCCCTGTGTATCCACAGGAACTGAGAGAATATAGGCAAGAGATTGAAAAATCTTTACTCGAACAAGGATATCGTTCTCCATCATTTATCCAAGAACACCCCTCACCTCATAATTTAGTCATTATCCTTGATGAAGGTCCTGTGACAGAGGCAGGAAGTCTTACCATTATAGGAAATCAAGATATTTCTGGTGAAACAATAAAAGAGCTGCTGAACATTACCCCTGGTGAACCACTACACCTTCAAAATATTCGATCAATGAAACAGAAACTTTTAAATCGAGGACTGTTCTCGCGTGTTGATATCGAAGAGGTCGATTCAGGTGATCCTACAATTAAAAATCTTCAGATTCGAATCGTTGAAAAACCACTCCATACCCTTGATGTCGGTGGAGGTTATAACTCTGAGTTTGGAGCTCATATATTTGCGGAAGGCAGCGATCGATCCTTATTTAAAGATGGTCGGTCTTTAACATTACGTTTAGATGCTTATGTAAATTCACCAAATGGTGATCCAATCAGTCGTGGGATTGCAGCTTTAAAATTTACGGATCCTAGTTTATTAGGTTCAAAATATGTACTCACTGAAGATTTACGTTTTCAAAAACTCAATGCTCCTATTCAAGAATTTAACCTCGACAGAGCTTCTTTGACTTCAGGCTTATATCGTAATTGGGATTCAGGGCTCAGTGTGTCACTCGGTCATACGATTCTCGATGAAAATATTACCGATGTTTCACCTGATGTGGTATTGAGTTCATTAGATTCAGGTGACGTAAAACTCAGTTACCTCTCTTCTACAATCACTCTTGATAAAAGAGACAATCCATTAAATCCATTCTCTGGATATAGTATTATTTTTGATACCCGATTATCTGATAATAGTATTCTTTCAGATGCACAATATTTTGGTACCGGTCTTCGTGTTACAAATACAATTCCTATCACTGTAGGTGAAAATACTTTTGCAATTGCTCAAAGTCTTCGCGGTGCAATTACGAAACCATTTGGTGGCGATGAATACGTTCCAATCAGTCAACGTTATTATCTGGGTGGAAGAAATTCAGTTCGTGGTTATCAAGAAAACTCATTAGGTCCTCGCGGTAAAGATAGTGGTGTATTAGGCGGCGAATCACTTTTATCGGGATCAGTTGAATTTCAATATCGCCCCTTCGAATCACTTTCACTGAATATATTTATGGATGCAGGAAATGTTTTCCTCAATTCATTTGATCCGAAATCCAATGCCGTTCCGGATCTTATTCTAAGAGAAGACGACACTTTTTTAAGATACTCTACTGGTGTAGGACTTCGCTTTCTATCTCCTATTGGTCCAATTGGTCTTGATTTGGGGATTCCTATCAACGGTCGCGAAGAAGATGCTCCTTGGAGACTTCATTTTAATATTGGGTCAAATTTTTAGTGTTAAGAACGATCGAATCGAGAAGAACCAAATAACTCTTCAAGTCTTGCATATCGTGATCGGAAACTATCAATGTATTCAGATCTTACCATACCTGCCCATCCATCATCGTTAATCATACGTGCTACAAGAGGGATAGAATCACGAACAGCGTGTCGTGCTTTAAAATAACTCGCATTATTAGCAGCCTCATCTACAAATTTGCTTGCTGCAAAAATAAAATCTGAAGGAAACAGTGGGCTATCGGGAGCTCTTTCTGAAAGCGCAGTTAAATACTCTAGCGAGTATTGTGCAAGCGATGCAGTAAGTCGATGTTGCCGAATAGCGTACATCTCATTAAACCATTGGCTCTTAAAAGCATCAGTTAACACCATCGGTCCAAATTTTGCGTACATAAAGTCTTCGACAATATTTTCTATATACGGTGAACCTTTTTCTAGGGATGAGGAAAGACCTTTAAGTGCACTTGTTGGAGTGATAGCCCAAGATAGGTCTCGACCTTTTCGGTCGACATTAGAATTGTGCGTTGCAAAAACTACGGATACAGCCACGGCTGAGATTATATTTAAAAAAAAGGGAATTTCAAGAGAAAAGAGTCTCTGAAAAAAACTAAGCCCCGCTCGCTTCTTTGCGAACTTCAACTATTTTTTTCTGAGCGCCTTGAGGCATTGTACACGAACCATTGAAGGTACATCCCTCGTCCATCACAAGAACTGGGGTGACTACTTCACCGATCAGTTGTCCACCATCTTTGATTTCGACACGTTCAGAGGCCTTGATGACACCCTTTACCGTTCCTCGAATAACAAGTGAAGCAACTTCAACTGCAGCATCAATAGATCCAGATTTCCCAACGTGAAGAGCTTTGGAAGAGAAGATTTCCCCACTCAATTTACCGTCTATACTCACAGGAGCATCAAAACTTAATTTACCATGGATTACGGTTCCAGGACCTAAAGCAGACCTGATCTTTGTGTCTTCATGATTAACAATAGGTGTAGCTAATGGAGCGGATGATGTGCTTGAAAAGCCAGTGCTGGGTCGGTTGAGAGCTGTACCTATGGGCTGAGGAGCTTCTTTTCCAATATTTGGTACTGGAGAAGGACTCGTAACTCCAGAATTACCCCCAGTTGAAAAACTGAAAGCAGCCTGATTTTTCTTATTTTCTTCGTCTTTTTTACCCCAAAATGCCATTAGGCAAGTATATGCCTATGAAAAAAAAATTTCCACCATTATTAAAGGACAGGCTGCATCTAAAAGGAATATTGGATAAAAATTTAACTAATTTAAAGTTTGAGAATTGTTGAGTCTCTATCTGGTTGATACCATAAGATATTTTATGCTCATCTTGCGACGTCCCAGCCTACTCCTTAGCTCATTGTTGCTTCTCCTTATAGCGACATTACCAACCCATGCTGCGCAACCTGAAACAATTCGTAAAAAAAACAGTACGTCAAAAGTATATAAAGTAGTTGGAAAGAAAAAACCTACTAATAAAAAAGTCTCTAAAAAGGCTCCCTCATACTCTAAAGTAAGTTGGAAAAAACAACGTGGTAAAAAATATCAACCATCTGTTACTCTTCCTAACCCTCGAATAAAATTAGATCCACAATTTATTAAATCGGTTACTTCCCCAACAGATCATAATATTGAAAAAATTGAGCTATCAAAAATCAACTCCGACCTAGCCATGCTTGCGAAAGCACCAGAGTTCTCCTCCTCGTACAGAGGTAAAGTCGCTGCGATTACGAAGAGCCATGATTTTATACAGTTCTCTGTAGACATTGATCTTCAAGAATACGCCAAACAAGTTCTTGAAAAAGTTCCAGCTCCTCATGTTGCTTTAGTTGCGATGGAACCAAAGTCCGGTCGTATCCTTGCTATCGCAGGTAAATCACTCACTTTAAAAGATGCAACTACTCATGCAGGATTTCCCGCAGCTTCTCTTATTAAAGTTATCACATCAACTGCTGCAATTGAGCACGGCGGAGCACAACCAAACGCTGAAATATTTTTCAGAGGTGGTACTTATGAGCTCAGTCCAAATAATTACAATTCTAATCCCCGTGCTGATAGAAAAAGTATGACAATGACTGAAGCCCTCGGTCGTTCATGTAATCCAGTTTTCTCGAGAGTTGGATTGAAGTATCTAAACCCAGCTCTTCTGCGTGCTGAAACTGCTCAATTTGGATTCAATAGCGATCTAGGCTTACAGATGCCTCTTCAAATATCTACTGCAACAATTCCAAACGATGACTTTGAATTTGGGAGAACTTCTGCAGGATTTGGTGATATTTATCTGAGCCCAGTCCATGCCGCAGTAATTGCATCAGCGATTGCAAATCAAGGAAGACTACCGCAACCATCAATTATTGACCAAGTAATCTCTGAAGATGGAGACATACGGTATCAATTCGAACCACAACTATTAAAACAAGCGACTCCTCCATCCGTTGCAAACCAAGTGCTTCATATGATGACTGCTACCACAACCATTGGCACATCGCGTAAAGAGTTCCTTGGCAAAGTGCCATGGGAAGTCGCAGGGAAAACTGGCACGTTAAAAGGAGATAATCCAAAGGGACTTAACAATTGGTTTATAGGAGCAGCCCCTTTAGAAAATCCAAGGATTGCTGTTGCAGTAATCGTTATTAATCCTTCACAGGTATCATCTAAAGCGTCTCACATAGGAAGGCTTATATTAGAGCGCTACTTGGGTTAAACTACCCAAGATATGATCGCTAACGTAGCACTCTACAACACCCTATCTCGAAAACTAGAGCCTCTTAAAACTGTTAAATCCGGTGAAGTTTCGCTCTATTGTTGCGGACCAACTGTTTATAACTTCCAACATATCGGGAATTTAAAAACGTATATATTTGAAGATATTCTTGCACGTGTTTTGAAGCGTGCTGGATATAAACTAACTCATGTAATGAATATTACCGATGTTGGTCACCTCGTTTCTGACGGTGACGAAGGTGAAGATAAAATGCTCGTCGCTATGAAGCGAGAAGGAAAATCATCTCATGAGATCGCTTCATATTATACCGACATTTTTTTTGATGATTGTAAAAAACTCAATATCATTCGCCCAGATATCGTTTGTAAGGCAACAGATCACATTCAAGAGATGATTGAACTTAATCAAATGATTGAAAAAAATGGGTACGCATACTTTGCAAATGGAAATTTATATTTTGATGTTGAGAAGTTTAAAGAATACGGAAAACTTGCATTACTTGATCTCGAAAAATTAAAAGCAGGAGCCCGTATTGAAGTTGATCCATACAAAAAATCTCCATTTGATTTTGTCCTTTGGTTTACTAACTCAAAATTTGATAATCAAGAACTGCAATGGGATTCTCCGTGGGGGCGAGGTTACCCTGGATGGCATATCGAGTGCTCCGCCATGGCTCGGAAATATTTAGGTGATGCAATTGATATTCACTGTGGGGGGATAGATCATATTCCTGTTCATCATACGAATGAAATTGCTCAAACTGAAGCTGCTACTGGAAAAACCCCCTGGGTATCAGTATGGATGCATTCTGATTTCATGGTAATCAATAAGCAGAAGATGTCTAAATCAACTGGTGGATTTATAACCTTATCTGACCTTATTAAAGATGGGATCAGTCCCGAGAGTTATCGATACTTTTGCTTGACCGCTTCTTATCGATCACAGTTAAACTTTAGTACCGATGCTCTGAAATCTGCAGGCGATTCCGTTCGAAAATTAAAAGGGACAATCGAAAGACTTTTTGAAGAAGAGGTTACTGCTGTAGACACTGATTCAAGAGGTTATATTAATAAATTTAATGAAGCATTATGTAATGACCTTAATACTCCGCAAGCCCTCGCAGTACTTTGGGCAGTGATTGGGGATAAAGATTTATCATCAGCTGAAAAGCTCGGTACACTTTTAAATTTTGACCAAGTGCTTGGACTTGGCATGTCTTCTTGGAAAACAGATTCAGATAATGTTCCCGAAGAAATACAAAAGCTTTTACAAGAGAGAATTAATGCGAAAGCAAATAAGAATTTTAGTGAAAGCGATAGATTACGAGACGAAATTCAAGCGAAAGGTTTTAAAGTGATCGATGACAAGGATGGGATGCGGGTAAAACGCTAGAATTTTTTTGAACAAGAAAGTATAACAACTATCGGCAGTGTCAGCCCCCAAACAAATCCGATACACAGAAGAGCAAAAAAATAACCATGTACTTCAGAAATGTGCACCGCACCTAACTTCTCTGCTGCAATAAAAGTAATGGGCCCCCCAAGCAATCCAAAGAGTGCAGCGATTGGTAATTTCTGTTGCAACCATTTTAAAGAAACAGTCAATGTTGAGGCAAAACCAAGCCATAACATACTCATCCATGCAGGATAAAAAGGTAATAATGTTGGTTCTGGGGTGGAAAACGTGATCAGTGAAAATCGAGGAAGTAGTGAATCAAACAAAGAACCTACAAGCATAACAAGGATTCCAAGTTTTAGTTCACGCGTCCAATGATTACGGTGCAATATAAGATGAATAAAGAAGCAGCATAGGGTCACTATTGGACCAGAGACGTAATCTTGTTTAGCTGCTCCAAGAATACAGGAAAACCAACACACGTAAAAAAGAGTGATATTTATAAATATTTTCATTTCAGTAAGAGTACCGAAAGAAACCAATTCATAACAGGGACAAGGTTTAATTATTCTGCTCTATAACTGAGTCATGCTCCATTTTATACTTGTCTTTTCCCCTCCTCTTGTTGAGACTCCCTCTACATATATTGCTATCTTGGAGCAAAAAAATGAGTGCTATTTCTCTTCTTAAAACCCGCCGATTTTTGCCCTATTTCATTACTCAATTTACTGGCGCATTTAATGACAGTCTCGTCCGGAGAGCGGTCGAAATGCTCATAGTTTTTAAAGCATTAAGTGGTTCGATTCCCCCTCAGACCGCAATTTTTTCTCTCCTTGCGCTGTTTATGGCTCCATTTTTCCTCTGCTCTGCGTTTGCAGGTTACCTTGCTGACTCAACCAGTAAAGAAAAACTAGTGCAGTACATAAAAATTGCTGAAGTCTCAATCATTCTGATTGCATCAATCGCACTCTATAATCACAGTTTGATACTCTGTGCAGCTGCAATTCTTGGATTAGGAATTCATTCATCTTTTTTTGGACCAGTTAAATTTTCACTCCCACCTCAACACTTAGAAAAAAACCAGTTGATTGCCGGAAATGGATTAATTGAGGCAGGTACTAATATTGCAATTCTTATCGGTACAATTTTAGGGAGCGTGCTTATTCTTATTGATCATGGAGAGTTATATGTTTCTGGTCTGGCAATTTTTGTATCACTTCTTGGTTTAGTTGCAAGTTTTTATATTCCAATTGCAAAACCTATGTCCAACATTACTTTAAAACGAAAAAGTACTTTTGGATTGTTAAAGAGTATTTTTAAAAATGAATCTATTTGGAGGATTAGCCTTGGGGTCTCATGGTTTTGGACGCTTGGCGCAGTGCTTATCTCACTTTTTTCATTGATTGTTAAAGATGTACTGCAATCACCAGAGATTATAGTCAGTGTATTTTTTGCAATATTTTCTATCGGCGTTGGTACAGGATCAATGCTGTGTAATAAAATTCTCAAAGGTCAGATTGCTGCTACTTTTGTTCCTCTTGCTTCTTTAGGCATGTCATTTGGACTTCTATCATTTTACAAATTACTTCATATCGTATCTGGTCAAGCAATACTTCCATCCTTTCTTTTTACTTCAGTCACTGGAATTCTTATTACTCTATCACTGTTTATCTTGTCACTATCTGCAGGGCTATTTATTGTCCCTTTATACGGACTGCTTCAATCTTTAACTACTGACGCTGATCGCTCTCAAACCATCGCAGCAAATAACATCTTGAATGCATTTTTGATGGTTACAGGAAGTATTGGACTTACCGTGTACTTTCAATGTGGTGGAACAGTAGAACAGGCACTCCTCATATTAGCTGCTATTAATCTTATTACTGCTGCTTATACATGCCTCTTAATTCCAGAACATCTCTTTAGAGGAAGTTTACAGATAATTTTTAATACTTTATTCAAGGCTCGAATTGAAGGATTAGAACATATTAGTTCACTTGAGGGACGTGCCTTGCTCATTGCTAATCACCTCTCATTTTTGGATGCAGTTATGCTTGCTGCGTTTCTTCCAGGAAGAGTTACTTTTGCAGTGAATACAGAAATATCAAAACGATGGTGGATGAAACCGGTTATGGTCCTTATGGATGCAATTCCACTTGATCCAATGAATCCGATGGCGATTCGAGTGCTCGTTGACCGCCTCAAAGAAGATAAAAAAGTAATGATATTTCCTGAAGGAAGGCTTACGACTACTGGATCATTAATGAAAATCTATGATGGACCCGGACTCATTGCTGATAAAGCAAAAGCACCTATTATCCCTATTCGATTAGATGGATTTCAATTCACACTCTTCTCTCGAGTATCAAAGATTTTAGGATGGAAACTATTCCCTCAGCTATCACTCTCAGTCAGAGCGCCCCAGCGACTTCAAGTTCCATTAGAATTACGAGGAAGACAGCGTCGAGACGCTTTAGCACTTGGACTTCACGACGTGATGACAGACCTCATGTATCAAACACATGAACGAGGACCAACAATTCTGCATAGTCTTAATAGAGTTGTAAGAATGTATGGATTTTCGAAAATTGTTGCAAAAGATCCAATGTTCGGTGAGATTTCGAGTGGGAATCTTATTAAAAAAAGTTTCGTCTTATCCCGAATACTTTCTCGAATGATACCACAACAAGAAACTACTGGTTTATTACTGCCAAGCGGAGTTCCTTTACTACTATTTTTCTTATCATTACATTGGCTCAAGAGGCTTCCAGCACTACTAAATTATTCACATACTCCGATGCAAATGGAGGCGACCTGTAAACTCTCTAAGGTCGAAACAATCGTAACATCCAAAAAATTTGTTTCTGTTGCTAAACTTGAAAAACATATCGATACATTAACTCAGTCTGGAATTCATATAGTGTACACTGATGATATAAGTAGCTCTGTCTCTTCAGTAACAAAACTCTCTTTTCTTATTTTATTTTGGGTGCAACGATTTTTTGGATTCTGTACAGGTAAAGACCCAATCCCTGGGGATGTCGGCGATAGTGCTGTTTTATTATTTACTTCTGGCTCTGAAGGAACGCCTAAAGGAGTCGTACTGTCACATGAAAATTTGCTTCATAACGTTGATCAAGTTACGAGTACTATTCCATTACAAACTACTGATAAAGTTTTCAACGCACTGCCAATGTTTCACTCATTTGGCTTAACAGGTGGAACACTAATGCCTATATTACGAGGAGCTCAAACACTCCTCTATCCTTCTCCCCTCCATTACCGAATTATTCCAGAGCTTGTTTATAACGAAGCATCGACGATTTTATTTGGAACGCCAACGTTTCTTTCAGGTTATGCAAGAAAGGCTCATCCATATGATTTTAATTCGTTGAGATATATTTTTTCAGGTGCAGAGAGACTTTCAGATTCAGTGAGAACTCTCTATCAAGAAAAGTTTGGTATTCGTGTTTTCGAAGGATACGGAGCAACCGAAACGGCCCCAGTCATCTCTGTAAATACACCATTTCATGCTCGAGCGGGCACTGTTGGACGTCTTGTACCAGGCATTTTGCACCGTCTGGAAGTAGTCCCAGGGATTGATGATGGAGGACGACTCTTTGTGAAAGGTTCAAATATCATGAAGGGATATTTCAAGATTGATGCACCGGGCGTGCTTCAACCACTTGCTGATGGATGGTACGACACTGGGGATATTGTATCAGTTGATGAGAAAGGATTTATTACTATTAAAGGAAGAGCAAAACGTTTTGCAAAGATTGGTGGAGAAATGGTTTCACTTACTGCTATTGAGCAATATTTAGAAGCTAGTTGGTCAAATGCTAAATTTGCAGTCATTGCAGTTACAGATGAAAGAAAAGGTGAAAAACTTATTTTAATAACAACATTAAAAGATGCATCCCGTGAATTAGTATCTCAAGTACTTCGGTCAAATGGATGCTCTGAACTTTCTATTCCAAAAGAAATTCGTATTCAAACAACTCTGCCATTATTGGGAAGTGGTAAAGTTGACATTCAAGCTTTGTCAGCAAATATATAAGGAAATCTTCAGAGGCGGCGTCTTGTCGCTCGTTAGATAAATGGTTTTTTTAAACCAAGGCTTCATCAGCGCCAGCACCAACTGCAATTTTTCCTTCAGCTTCAAGACGACGAACAATATCAACAATACCTTGCTGAACTTTTTCAACATCTTTGAGCTTGACTGGACCCATATTTTGAAGGTCTTCTTGAATCATTCCAGCCGCTCGTTGTGACATATTTTTATACAATAAATCTCTAAGATTCTGACTTGCAGTTTTAAGTGCCATGACTAATTGATCGCGAGGCACTTCTTTAAGAATTGTTTGAATTCCTTTGTCATCAATTTTTCCAATATCTTCAAAAGTAAACATCAGATTTCTGATCTCTTCAGCAAGCTCTGGATAAAGCTCTTCTATCTCGGTCATAATTCGAGTTTCATTATTTCTATCAATAAAGTTTAGAATATCAGCAGCAGATTTTGGTCCGCTGACTTCTTCTTCAGTTGCTAATCCATCACCTTTTAGCTGTGATCGAAGAACTTCGCGAACTTCATCAATCACTTCGGCTTTTACATTATTTAAATTTGATATACGAACCAGTACATCAGTTTGCATCTCTTCGCCCATGATTTGTAAAATGACTGCTGCTTGGTCGGGATTCATTTTTGCCATCAAAAAAGCAATGGTTTGTGGATGTTCCGAGGTAATAAATGAATTAAGTATTTTTTCAGGAATATCTTGAAAAATAGCACTAATTGGTTCTTTTCGTGAACCTGAAATATATTCTAGAAGATCACCTCCAGCACTTTCTCCAAATGCTCCTGAAATAACATCTTTTGCAAATGCCCTACCGTCAACAAGAAGTGTATCTCTTGCTTTCATTAAATTTCGGAATTCATTTCCTATCAGAAGTTGCGTTTCTCGATCGACTTCTGAAACCAACATGAAAGCACGGCTTATCCTCTTAACTTCCATTTCATTGAGGTGTTGAAGCACAGCTGAAGCAGTGTCTCGCCCTAAACTAAGTAGAGTTAATGCAGCTTTTTCGGTTGGGGAGAGTTCTCGTGGCACCCAATTGGGATGTACTCAAAGTCTCTATTAGGTGATCTATTACTGATTTCAAGAACTTATCTAAGAAAATAGATCAAAACTAAGGCTAGAAGGAACCTGCATCACATGGCTTGCAATATGGTGTTTTATTATTATAACACTCCTGACTAATTAAGATTTATAGTAAGTAGCAACATTAAATTCTCATTTTTATACTACAAGCTATACATTCAACCTTTTTCACTATAAAGCAATTATGTCTTTCAAAGAAAACATCCTTCTTCAGTTCATCCTATCAGCATGTTTACTTGTTGGTGCTTTCAGTGGCTCTTATTATGCCAAAAGATCCATGTACTCATCTTCACCTATATCTGACGTTGAACAGATTATTTCTTCAGGAACAAATGACAAGAAAAAATTGAGTACCGCTTCATCTATCGCTGCATCAATTCTTTTAACCGAACCTAAAAACTGCAATGTACTTATGCTTTCTGCTTTAGCTCTGCAACGTCAAGGTCTATTGCCCGAGGCAATGCAGCAATATCAGAAACTCAGTTTTGAATCTGAAAATTTTAATGTTCTTTCTCATTTAAATCTTGCCTCAATTTTTGAGGCATTAGGCAAGAATAGTGAAGCAGAAGCTCAATATCGTCTAGTGATCTCTCAAAATAATCGTATCCCACTGGTATGGGTTAATCTGATTAAGCTTCTATTAAAGCAGCAGAAAAATACTGAAGCTTCAAAAGAACTTGCTACTGCTTTAGAGTTATTACCCCAAGTTTCAGAAATACAGGCTTTAAAGAATTTAGTAAATCACTAATATCTTTATTGATGATTCTCAGGCTTTGCTAGAACTTGCAAATCTCAAAGATGGTTTCTCTAACAACTTCCAACTTATTGCTGATAGTACTCCACTAATCACAGTACATATAATAAAAAACAGATACGGATTCTTAATAGATGGAAAAAGAATCACTAAAAGTCTTTGGACAATATATCCGTAAACAAATAAACCATAAGAAAGATCGAATTCAGACCATTTTCTGAAAATTCTTTTTCCCGAAAAAGCGATAACGATCCCCACTGTCCCAAAAATAAGATAAGAAAGGCTTAGAAGCCCAAATAGTTTTCCTATACACACCAATCCTAAAGCGACCAATGGTAAGAAGTAACCTGGGGTTATAAATTTTGCAAAACTATGCATTAAAACGCCGCTTGCAAAGCAGATAAGAAATCTTGGAACATACGGAATCCAATCAAGGTTCTGTAATAGTTTTGGATCCATTGAAAAAACAATAAAAAGAAATGAAATCAGGTACAGATGCGCCCAAGAGAAAGTCCAATATTTTTTTGGAATCATCATGAAAAGAGCAGCGATAGCATACATTAATAATTCGTATCGAATGCTCCAAATGGATAGATTTAAAAATGGCGTTTCAAATTCTAAACCAAAGTCACGAATTCCCAATGAAGAACACTGGTGTATATACCCTGACAAAAAAAGAACTCTCGGGTCATTTTTAAAAATAGTAGGTAAGCCACTAAAAGTTACAACGATTATCAGAAGTAATAAAATTGAGACAACAGTTTTTATGCGAGGAAACTTAATTAACCCTAGAGGGATTACGGCAGCGAATGCCAACAGGACAGCCATTGCAAGATATGAAGTTACTCCAAATTGGCAGTAACTAGAAAAGATTTCCACTGGTGAAATATTAAGAGCTATTATTCCTGTAATGACAGCGAGCAGTATGCTCATCAATAAAGCAGGAAACACTCTCCACCAACGTTTTTTTATGAATGATTCTACTGATGAGGACCGAGTCGCACTTTGAGCAATTAACAATCCACTCAGTGTAAAAAAAATAGAAACAGCAGCGCTACCAAAATTAATACAAAAATTAGTGAGTAAGTATAAAGGCTCTGGTTGTACTTGGTTGGGAAATAATAGGGCAAAGCTGTGATTAAACAGCACGCATACAACTAAAATATGACGTAATAAAAGATAATTATTATCATGACTTTGAACAGAATCAGAAAGGGATCGTAACACGCGGGCATTATCACTTTGAGAATCATGTTCGTAAATATGCCAACTTTATTGATTTTTTCTCGGATAAGCGCTTCTCATGAGGCTTTTATCCTTGATTAGCTTAAAAGCTCGATTCGTGATAGATTGCCTATCTAACCACCGCGAGATTCCCCTTCCAATTCCGGCAGCGGCGCCTCCACTCGTTAGCTATAGCGCTCTGGTGAGTGCAATTTACATTATAAAAAACATTTAAGGGAATCTCCTATGGATACTGGTATATCGTTTGCCAAACTTGGCTTATCGTCTGAAATTTTAAAAGCAATCAAAGATTCGGGTTACACAAACCCTACTCCTGTTCAACAAGAAGCAATTCCTGAACTTATGGCAGGAAGAGACGTTTTCGCATCTGCTGATACTGGCACAGGAAAAACAGCAGCATTCATGTTGCCTGCTCTTGAAAAACTTACTAAACCATCTGAATTGCCGGGTAAAGGGCCAAGAATTCTAGTTCTTACCCCTACTCGTGAACTAGCAACACAAATTACTAATGCCGCAAAACAATACGGGCGTTTTCTTCCAAGAATTAAAACTGTTTCTATTCTTGGTGGAATGCCGTACGAGCCACAGCGAAGAGATCTGAAACATTACGTTGATATTCTGATTGCAACTCCTGGGCGACTTCTCGATCACACAAGAGAAGAAAAAGTTGATTACTCACGTGTTGAAATGTTTGTTCTTGATGAAGCAGATAGAATGCTTGATATGGGATTCTTAGAAGATGTTGAACAGATTGCTTCTTACCTTCCAGCAGCACGTCAAACTGTACTTTTTAGTGCAACACTGAAGAGAGTTTCAAAATTAGCAAAACAGATTACAAAAGATCCAAAAACAATTGAGATCGCACAATCAATTAATACTAATGACAATGTGAAACAACATGTCATCTTTGCTGATGATGAAAATCATAAGAGAAGACTGTTAAAGGAAATACTTAACCGAGATAATTTAACGCAAGGAATTGTTTTTTCTGCGACGAAAGCACATACCGAAGTAATTGCTGAGGATCTTGAAAGAGACGGCATGAGCGCAACTGCAATCCATGGTGATCTTCGTCAACGAAGCCGCGAAGCTATTATTCGTAAACTTCGTTCAAACAGAGTCCAAGTTCTTGTTGCAACAGATGTTGCTGCACGTGGTATTGATATCCCAGGACTTTCGCATGTTATTAACTATGATATTCCGCGTACTGCTGAAGATTATACACACCGTATTGGTCGAACAGGACGTGCTGGCTTAACAGGTATGGCGATTACTTTTGTTTCGCGAACTGAAAGACATAAGCTTCGTTTTATTGAAAAAGATTTAGGTCATCCGATTGAAGTTATTGAAATACCTGGATTTGAAGCTAAACCTGTACAAGAGCGCCCTTTCAACCAACGTGGTGGAAGCAGACATTCCGATCGTAACCGCGGTGGACGTAGCGGTGGTGGCGGTGGTCAATCAAGAGATCGCGGCAGATTTGGTGGTGGTCAATCTCGTGGCAATAGCAGAGGCGAAAGAAGTGATAGAACTGATTCACCTCGTAGAGAATTTAACCCAAGTGCAAGACCCCAACGAGATGGAGGTCGACCTGAAAATACTAGATCTGATGCTCCTCGAGGCCGTTCAAGCGATGCTCCTAGAGGACGCACAGGCGATGCTCCAAGGGGTCCTTCAAGAAATAATGACTCACGCCCAGATACAAGATCTGAATCAAGAAGAGATTCAAGACCTAGCAACACTGGAAACAGTTCAGGACCAAAAAAACCATTTAGTAGAGAACGTGATCGTAATTCAAGTACCTCAGGTGGAAGTAAACCTGCTGGTAGCGGCGGTGGTTCGAGAAATAACCGAAATAAAAGTCGTGGTGGTAGTTCTTCTCGATTTACTAGGTAAAAATTCGAATTTTGTATCCGTATTTAATGGTTACTAATAGGCAATGTGATTAAGTTACGGTATTTCTACTCCGTGACCTTGAGCGTAGGCGTGAGCGTGAGCTTAAACTATTTGGGTCACGCACACGCTCAAGGTCACGGTAGTTGAGTTCTTCACTTATGGACATTGGCGTTAAAAGGGAGGGAGATATGCATTTTCTGGCATATCTCCCTCCCTTTTTGTATGAGGTTGATGCGCTCATTGAAAGCTGAAACACTAAACGCTCTTCTATGGATCAAGAAGATCGTTAGTAGCATTTTAATGAGTGATAATTAAAGAATAGAAGGTAATAAAGCTAAACTATCTAACACATACGATGGAGACACATCATACATCTTATCTTGTCCACCTTTACCTGTCTTAACCAAGACTCCTTTGCATCCTGCGTTTTCAGCTAATTTGATATCACTCGTCATATCTCCAACACAAAAGCTTTTTTCAACGATGATATTTAATTCCTTTTTAGCTCGATCAATCATTCCGGTTTTTGGTTTACGACAATTGGTATTGTCAGCTTTACTAAATGGAGAATAATAAAGTTTTTCGATAGAGAGCCCTACTTTTGAAGCTTGTTTCATCAACTCAAGATTAGTTGCAAACAAGTCTTCTTTTGTAAAATAACCAAGTCCAATACCAGGTTGATTCGTAACGACTACAATCCTATATCCTTTATCTTGTGCAACTTTTAATGCTTCAAGTGCTCCTGGAATGACCTTTAATTTCTCTGGTTCATGAAGGTAATCAACAAGCTCAATCATTGTACCATCTCGATCCACAAAGATTGCTGGCTTAGGCTCATAACTAATCGTTGGTGGCACAGAATGATTTGCACCATACAGAGCGCCGATTTTTTCAATTATCGCCGAGGATGAATAACCATCTATCACAGGGACAAGTTCGACGCGTCCACCATAACTTTCAACAATAGGTTTCGAGGATAATTTATCAAGTGAATAGTCCCCTGCTTTAAGATAAATATCAGGCTTTAATAATTCAATATTTTTATTGTTGTTTGTTTCATCAAAATCAAAAACAAAATCTACTACGCCTAGACCAGCAACAACTCTTTTTCTTGCTTCTTTTGATACAATCGGACGGAGTGGGCTCTTATAAGTGCGAACTGAGGAATCACTGTTAACACCAACAATCAGAACATCACAAAGTTTTTTTGCATCTTCAAGATACTGGACATGCCCTGGATGAATGAGATCAAAAACGCCAGATGTATATCCTATGACTTTTTTATTTGCTTTTAGAGATTCACAAATGGGAATCAAATCATCACGGGTAAAAATTTTATCTAGCATTTTATAATTCTACTTCTTTGAATTGGTACGTTTTAGCCAATACAACAATTATATACATCTTTAATGAATTTCCCATATCCAACCTTACTATTAGAACGAGCCTGAAATATATGTTCTTGAATATCTATACAAGAAGTCTATTATCATGATTCTATGCAGATATCCGAGTCCCTCGAAGAAGCAATTCTATCCCCACTTTTAAGTATCCCTTACAAAAGGGGTCATGCCATCTCGCACCAAGATCTTTCGACGTTCCTGCCCCATATACAGAATTTCTCGAAACGATACGTAGAACGCACCACTCTTCATGCATCTATTTCTGAACTTCAAGCAAAAAGTTATGCAGCGTATTACGGAATAATCAACGCTTATAAATGCCTTCATCTCTATTCTCTGCTTCCAAAAGATTTCACTCCACTATCATTATTAGATTTCGGAGCAGGAAGTGGGACAGCTGCAATTGCTGCTAGTATCTATTTTCCCGACACTATTTCTGCTACTCACATTGAAGTAAGTGATGGCATGAACATGGTAGCTAAAAAAATCACTTCTCCTCTCGTAAAAAGTCTTACGACCTTAAAGAAATTAGATAGCCTTTCAGTTGAGAGTTCTTTTAATCTTATAATTGCTGCTAATTCTTTAAATGAAGTTCCCTTTGATCAAAGAACTGTCCTTGCCCAAGAACTTATCAGTCGTTGCTGTGACGGAGGCTATATTATTTTTCTTGAGCCAGGAACGATGCAGGCTTCATCCGAACTTATCAAACTTCGGGAAGCACTACTTTCTTCTATGAGTGGCGCTTCGATATTTTATCCGTGCTTTCATCAATTTCCATGCAAATTGTTATCTGACGGCAATGGATGGTGCCACCGTGAAATACAACTTCAACGTTCACCATATATTCGACAGATTGACCAAGCTCTGGGATTTAATAAGCATACTATTAGTTTTTCAGCGCTTATTTTTAGAAAAAACGGCACGCATTTGGATTCAAAACAATATCGAGTCATAACAGAAGCTAAAAAAAATAAGGTAGGCTCTTCGGCTTATCTTTGTGGGGCGGATTATCAAGGATTAGTCAGCCTTGGAAAAAGAGACCGAAACGATGAAAATAGAGGCTTTGAAAAGCTTCAAATGCATGATCAAACCCAATGGTTCACTGAATATAAGAGGTCTAACTAGCTGGTTCCTAATCTCTAGAAACTCCTCTATAATTGCAGATCGTTATGTCAAAAAATACAGTTAGAAAAGCAATTATCCCCGCAGCTGGTCTTGGCACCCGTTTCCTTCCAGCTACTAAATCTGTGCCTAAAGAGCTCTTACCGATCGTAGACACTCCTACGATTCAATATATAGTTGAAGAAGTACATGCTGCTGGCATCGAAACAGTTGTACTTATCACTGCAAAAGGTAAAACGGCGATAGTTGATCACTTCGATCTTAATGCTGAGCTGCAAATAAAATTACAAAACGAAGGGAAACATGAACTTGCTACCAAACTTAATCACGCATGTGATCTTGTAAAAATTGTTTCTGCAAGACAACAAAATCCCCGTGGTCTTGGGCATGCTGTTCTATGTGCAAAGGATATCATTGGTAATGAACCATTCGCTGTACTTCTTGGAGATGACTTAGTTGATTCTGAAATCCCTTGTACTAAGCAAATGATCGATGTTTACAATAAATACAAAAAATCTGTTGTTGCATTGATGGAAGTCCCCGAATTAGATGTTCCAAAATTTGGTATCTGCGGTGGTACTGAAATTGCCGAAGGAATTCTTGATTTAAATATTATGGTTGAAAAACCAAAATTTACAGAAGCACCATCTAATCTTGCTATAGTAGGTCGATATATACTTACACCAAGAATCTTTGAAATTTTGGAACAGACACCTGCTGGTAAGGGTGGTGAAATCCAATTAACTGATGCTATGGCTCAGTTAATGAGAGAAGAAGGATTCATAGGTTATAAATTTAAAGGTGACAGATACGATGCTGGTGATAAATTTGGTTTCGTTCAAGCCAATATTCACTATGGCCTCAAAAACCCAGAGATTCATGACCGCTTGATTCAATATATGGAAAATATTGTCGAAAAGTCTAAGAAAAACTAAAGACAGATAAAAGAGTTTTGAGCCAGAAAGGCGACCGAGATATTCGGATTTTAATCTGAATGTATTAAATAAAACCCTCTTACATCGACATTACATGAAATCGCTGCGTCTAATAATGGAACCGTCTTGTGGTTAATTAAGGCACCACTTGGATCTAAAAAGATGACTCTTTGGATATTTCCAACTTGAGAAATACTTTCTAAGCGAAGCCCTACTTTTTCGCCCAATGATTGTAACGTTTTCTTAGAGACTAATGATGCATCGCTATGTATTACTTGAAGTTCAATTTTCGAAGTATTAATTGGTTTATTAAGACTGAACTCATGTAATGTTACGTGAGGCAATCTGTATTGAGGAAGAGATAAAACTTGGAACCTTTCATCTTCTGGGGATTCATTATTTTGAATTGCTCGAACAACTGCGTCTGTAAAATCACTTGTCGACGAAGCATGAGGAGTATTTCTTGCTACATCACCAGTTCGAAATTCACCTTGTTCGTAAACAGCATACATACCATTTAACATTCTAATAGCTGATGCTTCTTCACCGAGATAGCTAAGCATCATTACTGAGCTAAGCATTAAGCTTGTTGGATTTGCAATTCCTTTGCCAGCAATGTCTGGCGCAGTTCCGTGTACTGCTTCAAACATTGCATGTTCAGAGCCAATATTTGCAGAACCAGCCAATCCTAAACCACCAATAATACCAGCTGCTTCATCACTTAAAATATCACCATGGAGGTTACTCATAAAAATTACTTCAAGGTCATGAGGATTAATCACAATCTGCTGGGCTGCATTATCTACAATAAGGTCAGTTGCTAAAACATCAGGATATTCAGGCGCAATTTTTCTAAAAAGGGACAAAAGCATTCCTTCAGTTTGTTTGAGAATATTTGCTTTATGTGCGCAGCATACTTTTCGATGATCACCTTCTTGTGCGCGCTGTCGCGCCATTTCAAAAGATGCTCTGATTATTCGTTCACAACCTTCAAGCGTCATAACTTTATCAGCAACGACAACTCCCGGTGCTATAGTTCTCTCTTGTCCGATATAAAGATCTTCCATATTTTCACGCACTAAAAGAAAATCAATAATTTTTCCTTCATTTCTTTTTGAAGGAACAACTCTTGTACCAATACCAGGTAGCTCTTTTATAGGGCGTAAGTTTGCGTAAAGTTGAAGCTGGTTTCGTAACGTTACATTGAGACTTTTAAATCCTCCACCAAGAGGCGTACCTAATGGACCTTTAAGAAGTGCATTGCTCTTTAATGCTGAAGCAATAACATCTTCCACGAATCTATTTGGATCAGAAGTTGAGGTATTGAGAATATCAAAATCTAGATCGGCTCCGGATGCTTTTAAAACCTTTAATGTACCCTCTGTAATTTCCGGTCCAATTCCTTCTCCAGGAACTACTGTTACAAGATGTGTCATATAAATATCTCCTTATGCTGCTAGTTGAAATTTTAGTTGAGACTCTAATCCTTGCATTGCTGCAATTGTGTGTGAATATTTCAGCTCTTCATGCTGACCAAGAATAGGAAGCATTGCTGCCCCCTCTTCGACTTCATTAAATGAAAATATAGGTCGAATTGGAGCTTGTTGTTCATCATTAAAACGAGCTACACGAGCTGCTGCAGTTTCAATATCTTGATCTGTACCACCTGTGACAATTGGAGCATGAGGATATTGTCCAGCAAGTGACTCTATCTTAGATGAATATGTAGCCCTAATACTTGAATCCCAACCAAGAGAGAATGGAGCAAAAAAAGGTAATTTTCCTTCACTAATACTATTCCATTCGTTGAATGATGCTTCAACTCGTTGATTATAATCTTGTATTGGTGATGCTTTCGGATCAAAAGAAGGTAAATAACAGTATCCTGTTGCTGCATTAAATAGATGTGATTCTGAAGCTTTGTTAACTCCCTTCTCATCACAAACGACAGCTATAAGATATGGATCTTTTCCCCATTTCTCTTTTGCATAACGCTTGAACTCAGCGACTACTTCTGTGATTTTTTCATCACAATTATCAAAACTCAGTGAAAATGCACCAAAAGCAATGACCGGTCGTCCATCAATATGAACAAACTGTGGATGATCGATTGTCTCTTTTGAAAGATAATCAACCATCCACCGAGCTGTTTCTTTTGTAAGGTCGAAACAGCGATCATGCTCTTTAAAGCCTTCAGGCACTGGTGTTACAACACGGGCTCTGTTGTAAGAAAACATTACAGAAAAAGGAACTTCTTCATTCAGTCGAAGCATTACTTGATATGGTTTTTCAAGTTCTACAATTGGTTTATCGTTAGCACATCCAACAAAAAGATCCCAAAAAAGCCCTGTACCTATTTTTGAAGCAAGCTCTAAATGCTGCGACATTACTTCTACATCAGCATCATCCCAATCTTCAGATCTATTTGGTAAAACAAACTGAGGATGAACATGATCTTTAAAGAGAGTTTCCTTCTCTAAAAATAGATCTCTGTAGGAATGAAGAGTAACACCGTGATCCTTTGCCCTCGCTAAACGCTCAGGGCAAGAATTACTATGAGGATAAAAGTATGCAAGGTGAACGGGCTTTTCTGATGAAACTTCCACGTTACTCTCCTTGAACAACAACAGGTCTTGAAAATTCAAGAAGCGCATCTTTTATTGAAAGAACGCCCATACCTGAATCTCTTGATCCAGTGAATGGAAGATCATCAGGACTTCTTTGGCATTGGGTATTAAAATTGATACGTGAATAAATATTTTTTGCTGCGTTCACAAGCTCTTCATGCCCAGCCTTATTCGTCGTAAAAATACTAACTTGTTGAGCAAAATTTGAATGCTTCATCCACTCTATGACTTCGCTCTCATCGTCAAACGGTATAATCGGTACAACAGGACCAAATTGTTCCTCATGAGCAATTCTTGAATCTACTGTCACAGGATATAATACTGCTGGTGTATATAAGTTTCCTTCTGATGTTCCACCGTTATTGTTTATTACTGTAGCGCCACTTGTAGCGATTGCATCGTTTACAAGCGTTTCCATAAATTCAACTGAACTTGGCTCAATTGGAGTGATCGTTACTCCTTCTTCCCAAGGATTACCGCACTGTAATTTTTCAACTTCTTTTTTCATAAGTTTCGAGAATTGTTCAGCAACCGCAGTATGAACAAAGAGAGCTTTTAATGCTGTACAACGTTGACCGTTGAAACTAAGTGCCCCTTTTACACATTCAGAAGCAGTTTTTTCTAGATCCGCATCAGGAAGAATAATCCCCGGATTTTTTGCACCAAGACCCAATACAACTTTTAATTTATGCGGGTTAGGATTATTACCAAGTATTCTTTTAGCAGTATTGGTTCCACCGATAAAACAAAGAGCATTTAACTTACCACTTTCAACGATTGGTGTGATTAGTTCTTGTCCATCACCTGAAAGCATAGAAACAACCCCCTCTGGAAAACATTTCTTAAATCCCTCTTCCAAAGCAAGTACTGCTAATGCTCCAACTTTTGGCGTTTTAATAATGACACTATTGCCCATCAAAAGTGATGGAAGCATAACTGTGAGTGTTTCATTGATCGGATAATTTGAAGGACCCATAAGAAGCATAACACCAAGTGATGCACGCTTGTCTTGATGAGGAGCTAAGGCAGAATCTATTGTTTTTTCCATGTATTCAATAGTTCTATCTACTTCTTTTAGAGCGTCGGATTTCGTTTTACAGATCTCCCACATCAGTAGATCTGCAATTTTTTCTCGGTTTTCAGATAAGTAATCATTAAACTTTCTTACTGCACTCGCTCTTGTCTCAAGAGAAGCACGTGCCCATTCACCAGTACCATAATCGTATGACTCAACTGCTTTATTAAGGGCAGCAAGGGCATCGTCTCTATTCATTAATGGAACTTCACCTAAATATGTGCGATTACCATCGCTACCTAGTATTGGTGAAAGAACCTGCTGAGATCGTGCGATACTAGTTTGTGGATTATTCCCTGTATGTATTGGTAATTGTGGAGCAACTGCTGTTTTCATTGTGACCTCTTATTATTAATATTGTTGTTTCTTAATTACGTTATATAGATATGCCTCGTGGAATTTCTCTTTCGTTTTTTCCACCGAGGCAACGTTCTAAAGGGGCTATAGATCGTCCTCGCTCTGCAATACAAAATATTTCTCGCGAAGTTTTAAGATTCACTCCTGCTTGAGTTAACTCTTGAATAGTTTTCTCTTCATCACTTAGAATTCCAAGATTAGCATCACCTTGGTTTAAATTTACTGATTTTGTGGCATCAAAGATAACTGCAGTATTAAGACCTAATTTCTGTGCATCAAGCGCTGAAAATTTCACACAGTAATCAAAAGCTAAACCAACAATATCAATTTCACAGTCATGTAATGTTTTACCTTGGCGTGCTGCGACTTCTTCAAGATATTGAGATAATCCAGTACTTTCTAGTTTGGCATTATCGAAAAATGCGCTATATGAATCGATATTTGGATTTGTCCCTTTAAGAATGATTTTATCTATCTCTGCAGTCAAAAGGTCTGATCGAAGCTCAGCACCAAGCGTTCCTTGAACACAGTGAACAGGCCATTCATCAAAACTACAATGATTTGCAGGATGCCAGTCTTGACTAGCAACTATGACATCATACTGACCCTCTGCAATCAATTGATTGACGATTGGAACAATCGTATCACCATCGTTAACTCCTAATCCGCCTCCTGGACAGAAGTCATTTTGTAAATCTACAACTAATAATATTTTCATGTATCCCTCTCTTTATTCGTTCGTATTGTTTGTGAAATAACTTCTCAATCAATATCTAGAATCTAGATGGAATTATAGAAAATGGAAAATAATTGTAATTTTTAACAGATTATTAACTGTTAACTGATAATAATATCACTGGGATACAGTGTCGTTTTTATATCCTGAAACTTTGAAAGCACCTTTAAAGATATAATCTCATCACCAAACTCAGCATAAAGCTCCCGTGCAATTTGTGCTGCTTGTTGAGGTCGAGATACTTCAACATTAATTTCATAATCCCAACTCCCAAAACATTCAATAACACTTATCATATTCGGATGCTGTGCAGCACATGCAAGAAGTTTCTGAGTAAACTGAGGATTAAGCCCTCTTCCAAATACAAGTATCTTAAATGTTTCATAATCAAATTTGGAAGGCTGAACACTGTAAAAATATCCTGTTAGAATTCCGGCATTTCGGAGTTTAGAGATACGAAGTTCAAAAGTTGAGAGAGGTACTTTTAATTTCTCTGCGAGTTTTCGGTGAGATTCATTCCGAAAAGAACTAATTGCAACGAGAATCTTGTGATCTAATTCATCAATCTCTACCCGTTCACCACCTCTATTCATTGTCAAAGGTTTCGCTTTGGTTTTCGTTTCACTAAGATAACCCCGTGAAAGCAACGTAACAGAAAACTGTGATGAGACACTCTTTTGTTGAAAGATATTTCCAAATTTTTGAGTTAATTTACCTAGAATAGTTCGAACTTCAGAGAAGTGTTGGCAGATGATCTCAATACCGAATTCAAATTCAGCACCCATTTCGGCAATCCAAACTACAGAAGGAGTCTGAATAAGAGCATCAATAAATGACTGGCGATATTTACGGCTTTCAGAGCCGAGTGAGAAAAAAATATTATGGGATGTATAGCCAAGTGCAAAAAGGTTAATAAACGGAATTCTTGATATTACTTTTCGCTCTTCAAGCTGTCTCAGAGCATAACGAATTGTATGCTCTCGGAGCCCTACTAGTTTACGTATTTCTGGAATTGTTAGATCGGCACGTAATTCAACAGCAGACAGAATTTTGGATTCTTTTGATGATAGCTTCATGTGTGAAAATTAACATAGATTTATCAATTTGTATAAGAATTATCATAATACGAACTTTTCTGAGCGTTAGCATACCTCTACTGGTAGTTTCGCCAAGCCTTGATAACCCTTACATTTGAACTATGCTCTATCTATCGATTGATTTAATTAGCTTCAAAATATAAAGAATTCTGTGGAAAAATACGACTTCTCTCTTATGATCGAGACTGAAGTATTATGCTCGTTAACTACTATTAAGATTAAGGATTCTTCCTGGGAAGATAAGCTTCATGAACTTAGCGAGTTACGATTATCCCGGTTTGCACTTTTTGTAACAGGTCTTAATTCATCAGAACGAATAAGACTTTATGAAAAATTAAAGATATTAAGGAATCAATTCTTCTTCGAAATCCCTTTCGTGCACGCAACAAGTGATATGACGAATATCGAGTTTCATAAACTTAGAGATGAATTTGGCACAGATAAATTTAATCTTCATCCGACTCGATGCTATCCAATCAAAGATAACTTAGATTCAACTATCAAAGAAAAAATATATATTGAGAACGCAACTCCAGATGGACTGCTTTTAAACACTGACATAGAAGGCTTTGCAGGTCTCTGTCTTGATTTATCTCACTGTGAGGACGCAAAGTATTACAAAAAAGATGTATTTCAATCATTGGAAAATCTTACGTATCACTACCAAGTAGGTGCTAATCACATAAGTTCGGTACTACCTTCTGCTCACGCAATCTATGAAGGAAGACCTATTCGGTCTAATCATATCTACTCTGGATTATCATCTTTTGATTATGTTTTAAATTATCATCCCAATTTCTGGGGAGCATATGCAGCTATAGAGCTTGATGATTCATTTGCAACTCAGCTTGAAGTTAAAACGTATATAGAGTCGATGCTCAAGAAAATGAACTCAGAATCTGAGATTGAAAATATGAATAATCAAGTTGCCGCATAAGAAAGTCTGATTCATCTAATATAGAGCTATAAATATAATTATTACCATAATATTAATGTATTTATGGTAATAATTATATTTATTTGTTTATAAGTATCTTTTTAGACATAACCTTAATCAAGCTCATTTTTTAAGGAAAAAGGTTATGGAAAGATTAATTGGAGATGACTCACATTTAGACTTAGCATTAGAATCATTACATCCTAGGACTTCAACTCAAAACGCTAGTAAGGTACCGCTACAACCTCTAGTACTTACAAAAGCTGATATTGCACTTCCAGCGGATATTGCAACGTATACTGATAAATATTTTTCAAGAACAAAACAAATTCTTCAGGCTTCAGAAATAAATCCAACTGTCCGTGCACAAATTTTTATTCGAAAAGGTCCAGGAGAAATTGCAGGTATTACAGAGGCTCTCCATTTAATTAACGAAACTTCTGAATTCTTTAAAAACGGCGGCAAAGCCTGGGCACTAGAAGAAGGTGCAAAATACAATCCAAAAGATACCGTAATAGTATTAGAGGGAAAAATACAAGATATCGTCGAATTAGAAACTCTATACTTAGGTGTTATATCAAGAGCCACAACTGCTCGTAATGATGGCGTCTCGAGAGTAGATCTTGAATCAGTCAAAAAACGAATGGCCTTGGTCGTAGAAGCTGCTGCGGGACGCCCAGTTACATATTTTGGAGCTCGGCATTGGCACTGGCAGGAAGATGCAGCAATTGCAAAAGCAGCGATTGAAGGCGGTGCCACTGGAGCATCAACAGATGCTGGAGCACATGCTATTGGAAAAGCTGGCGTAGGAACCATACCACACATACTAGAAAATGCTTTTGCTGCAGTATATGGAAAAGAAAATGCGGTTGTTGAAGCAACAATTGCATTTGATACATTCATCGACTCAAACGTACCACGCATTGCATTAATCGATTACAACAATAAAGAAGTCGATGATTCTCTAGCTGTAGCAGAAAAATTAGGCGAAAAACTGTGGGGAATACGAGTCGATACCTGTGGAGAAAATGTCATGCAGGGAGCACTTGCATCGTTTGATTCTACTGATGTTGATCTATGGAAAAAATCTGGAAACCAATTAATTAGCAAACTTCACCCTCATGCAAAATACTGGGTCGGAACTGGTGTAACAATTAGCGGTGTTTATGCAATTCGAAAAGCATTAAACGATGCTGGTTTTAAAAATGTAAAACTTATTTTGACAAGCGGTTTTGGCAATGCAGAAAAAGTCAAAGCATTTGCATATGCAGAAAAGCTTTTAGGAGTAAAACTTTTTGATCAACTTGGTGTCGGAGAACTATATCACACGCGCTCAACAACGATGGATATAGTTGCAATTCAAGACACACATAACGAATGGAAACCACTATCTAAAGTCGGTCGAAGTTATCGACCAAATAAAAACCTCAGACCAGTTGAATTTAAATAAATATAAGGGAGGAAATATGAATTCTATACAAGTACAAAAAATTACAATTAACGATCAAGAAAATGCTTCTTTACATGACCCCGTTAATCGCAAAGTTGCAATGGCTCAAATCCACAGCAACCCAGGCTCAATTGCTCTGAATACCATTCAAATAATTAAAGCAATAAATGAATCAAGGGAGAAAGGTGCCGCAATTGTTGTACTGCCTGAGCTCGCGATACCTGGATACTGTGCAATGGATCTTTTTTATAACAGAGCATTCTTAAAGATGAATCGAGATGCACTAGAGAAAGTCATTCAAGCTAGTAAAGATATGACAGTCATCTGTGGGTTTGTTGATGAAGATCAGACAAAAACTGCACCAGGTAACAAACCATGGATCTATAATGCTGCTGCAATTATACATGACGGTAAACTCATAGCAGTTCAACATAAAGAACTACTTCCTACGTACGATGTTTTTGATGAAAAAAGATACTTTAAACCAGCCCAAACACGTTCGGTTGTAGAGATACAGGGGACAAAAATCGGGGTAGCTATCTGCGAAGACCTCTGGTCAAAAGATAATGACAGGGACATTGTTGCTGATTTAGTCAATGGTGGAGCCGAAGTGTTACTTTCACTTAACGCTAGCCCATTTAGTATTGGAAAAACTGAAAGACGATTAGCTGTTCTTGAAGATGCAGCTCAAAAACATGGAATTCCAATTGTCTATACGAATTTAGTTGGAGCTCAAGATGGATATGATGGCGAAATAATTTTTGACGGTTCGAGCGCTGTTATTGATGGGTACGGAACTGTAGTATCAGTAAGTCAATCTTTTACTGATTCAATTTCAATAGTTGATTTAGATGACCTTTCAAAAAACATCACAAATCACAAACCCGAAAGTGATATTGTACAGATTCATGATGCTCTCGTGATGGGAATTAAAGAATTCTTTTCTCGAAAAGGATTACATACTGCTTACATCGGATTAAGTGGAGGAATTGATTCTGCCGTAGTGGCAGCACTTGCAGTAGAGGCATTAGGTGCAGAAAATGTTATCGGCGTTACTATGCCATCACATATTACTTCTTCAGAAACGAAAAGTGATGCTCTCGAACTAGCAGACCGTCTTGGGATTGTTTGTCATGAACGACCAATTGTTGAGGAGTATAATGCTTGGCTTAGTGGCGCACGAAGTAGCACCCAAAAAGAACCTTCTAGTCTTACAAAACAGAATAAACAAGCAAGAATACGGAATTCGATATTACTTGAATATACAAATGAACATTCAGGAAGTTGTCACTTAAATACAGGAAATAAAACTGAGGTTGCTCTTGGATACTTTACACTCGGCGGAGATGCTGGAGGAGCAATCTCTGTGCTTGGTGATGTCAATAAATTACGCGTCTATGAATTAGCGAAAACAATCAATCGTATCCATGGAAAAGAAACAATTCCTGTAACAACTATTACACGTGCTCCTTCTGCTGAACTTGAAGTTGGACAAACCGATGCAAACTCATTACCGGCTGACTATGACATCCTTGTGCCGCTCGTTGATTCAATTATTGAGACAGATTCAACTTTTGAAGAACTCGTAACAATGTATGGGGAAGAAACAGTCACAAGAACATTATCCCTAATAAGAAAAAATGAAGGAAAGCGTCGACAACTACCACCTGCAATACGGATTACGGATCATTCTTTCGGTATAGAACGTAGGATTCCAATGGATTATCCATTAGAAACAATTGCAGCTTAACAGAGGGTAAAATAATGACACTGTCTTCTTATTCTTTTCTTCAAGTAGGTGAAGCATCTTTCAGACAAGGTGAATTTATCAGAACCTTTTTTGAACCTAAAACTACTTGTGATAATTTTTTAATTTGCGAGAGATTAAATAATGGTGAAGTCGAATTATTTATTAATAAATCTAGTAAAAGCATCGTCACGCAATTACAAACAGATAACCAAGAATTTTGGAGCCTTCCAAAAAGTAACGAATCACCTCAAACGTTTCCAAAATTTCCAACAGCTGGAACTGCTTTGTATACCCATGCCTATTCTTTTCAAGATACATTGCCTTTAAGCCAAGGTACATGGGTCAAGGTTGATGAAATTTTTCAAAGATTTTTTGAAGATAAACCAATTGGCATCGAACTAGTTCATGCAGCATTAAAAATACTAAACAAACATGAAAAAAGGCTTGAAATAAATGTAAGTAATCTTCCAGAAGCATCCCTGGGTCAACGATATGAAGAAGTTGAAAACAAACGTATCAAGAAAGAGGATTTAAAAAAGTGGGAGCAGGATACCCTAGATGTATTCCCAATAAACTGTACTGAAATTGAGAACCCTGATCGTCCATTTATTTCCGTGGGAAGATATCAAGATGAAGATGGAGTTGAAAATGAATATGCAATCCGAAAAGGTTTAGACTCTCAAGATTCAGTCTGTTTCTGTTGGCATGGTGGAAATATTTACATGGCGATTCGACTTGGAGTTCGAACTGCACTTTCCCACTGGGAACAGGGACGAAGTTTAATTTCGATTGAAGGTGTTGCTGGATCTCTTGAAGAAAACGACCTTACTACAGAGGATATAATAAACCGTGCGATGGAAGAGACAAAAGAGGAACTAGGATTAGAACCAGCCTCACCTGGTATAAAGCTAGGAAGTTTTTTTACCGCATCAGAGGTAACAGCCGAAAAAAGTACTTCTGTTCTTGTCGAAGTAAATCCAAATAAAAAATGTACTGCTCATCACGCTGCTGATGAAATTCAGGATACCCGCTTTATTGAGCTTGATGAACTTATCGCTGCCTGCGATGAAGGTCTAATTATTGATGAGCGTTTAGAGGTCTCAGCACGGTTGTTAAAAGCAATGTATAGGTACCATAACCCTCTCCACATCCCTCAATCAGCAGAGAAGATCGTTTTTTTAGGTGGAACTTTTGATCCTTTTCACAGTGGTCATTTAGCTCTTGCCAATGCTTGTCTGAATGAATCAACCACAGATGCAGTAATCGTTGTTCCAGCAAAGCAAAATCCATATAAGGGAAATCCATACATGCAAACATCTGAACGCAGAGATTCAATTGTAGCAACGCTTAGTGAATATCCAGGGCTCTACCTAAGCGAGCATGAACTTAATCAACGTGATTCTAGTGTATATACAGCGGACTCCTTAAAACTTTTTAAAGAGCAATTTCCTCAGTGTAAAAGCATTTTCCTTGCTGTTGGGAGTGATCTGCTGGGTTCAATGCATGCTTGGACAAAAAGAGATGAACTCTTTAAACGACTTGACGGTTTATTCATAGCCGCAAGAGATGACTTTTCAGTATTTGATCTTAAAAATTATAAAGCAATGTATCCGAAGGAAGCATGGAGTCTCATCCAAAAAGCAAAGTTTCTGACTTTCCAGCAGAATATTTCATCAAGCTTAATTAAAAAACTACTTTTTAGCTCAGAGGATGTACCGACTGATGGCTTATTGCCAAGACGAGTTAGAAAATTTATTTAAATATTCATCTTACTAATTCGGATTCGTTCATCAATCATCTTTTCAGCTTCATCTCGATCATATTCCATTTGTGAAACAAATCCAGGAAGCAACATTTCATTCAATGCTTTTCTAGATTCATCACTTAAAAAATCTGCATCCAGACAACATGTTTCAAGAATTGGGCGAACTCTCTCTTGAATAATTTCTCGTGCTTTATACAGCGCCTCTCTAGCATCAAGATTTTCTTTATTCTTGTTGAGCGAAGTGATATTGGAACGAATAATTTCAAGATCTTTCTTTAGTGAAATTAAACAATCTATTGCTTCATACAGATCTTGATAGTTCTGAGTATCCTCTTTCCCCTGCTTTTTCGCTTCCTGAACAGCAAAGCTTAATCGAAGTGCTGGAATCAATAATTCAACAGTACAAAATGAAGCATTTTCTGCTTTTAAAGCATTAACTCCCTCTGGGCTATCTTCTAACACTTTCAAAATAGAATGCATTCTATTCATATACACTTGGTCATCACCGGTAGCTGTGCCGTATCTAAGAAGAGTCTCTGCAATTACTTCATTTTCCAACCAATTTTGATAGAAAAGATTCAGTTGGAGCTTATCTAAAACTCCAAACTTAACAACACGCCGAACCGCATCCTGAATCTCGGGGCTATTGGTGTAGGCTTCTGATGATAGAATTTCTGGTGAAACTTCACCGTAAAGCTCAATGCGACGAATTTCTGCGGCAGCTTGTTGATGACTTAAACCAAGCTTTTGAAAATTTAGAGCCTGCCTTCCTCTCCAGGTTAGTTTTGCAACTTCTTCAACTGATGCTTCTCTTGGAATTAAATCATCACTAATAGTGACTGCTTTAATTTCAGACTCAGTTGCAATCTTACTAAAGTGTTCAAGACTACATGCAATTGGTTTTCCATGAATATCTTTTTCAAGTCTATCTGTTAAAGTGTCGAGTCGATATGGAAGGAAGCCACCCATTAATTGGTGTGATGCATCATGCGAAGCATTCCCTGCAAATTCGCTCATTGAATGATGATTCACTCCATGAAGATAAACGGTAAAAAGAGGGATACAATCTCTAAAAAAAACACTCTCTTTTCCTTCGAGCGTCATGGGGACCAACCCTATGTCATTTGCTGCTCGACTTAAAAGTTTTCGGTACGTTGCTGAGGTCATGCATAGTCGATGCAAATCAGGTGAAATACGACCGATAACATACTGTAGCGCACTTCCTTGATTGACCACCTGATCAAATTCATCCAATCGTTCCTGTGAATAAGCATCAAATACTCTTTCATCACGTTGTTTTTCTTTCTGATTAATGATTCCAATACGTTCTAGTGATGCTTCAAGTAATCGAACTCCACCAGATAATCGGTGATCTGGAACATCACCTTCATCAATTAAACGTATTAGATCTGATATTTCTAAAGCGAAAACTCCCTGAACATTATCGATGATAGTAGGATTAATCTTAATGAACGCTTTATTTGATGCTTCATTACTATATCCAGGGGACGTATACTCTGGATGACCAATAAAGATTGTAGGGTTATCTTCAATATCTATCCCTGCTTTTTTTCTAAGAACTGAGGCTACACTTTTTTCAATAATCTCTTGATTCGGTTCAGTTCCCTCAAGAAAACCAGATAAACCGCAGATAATTTTTGCTGGTTGATCTGCTTGAATGACATGGGGGAATAGTTTTCGAGCCACTGCTCCTAGTACTGGTATGTGGTGACAGACAACGAAAACTTTATCATCTTGAATAAACCATGGAACAACATCTACTGAACGATCAAATGGAGTAACAATTTTTTCAAATTCCCAATCCGATAATTCCTCTCCTGATGAATTTACATTAGTAGCAATTTGCGTTTCCATTGAGAGGAATCCGCAATCAAGATCCAAAGGTTCAGCGATAGCTATTTGTTTTTTACTTTCACCTACTACTAGTCTGGCTTGATCGTAAGAGTATACAGGAAGCGTTGTTTCTTGGGTGTTGACCCCTTTGAAATCAATAGATGATTGAAAAAGCCAGTCTGCTAATTTTTCGGAACCAGTAATGTTGATTCCATTTTTTCTACAGAACCTAAGAACACAATCAACGAGCCTTCCGTCTTGAATCTGCTCCTTGTCATACAGTGAAAAGATCTGTTCTGCGGTTAGTGCTCGTCGTCGAAGCATTGGACGACTTGCGTCATCCCTGAATGACACAACATCTAGAGTCTGTTTTGAAAGCGGCTCTATCTCTATGCTCATGGCAATCACTGCTTCAGAATGAATAGATGGCGAAGGAAGATAATTTCCAAGTGAAGACGGCTTGCCTTTCGGAACGAGCCCAAGTTTCTGAGTAATCGTATAATCAATTGCTTGAGAAACCTCGGCACCACCTAACTTCTCTGATAGGTATCCACCAGGCAAATTAGTAACCATTGATTTTCCAATTGCAGGGCGCACAACATCATAAACAATAAATTTTACTTCGTTTGTTTTTGGACATCGAAACCATGGCAAAAGATCAAGTGTATCTTGTTGCTGGAAAATCGCTAACTCTTGAGGCAAACCTACTTTTTCTAAAGTACCATCTTCTGAAAGTAGTGAGAGTTGAAATGCTTTTGTTAATAAGATTTTAGATTGAATGTTTGAAGATTGAGTGCGAACTTCTGCAACGACTCTTGGATCAGTTTTATCCCAGGGATTCCAAACAAGATTATTTGGATTTGATACGCCAATTCCTGAGTCATTTTTAGGAAGAAGTGTTATGTCTGCTGGTGGAAAATTAAGCATTGGTGAAGTAGGAACTATTTTATAATTGTACTTGTTCCCTAAGCAAAATTTTTGGTGAAAAAGAGCTGTTTTTATTAGTTTTTAAAGGGGAATTTATGATTTTTAGTATCTTTATTTTCTTCTTTCTTTTTAAAGAATTTTTCAGTCTAACAAAAGTTGATTAAGAATTAGTTATTAGAGACAATTCATAAACCCTGAAGGGTGAAATCATGAACAAGGAAGTATCAGAGGCCCGCAAATTGCGGACTCGAAATTCGAAAAAGATGATCGGTTTGGGACTTGGAGTTTTGGCCATTGTTGGCATTCTCCTCGTTGTCAAAGATGCTGCTGCATTGACCTTTGATCTCGACTTTAGCGATCTTGAAGACCCCGACAACGTAGGAGCCTAAAAGATCATCACCTGGAGGTTTCCCTAAGCCAAGCGTTTGTCGCTTCTTAGGAATTAGGTTTCATTCATGAAATCCCTTCAGGTCTTTTTATTATCCTTCCGAAATTTCTTTACATCCTCGCGAATAATTTCGATAGCTTCCTCTGGTGTATCAACGATCTCAATACATTTAAAATCTTTCTCAGAGATCAATCCACGAGTTAAAGGAAACTCTTTCGCCCACTCCATCATGCCTGACCAGAATTCTTTATCCATCAAGATTATAGGACGCATTGTAACATGTTGAACCTGTACAAGTTGCCAAACAAAAAATAGTTCAAGAAGCGTTCCTATACCACCAGGAGTACAAACTACAGCATGTGATAGCCGCATAAAATCATCTAATCGAGAAGAAAAACGGTGATGATGACGTTTTACATCTAAGTGATTGTTAGCGTCTGGCTCCCATGGAAGTTCAATTGATAAGCCAATAGATCGTGATTTTGATTTTTTCTCTTCTCTTCCAAGGAGAGCACCACGATTTGCAGCTTCCATAAGTCCAGGGCCACCGCCGGTAAGAATATCAATACCGTCCCCCGCAAGAATTCGAGAAAGCTCAAAAGCTTTTTGATAATTCGGACCACCTGGTTTTATCCGAGCACTTCCAAAAATACAAACTCTATAAAAACGATTCTCATCTACTTTGACAAGTTCTTGCTCAACCAAGGTTGCACGGTGATACAATGATTGCAGCCTTTGTTCAAGATGAGCACGTCGTTTTCCACGAACTCCTAGTGTCTTAGTTTTTCCTTTCACGATTTACTTCTTTGCTCCTTAGGCACTATCCAGCTTTTTTAAGTGGAATATCAAGATCTGATTTTTGCAATTTTCGATCTTCTGCTTTTGAAAATTCAATCTGTTCAATGAGAAGCTGTGTCCAACTCTCCCATCCACTCATCGTAGAGCGCTCCTGAATAATCTCTTGAACTACTGCCGAAGTATCTCCTGGATGAGCTTCATTCAGAGTCTGGAGGCACTCTTCAACAAATTTTAACCCTGTAATAATATCATCAAAATGATCAGGAGTAATTGCACCAATTGATTTTTTGCGGGTTCGTCTTTGAATTCTTTCGATGGCTTTTCGAAGTTCCCCTGCCGCTTGCTCGAGCTCTCCTAATTCCTGTTGACGCACAGGGGTGGCATTAAGCCTAGGATTATGAAAAGGATAAAAAAATCGGTATAGATCCAAGGTTTAACCGGCTTAAAGTAATTTAGAGTAGTGTACTTAGGCTAAGACTAGTCGACAATAAGAAAATGGAGACAGCGGTATATATATTCTGGGCAGCTATCCCTACTTTCTTCTTTCTGATGGCACTTTGGCTGTGGTTAGAGGGTATTCGAGGGAAAAAACACACAAATGAAGTCAATGACTTCTTAAAACAGGGATTTTTCGTCCTTGTTTGTGTAGGGCTTACCTATGGCATTTATGAAATGATTTTTATACCGTATATCAATCCGTCCATTGAAAAATTTGTTCCGACGTTTCTAATTAAATTTTTCCTACTTCCCGTTGTCCTCTATCTTGCAGCAATTATTGTTGGACCTACGAAAGATATTAAAATCAAAAAAGCCCCTCATCCAACAGAACGGAAGCGTCGATAAAAAATTTAGGGCTAAATAAGTGCACCAAGAAAATCTGTATAAAAGAATTGCAGGTGTAGACGAAGCAGGTCGCGGTCCGCTTGCAGGACCAGTAGTTGCTGCGGCAGTCATTCTTCCACCTGAATTTAATTACAAAGAAATAACCGATTCCAAGAAACTTACAGAAAAAAAACGCGAACCACTCTTTGAGTATATTAAAGAAGCATCAATTTCATATGCAATTGTTGCTGTTGGTCCAAGACGTATTGAAGAGCTCAATATTCGTGAAGCTACCAAACTCGCGATGAAACTTGCAGTTGAAAAGGTTCATGCTGATAAGGCGTTGATTGACGGTAATATGAAAATTCCTGTGATGTGTGAGCAAGAAACCATCGTTAAGGGAGATTTATTGATACCGCTTATCTCTGCAGCTTCAATCTTAGCCAAGGTATATCGGGATCGCCTTATGAAGGTTCTTGCAGCGCGCTATCCAGGTTATGGACTAGAAAAACATGCTGGTTATCCAACTGCATTTCACCGAGCAGCGATTGCTGAACTCGGCGTTAGCCGATGTCACAGAAAAACATTTGCAGGAGTAAAAGAATTTCTTGAGCCAGCAACAGATAATTTCCAGATCTTCGGGCAGACTTCATCTGCCATCACTGCCGAGTAATAACCGTGCTCTTGGTTCCTTTTTTGAACAGATTAGTTGCAAATACTTAACACAAAAAGGATTTCTATTTATTAACAAAAACTGGAGGTGTTCACTTGGCGAAATCGACCTTATTTTTTCAACACCAGATCAAATTACTTATATTTTAGTCGAAGTTAAAGCAAGAAAGTTTCAGGGTGATTTCTCAGTAAAAGCATCTATTGATTGCCTTAAACGAAGTCAACTCTACCGAGTAGCAGAAGCATATGCTCGACCTATTATCCAAAAAAATAAAGAGATCCGTTTTCGAATCGACACCATTCGTATAGTCTATATTCATAAAGATGAGACATTGCAGTTCTCACTTGAACATATTCAATCAGCACTAAGCCATGCCTACACCTTCGAAAAGAAAAAATGGGGTCAAAACAGACCTCTTCGACAAGAGAAGACAGTATTCAGGAAAAATAATTCCAGATAGGACAGATCCTTTTAAATTATTTAAAGAGTGGTTTTCACTTGCTTCAAAAGTAGTCGCCTCGGAGCCTAATGCTATGGCTCTTTCAACAGTCGATAAAAAAGGAAAGCCGAGTTCAAGGTTTGTATTACTAAAGGGATTTGACGAGCGAGGGTTTGTATTTTTTACCAATAGTATTTCTCGAAAAGGTAGTGAATTAAAAGATAATCCTCATGTTGCTGCTTTGTTTTATTGGCATGAACTACATCGGCAAGTACGAATTGAGGGTAAAGTGTCTGAAATATCGCGACGTGAGGTCGAAACATATTTCTATAGCCGTCCACGTGATTCCCAAATTGCTGCAATGATTTCAGCGCAAAGTCATACATTAAAATCGCGGAAAGAACTTTTAACAAAATTTGGGCAGTGCCTCAAAAGTACTCGAGACCCAATATGCCCAAAAACCTGGACAGGATATCGAATTGCACCTGACCAATTTGAATTCTGGTCAGGAATGCCAAATCGTATGCATGATAGGGTTAGATATACAAAAAACAGATCCAGCTGGTTAAAAAAGAGACTTTGGCCTTGAAGTAAAATAAGAATTACTTAATAGCTAAGAAACCAGCAAAATTAAACCACTGGAAGAATGTTGATACTGATTCAAATCCTGCTTTCGAAAAAAGTGCTATATTTTCATCTCGTTGATATGGAATTAAAACATTTTCAAGAGCTTCTCGTTTATTAGATATCTCTAAATCAGAATATCCCATCTCTTTTTTAAATCGATGATAGTAATCAACATACAGTCCATTTAAAATCTTATCTGCTTCAACTGTTTTTTCTACAACAATCAAAGCACCACCTTTTTGAAGGGCTTTATAAACATTCTCTATAACTTTTTGCCGCTGAATAGGACGAATGAACTGTAGTGATAATATAAGTAATACAACATCTGCTGAATCATGGGGCAGAGCCTTACTATCTGTAAAATCTGCAACGTGAAAATCTATTGCATGTATTGATGATTCAGATTCAAGTTTCATCTTTGCTTTTGTTATCATTTCAGGGGATGTATCAATTCCAACAAAACGATTTGGCTTGAGACCTACTTGCTTACCTCTTTGGATAATAGAAGAAATTGTCGTTCCTGTTGAGCAACCAAGGTCGTATATGGTTTTTTGACCCGCAAATTCCAGAGCAAGATCTGCAACTAACAATTGAATGGTTTGGTATCCAGGCACACTTCGTCCAACCATGTCATCAAATACATCGACAACCCGTTGGTCAAATTCAAAAGAACCTGATTTTTTATCTTTTCCTGTTATTGCAAAAATTGTGTCTTTTTTATGATTATTCACAAAGACAGAATAAATCGAATAGAGCGAAAAGCAAACTCTGTCTTGCTAGAATCTTTAACCAAGCGAGATTGTTACTTTCTTATGATACTTCCGAATATTCCTTGGAAAATTGCCATCTCTCTTTTGGATAATTTTGCGCGTTTCATGACTTGATTAATTAAGGCTGGAACTTCTGTTGAGGTATGTTCATTGAAAAATTTTGTCTGATGAAGTGATTTATCTATTAATTTTTCGAGTGAGGTATACTCATTGTATTCACATAAATCGAAACTCTGATTTTGATAAAATTGGTTCGTAGGTAAATCAGATGTGGCACCATCACTCAATTTTATTGTTTTTAATGCATAAAGAACTACTCCTACTGCATGCGATAAATTCATACTTGGATTTTTATCTTCCGTTTCGATAAAGACTAGATCGTTGCATCGTCCAAGTATTTCATTTGAGAGTCCGTTGTCTTCTGGTCCAAAGACCAGAGCCGTATGGATATTATTTTCAGATATTTGATTCATAAGACTCATTTGGTTTTGTTTTACAAAATCAAAAAGTCCTATCGGTCTTGGAAGTGCCCTACCATGTCGAGAAGAAAATCCAATGACCTGCTGAAAGCTACCAAGAGTTGTGTCGATACATTCACTTGTTTTTATGTTTTCCAAGATATCCGTTGCCCAACAAGCAGAACGCTTCGCTACTTCGCTATCAAATCCTCTCGGAGACACAAGAATGAGGTTCGAGAAGGAAAAATTATCCATTACTCGCGCGACGCTTCCAATATTAATACTGTCCTTGGGCTCTATTAAAACAACGGATATACTCATACTGGTAATCTTAAAAAACCACTTGGAAAATTGCTATGTCAGCACACATGCCTGAGTCCCTTGAATTGCTCCTTACAAATAATTCCTTTGGAATTCTGGGAACTCATTTTAGCGAAGATCGAACATTCCCATTTTGTTCTCTTGTTCAGTATATAAGAGAAAGCAAAACCTCTTTAATTCTTAAAACAGCCTATATAGCGGAGCACCATAAAAATTTGGAACATACTACCCATGCAAGCTTGTTTATCAGTGAAGTAGGACAAAATAATCAATCTTCAGGGGCTCGGTTAACACTTCTAATGGAGTGCGAACAGATTCCATCAGAATCAAGAGAAGCAATTCGAAGCCTCTGGAGTGCTAAGACTCAAAAAACAATTCCTGATGAAATTGAAAATAGTTTTTGCTATTGGCGAGCGACGATAAAAAAAATACGCTGGATAGCAGGATTTGGTGAAATGGGTTGGGAGTCATATCTATGAAAGATTTTTTTGTACATGAAAGTAGTTTTATTGATGACGGTGCGGTGATTGGTGCAGGTACTAAGATCTGGCACTTCTGTCATGTGCTTACCAAAACAACAATTGGAAAAAATTGTGTCTTTGGTCAAAACTGTGCCATTGGTCCAGATGTAGTTGTTGGTGATGGATGTAAAATTCAAAATAATGTATCCCTTTTTAAAGGTGTTACTTTAGAAAATAATGTTTTCTGTGGGCCTTCATGTGTTTTTACAAATGTCATTAATCCAAGAGCATTTGTTAATAGAAAGGATAAGTTTAAGAATACTCTGGTCAAGGAAGGGGCATCTATTGGAGCGAATGCAACTATTCTTTGCGGGATAACTATTGGGCGATATGCTCTTATCGGCGCGGGAGCCGTTGTAATAAAAGACGTTAAGGATTATGAAGTTGTTATTGGAGTTCCTGGAAAACATGGGGGTTGGGTTTGTGAGTGTGGTACGACTCTACAAAATATGATGTGTTCAAAATGCAAAACTAAGTATCGACTTGAAGGTGCTATTTTAAAAAAGGAATAAGTCCTTTTAATTGTAGCGGTAATAACAGCTAAAGCATGAGATAATCATCAATAAAATCAGCATATTACGAAAGAAGCGCTTGTTGCCTAACTTGCATCTAAATATCTGTATATATTTAGAAATTTCTGAACGTTCATGTCTTTTACTACTTCAAAACCTAGACTTGTATTCTTTACACCTGGAGAAAAATTTAGGGACATCTTAGCTCCAAACTGCTTTGAACCTATCGTTGAACGTGTAAACGTTTGGCTTGATCACTATTTTGAGGTCATTACCATTTCTGAAAATTGTGATTACAAAAAAGTAATTGAACAGCATAAACCCGATTACTGTCTTTTTGATGGTCTCATTGAAAGTCTTGCTAGACTTCGATTAGCTATTTCTAATTTAGATTCATATCCTGAGATCCCACGAGCAGGATTATGTCGTATTGATGCAATTTCACCATCTCGAGGAATTTGTTGGGAAGAATTTGATCGATTTGGTGTGGAAGCACTTTTTACACTCGGCGATCTTTGTATGGGTGAATCATATCAAGAAATTGCTGATAAAGTATTTTATGTTCCATGGTTCATTAATCCATCAGTATATAAAGATTATAACGAACCAAAAAGTATTCCCGTTGTAATGTTTGGTAATTTTGATTCAAAACCTTGCTGCTATCCATGGCGTGCATCTGTGCGAGAGCCACTCTTACAAAATTTACCAGCTCTCTACTACCGGCATCCGGGGTATTCAAAACAAGAACAAAAATCAAATTCTCTCGTATTGTACGGGGAATCATTTGCTCGAGCACTAAATGCGTCTTATGTTTCACCATCAAGTGGAGGCTTTACAAATATTGTAATTTCAAAACAAATTGAGATACCGGCCTGCAATTCTTTACTTATTACAAATGATGTCGAAGCAGTAAAATTGTACGGATTTAAGAATTTCGAAAACTGCTTGTTTGCAGATCAAGATGATATTGTACATGTGATCGAACGTGTTCTTAATGACAAAAAGCTTTATAATAATATTTGCTCAGCAGGTTTTGAATTTGCACATTCAAAACATACTCACATGCAAAGACCTCAATTATTACAGTGGTTTATGTTGAGAAAAAACCTGCAAAAGGGTTATAAAATTATACAACCAGATATTTTTGGCCCGCTCAAAGCTGTTCCTGAAGCATATCCAGAGCAGACGTATCACATTCAATGTAATGATGTTTATAAAATCCTACATAAAGTAGATGAATGTATAAAAGAAAAAAAATATACAGAAGCAGATTTTCTTATAGATAAAATGATCGGATTTTGTTCTTACATGTCTGAGCCTAAAGTAAGGCGAATTATTATCCAGCTTCTGACAAAAAAAGCCAAAGATGCTGCATTATATTTTGGTGAGCTTCTAGATTTTAAAACATCTATGGGAGGCATGGCATTTGATCCTCTTGAATGGGCACTATTCTTGGTTACGTTGGGACTATCTGGATACTATAAAGAACTCAACGAGTACATTCTTGTTGATTCTGATAGTGAAAGAGCAGAGCTCGACACTGTTCGATGGGCATTTCTCTCAATGCTAAATCGCACACAAGAATCGGAACAGTTTTTCTACAGAATTATCCTTGGAAGAAATGATAAGCATACATCAATACATAATTATCCAAAACATTCTCCTCTAGAAATTCTAAGGCAATTACAAAGTTTATATCAATTTTATGATAAACAATCAGAAGTCCAAGCACTCAATCAATTGATCGAACATTATCAAAAGGCTCAAAGTGCTCTTGCAGCAGCTGGACAATTAAGCATACCTACTCAACAAAGTAATCCAGCTTAATTACTTGCGCACTATTATATACCGAAACCAACCATATCTTCGTGCGATTCCCCGTTTGAAAAAATTTGGTATGAGTCGCGTTATCCAATGGGGAAGACCAAAATAAAATGAAACAGTTTCTATCTGAGAAAATTTTGAAAATAATTTTTTTATATCATTCTCAGTCGTTGGAACGGTCCAAGCATTTCCTAACTGTTCCCAACCATCAGTCCACCTATTCCAAAGGTCTGCTTTGTTAAGATAGCTACTTTCTCTCTCAAAGACTCCTCTTATGAGGTGAACAAACATTGAAAAAACGGAATCTTTTGAATAGAGCATCAGCACTGCTTTTGCTCCAGGCTTTAATACTCGATGTACTTCGTCTATAGAATTCTGGAGATCTGGTGAGTGGTGCAATACACCAATTGAACAAACAAGGCTAAACGTTTCATGAGCAAATGGTAATGTTCTTGCATCACCACGATGTAAATCGGCAGTAAGCCCTCTTACAGAAAGTCGTTTTGATGTTAGATGAAAGGCTCTCTCTGTGAGATCGATGCCACTCATAACGATACCTTGTCGAATGAGCCATTCAGTAAGCCATCCACTGCCGTAACCAATTTCTAATCCACGTTGCCCTTGAAGCTCTTCTGGTTTAACAAACTCTCGAATTATATCTTCATAGCGTGGGCCCGCGTCGTATCTATAATTTAAAATGCAAGCGTCAATATCATCGAAATATTCTTTATTGGTCTCTGTATGGTACGTTTCTCCGTATAGCTGAGGATTTGAATCCCACCATGATGCAACTTCTTCAATAGTCTCTGTCATTATTTAAGCCTTTTACATTTTAAATCAGAACTCCAAGCAAAATGACTAAGAAGTCCAAAAATATAAATACAGGGTAGACATAGTATAAGTGCAAAATTTAATATCCATCTCCCGACAGTCCGTTGGAGGACGAGAATAACCCAAGACAGAAGAGAGAGCCGAATTAGACGAAGTCTGCTACTGATTACATATGAACGACGCAGGGATCCAAAAAGTGCGAATAATTCACGTGAACCACCACCTTCACCAAGCGGCCCACTTTCTGCAGTAACCACACAATCAAATTTTTTATAAAGCCGTGTCAGAATTTTTTCAAAACTCAGAATATTACAAAGTGTAATCGGTCTACTTGGTTCATACCCACAAACGAGCACATTATTTGCTACTGTTTGAGGTATGAGATCTTTATAGTATGGAGGGACAAGAACTGAAATAGAACTACCCGGAAATTTTTTTCTAAGGAAATCTACCTGATGTAAAAAAAGATGTATATCGCTCCCTTTTAAAACAAGAATATTCTTCACATCAGAATCTTTCATAGAGTGAGCTTACACAAACAGTCAAGAATCCCGCAAGGAGTATCCTATTTCACAGTAATGCTTCTATTTTTTTCTGAATCAATTTAAAAGTTGCCAGATCGCGCGCAGGGGCACCAACAACGATTGCACCTTCTGGTACGTCTTTGGTGATTACTGAAGCAAGACCAACAAAGACATCACTTGAAATATGAACATGATCTCTCACGGCAGTTGAAGGTGCTATCCATACTCGATCATCAATAGTAGTACTTCCTCCTATCATTGCATGAGCAATAAGCATCGAATATTTTCCAATGATGACGTTATGAGCTACATGAACGAGATTATCAATTTTTGAACCTTCACCGATGACTGTCGAACCAAATACTCCACGATCAATTGAAGTGTTTGTTCCAATTTCAACATCATTTTCAATAACAACATTTCCAATATGTGGAAAATGTTCAAGCGCACCATGCTCATTTCGTTCATAACCAAACCCTGGAGCTCCAATAACTGTTCCTGATTGTATGCAAACCCCATTACCAATTTTTGTATCTTTATAAATATGAACACCTGAGTCAATTTTACAGTTATCACCAATTTCTACATTTTCACCTATAACTACGTAAGCACCAAGAAAACAGTTTTTACCAATTCTTGCAGACGAATCAATCACTGCTGTCTTATGAACCGAGGCAGTACCTCTCGGAAGAAAAAAATGATTGATGGTACGGATCACGTGTAGGCGAGGTTGTGGACTAAGAATAAGTTGCTTGTGTAGTAGCGTTTCAAATTCAGCTTTCTTTTCCCATTCCTCAGGTACGATGAAGGCACCTCCTCGACTTTGAAGAATAAGCGGCATTCCTTCTTCAAGTTTTAATGAACAAAAGCTGATAGAAGAATTCGTTGCTGCTGATAAAGCAGTGACGGCAGTAACTTTAAAATCTTTATCTGATCCTTTGAAGGGTAATTTTAGAAAGGAGGCAATCTCGAATACAGTTGTCATTCATGAAGTATAGGCGAGATATATTATTTCTTGAATAGATAAATCTGCGCTGCCATTACATCTGTTTAACACCTATCAATTCATGCTTTGGACGATCAATAAATTGCTCTATAAAGGACTCTAAGTAAACAAGCGACCATATCAGTAGCCTCCTGTTAACGGCCCCTGTTAGATGCTCCTGCACCAAGCTTTCGACAGTAGCAAAATCAAGATACTGATAAATTTTAGCTTTTGGTGATAAGATTTTTCTTCGTACAAACTCAATGCTTTCACCTTTGAACCAACTTGCATCAGGCGCGCTAAATCCTTGCTTACGGCGCTCTGAAACTTCAGGAGGAACGAATCGTTTCATAACATGACGAAGAATTAATTTGCCATCAGTAGATTCATTAAAGAACTTAGAAAGCTTTGCTTGATTTTCGTTTTCATTGAATCGAGTAATTGTATCAATATTACTGAGCTTCAAATGAACTGGAATAGTCATAGCATAATCGACTAAGTCATTATCTAGAAATGGAACACGCGTTTCTAAGCCATGCGCCATACTTAATTTATCTTCTACGACAAGTAATCCATGCAAAAATGTTTTAGCTTCAAAACAGAGCGAGCGATTAATATAATCCTCCGCTGAGTTCATCGGCCCAGGAATCTGTGAAAGTACCGAACGAAAAATCTCTTTAGGATCACCTGTAGCACCACTCGAACGAAGAGGCTGAACAACTTTTGCATATGCTTCACCAGGCAACATTCTTTGCCAAAAACCAAAATAGTGATCAACATAATCATCAAAAGATTGATCGGCTGATGCTTTAAAATAACGCCATGGATATCCAGCAAATAGTTCATCACCTCCGGATCCAGATAAACAAACCTTGACAAACTTACTTGCTAATTTGGATGAGTAATAAATGGGATAGGATTGACCAACACGCGGCTCTTCGAGGTGCCATGTTAAAGCACCCATACACCGCTCCATATCTCCTGCTTTTAATACTATCTCATAGTGCTCACTTTTAAACAGATTTGAAAGCTGCTCTGCTATTCGTCTTTCATCAAATGTCAGTTCGATTCCACTTGCAGAGGACAGATCGAAACCACAGGTAAATGTTTGAAGATAGGGCAAATTTCTTGAAGCAATACCAGTAATAGATCCCGAATCAATTCCTCCACTCAAATAAGATCCGACGGTCACATCACTCACGAGTTGTTTACGTACAGCATTTTCAAAAAGCGATGCAATCTTTTCTTCTGCTTGTTCTGGAGTATCCGAAAAAGATGAAGAATCAAATGAAAAATCCCAATATCGTTTTGCTTCTGTTAATACAGACGATTGTAACGAGATACGTCGGTATGAACCCGCATCAAGCATCCGCACATTTTTGAAGAGTGTTTTATCTGTAAAAAAATTCTGGAATCCAAGATATTCGATGAGTCCTTCAGGATCTATTGCAACATCGAATGAAGGAAATGGGAAAAATGCTTTTACTTCCGATGCAAACAGAAACGCTTGATTTGGTATCTCAACCATATACAGTGGCTTAATACCATAGCGATCTCGTGCTAAAATAAGTTCTCGTGTTTTTTTGTCCCAAATTCCGAATGCAAACATGCCATCAAAGCGTTCAAGACAAGATATTCCCCACTTATCAAATGCGGCTAGAATTACTTCGGTATCAGACGTTGAGTGAAATGTATAACCATCTGACTGTAATAGATTTCGAATCTCAATGAAGTTATAGATTTCACCGTTGAATGTAATGACCAGTCTGTTATCTGAAGACACCATTGGTTGATGACCATTACTGGTAAGATCAAGAATTGATAAGCGCCTATGACCAAAACCAATAGGAGCATCGGAATCTACATAAATCCCCTCATCATTAGGGCCACGGTGACTAAGTTGACGAGTCATCGCCGTAAGAATTTCTGGGGCAACAGGTTGCCCATTCAAATTCAAAATTCCAATAATGCCGCACATAAGATAGAGTATATTCTGATGAGTACTAACTCTAACTCGGTGCAGATCACAATGCATCATTATAAAAGAATGCTTTCATTGACGAAGGAGCGATTTAGCTTTGCCTTGATAAGTACGCTTAAAAGCCTTTCTACCCTTCCCACAACGACCTGTTTCTTGCGTCATGACGTTGATCTCTCACCAGAAAAAGCGCTAGAAATGGCTGAAATTGAGGCTTCTCAGGGTATTTATTCTACATACTATGTTTTACTAAGATCTCCTTTTTATAATGCCTTAACGAAAAAAAACATTGAGATATGGAAAACAATCCTGAACCTGGGTCATGAAATTGGCCTCCATTTTGATCCCAATGCCTATGATATGCTCGATAAAAGAACAGATGCGTGGCTTGAGAAACTTAAACAAGAAGTTGAAATTTTTGAAAAAGAACTTTTTTGCTCTGTTCAATCATTTTCGTTCCATAATCCTAACGCCGGCACATGGGACACCCTAAAAAGTAACGAGTATATTAATCTGATAAATGCTTCATGTTCTTTAATACAGCAGGCTTCCTTTTACAGCGATTCTAGGGGCGAACTTAAGAAGGGTCCATATGAATCCTTCCTTCAGTCTATTCCAGAACAAGGTTCAATCTACGTTCTCATACATCCTGATTGGTGGTTCGATGTTGACTTGTCAATGGAAGACAAAATTATTCAAGCTGCAAATTTGCAAAGCGAAAATGCACTTCAGTACTGGGAGAAAATTGTATACGAAGACGGTGGAACAATTAATTTAAGACAAAGACATATCAAGCAATAATTTGATCTATCACTTTTTCATTCGAGTCATGTGAGTTTCTTAGAATGCCTTGCAATCGTGCTTGATCCCATAGATAGCCTGAAAGAACACTCATCTGGCATCGCTCTAAAATTACATCGATAATGTTTAATACTTTATCAACTGAAATACTTCCAAATTGATGTATTGTCTGTACTTGTTTTTTATTGCTCGTCAATGAATGAGCATAAGAATCTGAAAGCTGCTTTTCATCTAATGCAACCGCCAATACCCATCGAACGACATCAAGTTCCGTTCGACGCATCGTCGGATATAACATTAATTGCCCACGTGCACTTTCAAAATCTCTATTTAAGAAAATGCATAAAAGGAGCATTGCCCATTGAATTGGATCTGGTTGCTCAGATCCAAGATGAAATCTATTTACAACAAGTGGCGATATAATATTAATCGCTTCACTTGGTAATCCCTGTAAAAGTTTTATAAAAGAATGCCTCAGCACCATTCCTGGTGCCCAAGGGACACTTGTTGTTAGTTCACTAGCCAGTCTTTCGGCAAGTTCCAACTCTCCCAGTGCTATCAGATCGTCAATTCTTCGAGCTGTTAAATCAAGCTTTGAAGCTTCAGAAGAATTCCGCAATTCGTTCCGTACTGATTTACCGTAATACCAATCAATAAGCTCTGTTCTATTACTTACTAGAAAACGTTTTTTTACTAAATCTTGTCCCTTTTTAGCCATTAATGACAATCTCTCAGGATTTAAAAGGGCGAACTTAATCATCGAATAGATTTCATCAACTTCCGGCATTAAGCAATTCTCAAGATGTTTAAATCCGAGTCTTTTCAGCGACAATAAAGGCGGCATGACTACTAATGAACCTTTAGCCGCAATCTGCAATGCCAAGTTTTCTGGTGGCATACCTATAGTATCTAGACATAAACCAATTAAGGTTGCTTTATTGGTAACTTGTAACTGATCTCTTGTAAAATTATTGATGCCCATCGCGCTCATATCTAAACAAGCAATTGTATCAATAAGTGTGTTTTTTGCGATTTTAGACCATGATGAAAGTGGCGATCCATCACTTGAATCATTAAACATTGCTACTGGTATACGACGAGACGCTGGAGAATCAAAAATTTCACACTCATCTATAAATGGCGGTATTGTTACTAATGTATCAATAAGCTCATTAAAATCATCAACATCAGCAGTGGGAGCGAGAGAAAATACTTTTGTAACACCATGTAAATTAAATAGTTCGTATGAAGCACCAAACGATACAGATTGCGTTCCTTTTCTCGTTAGACCAGCGCGAGGTATTTCGGGGCAAAGATGACTATTACTTATATTAAATCGACATCGATGCATTTCCTCAGTAACACCATCAAATAATAACATGTCTGGCTTATGTTCTGAGATAATAGAACTTAAATCACAATTTTCTGAGATAACAATAAGATGAAAAAAAGTCGACAGCCACACTTCAACCTTTTCGACATACGATTCGAAGTGAGCAGGACTCATAAGCTCACGCAACCGTTGACTAGGGCTGAAAAAAATTAATGTAGGCTTGCCATTCATCATGTACGTTATAATCGAAGGCCATCAAAAAACTCATGATAGTCTCCTCGCAGTCCAACAGGGGTAGCATTTCGAATTGAAGAAACAAGCTCGATTGAAGGAGCCGCATCATTCAACCCAAAGCCAGTTCCATCAAGAATATGTTGATAAGAAATAGTATGAAGATCGGTAAAACCATCTGAAAATTCAAGTTCCTGACCATTAACAGAAATAGAACGGTACGTTCGTTTACCCTGTGATAAAACTGCCTCAGGAATATCATTACTATTAATTGAAAGAAACCAACGAACACGTGCTTTTTCAAGTTCTATGTATCCCCCTGCTCTTCGAGGTTCCAATACATGCACAGTACTCTGTTGCACTTTACCAAAAGTATCCATTAGCATATCAAAGAAATGAATACCTATGTTGGTAACAACTCCGCCTGATTTTGTTTGATCACCTTTCCATGAAATATCATACCAACGACCACGTGACGTAATGTATGTAAGATCAATATCTAGTTTTGTATTTGATGTATCAGCTTGCATCGTTTTTTTAAACGACTGAATCGCAGGATGATGACGAAGTTGTAGAATTGAGTGAATTTTTTTACCGGTTTCAATTTCAAGTTCACGAAGTAGATCAAGGTTTCTTGGATTTATAACAAGTGGTTTTTCACAGATAGCATCACTTCCATTTCGAAGTGCGGTACGACAATGTGAATCATGTAAATAATTTGGAGAACAAATTGAAATATAATCTGCACCCTGACCTTTACGACGTAATTTATCAATATGTCGATCGAACCTTTCAAACTCAACAAAAAATGCCGCCTCTGGAAAGAAGCTATCAATCACGCCAACACAATCATGTGGATCGACAGCAGCAACAAGTTCGCAACCATTATCTTTTATTGCTTTTAAATGTCTGGGTGCTATGAATCCTGCAGCGCCTGTTAAACCAAACCGCTTCATGTGATACCTTTCCTTGGTAATTTCTAGTGCCATAGGGATTTAGATGCAAAAAAGTAAAACTGGATTTCGTTGCATTTATACTGCCATCAAATCAAAATATTTTACTTTGGCTGTGGATAGTTCCACGCAATGGCCCTAATAAACAAAATTATTACAGCTAGTTAGAGATATTTCTCTAACTAGAACTCAATCCTTGAAATTAATCATCTAAATATTGAGAACGGAGACAATGAAATGGAATTTATCGATCTTAAATCACAACTCAATCGAATCCGTACTAAAATTGATACTCGTATCAAAAACGTTCTTGACCGAGGTGCCTTTATACTTGGCAGTGAAGTGCAAGAATTAGAAACACAACTTGCACGATATACCGGAGCAAAACATGTCATAACCTGTGCAAACGGAACCGATGCCATACTTATCCCGCTAATGGCAAAAGGTATAGGTCAAGGTGACGCAGTATTTGTACCAGCGTTTACTTTTTTTGCGACCGCAGAAGTTGTCTCACTTGCTGGTGCTACTCCAGTTTTTGTAGATATTGATCCTGTTACATTCAATATGTGCGCTGACTCACTCGAAGCACAAATTCAAGAAATATTAAAAAAATCTCCTGATCTAAAATTAAAAGCAGTCATTGCTGTTGATTTATTTGGTCTTGCTGCTGATTATAATAAAATTACGTCTGTTGCCGAGAAATATGGATTATTAGTAATTGAGGATGCAGCACAAGGATTTGGCGCACAGTATCATGGAAAAACTGCAGGAAATCTTGCAGCAATTGCATCTACCTCTTTTTTCCCAGCAAAACCGCTTGGATGTTTTGGTGATGGTGGAGCGATGTTTTGTAATGATGATTCATTAGCAGAGAAATTAAAATCTATCAGAGTTCATGGGCAAGGCAAGCATAAATACGAAAACGTACAGATTGGATTAAATAGCAGACTTGATACCCTTCAAGCAGCAATCTTGTTAGAAAAACTTGAAATATTTGATGATGAACTTGAGAAACGAAATATAATTGCAGATCGATATACAAGTGCATTTACAGGAGTGATTCAAACGCCAGTAGTTTCAGAATATTTTTACTCTTCATGGGCACAATATACATTACGTACAACACGCCGTGATGAAATGATTACAGCCCTTAAAGCTCATAATATTCCTACTATGGTATATTATCCTGTCCCACTCCACTTACAAAAAGCATATGAGTCACTTGGCTATGTAAACGGTTCACTCCCACATGCTGAACAAGCATCAAAAGAGGTAATCTCACTTCCAATGCATCCATATCTTTCTGAAGAAGATCAAGAACGTATTATTGATTCTGTACTTACATTCCTTAATGATTCGGATGGTAAGAATTACAATTTAGGTACAGAAGTACACACAAAATAATTGATCATATTTCTACTCTCGCCTATGAGTGATACACTCAACGATGAGCAAATACTATGACTAAAAAAATTATTGTTCTTGGGGCTAATTCATTTTCGGGTCAAGATTTCGTTGACCTACTTCTTTCAAATACTGCCTTCACCGAAATCATCGGAGTAAGTCGCTCAGCAGAGCGATCGGCACTGTTTCTGAAATATAAAACTCAACAATCACTTGATCGTTATCGTTATGTTCAAATAGATATGAATACACACATGGGCGATCTGCTGACGTTGTGTGATCAAATCCAACCGGATTACATCGTTAACTTTGCCGCACAAAGTGAGGTAGCGCCAAGCTGGGAACATCCAGAACATTGGTTTCATACCAACACCGTTGCTCTAGCTGAATTCATAAACCATATCAGACAACAAAAGTATTTAAAAAAATACCTCCATATCTCTTCACCCGAAGTATATGGTGCATGTGTTGGTACCGTAACTGAAACCGCACCTGTTAATCCAAGCACACCTTATGCAGCATCAAAGGCATCAGCTGATTTACTCCTGTCTGTTTTTTTGAAGCAATATAATTTTCCCGTGGTCACTGTTCGAGCAACAAATGTTTACGGATCCAGACAACAGCTCTTTAAAATTATTCCACGCACCGCAATTTTTCTAAAACTCGGCAAAACAATTGAACTCCACGGAGGTGGTGAAGCAATTAAATCATATATTCATGTACGCGATGTATCGAATGGTGAGCTCGCTATCTTAGAAAACGGACGTATCGGTGAGCTCTATCACTTATCTCCAGACCAAGGAATTTCAGTAAAAGACGTAGTAAAAACTATTTGTGATGTTTCAGGAAAAGATTTTTCAACTGCAACAAAAATAGTCCCTGAGCGCCCTGGACAAGATGCTGCATATGTAATTGATTCGTCTAAAGCTAGAAACGCATTAGGTTGGAAAAGCCAGATAACTATCAATGAGGGTTTAACCGAAGTTATTGAGTGGGTTGATACCTACTGGCAAGAAATTTCAGAGCAGCCGCTGATGTATATACATAAAAAGTAGAGCTACATCTGGATTATGGGTCGAACGGTTTTTCCGTTTTCTAAATCATTGAGAGCTCCATTAATTTGCTCTAGCGTGTATGTATTCGATGACAAAGGTTCCAATGAAAAATCGCCGTGCATTAAACATTCACAATAATTTGGGAAATCTTCATCAGGTTTAGTATTCCCTCCCCATGTGCCTCTTATTTGCTTACCCATATTGAAATGTTTTGGATCTATGGTAAGCATTTGATCATGATGTGCATTACCAATCACAACAGAAATTCCACCCTGTGGACGAACAATTTCAAAAGCATTTCGCATTACATGAGGTAATCCAGTAGCCTCGACAGTAACATCAACTCCACCTTTTATAATTTCTTTAATTGCCTCTATCGGATCTGAATTCCCATCAACACAGTGAGTTGAACCCATTATTTTTGCAACTTCGAGTTTGGATTTATTAATATCAACCGTAATTATATGTGATGCTTTTGCCATCTTTGCAGCAGCAACAGCACAAAGACCAATTCCACCCACACCAAATACCGCCACGGACTGCCCTGCTTTTACTTCCGCAACGCGGAAGACGGATCCCATTCCAGTTGCTACAGCACATCCAATCATTGTGCCTTGAGAAAGATCCATTCCAACAGGCATTTTAGTTAAACGATTTTCGCTTATCACTGCATGACTACAAAATGTAGTCACTGCTCCAGCATTTATAATTTGATTATTAGAACCACGGTATTGAGTTCCCGGTACATCAAGACCACTACCTTTAATCCAGGACATTAAAACTGGATCTCCAGATTGAATTTTTGTAACTCCCTGTCCAACCTCTAATACGATTCCCGTGCCTTCATGTCCCATGCAATGTGGAAGAAATTTATCAATCCCTTTATACCCACGTGCTTCTAAAATTTGTGTATGGCACACACCACTGAATGCAATTTGTACAAGCACTTGACCCTTTTGAAGTACTGGGATTTCAAGCAATTCAATTTCTAATGGTTTTCCAGTTTCTATTAAAACCGCAGCAGTCGCTTTCATCTTACTTCAGATTTGCTTGTTGCACTGTTTTAATATTGTGATAACGCGGATTATTCATTGGATCCGTAATTTTTCCGGCAGCAAATGCATCTGCAAGATCTTTTACCGCATCTTGCACCCTTCGTTTGGGTTCATAATTGAGCTCCTTTTTTATCTTATCAGAGCATATATGATATGAACGGAGATCATTTGTTGGCTCAGCAGAAATTTCAACATGAGGACCAACAACACTTTTTACGAGATCAGCAATTTCAAACAAAGTATAATTTTTATATCCAACATTATATATCTTTCCGTGAATCTGTTCATGGCTCCAGCGAAGAGCATTCAGATATATATCGCACATATCATCAATATGAAGGCTTGGACGTTTTTGCGATCCACCGAATAAGCGAATTTTCTCATTTACTACTGCCGTTGTAGTCAAAATATTAACCGTAATATCAAGTTTTAAACGGGGTGAATATCCGCATACTGCTGCAGGGCGAACTATAAATGTTGTACAAGAGGAATCCATTTCCTTTACGAGCAGTTCTTCGCACAGCACTTTACATTGGGAATAGCCTGTTAATGGCTCTAAGGACAAATCTTCTGTTACTTCTTCTTCGCTCTTCAGTCCATAAACACTTGAAGAAGATGCAAAAATAAACCGTTTAATTCCTGTTTCTTTGACAAGACGCATCATCATTGGAAAGCAATCATAATTAATAGATTTTCCAACTACTGGATCAAAATCATAACTTGAATCATTAGAAATACACGCCAGATGAATGACAACATCACAACCCTCTAAAGCTTCTTTAACTGTTTCCTCATTGCGTATATCACCTCTCATGATTTCGAGATGATCATGATTTCTTACTGCATCAAGTGAACTTTCATCAAAAATAAAAAGATCAAGTACTCGAACGTGGTATCCCTCATCTAGAAGCTTAGGGATCAGTCGAGAACCGACATACCCTGCTCCACCTGGAATAAGTATTTTTTTAAAAGAATTCATATTTTTCAATTATTTCTTCCTAGATAAGTATGCCAATCTTTTGTAGCCTCTTGAATTGAGTTTACATTCCAAACTGGAGCTTCTCTCCAATAGTCAATCACTTCTAACATTTTCTGAACACCTTCTTCAAATGTTACTTTCGATTTCCAATTGAGCGCTTTATATATCTTTGTAGTATCTGCAAAAGTACAGTCAGGTTCACCTGGGCGTTTCGGGATGTACTCTATTTTTCCACCTAATAATGAAACAAGCTTATTAACGCTGTAAGTTGCACCACTTCCAACATTAAAAATTTCACCGCTATAATCAGAGCATGCAGCGGTTACAACTGCATCAACAACATCAGTTACATAAGTAAAATCCCTTGTTTGGGTTCCGTCACCAACAACAGTAAAAGGTTTACCATGTATTTTTTGAGCTAAAAAAACACCAAATACCGCGCCATATGTTCCTGATGTTCTTGAACGAGGTCCATAAACATTGAAAAAACGCATTGATACAGCTGGAATTCCATATACCTGACTCCAATGCATTACATAGGACTCACCAATATATTTTGTTAAAGCATAGGGATACATAGGACGAATAGGTGTATCTTCAGGAGTTGGATATTGGTCAGGAATACCGTAACAACTTGATGAAGCTGCATAGATAAACCGTTTAACTTGCGCGAGCTTAGCAGCTTCTAATACAGAAACAGTGCCATCGACGTTAGAGCGATGATACTTCACTGGATGTTGTATTGATGGGACAATGTCGGCAAGAGCGGCAAGATGAAATACCCAATCAACTCCAATGAAATCATCTTTGATCTCTTCAAAATTATTGATATCTGTAATATGAATATTTAAACGAGGATTCTCTTTAAGAAATTCAAGATTAAGAAGTCGTCCAGTTGAAAGATTATCAATAACTGTAACAGTGTGCCCATCATTGAGAAGTCGTTCAACAAGATGACTTCCAATAAATCCTGCTCCTCCAGTAACCAGTGTTTTCATGGATGACTCAGTATCGGGACGACTTTACAATCTTGCTCAAAAACATAATTAGAGATCATATGGGATACAATCCCAGCTACATCCTCCATAAGTTCATATTGACCAATTTTCGTGGGGATATATATAGATTGTTGTGCTATATGCAGTAACTTACCACCATCAAACCCAACTATTCCAAAGGTTTTTGCACCTTTTTTATTTGCATATGAAATGGCGTTTAAAACATTTTTAGAATTTCCAGAAGATGATATCGCAACAACAACATCATCAGGTTGTAAAATAACTTTTAGTTGCTGAGCAAATACATTGTCATAGCCAAAATCATTTGCTGTTGCACTAAACCAAGGTAAGTTATCTCCAAGGCTCATAACCCGAAATAAAAACTCATCCCCTTCAAATTTTTGCTTAGCAAGATCTGCTGCAAGATGTGAGGCGATTGCAGCACTTCCACCATTCCCCATTAGAATAATCTGACTGTTTCTAAGACGAGCTGCAATAATTGCATGCATCAATGCTTCAACAGTCGAAATATCAATTAAGTTAAAAATTCGATTAATGTTATTCGTATAATTTGTAAAGAATGCATGAAATGCATTTTCTGGAAGTACCGATTTCTCGATCTGAGTTTCTAACTTTGAGGCATCAGATTTAAGCTTATATTTTAACTTCATTTGGTGCCTCCACTTTCTTGTGAACTATTCAATTATTAAGATGAGAGTTTCTAGAAAATGAACCATGAAAAAAATTCAAACAAATCCAATATATAGAGCCTAATAAAACATAGCAATATACAATTTGAACATCGTTTGTTTATAAAAGTAGCTTATTTGAGTATGGCTGTAAGGTGTCTTTTTAATAGAGCATAATCAAGGGAACTACGATGACCCACGGTTTTTACCGCTTCTGAACCTGCAATATTACCGATAAGGGCAAGTATTTCAGGATGAGCGCCAACTGCAGCAAGTGGAGAGGTGACTGCAAGAACGGCATCCCCCGACCCAACACGGTCAACAACGCTTTGGGTAAAACCGGGACCTTCTGCTAATCCGTTGTCTTGATTGAGGCACATAATCCCATGTCGCCCCTTAGTTAATGTCACCGTTGGGCATGAAATACGGCCCATCAAGTTATGGAGCAGCGAAATAGAGTCTTCTTCTCTGTTGCGCATTTCAAGCCTTAGTTCCCCTTCTGATAAAGAAACATAATCGGCTCGAGGATATCTGGAAATTGTATGTAACCCTCTATTGCCCGCATTTGCCTGCGTATTAACACAGAGAAACTTTGCTTTAGCACAAAGAAGTTCAATTGCAGCTTTACTAAGCATGCCATGACCATAATCAGCTACAATCACTACGTCATATTGAGGAAGAATATTTTCAAGGGTTTCTAAAAGTTCAATTTCTTCAGCATTATTTTGTTCAGAATCATCAATAAAATAAACTTCAAATAACTTTTGAAGGAGATAATTATCAACATATCGAAGCTTAGTAATTGTTGGTTTACCTTTTTGCGCGAGAAAAGTTGCATTAATATTCTCTTTTAATTTTCCGCGAATAAATTCTTCTTGTGAATTAATTTCTCCTAAACACGAAAGCATGCCCACATTCTTACAAAATCCTGCAACGTGATTTGCAATCGCTAATACTCCCCCAGCAAACTGTTCGCTTGAAAGGGAACGTGTGACGAGAACGGGCTCTTTCCCAGCTTTTCCAATAGCCTCTACGTAATGATATTCATCAATTATAGTCTCACCTATAATAAGGACACTTAAGTTATTAGCCCTCTCAAATAATGATGTAATATCTGATAACGAATACTTTGCTCTAATTTGCTCAAGGTATGTATGGATACCTGAAGAACTGTGAGGGAAAAATTTATTTAAAAGATTTGTGGAACTAAATTGAATGTCATTGGTAAAAACTAATGAACCTCCGTGTAGCTCCACTTCTTGGATTTCAATTACAAGTTTACCAGGCGTATCAAGAGTTCGGTTTGCATAGTCAGGACCCTTCACGTAAAAGTTTGGTTTAATAGCTTTAATCGCAGGAACAGCACTTGCTGCGTAATTAATACTAACCAGATCTACTGATTCAAGAGCTGCAAGCGCTTCTGCACGAAGTGCTTGCGTAAAAGCAGGTCGATGAGGTCCTTTATTGACGAATTCATCGGCGGTAATCGTAACTACTAATATGTCTCCGAAGCTTTTTGCTTCCTGAAAGTGCCTTATATGCCCAATGTGCAAGAGATCAAAAACACCGTGGCAATGTACAATTGTTTTACCTTGGTTCTTATAGGCCTGAAGTTTAGCACTTAGATCTTCAAGGATGTGGATTTTATCTTTGACTTCTGCCATATTTGATAATGTGGGTACCCTATTTTTACCTAAAAATTATTGTTATTGTCATATTTGATTAAAATATAAAGCAATACCAGATATTTTTAGCTATAGTTATAGTGCGATTCAAATTTATGAGTCTTCTTGCCTCGATGAACATCTCAATGAATATCGAACATGATTTGCTAGAAAAATTGTACCTCAAAATGCTTCTTATTCGGGTAGCCGAAGAAGTAATTGCCGATAGATACGCAGAGCAAGAAATGAGGTGCCCTGTCCACCTTTGTATCGGACAGGAAGCTGTTGCAGCCGGTGTTTGTGCTAATTTATCTATCAATGATTACGTAATGAGCGGTCACCGCTCTCATGGTCACTACTTAGCTAAAGGCGGTGCACTACGCCAAATGATCTCTGAAATATACGGTAAAGCAACCGGATGCTCTAAAGGGAAAGGAGGATCGATGCATTTAATCGATCTTGCTGTTGGTTTTCTTGGAGCGACTCCAATTGTTGGTAGTACCATTCCAATTGGAGTTGGAGCTGCACTTTCCATTAAAATGTCAAAAAGCGATCAGGTATCCGTCATTTTTTTCGGTGAAGGTGCTACTGAAGAAGGTGTTTTTCACGAATCGCTAAATTTTGCAGCTCTTCATTCTTTACCAGTTGTTTTTGTCTGCGAAAATAATTTTTACTCTGTTTATTCTCCACTCTCTGTTCGACAACCTGCAGGACGAACTGTTTCAGATTTTGCAACTGGAAATAAAATTTGGAATAAAGCAGGCGATGGCAATAATGTTGAGCAAGTTTATGAACTCTCAAATGAAGCAATAAGCTATGCACGTTCTGGCAAAGGTCCAACACTCCTTGAATTTACTACATATCGGTGGAGAGAACATTGTGGACCTGGTTGGGATAACACTATTGGATATCGCACGGAACAAGAATATCTAGAGTGGAGAAAACTTTGCCCAATTGAGCGGACTGAAAAAAAACTTCTCTCTCTCGGTATTTCTCAAGCAACACTATCTTCTTATCACGATGAAATAAAAAATGAAGTAGATAGTGCAATTCAATTCGCGAAAGATAGTCCATTTCCTTCCCCAGCTGAACTCTTCACAGAGATTTATCGATGAGAGAGATTACATTTGCAAAAGCACTGAATGAAGCAACGGATCTCTGCATGTCAGAAGATCCAAATGTATTCATAATGGGGCTTGGTGTTCCAGACCCTAAAGCAATTTTCGGATCGACTGCTGGACTTCAAAAGAAATACGGTGAAGCCCGTGTTTTTGATATTCCTTGCGCCGAAAATGCAATGACAGGGATTGCAATTGGTTCAGCACTTACGGGCAAACGTCCTATCCTTACTCATCAACGTATTGATTTTGCCCTTCTTTCCGTAGAGCAGTTAGTGAATCAAGCTGCAAAGTGGCATTACATGTTTGGAGCAGCTGCATCAGTACCACTAGTCATTCGGATGATCATAGGTCGAGGCTGGGGACAAGGACCTCAGCATTCGCAGAGTTTACAAGCACTGTTTGCTCATATTCCTGGCTTAAAGGTTGTAATGCCAACTACTGCGTTTGATGCAAAAGGACTTTTAATTGCAAGCATCCGCGACAACAATCCGGTAATTTTCTTAGAGCATCGTTGGCTTTATAATTTAACGAGCCATGTCCCAGAAGAGAGTTACGAAATCCCTCTTGGCAAGGCACGAATTGTTACCGAAGGAAAAGATATTACAGTTGTGACCTCTTCCCATATGACAGTTGAAGCTATAAAAGCTTCATCAGATTTAGAAAAAGAAGGTATTCATTGTGAAATTCTCGACCTTAGAAGCATCCGTCCTCTAGACAAAGAGTCAATTCTGAGTTCGGTAAGAAAAACAGGAAGACTGCTGGTTTTAGACTCTGGTTGGACATCATTTGGTATATCAGCAGAGATTATGGCAATGGTCTGTGAGAATGAATTCAAACATCTGAAGTGTTCACCTCAAAGGATAGCACTTCCAGACATCCCTACTCCGACATCACATGCACTTGCTCAGGATTATTATCCAACTTCTTTTGAAATTTCTGATGCTTGTCGTTCGCTTATGGGAGCTCCTACACTACAAAGAACGTTTAAAGAAGATTCGAAAACACTTGATATTCCTGACTCATCATTTACTGGACCTTTTTAATCTTTATGTCGAAAAATCTTTCAACACTATTTCAGAGCCGAACCCACTGTGTTGTTTGCAATAATACAAATCTAGAATCTGTTATTTCTCTTCCTCATTTTCCGCTAACTGGAATTTTTGTTGATCCTAAAGAGAGCAATAGTTATCCAACATTTGATCAAGAGCTTTTAACATGTCCCACGTGTGGACATGCGCAGCTAAAGAACGCAATTGATCCAAATTTTCTTTATAAAGATACCTATACCCACCGTACATCTCCGAGCCCTATCGCTCGAGCTGGCAATGATTTCTTTCACACTTTCTTACGCAAAGTTATTCAAGATAGAAAATTTGAAACTGTCCTTGAAGTTGGTTGTAACGATCATTACCTTTTACAAAAGCTTTCGGACATCAGCAAAAATCGTATCGGTATTGATCCAATCCTATCTGCAGATGAGTTTCAACATTCTTCAGAGATCAAATCAATCGGAAAATTTGTCGAAGATATTGATTGGGAAAATGAATGTCACAGTCCCGATTTAATTCTTTCTGTTCATACCTTTGAACATGTACTGGAGCCACGCAAGGTATTTGAGCCACTTTTTGCAAATGCAAAAGATGGCGCCCTTTTCATTATCGAGGTTCCTGGTTTTGATTCATTGCTTAATGTAAATCGTTTTGACCAGATCTTTCACCAACATGTGAACTATTACAGCTTGGCTTCGTTTACAGCGCTTATTGATCAACTTGGTGGTAGTTACCTTACTCATGCTTTTAACTTTGACTATTGGAACGGCACTATGCTTATCGCTTTTGAAAAGAAGGCATCCCGTACAAATCATTCATTTCAAAAAATTACTCCTGAACTCATTCAGAATGGATTTAAAAGATTTACTAAAACGCTCTCACAAACAAAAGAACAATTAGATTATCTTTATAGTAATGGTACTAAACTGTACGGGTTTGGTGCTGCGCAAATGGTTCCTTGTCTTGCATATCACTTAAACACAGATATGAATGAGTTTGTCTGTATCTACGATGACAATCTTGAAAAAAATGGCAAAACCTATCCTGGATTAAAAACAACTATTTCATCAACGAATGATTTTTCAACGATTAAAGAAGGAGCAGTCCTCGTAACTGCACTTGATAGTGCAAGAAAAATTATTCCTCGACTCATACAACTTCAAGCGCGTTATATTTTTCAACCCCTTCCAGTATTGTAAGCATGATCAAGAAACGTGTCGCAATTTTAGGAAGCGGGAATATCGGCATGGACCTGCTCTATAAGGTGATGCGCTCTCCAATCCTAACATGTACCGCTCTTGCAGGTAGAAACTCTCAAAGTAATGGCCTTCAGTTAGCACGTTCACTCGGAATTACAACGTATGATCGAGGTATAGAATCGCTCATTGAAAATCAAAACTCATTCGACATTGCTTTTGATGCCACAAGTGCTGCTGATCACCTCATTCATTGGCCAATATTTCAACGACTCGGAAAGAAAGTTGTCGATATGACACCCTCTCGAATTGGTGAAATGATTATTCCTGCTATAAATATCGATCAAGCTAGCAAACATCAGAACGTAAATATGGTTAGTTGTGGAGGACAAGCATCACTTCCTCTAGCCTATGCAATTGCGAAAACTCAAAAAAATATTGAGTATATAGAAGTAGTATCAAGTATTGCTTCTAAAAGCGCAGGGTTAGCAACGCGAGCAAATATAGATGAATACATTCATACAACTGAAGATGCATTACGTACCTTTACAAAATGTCCTGTCGCAAAAGCAATTTTAATTTTAAATCCTGCCCAACCCCCTATCAATATGCAAACAACGGTCAGTGCAAAACTTAAAGAACCTGACCTTACTTCTTTACAACCTGTAATAAATGATATTGTTGATTCAATAAAAAAATATGTACCTGGATACGATATGATTGTTCCTCCAGTGTATGAACAAGACCGAATTGTAGTTATGGTAAAAGTTACAGGGCTTGGTGATTATTTGCCAACATACGCTGGCAATTTAGATATTATTAATTGTGCTGCAATTATAACTGCTGAAAAATTTGAATTATAATGAAGAAACATATTCTCATTAGTGACCCAAGCTTAAGAGACGGCAATCATGCCGTTCGACACAACCTTACAACCAAACAGATTGCTGCTTACTGTGATGCTGCAGATCTTGCTGGTATTCCCATCATTGAAGTAGGTCATGGTAATGGATTAGGGGCATCGTCACTGCAATTAGGGCTCAGTGTTACTGCAGATGAAGACATGATCACTGTTGCAAGAAAACACATTAAGAAATCGAAACTTGGAATATTTATGATTCCAGGGTTTGCAACGATCAAACGTGACTTACAACCGGCTATTGAAAAGGGCATTGATGTCGTTCGAGTTGGCTCACACTGTACTGAAGCTGATACAACAAAAAATCATATAGAGTTTGCTAGAAATCAAGGTAAGGAAGTTTACGGTAATTTAATGATGTCCCATATGGCATCTCCTGACACATTGTTAACGGAAGTTTTAAAGATGCAATCATACGGAGCAATGGGCGTTGTACTTATGGACTCTGCAGGGGCTCTTCTTCCTGAGGAAGTCACTGCACGTATAAAAACGTTGGTTGAAGGATCGAAAATTTCTATCGGGTTTCATGCCCACAACAACTTAGGCATGGCGATTGCAAATTCAATTGCAGCTGTTTCTGCAGGTGCTACTATACTCGATGGCTGTTCGCGTGGATTTGGAGCTGGGGCTGGCAACGCGCAACTTGAAGTGTTGGTCGCAGTGCTTGAAAAAATGGGATATCAAACTGGTATTGACCTCTATAAAGTCTTAGACCTCTCTGATCTTGCAGAAAAAACGCTTATGAAAGAGGTTCCAGCTGTGCGGCCGATTAGCATCGTTGGCGGTCTTGCAGGAGTAGTGTCTACATTTAATAAACACGTTGAGCGCATAGCAGAACAATATAGTATTGATGCGAAAGACTTATTTTTTGAATTAGGAAAACGAAAAGTAGTTGCAGGTCAGGAAGATATTATTATTGAAGTCGCACGAACATTAGCAATGGATCATTAAGATTTTGGAGAAAATATGGAACTAGGACTAAAAGGTAAAAAAGCAATCGTTACTGGAGGTGCAACTGGGATTGGAAAAGCAATAGCACTTGCGCTTGCCCAAGAAGGAGTGAAAGTTGCAATTACTTCTAGAAAACAAGAAACCCTTGATAAGGCACTTCAAGAATTAGGTGGCAAAGAGCTTGGACATGCAGCATTTCAATGTAATATTACAGATGAAGATGGCCCCACTAAACTTTGTGAAAAAATTATAAGTGACTTTGGAAATCCTGATATAGTTGTTAATAACGTTGGAGATACACTTGGCGTTACCGATCCATATTGCTCTATAGCAGAATGGCGAAAGATATTTCGATTGAATGTTGAAGTTCACGTTGAAATAAATAATTTCTTTATCCCATTTATGCGTTCACAACGATGGGGTCGCATTCTTAATATTTCCGCCGGTGCCTCACTAGAAAATAGTGGGCCAGTTCCCTACTGCTCTACCAAAGCTGCATTAACCGCTTATACAAGATCGATGGGGCGAATTCTTGCTCCAGACGGAGTCGTCATGTCAGTACTCCTTCCAGGAGTTGTCATTACTGAAGATGGTCATTGGGCAAACGTTTTAAAAACCCGCCCAGAACACGCTGAAAAATATCTGAAAGAAAGATGCCCTATGGGCAGATTTGGAACTGTTGATGAGATCAGCCCAATGGCAGTATTACTATGTTCTGAACTAGCATCATTTTGCGTAGGATCAATTGTTCCAGTCGAAGGTGGACAAGCAAAGCACTTTTTTAATTATTCAGACTGATGAAATTAACAGATTTTGTAGCACAAACACTTGGGGATCACGGCGTTAAGCATGTATTTGGACTGACAGGTGGAGCCGTTGTTCATATTTTAGATTCCTTCTCTAAAGACCCACGAATTACAACTATCTTTCATCACCATGAACAAGCGGCTGCATTCGCTGCAGAAGCAAACGCAAAAGCTACAAATAATTTGGGAGTCTGTGCTGTAACAACAGGTCCAGGAGTTACGAATACATTAACTGGTCTCGCGGCTGCTTGGCTTGATTCTGTCCCATGCATTTTCATTTCAGGACAAGCAAGAGTTGCTCACACAACAGTAGGTAAAAAGATTCGACAACTAGGAACACAACAGCTTGATGTTGTTCCATTGGTAAAACCGATGACAAAGTATGCAGTCATGGTTACCGTGGCCAACAATATAAAATATGAATTAACAAAAGCAATTCATATTGCAACCAGTGGTCGTCCTGGTCCGGTTTGGATTGATATCCCTCTTGATCTTCAATGGGCACAGATTGAACCAAATTTACTGACTGAATTTATTCCTGAAAAGATATCCACTTTCCCTTCAGAGGAACAAATTAATTCAGTCACAGCTCTTTTAGAAGGCGCAGCTCGTCCACTACTGGTTTTAGGAGCAGGTATCTGGAGAGCAAATGCAACTAAAATAGTGTCAGATCTTCAGTCAAAGCTTCAAATTCCTGTCGTTACTTCTTGGGGGGCTGTTGATGTAATTCCCCATTCAAATCCACTGTATCTAGGATGTCCGGGTCTTGCAGGAAATAGAGGAGCCAATCTTGCAGTTGCAAATGCTGATCTTATCCTAGCACTTGGAACTCATCTTTGTATTCCAATGACCGGGACAAGACTTGACCAGTTTGCAACCAATTCAAAAATTATCATCGTTGATATAGATCCCGATGAAACTGAAGATCGGGAATTCCCAATTGAATTAAAAATAAACTGCGATGTTGCTTCATTTCTAACAAAACTTACTCAAAAAACTATAACTACTTCAGTAGATCCAGAGTGGCTATCACTATCAAAAGAGTATAAAAAATTAAATCTTCCTCCTGAACCTGAAAAAGAAATCATCAGCCCTTATGAGCTTGTTGAAGCTGTTTCAAATAATGCTCTTGCGGGCGATAACATTGTTGTCGATGGCGGAGGAACCAACGTCTACATCTCTTACCTCACCTTTTCAATCAAAGAAAACCAAAGGTTTATTCTTTCCACAGGACTTTGTTCAATGGGATCAGGGTTACCTGAAGCTATTGGCGTATCGATGGGGAAAGACAGAAAAAGAACAATTGTCTTTTGTGGGGATGGCAGTTTTCAACTTAATATCCAAGAACTTCAAACGATCAAACATCATAATCTTCCCATAAAGATTTTTATCTCAAATAACGAAGGTTATCTTTCAATTCGCCAAACACAAGGTGGTTTCCTTGAAGGTAACTATTTAGGGTCATCAAGTGTTGGTGGGCTGACACTTCCTGATTACGAAAAAGTCGTCACTGCTTACGGAATTCCTTTTATTCGAATAACTAAAAGATGCGATCTCAATCAATCTATCCAGTATGCTATGAACCAAGAAGGTCCCTTTGTCTGTGAAATAATCACTGATCCAGATCAAGAATTAATCCCAAGACAAGGATTTGAGCAGCAAAAAGACGGTTCCTTTTCTCCCAGACCCTTAGAAGATATGGCACCTTTTATTGAAAGAGAACTGTTTGAAAAACTTATGATAGCAAAGAAAGTTCGAAAGTAATGTATGGCAGAAATAAATTTAGTTGATAGATATCCTACTTCAAAGCGTCCTATCGATGCTCGTGGAAGAATGAAACTTAACAATGGCGCTCGAATTGAGCGTGCAAACTTTGATTCACGTGATGTTATTTTTGAACAAAAATTACTTTCAGCTGTTCGCTCTTTTGGATGGGAATATTTCGATGGTGATCGCCTCTATGGATATGGGGGCTATAATTATGACCCTAAGTATTGGCAGGGCACTGTAAAGCGCCTCTATGACCACTATCAATTAAATAATCAATCTAAAATCCTTGATGTTGGATGTGCAAAAGGTTTTTTACTCTATGACTTTGTTACACTTCATCCTGGTATCACCGTTAAAGGGCTCGATATTTCAGAGTATGCAATCTCTAATGCAAAAAACGGGATAAAAGATCATTTATGTATTGGTAACGCCTCTTCACTACCCTTTCCTGATAATTCATTTGATTTAGTTGTTTCAATTAATACGGTACACAGCCTAGAACGTGAAGCCTGCATTAAAGCAATCAAAGAGATTCAACGTGTTTCAAAGAAAAATGCATTTATAGTTGTAAATGCCTGGAGAAACGATCTAGAAAAAGAAAAACTTCTAAAATGGAATATTGCAGCGCAAACGTATATGCACGTCGATGAATGGAAGCAGCTTTTCCAGGATATTGGATATACAGGTGATTATTACTGGTTCTTCCCTTAATAACTACCTGTAATTACTGACTAAATCCCATCTAGCCTCTTTGTAAGAAAGAAGAAAATTTCACTTACGCTAAAGCATCTTACTTAAGTAAGCAGAATCTCTGGCATTTCGTAAATAGTATGTTCAATATAGAAACTGAAGCTTGGGATGCTACTCCTGAAGCTGTTCGCAATATCATTATTAAAATAGCCGAGGAGCTCTCTGCTACGTATCACGTACTAGCGAGCGAGCGCGAAAATCAATCAAAAATAATTGAGGCGCAAATTGCTGAAAATAGCCACATGATTACTCAATTAAATGAGCAAATCGACATACTCAGGCAACAACATAATGAAGTACATATCTTTACATCAAAGCTTTCATCCGCTATCAAAAGGCACCGCTTCAACAATACAAAAAAAGAAAAACAAATTGTACTTGTCTCCGATAATCCAACGGCACGACTTGCAAAAATTGCTTATGGATTAACGCAAGCAGATTGGGATGTAATATTACTTCATAAAAATAAACTTGAATTTGATAAATCTTTCTTCTCAACAATCTATCAGTATTCATCTGCAGAAGAGGCAGTGACACTTGCGGCACTTTTTAATCCAGTCACCTATCACGTTTTTTCAAGTTGGAGCTATGAAACAGCGATTCAGTTAATAGATGCCAACGTTGGTAAAATTACCTTTGATAACTATGATCAGTTTGGTGGCATGATGCTTCCGAAATGGAAGGACAATGAGTACTACATAAAATTAATAGATCAAGAAAAGTATTGCCTGGAAAATGCCACAGGCATTTGTAATAGAGCTTTGAGCCTTCAGCTAGCAAAAAAAGAATTACATTATAAAATAACAAAGAAACAGATATTTTTCCCTGACTACTGCTGGGATAAATCATTTGATTTAAAACCGAAACGAACTGACGGAATACATCTAGTCTTTCCGGGTACTTTTCCGATAGAGCAGTTCAATGCAAGCCCAAGTCTAGGTATTTTTGATAAAGAATTTATTGAGAGTCTTTCAGCTTGTAATATCCACTATCACCTCTATCCACCAATTAGCATGTACGGTGATGAAGAAGGTTTTAAAGCACGATATAAAGATTTTATTGAACTCAGCGAAGTTAATCCTTTTTTTCATATCCACCAATTTGTACCACCTGAAGAGCTCATATCAGAGATATCCCAATATCACGTTGGTATATCATCACATTCAACACTCGCATTTCAAATAGGCGATAGCACCTATAATCCATCTGCAATGAAGTATTTCTGCGCAAATAAGGCTTTCGACTTTCTTGATGCAGGATTGGATGTAATCTTTGGAGCCTCTAAGTTGATGGAGTGGCTTCTGAAAAGAAATGTACATTGTCAGGGAGCTTTTTCAAACGAGATTGCAATCCTACTTAAAAATAAGAGTATGAATGATTATACAGGGGATGACTTTAATACAAGAATATCTGAGGGTAGAAAGAAACTATCAGTGAAGAGAAATATCCCAAGACTAATTTCATTTTACGAATCTCTTTAGAGTTTTGAATTATTATCTAGTATTCTTTCCAACAGAAAGGAAATGTGTCCTTACATAAATCTTCTCGATCAATACCCACGCTCTAAAGCCCTATTGAAGATTTTTGGGTTGTTTTAAATGAAATCATTCGATGCTCCTTTCCTAGTATAGAATTTCATTGGCGTTTTTATTTTTTCCTACTCTTTCCTCGTTCAAGTATTTGAATTCATTGGAGTTTTTATTTTTCATACTCGTTATAGTAACTTTTAATTTGACGCATACTGCAGAGGGTATTTCTTATTGCTCTTTGCTCCCTATTGATTCCATGATAAATCCTAATATCTATTATATTTAGTGAGACTTTGTGCAAGAATTTCACCCTCAACTTCTATCCAATCAACATCAAATTTTAAGTAATGTGATTCCTGATGCCGTAATTGCAGATTGGCGCAACAAAGCGGACGCTGCATACGAATCACTCTATGAGGATTATTTTAGTTCGAATTCCAAAGAGGCCTATTATTACAATAATTTTGGTCATACCTCTCCAATTGCACGCCTTGGAGCATGGCGAATGTTTGGTTCTACGATGTTCCGAGAATTGAAAAAAAACTTTTTAACCCCTTTTGGAGTGTCAAGCGAGCAATATTATTTTATGCCGCTTTTTTATCTACGATTTACTTTTCCTGAATTGTATGACAGCAGTCCAAATCATAAAAATGCTTTTCTTTGTTCACAACCTCATTATGATCGAGCATTTGGAATTCATGCCCGTACCTTTTGGGTTCCATTGATGGATGTGAGTGAAGCAACTGGTGGCATCTGTTTCTTCTACGATGAAGCAACAATCGAGATATTCTCTCCACAAAATGGAAAAAATGCTTACAATTACACGAAGTATCTTGAGCACTATAATAACTTAGATCCAATATTGTCTCCTGAGTGCCAAGCACCACTTTTTCCTCTTGGTTCGGTTGCGACATTTAACTCGAATATTCTTCATGGCGCAAAAAAAGCAATTGGAGCATGGCGACGATCATTCGATTTTCGTATTTTTGACAGACCACAGTTCGAAAAACTTGATGCACGCGTTAAAAAAATAGTCCGGTTGGTTAATTTAGATCCAGATATTTTAACAATTTTAAGTTTGGCATATTTTTGTGATGATGCTGGTGTTGAACGTGCATTGGCAGTAAAAGCAAAAAATGAAAGTTCTATATTAATTGAAAAAGCGCTCACTAAAATTCGTTCAGTACGCCCACTTTTTGATATCTGTAACCCTTCCTCATTGATTCCATATCAATCCGAATATGAATGGGTCGATGCGGTTATAGAACCATAAGGGCCTACAATGAAAGTATTTACCCCACTTGGATACACTCTTTCAGAAGAGCAGAAGAATGACTGGATTGCACAGACTGATAAATTGACAGAGGCGTTCTTACAAATACACCCGGTGCACTATCGATTTTTGTTTCGAACTGAAGAATACCGAAAGTTTATCATTACCGACCGAGGAGATATTTCTACCTTTGTAACGCCGATGTGGCTTGAACATTATCACCAAGCCGAGAAATATTTTTTATCTGAACAATATGACCTTTTCAATGATTCAGCGCTTCAATATGCATTTTTTCTTACCGCTGGAGGAGCCTGGTTAAATCAGGAAATTTCTTTTCTGGAATCACGTTGGCCACAAGAAGTTTTGAAATTATTTTTGCGAGAAGATCCTTTTTTTATTCCTCGCATCTCTTCATCATATTATCAGACATCAGAAACGCTCGTGAACCATCTGACTCATCTAACGGTGTTTTCAGAAGCATGTCAAAAACCGATTCAACAATGGGGTACTACCGTTGAATTTGGAGGCGGGTATGGAAGTATGGCAAGGTTGTTATCACGTATTCAGGGTGGCGCTCCACGAACTCATATAATTATCGATCTACCAGTTTTTCTTTTTATTCAAGATTGCTATCTTAAAAACTGTCTAGATGGGTCCTCAGTTAATTTATGTGGAATAGACAGCGAAGAAATCATTCCTGGTAAAATTAATCTAGTATCGATTGCAGATACCAAGACGCTCCAACGTATAAAAGAACATAATCCCTTTATGTTTATAGCTACTTGGAGCTTAAGTGAGGCAAATCAAGCTTCCGTTAAACGAATGCACGAGCTAGATTACTTCGAATCCAAATTTATTAGTTTTGGGTATCGCCATTATGAAACAATGAATCCTCGACAACCTATGTCACACGCATTAACTGTTCCTCAGTGCTATGAGACTATATGTAAGACGCCAGCTTTTTATGCCGGTGCGGCAGAACACTATTATTGGGTCAATGAACGAAAAGCATAATCGTAAGAAAAAACTGGTACATGCTGATAGCCCTTAAGTTTTTTTACTGCTTTGCGAAATCATTAGATATAAGTTCCATATACTAACGAATAGTATTTCATATTATATTTGTAAAAAGTTCTTTTCTTTTTTCGTCATATTCATTTAAACATCCGATCACTTCATCTTTTGGTTTTGCTTTTCGACACTGCAATGCTTGCGTTATGCTTTCTCTCCATATAAATGACTTGAGCAACACATGTATTGGTGACGATTGGGCCATATACGCACGTGCAAAAGTATCCACTGGAAGTATGATATTGGAGATTTGTGACTACTTCTGGAATAGTTTCTATAAGAGGTAGTGAACGAAAAAAGAATGTTTTCAAGCGGTACCGTGAAAATCATCGCCTTTGTTCAAGGTCCAAAAGAAGTAAAAAGCATTCTCATATCAGTAGGCCTTCCGGACTTTGAATCCCTGGTGCAGTTGAACACCACAGGGTAGCTCTATCCAAAAATTCCAAATATGATCCAATGAAGATTCTTCTGGGAAGGATATTGCGGCATTTCGCCCCAGTTAGCCATTGTTCAAGGGACAACTTTAACTCTCATTAATCCAATAGCAATGAACTCCGTGCTAATGAGGCTTCGAAAAAAATATGGAGTGGTCTCTTTAAGCGTTCCAAATCAATTCTTTAGGCATCTATTTTTCCTACCCTTGAGGTTCAACGAGTATCAAAAAAAGATTTATTTATAGTTATAAATGTCTGACCAGACGATCAAGGTAAAGATAAAGGGATATTGTTCAAGTGGAATATAACTGCTCATACATTTTATGCATGCTGATGAATGGAAACAGCATTTTTTAGGTTATTGGATATACTGGCGATTATTATTGGTTTTTTCCGACTAACTAGCAGATTTTATTCAAGTAGTTTGAGCTCTTAGTTATTCTAAAAAAAGGAAAATCTTGGCTCTTTCTATGCATCTTATAAGACTTAGTCGAAGCGTCGTGAATCTTCAAAAAATTACTATGGAATTACAATTAGACATTGAAGAGTGGAATAGGACTCCAGAAGCAGTTAGAAACTTCACAGCAACTATCCTTAAAGAATTTTCTACTTTATCCCAGGTCATCACAAGTGAGCGTCAAGCTCATGCAAGACTTCTCTGTAATCTACTAAAAATTCTTCCAGAAACAAATAAAAGAAATCAGATTCCAAATAAGGAGCCAAATAGGCAAGTAGTACTTGTTTCAGACCGCCCCTCTACTCGTCTTGCAAAGATTGCATACGGACTTACTCAAGCTGGACTGGAAGTTATTCTTTTATACAGAGATGAGCTGGATTTTAATTTTGATTTTTTTTCAGCTCAATATCAATATTCATCACCAGCTGAAGCAGTTTTATTAGCATCGCTCTTTAGTCCCATTACATTTCATGTTTTTTCAAGCGGAAATTTCGATACAGCTATTCAATTAATAAATGCAAAAGTCGGGAAAATTACGTTTGATAACTATGATCAGTTTGGCGGAATGATACTTCCAATACAAGAACAGCAAGTACACATCCAAAAAATGATTCAACAGGAAAAATACTGTCTCGAGAATGCTGATGCAATTTGTAACCGCGCACTTAGTCTTCAAATAGCAAAGAAGCAACTTAAGTATCAAACCTCAAAGCATCAGATTTTTTTTCCTGAGTATTGTTGGGATAAGGCATTTAGGCTGACCCCAAAACTAACAGACGGCATTCATGTTGTTTTTGCTGGAAATTTCTCTGCTAAAGATTTTTATTCAAATCCAAGCATCGGTATTTTTGATAAAGCATTTATCGAAAGTCTTACTTCAAGAGGTATTCACTACCATCTTTACCCCCCTAAAAGTCCAAATGAAGATGAATATCAAAGAGAATATAAGGACTATATACAATTAAGTAATACAAATAAGTTTTTTCATTTTCACCGATTTGTTCCACCTGAAGAACTTCTTACTGAAATTTCACAATATCACATTGGCATCTCATCTCGCTCTAAACATGCAATCAACTATGGAGATGTTTTCTACAATACTAATGCTATGAAGTATTTTTGTGCGAACAAGGCCTTTGATTATCTTGATGCAGGCTTAGAGATTATTTTTGGAGGGGCACAATTAATGGAATGGCTCTTAAAACGAAGTGCAGGTTGTCGAGCTTTATGGTCCGATGATATTGGCCCTCATCTCGCTCAGAAAGATATAACTCACTTTACCAATGAATCATGTACTAAGAGAATTTCAGACGGGAGAAAAAAACTTTCTATCTCTTCCCAAATTCCTCGCTTAATTTCATTTTATGAATCGCTATAGTCTCACTGTAATTATAATCAAGCATTACTAGTATTATTTGTTAATCCGGTAAAGAATGGCTGAGAAAAAAACTGATTTTTAAATTGCGACACAGACATACACATAGATTGATGTTTTAAAAAAGATTCTTCTATCGTTATAAATGCATAGAGAGATGACCACGAGAAAGAAAAACTTCTTCAATAGAACATTGCCGCCCAAACCCATATGCATATAGATGGGTGGGAGCTACTTTTTAAGGATATTGGGTTTAATTGTGATTTCTACTGATTTTTCCTAGTAACTAGCTGATATTATACATTTAATATCCTTATTCTTTACAATCAGAAAGAGGAAGATTTCGGTTTCTTAGTCGCATCTTATACATCTGTAGTCTAAATATCCCGAATCTCTGAAATATTATGGTCAATATAGAAATTGAAATCTGGAATGCCACTCCAGAAGTTGTTCAACATGCTATCGTTAGAATTGCCGAAGAACTTTCAGCAACGTGTCAAGTTCTTGCTAGTGAGCGAGAAATACAAACAAGACTAAGTCAACAGATAGAAGTTCTCAAAAAACAAAATCAGCAGGTAATTAATCTAACGAAGACGCTCCAAGAAGTAATTAAAAAAAATCAGTCTCCAAAACAAGAAAAAAATAAACAGGTAGTCTTAGTATCAGACTATCCACCTCCTCGTCTTGCAAAGATTGCATATGGTCTGACACAGGCTGGTTGGGAGGTTATACTTCTTTATAAAGACAAACTTGAATACGATATATCTTTTTTTTCAGCTATATACCAGTATACAACAGCCGAAGAAGCCGTTCTTCTCGCCTCACTGTTTAGTCCAGTGACCTATCATGTCTTTTCAAGCTGGAATTACGATACAGCTATTCGATTAATCGACGCAAAGATTGGGAAAATTACTTTTGACAATTACGACCAATTTGGCGGTATGATGCTGTCTAAATGGGAACAAATTGAGCACTATCAAAATTTAACCAAAGAAGAGAAGTATTGCATCGAAAATGCTGATGCAATTTGTAACCGAGCACTGAGTCTTCAAGTTGCAAAGAGACAACTAAATTATAAACTGACTAAACCCCGGATTTTCTTTCCTGACTACTGTTGGGATAAAAGCTTCACACTAAAACCGAAATTAACCGACGGAATACATGTAGTCTTTCCAGGTAATTTTTCTACTGAACAATTCCATGCTTCGCCAAGTCTTAGTATTTTTGATAAAGAATTTATTGAAAGTCTTTCGGCGAGAAAAATTCACTACCATATTTATCCATCTTTAGTCACAAATAATGAGGTAGAATTTCAAGAAAGATATAAAGACTTTATAGAATTGAGTAATACAAATAAATTTTTCCATTTTCACCATTACATTCCACCTGAAGAGTTAATATCAGAAATATCCCAATATCATGTTGGCATAACATCGCGGTCTAAGATTTCTTGCGAACGAGGGGATACATTCAATAACCCTTCAGCTATGAAGTATTTTTGTTCAAACAAAGCTTTTGATTTCCTAGATGCTGGATTAGATGTTATTTTTGGTGGCTCTCAGTTAATGGAATGGTTACTTAAGCGAAGCGCAGGTTGTCATGGAGCGCTATCAGAAGATATAGGACCAATTCTAGAACAAAAGACGGTCGATGATTATAAGAGTGAAGGATTTGAGAAACAGATTTCCGATGGTCGAAAAAAACTATCAATTTCACGACATATTCCCCGCTTAATTTCATTTTATGAATCAATTTAGTCAATTTAATTCATTTTCTAGAATAACGAAAAGTGTAACGATACAGCATGGCTGAAATAAATCTACTAGATCTCTATCCTCGTTCCAAACGCCCAATCGAAGAGCGTGGTCAACAAATTACAGAAACCCATCGTGATATAGCTCGAAAGTTTGGAGTAGAATATTTTGATGGAGACCGGCTCACAGGTTACGGTGGATACAAGTATCATCCTCGATTCTGGCAGGATACTGTTAAGCGATTCAGAGACTACTATAATTTACAACCTAATGCTCGAGTGCTTGATATTGGCTGTGCTAAAGGCTTTATGCTGCATGATTTTAAAGAACTCATGCCCGATCTTGATATAACCGGAATTGATATTTCAGATTATGCTTATCAAAACTCACTTGAAAGTGTGCGTCCTTATTTACAAGTTGGAAATGCTACTTCTTTACCGTTTGCCGACAACTCCTTTGATTTAGTAATTTGCATTAACACTGTTCACAATCTACCTCTTGAACAATGCAAAACTGCCTTGCGTGAAATTCAAAGAGTTACAAAAAATAATTCCTTTGTAACGATGGATGCATGGCGAAACGATCAAGAAAAACTATCACTCATGAAATGGAACCTTACTGCACTCACCTATATGCATGTCGATGAGTGGAAGAAGTTATTTAAAGATATTGGATATGAGGGTGATTACTACTGGTTTATTGCTGAATCAGCGTAACCTATCTCTTTCCATAAAACTTAAAAAATCTTGCCTGGATTCAAAATCCCCTTAGGATCAAATGCACTCTTAATTTGCCTCATCAAAGAAATTTCATGTTGCGTTCTTGACATCATTAAGTATGGCTTTCGAAGCAGTCCAATACCATGCTCCGCCGAAATACTTCCGCCGAATTTAGAAACAAGCGAAAATACTTTTTCATCAGCTTGTTGACATAGCGTATGAAATGCCTCGAGTGACATAGTATTCGGTTTAATAAGTGAAACGTGCAAATTTCCATCACCTATATGACCAAAATAGAATGCAGTACACTCTTGAAAATAACAGCTTAAAAGTAACCGAATTTCATAAATTAACCCTGCAAATAATTGTACTGGACCAGAAATATCATACTTATGTGGAAAGAAATTTGCTCGTATTGATTCTGAGATAGCATCTCGATATTCATACAAATCAGAGACATGCTTTACACTCTCAGCAATTACAACATCCTGTAAAATGCCTACCTCTAAACTTTCAGAAAAAACATCCTGTGCTTTATCTTTTTGAATAACATCCGTGGCTTCGAAGTCAATCAAGCAATAATGAGGATATGATTTTGAAAATGGTTCTCTTTTCTTTTTATGTTTAATGACTACCTGCATTGAAGCATCATCAATATACTCAAATACATTAATTGGAATCCCTTTTTTATTAAACGCAGCAAGAATTCCAAAAAATCTCTCACTTTGGTTGGCAGCAATTAAAGCAACTACTGACTCTTTAGGTTTTGGTCGAAGTCGAACAGTAACTTCCACAATGACGCCAAGTGTACCCTCTGAACCAATAAATAAGTGCCTAAAATCGTAACCTGTTTGGTTCTTTATCAGCTCGCCGTTTAATGAGAGTACTTCACCATTTGCCAGTACAACCTTTAATCCAACTATCCAATCACGCGTTACTCCATGTCGGATTACTCGGATACCTCCTGCGTTGGTGGCAGCATTTCCTCCTATCTGACTTGAACCTTTACTTGCTATATCAACGCCAAAAAAAAGACCTTCCAGTTCGGCTTTTTTTTGTATTGATTCTGTTGTTACGCCTGCTTGGCAGGTAAGAAGTGAGGACTCCTCAGAAAAAGATAAGATCTTATTCATACGAGACAAAGACAGTATAACTTCTTTGTTGGTAGCGGTTGCTCCACCGCTGTATCCTGTTCTCCCACCTGACGGGACAACTGGTATGCCACGTTCATTACAGGCAGCTAAAACTTTAGAAACTTCTTCAATCGTTTGCGGAAAAATGACTACTGATGGATTCGCGACAAACTCTTTACATGCATCTTGCCCATAATACAGTAAATCTGTTGGTTCAAATGAAATAGAATCTAAAGGCAATAGCTGTTGTAAGAAAGTCAAATCAGTATTCATAATTCATACATCTGCGATCTATAATAAAAGAAGCTTCGCTTATGTTATATCTTCTCAATAGAAGATTAGAAGATATGATTATACCAAATACTGCGTTGGATCCTTGATATGAGCCAATTGAAAAGCCTCTTTCCGTTCAACACACGTACCACACTGTCCACAATGAACTTCACCACCCTCATAGCAACTCCAAGTAATCTTATATGGTACCGAAAGTTTAGTGCCACATTCGACGATTTTGCTCTTGGTCTGACTATCAAAAGGAGAGATAAGCTCAATAGATTCCCAATCGCATAACTTAAATGCGTCTCTCATTGCTTGTATAAAAGAAATTCTGCAATCTGGATAAAGTGTGTGATCACCTGCGTGAGCTGCGTATGCAATATTTTGAGCCTTTAAAGAAACTGCAAGTGCACCCGCGAGTGATAAGAATACCATATTTCTATTTGGAACCACGGTGCTTTTCATAGATTCATCAGTATAATGTCCATGTGGAATCACCTTATCAAGTGATGTTAACGAACTACCAGAGAACAACGAAGCGACACTCGATATATCAGCTATGTGATGTTTAATATCAAAATATGTAGCAATTTCTTGTGAAGCTATAATTTCTTTCTTATGTCTTTGACCATACAAAATTGAAAGCGCGGTAACTTCATGACCCTGTGATTTCAACAATCCAACTAACGTTGTCGAATCGAGTCCACCACTTAGTAGAACTATTGTTTTCTGACTCATCTTTATTTTTATTTATGAGTTTATAGCTTAAGAATTTTATAAAAAAAAAGCCCTGATAATTGTTTCCAATTATCAGGGCAAAAACCTGGCAACGACCTACTTTCCCGGGAGATCCCAGTATCATCGGCGCAGAAGAGCTTAACTACCGTGTTCGGAATGGGAACGGGTGTGACCTCTTCGCGATAATCACCAGACTAAATAAGTTCGAAAACTGATTTAGTCAGATGACTTTCAATAACTATTTACCAAACTCAGCTTCAAGCATGGGTCCAGGGCAAAGCCCTGGTTTGCAAGCGACTAGCGCAGCAAAGGGCCTGAGCGCCGAGCGGGCAATCCGGCTATCGGTAGAAAATGTCTTGTCGATCGTAATTCGCGTTTCTTGAATCTTAATTCCCGAGCGCATCAAGAATCTTTTTATTAAAAAAGATTACAAATAATTCACTCACAAATGTTTTGCTTCGAACGATTTAGAAGCAAAACCTTTTCTCTACGTCGATGCAACCCATCAAGATTGCAGACCTTGCAACGCTATCAATCACAACAACCGAAGTTGTCACTTTATCAATCGCACAAATAAGAAAAGTAAAAAAATAAGCCTCTAGAGCAATTAGTACTGGTCAGCTTGGTATCACTACTATACACCTCCAGCCTATCAACGTCGTAGTCTTCGACGGCTCTTACGGGACTTGCGTCCGGGATATCTTATCTTGAGGCTAGCTTCCCACTTAGATGCTTTCAGCGGTTATCTATTCCATATATAGCTACTCAGCAGTGCCTCTGGCGAGACAACTGATACACCATCGATATGTTCACTCCGGCCCTCTCGTACTAGGAGCAATTCCTCTCAAATATCCTGCGCCCACAGAAGATAGGGACCAAACTGTCTCACGACGTTTTAAACCCAGCTCGCGTACCACTTTAATCGGCGAACAGCCGAACCCTTGGGACCTGCTCCAGCCCCAGGATGTGATGAGCCGACATCGAGGTGCCAAACACTTCCGTCGATGTGAACTCTTGGGAAGTATAAGCCTGTTATCCCCGGCGTACCTTTTATCCGTTGAGCGACGGCCCTTCCATACAGGACCGCCGGATCACTATGGCCGACTTTCGTCTCTGTTCGACATGTCTGTCTCACAGTCAAGCAAGTTTATGCCATTACACTTAACGCGTGGTTTCCAAGCACGCTAAACTTACCATTGCGCGCCTCCGGTACTCTTTGGGCATGTGTGTTTCTCTGCATAATTCATAAGAAAAATGCAAAGACCTAATCATAGGCTTTCAGTCGCCTGAAAGATCAGACTATATCATCAACCAATTAAATTGGTTGTTCAGCGTGTAGTCGTTGAGGGGTTATCCTAAATTTTTACCGAAGCAATAATGAAGGTTGAACTTCCCTGCTGATTGTCCGCACTAAAGGATCTTTGAGCAGCAATTCCTAAAAATTGCTGTCACCTTTAGATACTTCATCCTTATTATCAAAACACTACCGAATAATGTTTTGTTTTTAGAACGGATGTTCCAGCATATAGCTAAATGACAACTTACTAGTTACCTAGTAAGGGCCCCAAATTTTGAACCAAATTATTATAGACTGAGCGAGTTAAAAACTCTTGGTTCGCGGTCATATTAAGGCGACCGCCCCAGTCAAACTACCCACCATCCGCTGTCTCCGTGATGGATTACATCACTAGGTTAGTAACCGAAAAATATCAGGGTGGTATTTCAACGATGACTCCATCATGGCTAGCGCCACAACTTCAAAGTCTCCCACCTATCCTACACAGATAGTTTTCAGCAACAACGAAAAGCTATAGTAAAGGTGCACGGGGTCTTTCCGTCTTTCTGCGGGTACTGGGCATCTTCACCCAGATTTCAATTTCACTGAGTCCGTGGTTGAGACAATGGGGAAATCGTTACGCCATTCGTGCAGGTCGGAACTTACCCGACAAGGAATTTCGCTACCTTAGGACCGTTATAGTTACGGCCGCCGTTTACTGGGGCTTCGGTTCTTCGCTTTGCATTGCTGCTGACAAATTGCCTTAACCTTCCAGCACCGGGCAGGCGTCAGGCCATATACTTCTACTTTCGTATTTGCATAGCCCTGTGTTTTTAGTAAACAGTCGTTACCCCCCGCTCTCTGCAACCTACTACTTGCTTCGAAGAGTAAATCTTCTAACATTCATAGGCTCACCTTCTCCCGAAGTTACGGTGATATTGTGTTAAGTTCCTTAACCACGGTTATCTCAAGCGCCTCGGTATACTCTACCAGCCCACCTGTGTTGGTTTGCGGTACGGATCATATAATCTAAACTTAGAAGCTTTTCTTGGAAGCATAGGGTCAATCACTTCGCTTTGGGTTGCCCCTCCACTCGGCATCGTATCTCAGGATTGTTCCAGCGGATTTTCCTACTGCAACTCCCTACTTACTTACACTGGTAACCATTATCCAGCTGACCTACCTTTCTCCGTCCCTCCATCGCACAATTATATAAGTACAGAAATATTAATCTGTTTTCCATCGACTATTCCTTTCGGCCTCGTCTTAGGACCCGACTAACCCCACGAGGATTACCCTGGCGTGGGAAACCTTGGGCTTCCGGCGAACGAGTTTTTCACTCGTTTTATCGTTACTCATGTCGGCATACTCACTTCACTGCAGTCCACATGTGCTTACGCTCATGCTTCGTCCCACAGAGAACGCTCCCCTACCACTCAATAATTTAATATGAAGTCTATAGCTTCGGTGTTGTACTTTAGCCCCGTTGAATCTTCGGCGCAGGTTCACTGGTCTAGTGAGCTATTACGCTTTCTTTAAAGGATGGCTGCTTCTAAGCCAACCTCCTAGATGGCAATGTGCCCCCACATCCTTAACCACTTAGTACAAACTTTGGGACCTTAGCTGATAGTCTGGGGTCTTTCCCTCTTGCCAACGGACCTTATCACCCGCTGACTGACTGCCGAGTTCTTACTCTCTTGGTATTCGGAGACTATTTGGGTTTGGTAACCTGGTAGGGCCCCTAGTCCATCCAGTGCTCTACCCCCAAGAGATATATAGCTCGACGCTATACCTAAATATATTTCGGGGAGAACCAGCTATCGCCCGGCTTGATTAGCCTTTCACTCCTATCCACAACTCATCCCAAAAGTTTTCAACCTTTATGGGTTCGGTCCTCCACTTAGTGTTACCTAAGCTTCAACCTGGTCATGGATAGATCGCACGGGCTTCGGGTCTACGGCATGCAACTTAACGGGCTTTTAACCCTCGCTTTCACTACGGCTCCACCTAACGGCTTAACCTAACGCTACACACCCGTAACTCGCCGACTCATGATGCAAAAGGTACGCTGTCGATCGATTACCCGAAGGTAATACGGATCTTCAACTGCTTGTAAATGCACGGTTTCAGGTACTATTTCATTGTCCTCATCGGACTGCTTTTCACCTTTCCCTCACGGTACTAGTTCGCTATCGGTCAGTAAGTAGTATTTAGCCTTAGACCATGGTCGGCCTAGATTCTCACAGGATTTCAAGTGTCCCGTGATACTCAGGATACCGCTAGGGCTTGTTTCGATTTCGTCTACAGGATTATCACCTTCTTTGATCCAGCTTCCCAGCTGTGTTCGACTATCGATTCAAGTCCCACATCGCGGTCCTACAACCCCAAAAAAGTTTCCTTTTTTGGTTTGGGCTGTTCCGGTTTCGCTCGCACTACTAACGGAATCTCTTCGATTTCTTTTCCTGAGGGTACTAAGATATTTCAATTCCCCTCGTTGGCTCCCCTCGATTACTCTCGGGGTTGTCATATAGACAGAGTTTCCTCATTCGGAGATCTACGGGTCAAAGCCTATGTGCGGCTCACCGTAGCTTATCGCAGCTAGTCGCGTCCTTCTTCGCCTCTTACTGCCAAGGCATCCACCGTGCACTCTTATTAGCTTACAATTTATATCTATGAGCTATTAAGCTGATCCTCTAATTTGGATAAATCCAAATTGAGTTCTCAACTCTTTGTTTCCTAAGAAACAAAGAAAATATTCGTAACGATCATCACTTTCTTTTCAGACATAGTCTTAAAGAAAATATGATTCGCCTTGATGCGCTCGAGAATTTTGACTCAAGAAAAATTGCTGTATCGCCCTAAAATTTAGAAGTCATCACACGACTAAATTTTCGATACAGAATTGTCTTAAAATTATTCTCGGACAAGACATCTTCTACCCATAACCAAATTGTAAACGATCACAATTCCTACTTTTTAACTATGCAAACTTCACATAGCGAATAAATAGAAAAATCTTTTAAACTTTCGTAAAAAAGAAATTGATGAAATGCGATCATCGATAGAAGCCTCAACTAAGAAACATAGCAATTAACATTGGTAACAAAATAATTCTCTTTCAAGAACTACCTTGAGAGTTTATCCAATGTGCGTTGAATGATTTGACTCATTCAACATCGAAATCTACGGCGGAAGCCGTAAACTCGAAAACTGTTTAAGGGTCTTAAACGTTATCAATATCGAACAAGTTATTAATCAGCCTTACCTTGTTGCAAAATTGTGTATTTCTACACTGGAAAAACCAACCGATTTGATGGAAAGAGTATTACCCCACATCATCAATCTATCGCCTTTCGGCGTAGGTTTTTCATTTGCTCCATTAAAAGGAGGTGATCCAGCCCCACCTTCCGGTAGTGCTACCTTGTTACGACTTCACCCCAGTCATCGGTATCACCATTAAGAACTGCCTCCTTGCGGTTAGCTCATTCTTTTCAGGCAACACCAACTCCCATGGCGTGACGGGCGGTGTGTACAAGGCCCGGGAACGTATTCACCGCGGCATACTTATCCGCGATTACTAGCGATTCCGACTTCATGCTCTCGAGTTGCAGAGAGCAATCCGAACTGAGATCGGTTTTCTGCGATTAGCTCCACCTTGCGGTCTTGCAGCGCTCTGTACCGACCATTGTATTACGTGTGTAGCCCTAGGCGTAAGGGCCATGCGGACTTGACGTCATCCCCACCTTCCTCTGCCTTATCGGCAAGCGGTCTTGCTAGAGTGCCCAACTTAATGCTGGCAACTAACAACAAGGGTTGCGCTCGTTGCGGGACTTAACCCAACATCTCACGACACGAGCTGACGACAGCCATGCAGCACCTGTCACCGCGTTCCCGAAGGAATTTCACTACTTTCATAGCTATGCGCGGGATGTCAAGCCTAGGTAAGGTTTTGCGCGTTGCATCGAATTAAACCACATAATCCACCGCTTGTGCGGGCCCCCGTCAATTTCTTTGAGTTTTAATCTTGCGACCGTACTCCCCAGGCGGGATACTTAACGCGTTAGCTTCGACACCGAAAGGGTAAGAACTTCCGACATCTAGTATCCATCGTTTACGGTGTGGACTACCAGGGTATCTAATCCTGTTTGCTCCCCACACTGTCGCATCTCAGTGTCAGTAATGGTCCAGTAAGCCGCCTTCGCTTCTGTTGTTCCTCCTGATATCTACGAATTTCACCTCTACACCAGGAATTCCGCCTACCTCTCCCATACTCTAGCCTTACAGTATCCAATGCAGTTCCTGAATTGAGTCCAGGGCTTTCACATCAGACTTATAAAACCACCTACATGCGCTTTACGCCCAATAAATCCGAGTAACGCTTGCACCCTACGTATTACCGCGGCTGCTGGCACGTAGTTAGCCGGTGCTTCTTCTCCAGGTACCATCATTTGTTTTTTCCCTGTCGAAAGAAGTTTACAACCCGAAGGCCTTCATCCTTCACGCGGCGTTGCTGCGTCAGGGTTTCCCCCATTGCGCAAAATTCCTAACTGCTGCCTCCCGTAGGAGTCTGGTCCGTGTTCCAGTACCAGTGTGGCTGATCATCCTCTTAGACCAGCTACCGATCGTAGCCTTGGTGAGCCATTACCTCACCAACTAGCTAATCAGGTTCAGGCCAATCTTTCCGCGCCGTAAGGCTTTGTCGATGTCATCCGCAGAATTCATCGAGTCATTCGGTATTAGCTACAGTTTCCCGTAGTTATCCCCAGCGAAAAGGTATGTTACCTAAATATTACTCACCCGTGCGCCACTTTACTTGTGGGCGAACCCACTTTCACGTGCGACTTGCATGTCTGAGGCACGCCGCCAGCGTTCACTCTGAGCCAGAATCAAACTCTCAAATTGAATAATAATTGCTATGTATTCACATAAATTTTTTGAAACTGTCTTAATAATTGTTTCGTTCTTTCAAACGAAACGCTCGGATATTGATTATAAAGAAAATTGACTAAAGGGTTAACAAGAAAGAATAAATTCGATCTTGCCACCTTAGTTTAATTAACTTAACGTTTAAACCGTCGAACGATTTCTCGTTCGGCTTGACTTGTATATGTTTAAAAACTCTTACGAATCTTCAAACAACTACTACATCGTCTTAAACAATCTTAGTTGTGACTTCTACCCATAACCGAATTGTGTCCCACTCTTAAAGTCCTTGCGAATTTTAAGACGAAAAAGCCATATCCAATAAATCAATTTGGCAATTGCCTAGCTGACTTTCGGTTCACCATTCCTCGAAGCTTTCACCAGAGGAGGACTAACTAGCTGTTTTCGTTGCTGTTTCTCGCAGCGAGGAAAGATTTTTTAATTTCTTTCTTTTTGCGTAGCAACAAACGGGAGTCGAAGGTTACAGGATGCGGGGTGCTCGTGTCAACGATTGTGGGATCTTTTTTTTACATTTTTTTTACATTTTTAAAATTTTCTCAGAAGTATTGATTTATAAGGGTTTTTGAGCTTTTTAGTGTAGAAAAGATTTTCTAGCCCCAGATGTGACTTGATACTCGTAATACCCATTCTTCAGTTCTTTTTATAAAGCTCTCTTTAGATTCAGGCTTCACCTTCTGTAGAATTTTTCAGATAAGCACAAAACATCCCTATCTAAAGTTAGAGTTATATTTGCTAATACATCCCGGGCGATTTTTTCTAGGAGCCTCCCCCGTTTGTACTGCTCTGCCCTATTTTTCGTATTGGTGGCAAAAAATAGTAACTATCAAAGCTACGAAGCAGACGATGATTTAACACCTTCAATGAAAGATGCAATTTTAAAAAGTCTTCCGATAACTTATGAAATGCGAAAGGAGTTTGTATTCGTCATACTCTCGCGAGTAAAAGAAATGATGCAGTCATACGAACGTATCGTCGTTTCGCAAGCGATGAGAAAATTAATCCATCGTGAGATATTTCTTAAGGAACTTGGTGTAGATATTTGTTTTGTCTTTTTAACTGCGCCTAATGAATTAATCGATGCGCGACTAGAGAATCGAGCCGTAGGAATTAGTAAAGAGTACGCTGCCCTACTTCGTAAAGATTTTGATATTCCTCCTGAGGGTACCTTAACACTGCATAATGATAGTGATGATCTTAGAATTATTTCTCAGTTAAATTCTTTTTATAACTGAATTGAATGATTCGCTTCTGGATGATTCAACATTAATTCAAAATCAGTTTAAGAAAAAATTACTGAAGAAGCCTTAGGGCTAATGCAGGCTCTTGAGAAGCTTGTGCAAGAATAGCTGCTGCTGCTTGCTGAACTATACGTTTAGAAATCAGTGCTGATGACTCTTCTGCAACATCAACATCCATAATTCTTGATTCTGCTGCTTTATATTGTTCTCGAGATCCAGATAGATGGTTTAATGTTATTGAATACCTACTCATGAATGATCCAATAGATCCTAATTCGGATTGAATACGGGAAAATACTGAATCAATAACACTTAGTGAATTTAATGCGTCTTGTCTTGTATTTAAATTAAGCGTTGCCATGTCAGATGAGAACTGCTGATTTTGAGTTAGAGTGACAACGCGCCCTGTTCCAGTAGAGGTAAAAAGGATCTCCATTGATCCGTTATTATCTAAATCTCCTATAACTGGTGCGAAGGCTGTTCCGTTTCCAGTTGCATAACTAACTGCAGCTTTAAAAGTACCGTCACCATTGCCGATAAGAGCTTCAAAAACACCAGTACCAAAATAAGTGCTATATAAGTCCATGATACCGTCGCCGTTAAGGTCTCCACTGACGAGAGCTGTATAACCGTTAGAGCTGCCACTACTTATAGTTGCTCCGAATGTACCATTTCCATTTCCAAGACGTACCTTTATTCGATTAGACCCTGCTGCATCGAATCCAATTATATCCAAAATCCCATCGCCATTCATATCTGTGGCACTAACGCCTGTTACTTCGCCAGAACCAATATTGATAGTCGTTGGTGCAGCAAATGATCCATTCGTATTGGCATATAAAATTCCTAGGTTTCCTCCGCTTGAAAAGTTAACAAGTATATCAGCGCGACCATCACCGTTCATATCAGTAAGGTTAATCCCCATATTCCCGTTTACTCCGGTAAGAGTCCTTGTAGTAGCAGCTTGATAAGTTCCATTTCCATTACCAAGTAAGACCGAAAATCCTGAAGCACTTGAACGCCAACTAACAAGGTCTTGAATTCCATCACCATTAATATCACCGGCAGTAACCCCTGAAAGAGCTCCGCCGCCAAATCCAGCTGCAACAGTAGAATTTACCGCGAATGAACCATCACCATTCCCTAACGCAACAGAAATTGTTCCACTTCCATTTCCTACGCCTATAAGATCGAGTTTTCCATCTCCGTTCAGATCTATCAGCTGTGATGGTGATGTGAATTCAGACCTATACGTAACTTCTACTCTGAATGTTCCATCTCCGTTTCCTAATCGAACAGCAGTCCCATTTTGAAATGAGTTTGTTCCATAAATTTGATCAAGATTTCCATCACCATTAAGGTCAGCTAACAGAATCCTATTACCAGTCATAGATGTAGTGTATGTTTGATGAGAAGCAACCGATCCAGTACCAACAAATCTTCCAAGTTTATTCCCTAACTGCGAAGACAGAATCGCATCATTTCCTTTTCCTGCTTGAAGTGTTAACGAACGACTGGTGCCATCAAGTAAATTAATTCCATTAAATCTTGTGGAAGCTATGACTCGATTAAATTCATTTACAAGTGCGTCTGCTTCAGCATCCAGAGAGCGACGTTGACTTGTACCGTAAACTCCATTTGAAGATTGTATTGCAAGTTCACGTAATCGCATGGTTAGTCCACTGACGGATTGCAATGCACCTTCTGCAATAGAGAGCATACTAATACCATCATTAACGTTACGAATAGCTTGAGTAAAAATTCTTGAATCAGTATTCAGTGATGAAGCAATCGAAAGACCGGCAGCATCATCCGATGCGCGATTAATGCGCATACCACTTGATAAGCGGGTATAGATCGACTGCAGCGACTCATCCGCTTTCCCAAGGCTACGTTGTGCTTGCAACGCAGCTATGTTTGAACCTATCCGTATGCTCAAAACATCATCCTTGTGACAAAGATCTTGCCCCTTAAAAAGGGTTCCTCATCATCTTCTTAGATCGACCTAAGATCGTATATTGTTTAGAAAAATGAGCTGAATTTGTCCCTCGTTTAGAAAGTTGAAAAAAAATATTACGAAAAATTCGCAAAAATAATTATTTTTCTTAGGGGAAAACTTAACATTCAATGTTTAAAACAAAAAAAATAATTACTTTGTTTTAAAGTTTTTTGTTGCAAGAAGTCTGAAATACTGAAATGAAAAATATAACTGTAACTGATAATGACTCTCTACTTTTCAGGATCTCTTACTCTGCTATTAGTGATTAAACGGGAATGTAGATAAATAAAGAGCATACCCACCACAAATCTGCATGATAAGTAAAAATATACCAACTATTTTTATCCATGTACGCGAGTAAAATATTATCCTGCTGAAACCAAAGGCCGCAGGTAAAAGAATCCAAGGTATGAGCACTGCCATTCGATGAACATCAACTCTAGTTGTAAGTAACATTAATCCTGAAATAGATCCGACTATAAAAAAACAGTTTAATAATTCTTTATATCGGTAAAGCCCAATAAGGATAAATAAAGGAAGTATTCCAAAAAGAAGTGCCACTCTTGGAGGGTCTCTCCAAATTGCAGTATCGGTGGGAGTAAAAAAGATGAGTAATAACTCAGGGAATCGTTTCCTAATAGTTTCAATCAACATACCAAAGTTACTGAGGTTATGGGGATTATGTACGCCTTGTATTTCAAGCCAATAAGCCCAGTGCTCTGGGAGTGATCGAGCAATACCAATTTGCTCACCGCGCGCATTCCAAAATGACTGTAAAGAACCAAAATGTGATTGATAAAGTACTAAAATCAAAAGCGGCAGAACAAAACAAAAAAGCATATATACTTTTCTGATCCCTTTGTTTTTAATCCACAGATTCCAAATAAAAAGTGGCGCTGATATTAGAGCGATAAATCTAACGGGTGTATATTCATATGAAGCAGCAATCATGGTTAGAACTACTCCACTTACATAGAGCAAAGAGGACCTATCATTTCGTCGCCCGCGTTCAAGCAAAGCAAGAAGCAGAAAACTTAATCCAATTGCAAAACCAACATTGACGCCATTTCCAAGAAAAAAAAGAAGTGCTGTATGGCTTAAGAATAACGCTATAAAAATAACATATTCTTTTGTTAGCGGAAGAAGTGCCCAAATGCCCAGAGCAATTACTATAAATGACAATACTAAAGACAGCCTTCTCAGATCGTCTATTTGCATTACTTGCCATGTTGCCAATCCTCCAAAAACCAAAGACTGATCTCCATTAGAAACAAGTCCATCATGCCACAAAGTTCTAGACATGATTCGTTCTGATAAGCTCGGATAATCATTTCGCTCTTTGATAATATTCTGATGCACTGATGTTTCCCAAACCAAAAATCCTTTGGGAATCTCTCTAAACTTTCCTGCATAAATCACAACACAGACGCTGATAATCGATACCAAAATTACCATCTTCTTTAAGGGGGGAAATAAGTGCATAGAATAGATTTTAACTGTTTTTTTGAGATAAGGTCATACTAAAAATGAGGTATGCCCTGCTCAAAACTTTTTTACCGACTTTTTTTCAGCGTGATAGCAAAAAAGTTACGATTATGGTTTTTTAGATTTTTCCTGTCTGTTCTTGAGATGTAGCTCAATAAGATCATAAACTTTAATTACATGACGAACAGTAAACGAGATTTTTATAAATTTTTATTATCGCTTCTGATCGTATTTTTTACGGCGATTGCTTTGCTTTGGTTGAATACTGGAACATTATCGCCTTTTGCATCCACATACTACGCACCGATAGTCAGTGGCCCTTGTCATTACCTCTACAATCCTGATCATTCCATTTTCTTAAGTACCTATTTAATGCTAGACGGTGCACCTTCGAGTGAATGGATGGAAAGCATCGCACTAAGAAGGATCTTATATCCTTTAGTGGCTTATCCCTTTATGAAGGTATGGGGATTTGAGCTGGGCGGATTTATAGCAAGCTTACTTATATACGTTGTTACATTTTGGTCACTTATTATTTTTATAAATAAAAAATTTGGAAGATCCACCGCTTTATGGGGTGCTTGGATCTTTGCCACCTATCCAGGCGTCGCATACTGGATCGGTATGCCGTTTAGTTATTCACTTATCCCAGCCGTAAGCTTATTTACAACGGTATTGATTGATAAGCTACTTGAGAAAGATCGGGGATTAAGACAGGTCATACTAATTGCTTTTTTAATAGGAGTCGGTGGCCTTGCTCATGATACGGTGGCTCTTGGCGCACTTATGGCAGGGTTTTTCGGCTTAATTTTTCAAAAGCGTTTTGCACATATTTTATGTTTCTTGCCGATAGTGGTAGCCCCACTCTTGATTACACAAGTCATTATCACTTCAATTTCGGGAACTTCAATAGTTGACTCCAACACTGTTTATTATCCCGAGATTCTCAAAAGCTACTTTACAAATTTTCAGGATCCAAGATGGCGGGAACAAATACTTGTTTTTCCTGAAGTGCTTCTTCTTTGTTTTTTTGCGAGTAACTTCATTTTTCTTCCTGTATTGGCGTTTTTTTATCTTAGAGGCAGCTATCTAGAGCGAAAAAGAGTCGCCTTCTTTCGGGCTTTTTCAATTTCTGAAACAAGTTGGCTTTTCGCCTACATTTTTATAGTTGCAATTATCAACCTCGCACCGCTCTATGGGACTAGGTTTTCAATGAGGGGGGTTGAGTATTCTCGATATTATCAATTTCTATTTGGACCGATATTTTTTTACTGCTGTCGTCACATTTCATCGCTTAAATATGCGAAGCATGCGGCTTTAATCTGCGTGATGTTGAATGTAGCCGTCGTACTTGGTCCCTGGCTTAGTCCGAGATTTACCAGCGCAGTTTATGCTCTCTTTTACCGACATTCTAATCCAGAAGACTATGTAAATAATCTTAATAAATTTGGAAGGATTCCATTGGGAGGTTTTGGATGTCCTTTGGCCATAGAGGCTATTCCTCTTAGTAAAAGTTATCTAAGTGGGGCAGCAAAGTGGAAGGTAGATAGTCGTTGAAAAGTAATACAATAGTTTGAGATTTTTAATTTTTCCTATTTATAAAATTAAAAATTCGCTTTTCGAAAAACAGTAAGTACCAAACCACCTAAAAGAGCAGCACTGAGAGAAGCTACTAAAATAGAAATTTTTACTGGCTCAAGATCATTATCAAATGCAAGATTTGCAATAAAAATCGACATTGTAAAACCAACACCTGCAAGAAGTGACACTCCAAACATTTGAAGAAAATTTACGTTTTGAGGCAATGTAACGTTGAAAAATCGCACAAGGAAAAAAACTGCCAACATTATTCCAAGCGGCTTACCAAGAACTAAGCCCAGAATAATCCCCCAAAAACTTTGAAGCTCAGTCGCCAACATAAAAGCGTTCAATGAAATTGGCACTCCAGCATTTACAAGTGCAAAAAGCGGCATAATGCAAAATGCGACAAACGAATGAAGTTTATCTTCATACTGTGAAGCATTTGATTCGGGAACAAGAAACGCAAGAATGATTCCAGCTATTGTTGCATGAATTCCAGACAAGAGTGTTCCATACCAAAGTAGAATGGCAAAAACTGTGAAAACGATATGTCGTTTTGATACAGATTTACGAAGCAAAAAAAGTACAACTGCTAAAATAAAAACAATAGCGAGATAGAAAAATGAGAAACTTTTCGAATAAAAAAAAGCTATTACTAAGATGGCACCAATATCATCAACGATTGCAAGGGATGTAAGGAAAATCTTGAGACCATGCGGTATTCTTGAGCCGAACAGACTCAAGACACCAAGCGCAAATGCAATATCAGTTGCCATAGGAACGCCCCAACCTGATTGCTCTTTAGTACCATATGTACAAAAAAGATACATTGCTGCTGGTGCAATCATGCCTCCGATAGCAGCACCAATTGGCAGACTGCTTTTTGAAAAACTTGCAAGTTCACCAGAGTTAATTTCACGACGAATTTCTAACCCAACTACAAAAAAGAATAATACCATTAATACATCATTCACAAAAAAATGCATTGAATGACTTAAAGAAAAGTATAGTTCCGAAAAAGTCGAGTTAGCTAGAATAAGTGCAACAATGGTCATAAGAAGCAATAAAATTGCACTCGATGACTCATGTTTAAAAAATGTCGCGAGCATTTTTTATAAACCTAAAGAAGTATAAAATGTCGTAAGTAAAACAGTAATTATTGTCAACAAAAATCCAACTTTGAAAAAATCTTTCAAAGAATACCCACCAGGGCCAAGAATAAGCATATGGGCTCGGTGGCTAAGAGGGCTTAAAAATCCAAGAGAAGCAGCAACAGAAACAGCCATTACCATTGGCTGCGGAAGAAACCCGTGTGACAAAGACAATTGTATTGCAACAGGAGCAACGATAATCACTGCAAGAGTTGAATCAAGTAGTTGTGCAATAACACAACTTGCAGACACTAAAAGGAACACAAGAAAAAATTGTCCGTGTAATTCTGTGAATGAAGTAATAAAAGTTGTAAGATTATCCGTAATTCCAAATCGTGAAAAAGCGATTTGAAATGGAAGGAGGCAAGCGAGCATGATAATTAATCGCCAATCTATTTCACGATATGCCTCTTCCATTTTTATTGCACCACTCAGGATAACAATTGCACATGCAATCAACGCAGAAATACCCGGTGAAAATAAATGAATACCTGATAGTAGAACGAGGGTGAATAAAGCAAAAAGTGCCCATTTTGCTTTTTCAGGACGTGTCGGAGTTTGAAACTGATCAGATAGAAAAACAAAATCAGTATCTCTTGCAAGAAGTGATAGCTGTTCGTGGCTTCCTTGCAGAAGTAACGCATCCCCGAACTGAAGTGGTGTGCGGCTAAATTTAGTACGTTTTGGCTCTCCATTTCTCCAGATACCAAGTACTTTGACACCATATACTTTTGTAAATCGTACTGATTCTATTGATTTGTTAATGAGGCTCGAACGGGGGGCAAGGACAACTTCTTGCAAAAGTAGCTCGGATGCCTCGAAATCAAATTCAGACGTATCTTCATCAATATTGATTTCTGTAAGGGCTTTAATGGCATCGATAACCTTTGATTGTCCGGCAACTATGAGGACATCTCCTGCTTCAATTAATTCTTCACCTGTAATGTTAATAATAAAATCGCCATTTCTTTTAATGCTGATGACGGTAAGTTCGATGAGTTCATTAAGTCCACTCTCACGAATTGCAATACGCGAAAGTCTTGAATCGTCAGGAATTTGAATCGCAAAAACTGCCTCTCGTGAAAGATTATTTAATTCAACTACATTTTTTTCAAAGACATCATCTAATAATGTTTGATTCGATTTTAATCCGATGCAGATTGCGAGATCACCATCCAGTAATTCTTGATCTGATATCGATTCAGTGATGAGTTGCCCATTTCGCTCAATTGAAAGAATGTAAAATCCGTACGTCGCTCGGAACGCAATCTCTTTAATTTTTTTGCCGCGAGACGAATTTTTTCTGTCTATTCGTATTCTTCGTGCTGTTAAAAGATTTGCTTCCTCTAACGTCAGCGCTTGGTGAAGAGTCAATACCTCAGCATTACTGATTCTTAACATTTTTTGTAACTCTTGACTCCTGCCACGTACGAGGAGCGTATCGCCATTATGAAGAGCATCCTCTGCCGTCATTGAAAAGCGCAGTTTGTGATCTCTTTTGATTGCCAGCACTTCAAGGTCAAGTGCTTCACCCCATTTGAGTTCTTTTAATTTCTTACCTTCTAGTTTTGATTGTTGTGGAAGCTTTAAGGAGAAAAGTCTTTCCTTTAAGCGGTACACATCTGCAAGCGCAGTTCCAGTTAAGCTCTCAGTCATAGACTTACCTGATAGAAAATGTCGACCAATGACTACAAAGTAAATAAGCCCTGCAAGTGAAAGTAAAATACCTAGAGGGAAAAACTCAAGAAGTGAAAAAGGTCGAAGATTATATTGTCTGAGAACTTCCGACCCAAGCATATTAGAAGAAGTACCAACGAGTGTTACCGTTCCACCAAGGAGCACTCCAAAAGAGAGTGGAATAAAAAGTTTGCCTGGACTAATTCGGGCATGACGCGCAAGGCTTGCAACAGCCGGAAGCATCGCAGCAGTTGCAGCAACATTATTCATAACACTTGAAATCAACGCTCCAACTCCAAACGTGAGGGCGACAGCTCTTGCTTCATCCCCTTTCGAGTAATTGGCCATTGCTTTTCCAAATCTATCTGCTAAGCCAGAGAGTCGAAGAGCACCACTGAGGAAAAAACTAGTTGCCATCAATATCACTGCTTCAGATGAAAAACCTTTCAGTGCCTCATCCGTCGAAAGGAGACCAAGAACTACAAGCAGAAGCATTGAAAAAAGCGCAGCAGCATCAAGCCCGACTTTTCCAGAATAAAAAAGCCCAACGGTTACAAAGAAAACCGATAAAACAATATATGACTCTTGGGTCATCTCGAGACTTAACTATTAACTAAATGGAATATAGGTGGTCAAACAATGTTGCCCCTGCAAGACGAGTGATTCTCTTGTTTTCAGCTAGTGAATATACAATATGAAATACTGCTTCTGGCTCAGCAGAAATAGCAGTAGCAATCTCTTCAACAGTTTGACCGTCTCCTTTAGAAAGGGCTGACATAATTTTCTTTTGCAGATCAAGAACAGATGCTGCTGCTTTTTTACCAGCCTCAACACCTGGTTGGTGATACGCATTTACATTAATCAAAGAAGCATACAAACCAACTGTCCGCTCAAACAATGCTATTAACATACCAATAGTCTCTTCGCTGACTTCATCAATTGTTAACGAAATACTTTCTCTGCCATTTTCATAAAGAGCTTGTCTTGTTCCTTGATAAAAACCTGAAAGATAATCAGCACTCGTTATACTCGGCTCAACTTCCATAGAAGTGGCAATCGATTCAGTACGTGCAGCACGCAGTACTTGGATAAAAACTGCAAAAAAGTTTGGTACCCCTTCTCTTAATTGCTGTAGATACGCATGTTGATCAGTTGATCCTTTATTTCCATAGACTGCGATGCCTTGAAATACTGATTTACCAGAAAGGTCTTTCTCTTTACCAAGACTCTCCATGACAAGTTGTTGTAAGTATCTGCTAAAAAGTTCTAATCGATCTTTATACGGCAGAATCACCATATCTTTTTGGCCATTTCCTCCACCTAATCGATACCAACAAAGTGCCAATATCATCGCTGGATTTTGCCGCCAATCTTTGACCCTAGTCAGTTCATCCATTTGTTTTGCCCCGAAAAGCAGAGCATCAACATTAAACCCCTGTAATGCAGCTGGAACTAATCCAACTGTGCTTAACTGACTTGTTCTTCCTCCAACCCAATCCCACATTGGAAAAGTTTTAAGCCATTTTTCACTTGTTGCAGTCTGAAACAATTCACTGCCATCACCTGTAATGGCTACAAAGTGATCCGAAACAGAAAGTTTCTTTTTAGATAATGCTGTTTTAGCAATGAGCTGTCCGTTTCGTGTTTCTTTAGTGCCACCTGATTTTGAAATAACTACAACAAGTGTTGCTGCCAGATCAGGAATTTTATCCAGAACGCGAGCCATTCCGTCTGGGTCCGTATTATCAAAAAAATAAAGATCGAGGGGATCTTTATGCGACGAGAGTGCATGACTTAAGAATTGAGGTCCAAGCGCGGATCCACCAATCCCGATAACAAGGAGATGTTTGAAACATTTATAATGTTCAGGATGAATCTTTCCTGAATGAATATCTGCTGCAAATTGTTTTAGATTTGAGACCGCATCCTCAATTGCTGAGGCAATTTCTTTGGTCGGGCTCATTTTTGAATTTCTCAGCCAATAGTGCCCTACCATTCTTTTTTCATCTGGATTGGCAATGGAGCCACCTTCAAGGGCGTCCATATCGGTCAAAGCTTTCTGAATTTTTGGCTCCATTTCCTTTAAAAATGGGGCTTCCAGAGCACCTCGGCTAAAATCGAGACCAAAGCTATGAAAAGAGTTATAGTAGTAAGAGTTCTTGAAATGGTTCCATGTAAGATTCATACCTTGAACTATCGAAAACTATTTCGTATTTTGCCAGTCCCTATATGTTAAAACGTAACCTAACCATGCTCCTTGGATGTTTTGAGGAGTTCAAAAACACTGGCTCAGCCTTTAATAGCTCAAAATGGGCAGCTAGGGCTCTGACTAATCCAATGTCAGAGCGCTCTGGGCCAGTGAACATCATTGAAATTGGTGCCGGTACAGGACCTGTTACCGTTGAGATTATCAAAAGAATGATTCCTGGTGACCATCTCACAATTGTTGAGATTAACCCCAAATTTATGGCTGTTCTTAAAGAACATATTACGGCTCTTCCTGAATATGCTGCCCACTGCGAAAGAATCACTTTTTTCGAAGGTCCTATTCAAGATGTTCCAGAGACAAAAAAATATGATCTTCTGGTTTGTGCGCTGCCGTTTCTTAATTTTGATAGACCACTTGTTGAAGAGATCTTTGTTAAATTTAATAGACTCTCAAATCCTGATGCAATCATGACGCATTACGAATACATAGGAATGAGACGTATTGGAAAAGTTGTTTCAAAAGCTCGCGCTAAAAGAGCTGAAGAGTTGGAAAACTTCTTTTCTGAAATTGGTCATACTCGTTTAATTACTAAGAAGAATGTTTGGCTCAATCTTACGCCAATTCATATTTATACACTGAATCTTCCTGTTGAGATTGAAAAACGGACTTTGCTTCGTGCTTCTTGAGATTGAGTAACACGAAGGTCGCGAAGTACGCTAAGGATTAAATTAATTCCTTCGCGTACTTCGCGACCTTCGCGTTACAAAAAATGTCTTCAGTTACTATTCTACCGGACAGAAGTGTTAGCGGATCAACTGTTATTTTTAGGGCTTCTCTTAAAAATCGATTTTAAGGGACCACTAAATACATAACCTAGTGCAACTAAAAGAAATCCGATTTTTGAATTATACCAAACAAGCGCAATGGTCGCTCCGAGCATTAGTTGCCAAAATAGACTCATCCCCTGAAGTTTCAGACCCTTAATGCTAAAAAATTCAATATCGGAAACCATCAAAAAGGAAAGAGTCGCCATGGTAAGCGTTCCAAGTGTCAAAATTGTATCAGACTGCGTAACGGGACCCATAAAGTGAACAATCGCTAATACAGCACCGGCTGCACCCGGCGTGGGAAGACCAGAGAATCCTTTTAAGTTTGTTGATGTTAAGTTGAAACGAGCAAGCCTTGATGCTGCACAAAGTGTAAAGATAAAAGTTATAAACACTCCGAATTCATCAGCAGTTTTTGAAAATCCCCAATGATACATCAGCACTGCTGGAGCAACGCCAAATGAAACAACGTCAGAGAAAGAATCGAATTCCATTCCAAATGGAGACGTTGCATTCAATTTCCGAGCAACACGACCATCGAGCCCATCAAGAAGGATCGCAATAGTCAGTGTTAATACACTCTCACTCAAACGACCAGAGGTTGCATACATAATTGCAAGATACCCACAAAACATATTTCCAAGGGTCACTAAGTTTGGAACAAGATAACGTCTGCGGTAGGCAACTTCTTTGATTCTCGATCTGCGTTCTTCTTTGGTATTCCCAAGAAATTTACGCATACCGAACGTAAAGTTCTTTCCCGGTTTCATTGATAGCTTTAAAGACGACATTGTTTTTCTTTAGTAGTTGCTGAATTGTTTTGTGTACTGCTAAGCGTGCTGTTGGGCCTAAGTCGCTTTCAATATCTTTTATCACAAAAGTCATCGTTTGGCGACGTCGCTTTGAGCCTAAAATCTTCTGGCACAGCCAAAGTCTTTGTTTTTCTGGCGCTAAGAGAAGACTCGTTTTTTGTCGCAGCGTACAAGAACCTAGACCAATTGAATCTAACAAATCAAGAAGGTCACAGATTTCTTTGTCGAGATGCAGAAGTTTGCTCAATTCAGAGATTGTTGCTGTGTATAATGACTCTATATTTATCGATAAATAAAAACAGTGCATAGAATTCTCTGCGGCATCCGTTTGTAGTGAATGAAAAGCTTCTTGAAGCATTTTTGTGGTAATTGAATTCTGCCTTGCATAAGGAGTCGCTTTAAAACGATTTATGAGGAGCGAATCAATATTTCCAAAATTAAGAAGCGTTGAAATACCAGTATCTTCCTCAAATCGATACGTGGTCTCATTGACCAAAGTGATAGCTTGGGTGCCTTCTTCCTTGTTGCTCAAATTTGGCTGCGGATTATAAATAATAAGATTGGACTGAACTTTCGAAAAAAGATTTGAAATCGGATCAACTAATGGGACCCATAAAGAATTTGATAATTCTATATAAAGAAATTTTTCCTTGTATTTGAATTCATGCTCAAGAAATATTCTTACAGATTTTAAGAAGCGTTTAAAATCTTTGTCTAAATCGATGAGTCGTTGAACGATAGGTGAAACTAGAAATTCCACCCATACCTTATTGTGAGTATCTAAATTTTTGGTTTCACTGTTTAGGCTAAAATTTTTTATATCATCTATTGAAAGATTTAATTCTCTACTTCGATGACTTTCCGTAACGGTAAATTTACTACAAATCGGACAATAGTAATTAGAAAATATTGTTTCTTGACGATGGATTCTCTTAAGACTATCTACTTCATCAGTAAAATCAAAAAATGTGAGTAGTCCATGCTGATGCAATAAGTCTTCTATTTTTTTTCTGAGCGTATTTTCTGAAACTGCTGTATCCAGATACATACTACTCAAAGAAATAGTGTCAATCACTAGATACTGAGGATGTTTAGAATCATTACTCGATTTTAGAATCCCATCCTCTATAACTCTTGAGACTTGATAAAAATCTTTTGCAAGCTCCCAGGAAACTCCGTCTCGTACTAAAAGTGTCTCGGCTGAAATACATACAGCAATAACTGTGGTATTACTAGAACTTGTAAATTTCAATATCAACTCTTCGATACTGGAACTTGATAATTGCTGCTTACAAGTATCACAAAAAACAATCCTATCTTGATCGGCACCAATAAGTCCTATTAATTCATTAGGAATACATTCAGCAAAAAAATTTACTTTTCCCGTAGCGCATAAAATCAGTTCTTGCTGGTTAGGTACTGTTAGTGGTCGTTTCGTAGTTTCAATAGAATTAGATAAAACGAGATCTCGCCAAGGGATTTTCTTAGTCACAATAACTTCTTCATCATCACTAGCCCCTTTCACTGTATACTCAGATGCATTCAGCGAAGCGCGATATTGACGAGCAGAGCTCGACACTTCATGAATTTGAAATTTAGCTACGGGAGTATCCACATGCTTAGTCTTACGTATTTTTATTACAAAAGTCGATTAGGGATTCTTTGAAACTCTTCGAATTCCAAGTGCTGATGGAGATGGTCGAGAAGAGATCTGAGCACCTTCGCTTTTATTGGCAAATGATACAGAGGTTCCACCATCAAGAAAAACAAGCTTATCAGGGATAATATTTAGTTTTTGTGTAAGATAGAAACACTGCTTTGCAAATGAAAAAATAGTGAGACCTTTATTAGGACTTTGACCACTGCCAACACTAACCGTCATTAAAACTTTTTCATTTGTTTGTTTATCAAATCCAATGAGCACTCCTGTTCTGGGGCGCTCTAATCCTCCATCGAGCCCCTCATAGGCGGCTTTGCAATTATAATTTCTGTTCCAAGTATTAAATGCTTGAACAAAAAAATCTTTTCTACTTCGATCAACTAAAACTTTTTGAATTACTTGATTTTTTATATCAACAAAAGCCAGCCCGCCTAAATAATGTTCGAATTCAACTGACAGGTCTGCTCCTGGTGGAATAATTTTCCCACTTTTATCCTTTAGGTCCGATCGCCTACCAATCTGCCATTCACCCTCTTTTGGAAGTCCAACGTAATATCGATTGTATATTTTTCTTTCGAGGCGCTGATCAGAACTTTTAAAAGGTTTTGAAAAATTTTTGTGTGCTGGATCAATAGAGACCCCTACTATGTCTCCCATACTTTGACCACCACCAAAAAAAGTACCGTTTACAATTGCTACGTATTGATTTGAATTGAGTAAATTTTGAGCAGTACGCTGATTAAAGGATCCTCCAAGGACCATCATTTCATACCCTGAATCAACCAGAAGCACATCAGCACGCAAAACCGTATTGTTTGAAAGCTTGATTTTTACAGACCTCAAAGGAGGTGATACTGAAATATTATTAGGAGGATTAAGGAACTCTAGTGAGTTTGCACCACCAAGACTATCCGCCTGGAGACCAAACAGAGCAAAAGAAGCTAAGGGCACTAGACTAGCATTTTTTAGAAAACCCATTCCTTACGATGGTAATGATAATAGAACAGGATAAAAAGCACTTTTTTCGTGTTTATCTCTTTAGTGGTCGTTTTATCTACAGTTTGATATAACAAATTACTTAAAAAACTCGACCATGATCCTTAGCTTTCATCCTACACTTCGAGCCCTTATTACAGCAGTTTTTGCCGGATTTTTATTCATTTTTTTTGCATGGAAAGATAATGATATCCTTGCTAGTTATACAGTTCTAACCCTCTGTACCTCGCTATTTTTCAGCTTTTTCCTTGTACTCGTTTCTGGTCGTCGAATAAAAAAAAATATGTCGATTCAGATTCTCTCTTCTCTGCCAGCAGATTCGAAATCTACAACAGTCTTTAGCAAAAGCCCCTCGCTGTTTCACTTTAGTCTGAAAAATTGCTCGATACTTCCCCTCACCGACTTATCGCTACGTTTTATATTTCAGAACGACGATGCTGCTGAAATTTTTGTAGTTATCAATGCTTCAAGCCCTAAAGACAAGATTCATCAGATACCCTTTGTGTATGAGCATCGTGGAATTTGGAACAATGATCAGATTGAATGGAAGATCCAAGATAGTTTTGGATTTTGGAATTATCAATCAAAAAAATCTGTTTCATTATCTTCTGAAGCGACATCAGTCTATCCAGCCCCCAGTAACTTTGAATCTCTTGAACCTCTTTTTTCAAGTGTTCGAGATGGAGATGATCAACTCGATTCGGTGCAGCTTGGTGGTGATCTATATGATATTAAACGGTACCACCCATCTGATGGACTTCGAAAAATTGTTTGGAAAGTTTTTGCACGTACTGGAGAACTGCTTTCAAGACATCCCGAGAAAACAATGACACCTGACGGCAAAATTATTCTGTATGTAGCAGGTGGCAAATTGGCAGACAATGGCTATTGGCAATGTTCTCGTTACATGCAGCAGATGAAACAGATTGGGCTTGATGTTCTCTCGTCTGGGTTACAGTTTGGAAGTAACGACGCCTGCCCTGATCCTGAATCATTTCTTGATAAAGCAGTAATCTCTGCCTTTAATCCTATTAATGTTGATGGAATTCATAAACTCTTTTCTGAAGAGTTTGGAACCTCTTTTGTTTCCTCAGTTGGGTTGTTTATCGATCTGACTTCCCACGATAAAGAAGAACTTGATAATCTTATCAAAAGTATTCGAGAAATCGTGATAAGTTTAAAAGAGAAAAATATCAAACCAGTTATACTCTATTTTCATGCTATTGATGATTCTGATGAGCAAACCAGATCATCACATCCTGTATCAAAAGTATTAGAGCTCATTAAAGAGAAGTCCGAGAAAAATTTCAGTGATTCATTTCAATACATGTCTATTCAACAATCGTTTCTAAATGAACTTCAGGATTCGTTGACGCAATGAAATATCTCTACCTATTTCGCTGTAGCATTATTTTCTTCTTAATTCTGTGTGCACAGTGGATTCTTGACCTTGAAATTTCATTGCCAATGATTACATCAACACTCATTGTTGGCACCTTGTTTCCTTATATTCTTTTTCGAAATAAATTTACATTCTTGGGATTTATTCTCTCTTGCTTCGCCATTTATATAATATCTTTTTCTGTTCAATATATTCTTGGTGAATCGTCAGGGGCAGTTTTTGGATCTCCCTTTATATTTGATTTATTCAACGACTCTTTAAATCTATTCCTCATTGGTGCTGCTGGAACTACCATTTTATCTTGGTTTTTCCTTCGTCTGCCTGGCTATCCAGTTGTAGAGCTTTTAGGAATGATAGCATTAGCACTTGGGATTTTTGGCACCCATCGAAATTTTAATTTTGATAATCCTAAACTTCTCAGTGATCTTGCATGGCAATATAATATTGAACCTCTCTCACTTCTGATTGCATCAGGATTCGTTTTATCAATTCTAATCCTTGCATACTCAATGATGATTGCAAAACTCGAAATGCAAACTCATCGCTCGATTTTTATTGATACTGGATCGAGTCGTAAAAAAATTCGTAGTTCATTTGCACTCATTGGTATTTTTATTATCGTCGCGCTTGGAAGCGGTTTGTATCAATTCTATTTTCTTCAACAACAACTTCGTGTTGCAAATGGCGTAGGGCAAGCATCTGAAGAAGGAGTCAGTCCATTAGGATTTAATAGTGCTATGGGGAGCACGAGACAACCTGCTGCCGTAGTTCGACTTGATGGGGATTATACTGAAAATCCATTTCAGCCGATGATGTATCTTCGAGAAAATGCTCTGTCTACCTTAGGAAATCATGAATTAGTTATTGCAGGTGGTGAATTTGATACTGATCTTCACAGAACTGCTCCAAATGAACGGTATGAAATTGATCTACCATCAGTTACCAATAGAAAGAAACTATCTTTCTCTGCATACCTCTTAACAAAACATAATCTTGCCTTTGCTATCGATTATCCGATTAGTATCAGCCCGATTAAAAATCCAAAGCCCGAGAAATTTAAAAGTGCTTTTCACTCAGTATCAGTAGTCCCTACATTCCCTCTTGCTGCTCTTGTAGGCGCCAGAGCTGGTGACAGTTCTTGGAATGAACAAGTTCGTGCACATTATCTAGCAACAGATCCCGATCCAAGATATGCAACACTAGCCGCTCGAATTGTTGGTAATCAGGCAATATCTTCGTCAGAAGCAGCTCAAAAAATTGCGCAATATCTCTCTGAGAATTCAATCTATACATTGACCCCAAACCATTCAGTAAAAAAAGGCGACGATCAAGTCGCACCGTACCTATTCGGAGATATGCGTGGATATTGCGTACATTTTGCTCATGCTACTGTTTTTATGCTTCGCTCGCTTGGTATACCGGCTCGAATCGGGGCAGGTTATCTAACAGATCTGAGTAAAGCCAAGGATGGTCACATTCTTTTAAGAATGAGTGACCGTCATGCTTGGGCAGAAGTATATTTCGAAGGTTTTGGATGGATTCCTTTTGATACAAAACCAACCCGTGTTGAAAGTCACGGTGATTCCGAGATGGACTATAAACTCTTAGAAGAACTCATGGGGATTCTTGGAAATGATGAGTTCCTTCCCCCTGAAAAAACGATTAAAGAACCTGGACTTCAAAAACCTATTCCATTCGAATTTCCAATTCACAGAATACCTTGGCTCGAAATATGTTTATCAATCTGTGGTGGACTTCTTTTTCTAAAATTATGGATTCGATTGAGCTGGAAACTTCCTTCAACTAAAAAGAAAAAAATATTTCGTGCATATCGAAGCTTGATCTCTGTGCTCTATGATATTGGAATCTATCGACAAAAAGCTGAGACATTCACTGAATTTCAAAAACGTGTTGCTCTTGAGATTCCAAACAATATTCTTTCGCACATTACTCCTCATACTCTTACAACGAAATTTAGTGATATATCTGAAATAAGTTCAGTAACACTCGATGAAATTATTCAAAGTGAGCAATCTGTCTTAAGAAAAATCTCTTTGGTAAAAAAATTAATTGCTCTTTTAAATCCAGCTTCTTGTTTACTTCTTTTTAAGAGGAACTGGATATGAAATTTTTCGTTCAATACATTTTCGCTCTTTCTCTTACATTCTTTGTTTGCCCACATTATACGTTTGCCCAAGTTTCTGATCCGTTGTGGAGTGATAGTGATTCGCTTGAAGAAGATGAAAAACTTGACGAACTCAAAACTGCCGATCAGCTTATTGGAGAAGCTGATTTCCTTTTAGATGACCAACGGCTACTCGATGCTCGTACGAAATTAATGCGCGCTCTTAAAAAAGAGCCAAAGAATTACCGAGCGCACATGATGTTATCTGGATATTACCTCGTGCACGTGGGTCATTTTCGATTATCACTGCGCTATGTTCGTGAAGCAGAACGGCTTTTTCTTGAAAAGAATGGACCCCCTCCTTATATTGATGCAAGGGCGCTCGCGGAGCATGGACAGATCCTCTATTTAATCTCGCAAGCAAGATTAAATCTTGATGATTATCAAGGTGCACTTGATTCCCTAGATGACTTTGAACGACTGCACTATCAAGCACAGTGGTATCCTGGAACGAGAGCATGGATTCTTATGAAGCTTGGCAAAATTGAAGATGCTATTCGTATAGCAAGAGCTGGTGTTATCGGGGGTGCTGAGCCTGGACGAACGCTTAATATGCTTGGCATTCTTCTATCCATGCACGGTGAACGAGAAGAATCGTTATCTATATTTCGAGAAGCTATCGCATGGGAGCTTTCACAGGGGTCAAATGGTCAACCTGCAACTCCTCTTAATAATAGTGGCGAAGTGTATAAAGAGCTTTTCATGGATGAGAAAGCTGAAAGTAATTGGTTACGTGCCATGGGTATGCCTGATGGTTGTGAACATATTCTGCCGACGTTGAATGTATCTCTTCTTTACTTCGATCAGATGAATCTCGATGGAGCTAAGAAAGCGTTCGACAGCTTTGAATCTTGCGTTGCACAATATCCACTCAGGAACGGAGAAGAACATAAAGCGCTTCTTGCATTCGGAAGAGGAAGGATACTGTTGTTATCTGGACGAGCTGAAGCATCGCTTGAACAATTTGAGCAATCAAATAAAGACCGTCAATGGTTCGGTAAAATCGGAACGAGTGAGCAAGATCTGAGCGCTGCGATTTTACAATCGATGTCGCAAGCTCACTATGCAATTGCAAATCGGTTGCGATTAACAATTGTTGATTCTATTTGGGATTCTTTTTTCAATGTTCAAGAGGAATACTTTCATCAAATGCTCGGCTGGTGGTACGAGCGCAAAGCTCGAAGGCTTTTAATCGAAGAGCTAAAAGAACTCGAAGATATTTCAATTAGAAACACAGATTCACTGCTTGAGTATCCTACTCTTGGAACAGTATTGAGAGGACTTTCGACAGTTTCATTAAAAACAAGAATTGAGCTTGAACATAAAACAGACTCACGAAAAGTTGCTAGAAATTTTTATGAAGGCTACCTCGGGGAGAATCTACTTTTTCATGGTAATGAAACTCAAGGATTAGCACTGATACAAAACGCAATTACCAATGCTCGTTCACATTTTGATGATCTTTTTAAAGCACACCTCCAGGCTCTACTCTTAACAAGGCTCTCACCTGATTCAGCTTCGTATGATCAAATCATTCAAGAGCTCTTCACCCTCAACAGGGTTCTGTTAAGGGATAGAGGCTTGGCGTTACCTGTTAAGATAAGTGGATCCCTTGGCTCTAATGAACTCACACTACTGAGGCAAGCAGGCATCATACCTTCTCAGAATTCTCAAGCTTCTGTCGAAATTACGTTTACTCGACATCAAGACTCCATTCTCGCAGAAGTGAAAGCTCCTCTCGCATCTGGTGGCGTCATGCAACTAAAAGGAGAGCGATTCTCTGACTTAGTGAACCGACTGAACGAGAACTTATTTTCAATAGATGTATCCGGATAATTAATTTTTTTGTACTCTTTAGATATTATGACTACTCCAGATGTTTCCTCAGCACACGCTATCTCTGAAAAATTACGATTAGCCTTAGGGCAAGTTGTGAAAGGGCGAGATGATACAATTAAAAAAATTATTGCTGCTATTTTTGCAGATGGTCATGTCCTTCTTGAAGATTATCCAGGGTCGGGTAAAACGACTCTTGCTAAGGCATTAGGTAAGCTTATCTCACCTGCTGATAGTACAGGTCATATCCTTCCCTTTCGACGAATCCAATTCACACCGGACCTTCTTCCAGGGGACGTATTAGGAGTATCAATGTTTGATACTAAAACATCGACCTTCAATTTTGTTCACGGACCAGTATTCGCGCATATTGTTCTTGCGGATGAAATAAATCGAACAGGACCAAAAGTTCAAGCAGCATTTCTTGAATGTATGGCTGAGAAACAAGTGACGATTGATAACCATACCTATCCGCTTGACCCGTTCTTTTTTGTTATTGGAACACAGAATCCAATTGATATGGCAGGAACTTATCCCCTGCCCTATGTTCAGCTTGATAGATTTATTTTTAAAATTCCTATGCCCTATGTCGATGCGGTAACTGAGCTTGCTCTTTTAAATGAGCATGATGGAATTCTTTCTAAAGCTTCACATTTAACTGCTGTAACAACGAGAGATGAAATTCTTGCTGCACGTAAAATTACTACCGAAATTGCAGTACATCCATCAATTCAACGTGCGATTATCAGTATTGTTCAAGCAACAAGAAATAATGCTCAGATTCAATATGGAGTTTCGACAAGAGCTGCACTTTTACTTCAACAAGCAGTGAAAGCCTTAGCCGTTGTAGCAGGACGACATTTTGCAACCGAAGATGACTTAAAAGAAGCAATTCCTGTTGTTCTTAATCATCGATTAAAATTTCATCCAAGTGCTGGGAGTCCAAGTGAGGCACTATCACGATTAGTTGAGCCGTTTGTTGAGAAGGTTATTGTACAAGGATAAAGTGAGTGCATTCAGTTCTACTTTTCACTTTCAAATCGCTTACTGTTCAATCTTTATTAGTATTCACAAGCTCGCTGATTGCTGTAAAAAAAGGGGTCCCATTATACTTGTGCCACTGAATTGATACCGGATAAAAGTCATCTTTTATTTGATCGATTGATACGATCTGAAAATTACCAGGTGTTACTAAACCATTCTTTCCAGGTAAATTAGATTTTAAGTTTCCTGCAATCATATTAATAATTTCTCGGAGCGTATCGTTTATCTGCTTTGTTGTAGGATTATCGATTGAGAGCAGTTGGGAGGTAACAGCAGAGCCTAACGCAACAGGAACACCCATTCGTATATTTCCTGTCCATGTACCACCAATCCACGCTACGGATCCTAACCATGGAAAAGGTTGATTTGTTGACTTGCATCCATTTGCTGTTTCAAGCGATGCATTAAGCATCGTCTCCCAAACATGAGTAGTCGAAGCGAATAATTGAGCACTCAATTTTTCATGGCTAACTTTGAAATGCTCAATAGATTCTTGTTGTGTCATAAAAAAGAATTACTTTTTTTGATAACAGCTCGTTTTTTCAAATGAGATTCGATTAAAGTTGTCGCAAAGATTTAATGTCGTCTCTGCTGTTCCTAAAAAAAGGTAGCCCTCTGGTTTTAATATACTATGAACTCTATTTAAAATTTGACGTTTTGTTTCGATATCAAAATAAATCAGCACGTTTCGTAACATTACAAGGTCACATGGTGGAATCGTTGTAAATGGATGAAGAAGATTTAATTCTGAATATTCGACCATCTCTCTAATATCAGGACGAATAATCCAATCTTGATTATTTTTTTCGAAATATTTTGGAAGATATCGGACTGGAAGACCTCGATTGATTTCAATTTGATTGAAAATACCACTTTTTGCTTTTGCAAGAATTGCTGCCGAAACATCAGTAGCTTTAAATTTGATTCGCCAGCTTGAGAGCTCAGGAAAAGTTTCACGAATTAACATACAAAGCGAGTACGGTTCTTGTCCTGAAGAAGCTGCACCACACCAAATTGTTAATTCTTTTTTTGGACGTAATTTCTCGATAAGCTGTGGGATTATTTTTGTTTTAAGGGCTTCAAAAGGTTCAATATCTCTAAAAAAACTTGTTTCGTGTGTCGTGAGTGATTCAACAACCTGCCGACGCCGTATTTTGTCAGAAGATTTCTGAAGATGAATAACAAAACTAGATATATCTACGAATCCGAGGCTTTTTGCTACAGGCTCAACTCGGGATTGGACAAGATACTCTTTTCCTTCGCCAAGTGTAATACCAGCGTCTTCTTTCACCAGTCTAGCAATATATTGAAAATCGACTTGATTAAGCATTGAGTAATTTCCTATCTAAAATTGAATTCAACGTTTGTGAGTTTGTTACTCTTTTTACAATTTCACTTGCTATCTGATTGAGAGGAACAATCGCATCTGCGATTCCAGCTTGTGCCACAAAGCCTGGCATTCCCCAAACGACACTCGTAGATTCATCTTGAACAATGACTGAACCGCCGGCCTCCTTGATATGTTGACATCCTCTTAGTCCATCCTGCCCCATACCAGTAAGAATGACAGCAAGGACGCCCCCTCCGTAAATGGGCACAATCGACCGAAATAGCACATCAACTGCGGGACGACACGAATTTTCTTGTGGTTCTTGTTGCAGTACTGTAACAATATTTGTTCCACTTCGTTTTGCCTCTAAATGAAAATCACCGGGGGCAATATATATCTCCCCTTTTGTAATTTTCATATTACTTGAAGCTTCAATAATATGAAGCTCAGATTGACCATCAAGCCGTTCCGCCAAAAGACGAGTAAACATTGGTGGCATATGCTGGACGATCATTATAGGAACAGGAAAATCTTTTGGAAGAGCTGGAATAACTTCAGCAAGGGCATTGGGGCCCCCTGTTGATACCCCAATGACAACTATTTCGATTGGTGTCATTGAATGTTTCGGTTGGGCAAGCGAGACAGCATTTTGTTTAGGTAATGAAGATATTGTTACAGCCTGGGGTGTAAACTTTAATAGTCCAGATGATGGAACAAGGTTTTTAATTTTACTTATCAGTACTTCTTTTACTGCTTCTTTTGCATTGGTTACATTTCCAACATTAGCAGGCTTTGTAACATAATCTGAGGCACCACGACTTAATGCCTCCATTGTCGATTTTGCCCCTCGCTCTGTAAGCGTACTAAACATTATTATTGGAATTTTTGGATAGTCTTTTCGGATTAGAGGTATTGTATCTAAGCCTGATAATTCAGGCATTTCAATATCTAGAGTAATAATATCAGGATTTACCTGAGGGATTTTTTGTAAGGCAATTTTACCATTTGCTGCAGTACCAACTACTTCAATCTGAGGATCGCTCGATAGAACATCGGTAAGAATTTTTCTAATAACAACGGCATCATCTACAACAAGTACTCGAATCTTTGGCATACTATGATCCCTCTTGCCCAAAAGTTTCTTCGCTAGAGCTCAGAATCCCAATCATATGCAATTTTTCTTCTAGAATTTCCTTTGTAAATGGTTTCATTATGTATTCATCGATTCCAGATTCTAATGCAATGGCAACTTGTTCCATCTCCATTTCAGTAGTAACCATAACTATTTTAACAGAACTGAATTGCTCACTGCTCCTTGTACGGCGAACAAATTCAATACCGTTCATGATCGGCATATTCCAATCGACAAGAACCAGTGCTGTATCAGTATGTTGTGCTAATACTTCAAGCGCATGTTGACCATTACTTGCTTCAACAGTGGCGATACCTACACCAGCGAGTATTTTGCAAATAATACTTCTAATTGTTGATGAATCGTCGATCACTAAAGCTTTAGTCATAAAAATCAATCTTATTAGTTAGTAAGTTCATTTATTAAAGGATAAATACCTAATAAAGCTAATTTGTCCCTTAGTATGTCCGAAGTAAGAGGGAGCATAATGTATTCATCTATACCTTCATTGAGTGCTGTGATTACATATTCCATTTCATTTTGCGTCGTCACCATTATTACTTTTAAGTCTGTCTGTTTTTTATCATTCCTTGCTGAACGAAGAAATTCAATTCCATTCATAGTCGGCATATTCCAATCTAAGAGAACTATTTCTATGTCTTCATTTTTTACAAGTACGTTCAACGCATCGAGTCCATTTTCTGCTTGCATAGTTTCAAATCCAAAACGCTGAAGCATTTTAGCAATAACGACTCTTGTTACTGGTGAATCATCAACAACTAGGATCTTTTTCATAATTCTTTTCTATTAGTACAATCTAAAGCCAAAAGAGAGACCCAAGAGTAGGTCTCTCTTCAATAACATAATCATCTTTATTTTAATTGCTGAACAATATCTTGAAGACCTACTACCATTTTTGCTACTTCTTCAGCAGCGATTTTAGTATTTCTAGCACCAGACGTTGTATCCTGCGCCCCTCGAGCTACGCTAGAAATATTCTCAGCAATTTCATTACTTCCGCGAGCAGCTTCAGCAACGTTACGTGACATTTCATTTGTAGTAGCAGTTTGTTCTTCAACCGCACTCGCTATTGTATTAGAAATATCATTAACCTTAGATATGACTTCTCCAATTTCAGAAATAGCTCTGACTGTTCCCTGAGTATCGTTTTGAATTGCAGCAATTTTTTGCGATATCTCTTCGGTTGCCCGAGCAGTTTCTTTGGCAAGCTCTTTGACTTCATTTGCAACAACTGCAAACCCTTTTCCTGCTTCTCCTGCACGAGCTGCTTCGATAGTCGCGTTAAGCGCTAATAGGTTTGTTTGTTCAGCAATTGAATTAATCACTTTTATAACTTTACCAATCTCTATTGAGCTAACACCAAGCTTATCAACGATTTCTGAAGTTGATTTAGCAACCTTAACAGCATGACTCGCAACTTTTGCAGACTCTGCTGCATTCGATGCAATCTCACGGATACTTGCACTCATCTCTTCAGTTCCAGTAGCAACCGTTTGCACGTTTTTACTCACTTCCTCGGCTGCTGCAGACACAACATTTGCTTGGTTAGCAGTTTCATTTGCCAGATTACCCATTTGATCGCTTGTTGCAGTCAATTCTTGTGCACAAGATGCTAGTGTTTGTGATGTAACATCAACATTCTTCATAGCCGCTTCAATTAACAAACGTCGCTGAACTTGTTCAGTGACGTCTGTTGCAATTTTGATAACCTTTGAGATACGTCCCATCTCATCTTTTACAGGCGCATATACTGCTTGGATCCAAATCTCTTTGCCATTCTTAGTGATACGCTTAAAGACATCTGATTTAGTGATTCCAGCATTTAAGTCACTCCAAAACTGTGCATACTCTGGTAAATTAGAGTATGAGGATTCAACAAACATTCGATGATGCTTACCTTTAATTTCCTCGAGACTATAGCCTAATGTTTTTTGGAAATTTGCATTCGCTTGAAGGACATTACCTTTAGTATCAAACTCAATATACGCATATGCCTCATCAATTGCCCCCAAGATTCCTTTCATATTCTGGCGTTCAATCTCAGCATCAGTAATATCGTATCGAACACCAAGATATTTTCTTGGTTTTCCATTTTCTCCAAGTACTGGTGCAATTACAGCATCAACATAATATGGGGTGCCATCTTTCTTACGATTTTTAATAATACCACGGAACATCTTTCCTCGACCAATAGTCTGCCAAAGCTCTTTAAATACTTCTTTGGGCATATCGGGGTGACGAGTAGTACTGTGTGGCTGACCAATTAGTTCTTCTTTGCTATACTGAGAAATCTCACAGAATTTTTCGTTTATTGATACGATATCACCTTTCAAATCAGCTTCTGAAACAATACTTGTAAGGTTTGTAATCTGAGCTCTAACTCGAAGTTCTTCGAGCTCAAGTTCTTGTTCAGCAAGCTTATTTTTCAACTCTGCTATTAAATTTTCTGACTTCGTCTCAAGTAAATCTTGTTCAATATCGAGAGCATCATTTTCAATGATCTCAGTATGCTGACCTTTACCATTAGTATGCTTATCCATTTTACCTGTCCCTTTATTTAAATTATCCATGTCAAACCCCTAAAATTAATTTTTACTCTCTATACAAGCCTTTGCATTCAGTACTAACAATAGTTCCTCTTTCAATTTGAACACTCCATCCAGTATCCCTCTGATGTGAGCTTTTACAGTTTCAGGAGTTAGTTCAAAATCATCTTTCTTTGTTTCAATAACATCGCCAATCGAATCCACAAGGAGGCTGATGGTCTCTTCCCCAGTATGAACAATAACATTCATCGGTTTGTTCTCATTTGATTCTGTTTCAACTTTTAAAAGTGTTCGAAGATCTAAGGCTGCCATTATCTGTCCACGAAGATTGATGAGTCCTTTAACTGCGGGTGGAGCAAGCGGAACAGGAGTCATCGCTTGATAACGAATTATTTCTTGTACTTGAAGGACATCTACTCCAAAGAGAAGTCCACCAGCTCGAAAAGTAACAAATTGTGATGCGAGTGGATTATTATTTTGTATAACTTTTTCCATTAGTGAGCCTCCTCAAGTGACGTCAGTTGAGTAGTAAACAGTTCTTGCGATCTTAGAATTGCTTGTAAATCCAATAAATCTGTTACCTTTCCTTGAATTACTCCTGAACCAATCAAACCAGTTTTTTGATATGGAGTTTCAACTTTAACTATCTGTTCAACGATATCGACAATACGCTCGACAATAAATCCAACGAATTGACCTCCACAACAGTATACAAAAGTATGTATCTTATTAGTGTCATCACTATCGATACGTCCATAGAAAGCTCTTAAATCCACAAGGGGAAGGATTCCATCACGATATTGCACAACAAGATGATCTCCTGCTTGTTCAAGATTTTCTAAATAAAATTCCTCTAAACGATATACATTTTCAAGAGGAACGGCAGCGCGTTTATTCTGTGCAAGTTCAAAGACAAACATTTTTGCTTGCTCTTGACCTGAGATATTCTCAACAGTTGTTTGTTGCAAACGAGACATGGTTTCTTGTTTAGCAATTTGAGCTTTACGGGCAAGCCCTACAACATCAAGAATAAGAGCAACTTGCCCATCACCCATGATTGTTGCACCGGCAAAGGTAGGGATGGTTTTTAGTAACCGTCCCAGTGGTTTTACTACAATTTCCTCAGTATCGTGAATTGCATCGACAACAAGACCAAATTGATGATTGTCTGCTCTAACAACAACGATACTTAGTATTCCTGATTTTTTAAAAAACGTTTGTGGATCTGAATCCGAACCTGTTATTTCAAACTGCTCATTGAGATATACTAATGGTAAAATTTTACCGCGAAGACGATAAAAATCAGATCCTTGGATTCTTTCAATTGATTTTTCAAGCTGCTCACCTTCGAGCCTTACCAATTCAAGTAAATTTACTTGTGGTATTGCATAGCGATTTCCGTTTGTAGTGACAATCAATCCTGGGATAATTGCTAACGTTAGAGGGATTTTAATAGTAAATTTTGTCCCTTTTCCAACATTACTAGAAACATCAACAGCGCCTCCAATTCGTTCTATATTCGCACGAACAACATCCATTCCAACACCGCGTCCTGAAATGTTTGTAATTTTTTCAGCTGTACTAAATCCTGGTAAAAAAATGAGGCGGTGCACTTCAGCCTCAGTCATTTGCGAGGCTTTTTCTGCACTAATAAGACCTTTTTCTAATGCTTTTTCTTTAATGCGTGTAGTATTAAGTCCAGCGCCATCATCAGAAATTTCGATTACTACCTGCCCCCCTTCATGAAAAGCGTGCATAACAAGAGTGCCCTCTTCGTTTTTGAGTGCAGCTTTTCTACGTTCAGGCGTCTCAATTCCATGATCAACCGAGTTACGAATGATATGTGTCAGTGGATCTTTAATTGCTTCAATAATAGTTTTATCGAGCTCGGTTTGTTTACCTTGCATTTCAAGAAGGACTTTCTTGCCGCAGGTATGAGACATATCTCGAACCACTCGAGGCAACTTATCCCATACAGTTGAAATAGGTTGCATGCGCGTCCTCATCACACCATCTTGTAATTCAGATGTAATCAGATTTAATCGTTGAGATGTACTGGCAAACTCAACGTCATTTTGTTTTTTAGTAAATTGAAGAATTTGATTTCGTGCTAAAACAAGCTCGCCTACAAGATTCATTAACTTATCTAGAATTGTTACGTCAACACGCAAACTAGTATCTGCAAGTTCACTTTTTTTATTTTGATTTTCTTTAGCTTCTAGAGGAGTAGTAAGTTCATCTTTATCTTTCATTAAAGTCTCTTGCGATTCTTTTGTCTTTAATGAAGTTTGCATTGGTTGTATCTCTAATTCATTTTTTAAAGCAAAAAATAGCTTTTCTAAATCTTCTTCGGATTCTTCACTTTTATCCTCTGGGATATTGTTAGGCAGTTCGTCTACTACTTCACTTAAGTTAATTATAACTTCCGAAGATTTATCGGATGTCTTTTGATGCGTACCACGATTCGGCTTGTCATTCAGTGTTGTAAGCACTGAAATGATCTTAGAATAATCACCATCACCTTCATTTCCAGTCTGTTCAATGGAAGATAATAATTCCCGTAATATGTCTGTAAGTTGTAAAAGTGCTGTAATTATTTCTTCGGTAACGATAACTTCTTCACTTCTCAGTGAATCAAGTAGATTCTCACCAACATGACTGACTTTTTCTAATTTAGAAAAATCAAAAAAACCACAGGTACCTTTGACCGTATGTATAATGCGGAAGATTTTATTTATCGTCTCCAAATTAGAAGGATCTGATTCAAGAGCAAGTAGCTCTCGATCGAGTTGCTCGAGATTTTCAAAACTCTCGACTAAGAACTCTTTGACTGTCTCATCTAATTCTGACATAGCTTTTTTCTTATTACGGGTAAAAAAGTATCCTTCACAGCACTTTTTTAGATGTGTATGTTCAACATTTCACTTCCAAATTTGATGTCGTTAGTTTTCGCTGAAGACTAAAGAAAAAAATCTCTTGAACTTGTAGGAAAATCCTTACAGCGTCCTAACCTAATTATTTTTGATTTGAGCTAAAAAAAACGGCAGTGTGTAGCTTACTAGCTCTAAGAGGTTTAAAAATTTATTTAATAAGATTATTTAATAAAGCAAATTTTACTAAACTAGCGTTAGAATCAAGTTTTAATTTTTCTAAAATTCTTGCTCTATAAGTACTTACTGTTTTTGCACTAATTGATAATTCTGCTGCTATTTCCTTTAAAGCAGTTCCTTTTGCCAAGCAGAAAAATATAACGCGCTCTTTAGGTGAAAGGTTCGATATACAGGAAGAGAAAAGTTCCGGCTGAGATAACTTATTAATAAGCAATGGTGAGATACAACAATGCTCAGAAAGAGTAGCCTCTAAGGTTTGAATAAGTGTTTTTGCATGAATTCCTTCCTGTATGCATATTGTTGCTCCCGCTTCTAATGCTTGGCTTGTATAAGGTTCTTCTTCAGCCGAACGAAAGGCTATAATAGGTACATGGGGCTGTATTTCCCTTATCTTGCGTATAGTTTGAATCCCATTTTCTTGGTCTCGAAATAACCCTACAAGTAAGATTGAAAAAGTATTTTCTTTAAGCTTTTCAAACCCTGTATCGGCAGATGCACAATCAACAGTATGAGACTCTAAAAAATGTGAGCTGAGAATCTGTTTGATTCCTATGCGGAAAAGCTCAAAAGTATCTATAACAAGAAATGAAAATGTTTCGATTTCTGGAGCCTTAAAAATAGAATTGTTAATTCAAATGGTTAGACAGGTGGAGAATCTCTGGGATCAACTTACTCCCATTATTCAATCGAATCAACAAATATAAATATGATCATTAAGGATACTCTAGGAACTTACTATTTACTCAAAGACAACACGCGATCAATCTGAACACGAATCTCTCTCTAATAGTACCAACTAAAGAAGCTAGCTGCACTGAGGAAGCTTAAGTAATTATTTTTTATCATATAATTCTCTATGACAGATTGTTTTGTAGTTTCTTTTTCCAAGCATAAAAACCCCATACAGAAAAGCACAGTAAGAAAAAAAATTGTACGGATGTCAGTGGTAATCCCTTACTCCAAAATAATGGAATTGAAATCATATTTACAACAAGCCAACAGATCCAATGCTCAATTCGTCTTTGATTCATTAGTATCATTCCAATGACTGAAAAACCTGTCACAACTGAATCAGTAAATGCCACAGTACTATTTGTATAATACGATAAAATTAGCCAAACAATTCCAATACTACCAATTAAAAAAAGACAAAATTTAATTCGCTGCGCTGCAGATAAAGTACCTATGGAAACATGCTGGCTGTCATCAGCGTTTTGATACCAAGCAATCCACCCTGAAATAGACAAAAATCCAAAAAAAATGTTTACCGTCATATCTCCGTATAAGCCTCCTTGAAAGCAAAGCCATACATATAACAGCACACTAATAAGTCCAATAGGATAGGTATAGACATGCCGTTGAATCGAGAAAAGAACACTTCCTATTCCAGTAATAACAGCAATCAATTCAAGTGGATTCACCTACTCAGTATAGTATGAATAAGTGCTTACTTCGATAGGACCCTTTAATCAGCCTCAATAGTCATACAAAGATTGGTAGTAAGAATTCGAAGAGCTTTTTTAACCTCGCCAAACATATTGCCAAGATACTCTCCATTGTCTTTTGATATTTGACCCTTTTCATCAATGTAAGCTTGTAATGCTGAACATAGGTCTTCTGAAAGGTTAGCAACCTGAACTGCCCATTGTTTTCGAGTAATATCTAACTCTTGTTCAACAGGTGCATAAAATGCAAAGTCAGATCCTATTCGAATTGCTTCTCGAGCAGCTCCAAGACATCCAGTCGCATCAGTTTTTTCTGATACAGAATCACGCAGTCCCATCCGAGATTTTGGAAGTTTATTAATCTTTTCTTCTAATGCTGTTACGGAAAAAAAGAGTTCAAGCGAAACATCTCTTAACGCTAATGGTGAAATTGTATTCTGTTGATGAAGTTCTTCATTTGAGAGGTTGATTGTACTAGAATCTATACTACCAACACTCTTATTATTAGGTGTACTAATTTGAGCCGTTAGAAAAGCTTCGAGGGAGTTTTTTCTGAGCACTGTCGAACGCTTGTTAGTTTTATAATTTTCAATCTCTTCCATATCCTCTCCCTTAACATAACTTAGAACTGCTAATTAAGATTCTATTCGGAGGATTATCGATTGCCGTTGAGAATGACCATTCTTCGAATTTCTTGTGCAATAAATCGCACAAACGAGACGACTATTCTTGGCTTTTGAAGCATAGTGCTGGGATTTGTTGAAAAAAATACTTTCATTGAATGAAGTATAAATTGATACAGTAATATTTTTTATATTTGCGTATTTTACAGTTGGAAAAACCCATCCTTGCGTTTATTCCAACTGCGAATACGACTTTTATGCAAAGCTAATTAAGCTTCAACATCAACCTTAGAATCAGATCTTCTTGATTCTTGTGGTTGTTCCTCTTCTACTTTTTTCTCTTGGGGCTCTTGCTCTTCAGGCTGACGTTTACGTCTAGTCGACTCTGCCTGAGTCTTCTCGTAGAGAGACGCTTCTTGGACTTTATCTATACTCATGTTTGCCTCCTTGGCTAACAAATTAATGCTGAAGAAAGAGAACCTTTCCTCACATGTAAATCAGTTCGTCTGTTGTTAGCGCTTGCTTTATAAATGGGAGCTAATTTAATCTAGCAACAATATTTTTATTAAAACTTCTATAAAAGTAGGGTTTTAACTGTATAATCTTATCTACGAAATTTTCGGAGTTTTTATTTATGTCCTCTATTTCATTCATTTCAGATATTGAAAATGCACCTAAGGCTGTTGGCCCCTATTCAATCGCTGCAAAAGTTCCTGGATTTTTATTTTTATCTGGTCAAATTCCATTGGATCCACAAACTGGAAAACTTTTAGAGGGTGGTATTGAGGCTCAAACAATTCAAGTAACAAAAAATATTGATGCTGTTTTAAAGGGCTGTAATAGTTCAAAACAAAAAATTATTAAAGTTACAATTTTTCTGACGGACCTGAAAAACTTTCAAGCAGTTAATACGCTTTATTCTGAATGGCTTCAGGATCATAAACCTGCACGTTCTACTATTCAGGTAGCAGCTTTACCACTTGGCTCTGAAGTAGAAATCGAGTGTATCGTTGCTGAGTAGTTTTCTTCTTTGGATTATTTCATTATGCCTCGTCGCGACGGGGCTGTTTGGCATTTTATTTCCTGCATTACCCGGTGCTCCGCTTATTTTTCTAGGATTAGTGTTGGCGTCATGGATTGATAACTTTGAACGCGTTGGGAGCTTTTTAATAATTATATTGGGCGTCTTAACATTTATAACTTTTGTTATAGATATTTTTTCGTCAATTCTAGGAGCTAAAAAATTTGGAGCGAGTAAAGCAGCGCTATGGGGTGCAGCAATTGGAGGTATACTTGGAATTTTTGGAGGAATTCTTGGAATTTTCTTAGGCCCTTTAATTGGCGCAGCAATTGGAGAATTTTTAACCTATAAAAATCTATATCGTGCTGGGCAAATTGGATTAGTGACAGGTATTGCAACTGTTGTTGGAGCTATTTTAAAAATAGGGATCGGAATATCGATGATTGTTTTATTTTTGATGTCCTATTTTCTCTGATCGCTGCCATTATGCACGAAACTACCACACTACCTCGGTATCTTTAATAGTTGGCAAATACCCAAGAATTTTCTCAACATCAATATTGCTCGGCAGTTGTGTATCAAGAAGTTTAACCGCTATATCAACGAGGTTTCCTGCAAGTTGTTCAGGTGGTAAAGACTCCCAACGTCTGGCTCCATATCCACTTGTAGACCGTCGGTGCTGTATGTATTTTCCTAAAGCCTCCTTCAACATGTCTTCTGCCTCAGAAATCGACTGCTTCTCTTCTTCTGCTTCTAACCTAGCTGATTCTTTAATCTGATCTGTGGCTTCAGAAATTATTTTCAATACAAAATCAAGTCCGAAGTGTTTAGCATGAGCACTATGATTTTCTGCAATATGGGTAGCAAATCGCTGCTTCTGTTCTCCCATAGATTCCCACACAAGTTTAGAAGTCGCCCCGATCTCTTCAATCGAAATTTCTTGATTCGATTTAATTGCATCTATCCATGATGGCTCATCCCCAGTAACTGCTTTGAAAAGCAACTTAAATCTGGAACGTTTTTCTTTATCGAAAGGAATATCTTGATAACTTCGATATGCCTGGCCTGGTACAGAAATACTGTAAGTCTCGATTCCTTCACCTATATTCCACTCTTTCCATTTTTTTAATGCTTTAACTGTTGCACCCTCATCTCCAATTAATATCGCAGCAGTTGCTAATTGCGCAGTTGCCCAACGATACTGTTCAATCCGCTTCTGATTTTTCTTTGACAATGGATTAAAGAATCTTTTTGTGAGTGGATGAGGGTAAGGGATTTTATCAATAGCAGTTAACAGTAGTTCTTTTGATTCTGTAGTGCGCCCAACAAGATGTAAGCACTGAACGACACTTGAAATACTACTCCCAATGGATCCGCAACCAGATAATCCAGACCGAAACATCTTAGAATCTCGAGTACGGTATGCATAGGGCAGAGCCATATCAAGAACCCAACTACCAAATGATTTCTGGGCCTCAGTTATAGAATCAGTCCCACCAAAACTTTGCATAAGTTTATCGATGCAAGCTTCACATTTAGAAATGTCATAGCTTGGTTTACGAGTCCATGGAAACGTACTCTCTTCATGACCTTGAAGAAAAAGGCTAAAAACAAAGCAAAGACCAGCAAGATTAACTCTTTGTTCACTTACATTTTGAAGTGGGCGAATTGAAGTAGTCCAACGAAGGATTGCAAGATCAACGGGAGAAGCTTTAGCAGGATTAACTAAATGCGAATTTTCTTGAAGACTCATACCTAGTTTACCCTATGTCAACTCTCAAGAACTAATCTTCAAGTACCTCACCAACAGCAAGATAATTAGTATCGCCCGAAAGTAACAAGCTGTACGCTTTTCCATCTTCAAACGTAAACGGTCTATCATACAAGATGCTACTATCTGAAACACGCTTTGCTTTTAAAGCACTTGTTCCAGCAGGAACTAAAACATATTCGGATGCTGTACCAAACGTAGTACTTGTTGCAATTGATGTAGCTCCAACTGAGGCTGCTACTTGTGCTGCACCAACTGTTCCATGAATTATCCTTACTGCAGCATTACCAGAAGTAATCGCAGGAAGAGTATCGTCAAGATTTGAAACTCTTAGACCAAAACTTTTTAAGTCTCCGTACAAAAGAATTGTTTGCACTTCATTATCTTTTAAAGTGACCGAGACAGTTTTAACCGCATCATCAGTATTTGCTCGTTTTAAATTAACTGATTGAGCTCCATTTGTGCTTATCCAATCAGATGAATTAGAAAAAATAGCTTTCGTTCTTGGTGAGGCTTCATCACCAAGAAATACCTCAACAGGTGCTAAATCAATATTAGCATTAAGAACACGAAGTCCAGTCGAAGGACGAGCACTCTTTCCTCCGCCAGAGCCTCCACCCCCTCCGCCGCCGCATCCGAGGAGCCCAATCATTACTATGGAAACAGAAATCGATAAAAGAGAGTTATTTTTCATGATCTAATCCTTACTTTGAAGCCGTATCAGGTTTAACAACAACAGTTCCTACCGGAAGCCCTAGTGCAGATTCAAGTTCACTTGCACCACCAGGCGAAAAAATATCAACGCCAACTAATTTTGCTGCAATGGTTTGTGCAATAACATTATAACCCGTTGCATTAGGATGAAGTCCTTCTGGAAGATTATACAATTGGCATTCACCTAAATTATCGCAGGTTGTTTCCCATGCTCTTTTCAAATCAATCAGTGGTAATTCATTAATACCAGATAAAACCGAAAGTTCGGATGAGTACAAACTCGTTTCAGTAATCTGACCACCATGTTCACAGCACGGAGTTGGAAGTGTTGCTAAGACAACTTTCTTACCCAGTACTGCACCTACATTTGCAGCACGCTGAAAAGCATTTCGAACAGTTAATCCAGAAATCCCGTTAAAGGCGTCATTTGCTCCCTCAATAAGAATTACTACGTCTGCATTTGAAGCAGCAATTGTTCCAACCCACCTATCAACACCATCAGAAGAAAATTCTTCACCAGCAACACCAACATTATCGACAGGCACACCTAGAAGCTTTGAAAGTCGCCCAGGATAGCCCCTTTTACCAAGTTCAGTTCCAAGCCCACCATCTCCTACACCGAAAGTAAGACTATCACCAAAGGCAAGAACTCTAATGGTTCCATCTCCGTTAGAATCAACAAGTAGGTTTTGAGCATGTGCTGAAGTTAGAAAAAACATAAAGCAACATACTGAAATTACTAGAGAATAGGAAAAATAACGAGTTTTCATACGAATTTCTTGAAGCAAAAAGGTAACAAAGTAAGAGATTTAACCATAACTAGACTACTGCCCTAATTTTTTTAGTTAGGGGGTGTACGCTATCAAAATTTAAATAGAAATCAATATAATGAGCACAGAAGCTTCAGCTCAAGTACATCAGAACTGGTTAGTTAAAAACATTCGTTCAATTTTTAACAAGAAGATTCCTAATCTAACGAAATCACTTGTTAGTGAAATATTCCCCCATGATCCCAAAAACCGTTTTGATGTTGCTCTGTTAAGAGTCGCAAAAACTCCTGAATACCGTCCTTACTGTGATACAAGAAATCCTTATGGATTTTATTTTAATCGCCCAATCATTGGTGAAAGCACTCGAATTTCTGGCGGAATCTTTTTAAGTTCTCAACCTGCTGAGAGTCTTGTTATTGATGAAAAATATAATTTACTGCGCCCCCTGGTTAGTTCGTTTCGCTCCCGTCTTGGTGGATTAAAAACTTTTTCAATTCAGAGAGAATTTTCAATTCTTGAAGAGATCTTTGAAATTTCAAATGAACTCCTTGAATGGTCACCTGAAAAAATTAACGATTTCAATGTATCTAATAATATCGGTACTGATACAAAAGTTGCGCTTGATCTCTATCTTGATCAACGAATTGGTCTGAATCGTCATAAAGTTTTATTAGCTGCATATATTGTCGAAAAACTACGTGAAGATGGTCATTTAAATGGATTTGCCTCTATTCCTGCAGGTCTTCGAAGAGCCAGTGGAGGAGATGAATACATGATTTATACTTTTCCAAATGGAGTTTTTGCTACACTTGATCCTACACCAGATGAAATTTCAGAAACTACTGACAATCGACTCGACACAGAACCACAAAAAAATGTAGCGTAGTAGCTACGAGCTATGAAAACAGATAAGAAAAGATCCCTATTAGAAGACGGACTTCTGACCGCATGTAGAGCAATTGAAAATCAAGTTGCACGCGAAATGCAGAGAAATCCTGCACAACTAGAACAACATGGTGTGCAAAAATGGGAACCATACTCAAAAAGAGTTGAGTCTATCTGTACTTTTCTTTTAGAAGAAACAGCCACGAATGAAGGACATGGAATATCTCTCGATGCTCTGCTTGTTCTCTCACAAAGTGTTACCAAGGCTCTTTCAATTCTAACTGAAGAGCTTGGCGAGAAAGGGCTTGGTAAAGTTCGATCTTCGTATGTTCGAGAAGCAGCCAAAAATCTTAAACGAGATATTATGAGAATCGAAGGCGAAACGAGTGCTTCGCCCGAAATCTGTTAATCGTATCGTTTGCTTGGATCTGGTATGTTGTATGTCGAAACAGTTCCATCAATGTATCGAATTTCTACAGTCAGATCTTTTTCGTAACTCCCACCAGGTTTTTTGAAAGCATACTTCGCACGGGTTTTTCCATCGTCTCCGAATGATGTAAAACGACCTTCTTCGATCAGATTTCCATTTTTATCTTTCAAACTAATGGCTGCAACGAGAGGACCAAGACCATCAGGAGAAAGAACTGCTAATTTTTTATCGTTATCGGAAACCGGTTTAAATAAGAATCCACCAGCACCATCCATTTTTAATCCACTAGGACTATTACTTCCACCTTTTGGTGTTCCAGTTGCCGCTGCTGTTGTAGGAGATCCAGTTGTAGATGCAAAAGGAGTTGAGGCGCTACTGAGGCTTCCAAGATATGCTGTACCCGTATTGATGACCGCAACTGGACGCTCAAGAGGAACTTTACCAGCTGCAAATGCGTCGATAGTTTCTTTTGCAGATTTTAATGCAGTTTGAAGTGAAGCAGTCGCTTTGGTTGGATCGTTTGCTCCACCTACTCCATCAAAAAGTACTTCTTTATTACTATCAAGCTGAGCGGCTTCAAATGCTTTAGCATTAATAAGATTTAAATCATCACGAATTGTATCATCTGCTTCCTGCATTTGCAGCATCGCCCACTTGGTTGCTTCTTCAACCGAGCGATACTCTTTTTTAGCATCTGCAAATAGTGCATTAAACTTTGTTGATCCAGCTTCACCTTTTAATGCGTTGATCTGCTGAGCAACGATTGCGCTATAAAGGCTTTCTTCGTCAACTTCACCCGAACTAGAAATATTGAGTTGAGTTTTTAAGAATTTTGAAAAAGCGTCATTCGATGTATCTGTATTTTTTGCATCGGTTGGCTTTGTAGTTGTTGTACTTGTTTGCACACCAACTGCACCGGCTACGGTTGCTTGATTTGTTTGATTAACGACATCACTTCTTAATTTCATTTTCTGCTCTCCTTAGCAATTTCTTGGAAAAAAGTGCCTCATTCCTTGAGACATCTTTGAATTCAATAGTGATGAGAGCAGAAATGATGCCAAATTATGTGAACATCATTGCCTAGTACCAAGGCTGTTTGATTTTAAGAAGTTATGCGTTTTTTCAAAGTATAAAAAAATAAGGAGCGCCTTTCGGCACTCCTTAATCATTCGGTAGGATTTCTTCACTAGGAAATTATTGCCCAGTGAAATTGATCCAGTGAAACTTTGAAAGAATTATCTTCTTCCTCTGTCTCCACCACCGCCACCACGACGATCTCCACCGCCACCGTAGCCGCCGCGTGAACCGCCGCCGCCACCGCCACGACGATCACCGCCGCCGCCGTAACCACCGCCGCCACCGCCACGACGATCACCGCCGCCGTAACCGCCGCCACCGCCACCAGAGCGATAACCGCCACCACCGCCGCCGCCGCGACGTTCACCGCCACCGCCGCCACCAGCGCCATCGCTTTTAGCTTCGGTAACATTGATTGCGCGACCTTCGATTTCAGTACCGTTGATAGCAGCAATTGCATTTGCCGCAGCCGTTGCATCAGCCATCTCAACAAAACCAAAACCTTTGCTTCTTCCTGAATCTGCATAGGTTACAACGCGCGCAGAAGTTACTTCTCCATGCGCTTCAAACATTGATTTTAACGAATCATCACGTACTGAGTAGGGAAGGTTTCCTACATATATTTTTTTGGACATATTTTACTCTTTGCTTATGAGCTTTTAATAATAAATTGAAGTTAAGGATATGAAGCAAAGAGAACAGAACACTTATAGACCCGTACACTTTGTCCAAGAACATTAACGCTACAGTCCATAGAATATCACATAGAAATTTCATAGAGCAAACTTTTTATTTGATTAAATGCATAGATTATACCTATATAACGACTCTCCTCTTTGACTAACCGAGCTAATTCACTATAATTAGAGGGTAATGTCTAATACTAAAGATCTAAACCTCACTGTCATTAAAAACGGTCAAACCGCAAAGATTCGTAAGATCAATACGAACGATTCAGTTGTACGAAATCGACTCTTCTCTATGGGGCTTGTTGAGGGTCGGGAAATTAGCGTTACAAAGCGGTCTCCTTTCGGCGGAACAATTTGTATCGAGCTTCTTGGCTCTGCCCTTGCGCTCCGGCTTTCTGAAGCTGAAGCAGTTTCTATTCTTGTTTAAATTATTTTAAAGTCACAATTTATCATGATTAGAATCGCTCTCGCGGGGAATCCAAACTGTGGGAAAACATCTTTATTTAATATTCTTTCAGGCTCTCACTATAAGGTAGCAAATTATCCAGGTGTTACCGTTGAGAAAAAAACTGCTCGACTAGAGATTCTTGGTGTTAAAGACACTATTGAGCTTATTGATCTACCAGGAATCTATAGTCTCTCGAGTACTTCCATCGATGAACAGATAGCGACTCGAGCTCTCCTTAATACTCCTGAAGAAAAACCGCATCTTATCATTTGCGTCATTGATGCAGGTAACCTTGAGCGAAATCTTTTTCTTGTCACACAACTGATCGATCTTCAAATTCCGATGATCCTTGCTCTAAACATGGTTGATATTGCCGCAAAAAATGGCATTACTGTCTATGAGCAGCTTCTTTCACAGTCCCTCGATCTTGCTGTTGTACCAATTGTTGCAAAAAAAGGATTAGGACTTGAGTCCTTAAAAGAAGTGATTGCTGGTTCACTAGAACATCCATCAATTTCTAAAAAATCTTTTGCTTGGTGTAAAGATGAATCAATTCTAAGTACTGCTAAATCACTTTCAACGAACGAAACTGCTTCTAAAGGATTTCAACTTCTTTGCGAAGCAGTGCATTCGAAAGATAAAAAAGTTATTGAAGATGTAGCAAATGCTCGATCAACGCTTCAAAAAAAAGGAGTTGATTCATATGCATATGAAGCTACGAATCGATATGCATTTTGTGCTGAAGTTGCAAAACGTACCACTGTTCGTCGTACCAGCTCTGCTGTTACGTTCTCAAAAAAGCTCGACCGTATATTGACTCATCCATTTGTTGGAAGTCTTATTTTTATCGCCGTTATGGCTTTTATCTTTCAAGCGATCTTTTCTTGGTCACAGTATCCAAGTGAAGCTATCGAATATGGGATGAAGTTGTTATCTGATTTCCTTGGATCGCAATTAAACGATGGGCAATTAAAGAGCCTTATTATTGACGGAGCAGTTGCTGGAGTTGGAAGTGTTCTTGTTTTTATTCCGCAAATTGCAATGTTATTTATCTTTCTAGGATTACTGGAAGATAGTGGCTATTTAAGTCGCGCTGCATTTCTTATGGATGGAATCATGAGAAAAGTTGGGCTTCAGGGACGCTCTTTCATTCCCCTACTTTCATCGTTTGCATGTGCGATACCTGGAATTATGGCAGCACGAACAATTCCATCTTGGGCTGACAGACTTGCTACAATACTTGTAGCACCACTGATGAGTTGCAGCGCTAGGCTTCCAATCTATACCGTTATGATTGCAGCTTTCATACCACCTACTAAAATTTTTGGTTTTATCTCTATTCAAGGATTAACACTTCTTTCTTTATATTTGTTAGGAATCCTTGGCGCCGCTTTCATTTCTTTCGTTCTAAAGAAAACAATTCTTAAAAGAGAACCTGCGTTCTTTATTATGGAACTTCCCAATATTCGCCGCCCTTCACTTCGACTCGTTCTGCGTGAAGTCTGGGACCGGATAGTTTTATTTTGTAAGTCTGCTGGAAGTGTGATTTTAGCGTGTACTATTCTTTTATGGTTTCTGTCGAGTTATCCACGAGATCTCGATGGAAGCAATCCTCACCTTGATCAAAGTTACGCAGGACAATTAGGAAGCTTTATTGAGCCTGCTATTCGTCCGCTTGGATTCAATTGGGAGATGGGTATAGGAATTATAGCGTCTTTTGCAGCCAGAGAAGTCTTTGTCAGTGCACTTGCAACAATTTATAACGTCGCAGAATCTGATGAAGACGGAGAAACAAAAACACTTCTTACAACATTTAAAGAAAAATATGCTTCCGGAGAAATCACGTTGGCATCGGCTTTGTCTTTAATGGTTTTTTATGTTTTTGCTTGTCAATGCATGTCTACCCTTGCAATTGTTCGTAAAGAAACCGGATCAATGAAATGGGTTGTTTTCCTTTTTAGTTACAGTCTTGCAATGGCTTATGTTGGTTCATTTGTTACATACCAACTATTTAAAATTTAATGGATTCCTTGATGGGCAATACATTCGAACAAATTTTGGTCATGGTAATAGTGGGTATATCAGCAATCTTTTTACTAAAGAAACTAGTGCGGACATCGAAAGCAAAAGGGTGTACTGGGTGTGGTTGTAGCAAACCCAATCTTTTAGCAATCAACAAAAACAAAAATCTTTGATTCTTATTGCTTAACGACCATATTCCCCTACTATTGTCGTTTATGATAAGCGCTTCTCATGGAAATCTAGCTCAACTTGAGATTCCTAAAAAAGGTCTGATTGATTCAGTAAATCGTGCCGTCTTTCGACGTTATAACGTCACAGCACACGCCCATTTAATTGATTCAGTTAATGAAATAGATATTGTACTTAAACTTATCAACGGATGCATTGAGCAGCAGAACTTACAGATTCATTCAGGGTCTAATACTCTGATAGACCAAGAGGAAGCCCGAAATTCAATACATGAATCTTTCCTTAAAATGCGTGAGAACATCTCGATCAGCGCCCTCTGCCTTTTTAGAAAAATTGAAAATGAACTAGTACAACGTCTAACTGATCGGAGTACAAATTCAGATGAATTATTAAAGAAAAGACAACAAGAACTAATTGATACAATTGACCTGATCCATCCTTCTAATACCGACATCACAAAACTCCATGATTCTGTTTTGAATCTTACAAAATGGTTTCAAAAATTTAGCCAAAAGGGGTACGAAAAACTTTCACTCATGACTCCTCTTTCATTAACCAGTTATAGGAAAGAGTTTCTGCCAAGTTTTAATCCATCACTAGCACTCAATCAAATTTTTCAAAGTATCACTCATAATTCCTCTTCTTCTCATAATGGATTAGCTGGAATTGCGGAAACTATTGAACTATTAAAAGACAATCAATCGACTGAAAATTTTGAAAAGCTATCTAAACTTTTTCAAGAGCTACGAGATGACATATCCGCTGTTCGTATCTAGAGCATGACTGTCTAGTAAGA
>JBIKWN010000105.1:0-3624 GCA_044356295.1 Bdellovibrionota bacterium
ACGCTATTTTTCTTCCTAGTAGGGGAACGATGATAGCAAAACACGAAAATCAGTTCCACTTTTTGGCCAAAAAGAATTAAAAAGCAAATATATTGGGGATATTTTACGATTCTTCGCCTGGAATATACTCACGGAGTATCAAAATATCAGGATGTTTCGCTAGGTGCCTAAATATACAATCCTCTGCAAACTCCTCTAATCCGGTAAAACATCGAACCATCTGTTCGCTAAATTCTGACCTAGTTGTTTCAACAAGTATAATTTTAGTCGGTGTCGTTAGTGATTCCATGCCGAGAGTAAAAATATCCCCATAGGCTTTTGCAACCTCTTCAGGTTTATTGATAAGTGCTCCTGCGGCAAGCTCTGCTTGAGGGATTATTCTATCTTGATCTATATCCTGAGAGGTTGAATCAAAAAAGCCAATAAGATTATTTAATAGAGGTAATACTAGAGTTTGAGTCTCTGATATTAAATCTTTGGAAGTGTCTCTATAGCGTTCAATTGTAGGAATCAATGCAACTCGATCATCCTTACTACCAATTGCTCTAAAGAAATTTGCAATTATCTCTCTACCGTCGTCTTGCTCTGCTGTCATGATAGGCATAAACAGACGCTCTCCTCCTGCCCAATCAATATCTGCTAGCGCCTCCATAAAAGGACGTAGAGGCTTAACAGGATTTACAAAAATCGTAGCTCTATTTCTTAGATCAGAACCTAATAACCTTGCAAAAGCACTCTCCTGCTCACCAGGCCCCACGGTGAGTACTGTAATTACTTTATTATCTTCTTGAATAACGGTTATCCCAGGATGAGCATAATCAACTTCAGCTTCTCTTAAAATATCAGACCAGTATCGTTTACTGAGTATATCGTTATGTTTTGTATAAAGTATTTCAAAATCAATATCTGAAGAATCTTGTTTACGGTTCCAAAGACGACCAAGAATCTGCTCAAAACTTGTATACAAAGGTTGACCTTTCCAATTAAGAGATAAGAAACATTCATCTGGAACATCAAGAAGAGCTTTTAATATGTCGTAACAAAGGAGAACCATGAGATCATCACAACCTTCATGACTCAAGAAGAGTGAAATTTTTGGCAAGAGTGCGGATAAAACACTCATTCGAAGTTCATCATCTTCTAGTTCTTTAACAACTCTATCTTTGAGGTGAATAAGAAAATCGCCCTGCTGTTCGTCGCTCAGATGAGGAAGAAGTTGAAATTGGATGTTAACAGGTGTGATCCAATATTCATCCTGATTTTCAAAAGTCTTAAAGCTTCGCAGTAAATCTTGAGCTTTGTCTTTAGATCGATCCGAAAATGCTAATATCATTCGCTCAGCTATATAAGCTCTGCATTCTGCAAATTGATCGGTAACCCCTTGTGGTCTAAGAAACGACCTTGAGAATCGTGTTTGTTCTATTTTTCCATCCCGAACGAACTCAATAAGCTTATCTTCAAGGACAGGCATAAGAGCTGACATTAATAAGAGGAGTTCAACATAACGATCATACTCACCTTTCTGAATAGCTTTATTCACAGGACTAACAATATGTGCAAGTGTTTCGGAAAAATAATCTTCAATCGCTTTATCAAAACTATTTAAGCTAATGAGTTTGCGAGCAGTATAAGGGTCATGAACTAAGGATCGATTACCAATTTGTTGAATTTGATTTATTAAAGCGCAAAACAGCGGGGCTTGATTAATTTCAGAACTATCAATCTGAGCAAGGATAAATTGAGCAACTTCACGACCAGCATCTTTATGTGCTGTTATTAACTGACTTAAGAGAACAGGAATTCCCGCATTGATATCTATATAAGAAGCTTGTTTATCCTCGGTCAAGAAAGTTAAGACTATCTCTTTTTTTAAACTATTTAAAAAACAAGGAAGGCTCTTGGGTCTCATTCCCACAATTCTTGTCATATGATGAAGACAAGGTATGGATGCACTTTCTCCTAATTGTTCGTTGGTAGCATCTCTTAAAGGTACTCGATATATATGACTTGATATTTGCACCAATGATTCTATATATGATTTTTTTTCGAGTTCTCTTATAAAATCATCGTTACAAAATGAAAGAGCGTGCTCTAAGAGATGCACAGGATGAATGACACTTCCATGTGAGCCCTCTAATAGTACTGCGATTGGTCCCGATGTTTCAGGTATAGAATCAAAATCGGCAACCCCTCTAATTTTTCTTCCGATTGCTTGCTCTATGTTGTTGGTCATTAATGGGTCTTTACTGCTCAGACACAAAACTCTAGCAACTTTAAGAATTTCCTCTACAGAAGAATCCGCTCCTAGTGAATCAATCAGATCATCAAAAAAACGAAAGTTAGCTCTCGAGAAGGTTTCACCTATTATTTCAAGTTGTCCATTTAACCAAAGGGGCAAGTCTTCTTCGCTCACTGAAGATAGGTCTGTATTAACTTGAATATTAGGAAGACTAAAAGATTGAGCTATCTGTCTAAAGGTAAGAGTATCATCCGTCGGAAAGGGTTCAAAATGACTTCCCTGACCTACTTTTGGCGAATCGCCATCTGGCGTTTGAGATAGTGACATACTGCTAAAATCTAAATACAACAAATATTGCGCCTAGAGAGTATCTAGATTTCAAGCACTACTAAACAATTATCTTCTAACCTATCAATTTCATTACAAGGTAGGCTGCTCCACCAGCACACGGAAAGGTAAAAATCCATGCCCACAATATTTTTTCCACCACAAGCCACCTAACTGATTTTATATTTTTAGCGGCACCGACACCTAATACAGAAGCTGTAATATTGTGAGTTGTTGAAACAGGGATTCCCAAAACACTTGCAGCATGAAGCACTAAACTTGAACTTGTTTCAGCAGCGAAACCATGAATTGGTTGTAGTCGCACCATTTTTTGACCCATGGTTCGAATGATCCTCCATCCACCAACTGAGGTACCTGCTGCCATTGTGATAGCACAAATTAGTTTCACCCAAACAGGGATATCAATTCCACTGCTTGAACCTAAAGCAGCTTGATCTGATACCGAAAAAAGTGTCAGGGCGATGATACCCATAGTTTTTTGTGCATCGTTGGTACCGTGCATAAATCCCATTGCAGCAGCACTAAATATTTGAAGCTTTCCAAAAATTGCATTAATCACGGCTGGTTTGAACCGATGCAAAGTAAAATATAAAAAACTCATAAATAGCCCGCCCACAAGAAAACCAATAATCGGTGAAAAAATCATTGGAAGAATTACTTTCCAAAGAATTCCTTTATTTTCGTACCAATGAGCATTTGATAGCTGTGACCAAACAATTACGCCCCAATTGTTATCAGAAACAGCAAGACTTGCTCCGCATAAACCACCAATCAGTGCATGACTTGAACTTGAAGGTAAACCGACATACCACGTTAAAAGATTCCAAATTATTCCACCCATAAGCGCTGCAAGAATTACGTGTGGTGTTACGATTGAAGGATCAACTAATCCTGATGCGATTGTCTTTGCAACTGCGGTTCCCCAAAGTGCTCCAAGCAAGTTAGTTGTTGCTGCAAGAAAAATCGCTAACCGAGGTGTTAACACTCTTGTCGATACAACAGTTGCAATAGAGTTAGCCGTGTCATGGAATCCATTT
>JBIKWN010000106.1:0-3578 GCA_044356295.1 Bdellovibrionota bacterium
GACCTTCGCGTTACTAAAAAAATGCCAAAAAACAAACCCATTATTTAGCCTTCAGTGTGATATCGGAGCAGCAACCCGAGAAACCCTAACTTTAACCGAATTAGTCCTTCCCTTCTCATCGGTTACAGTAACCCGATACTCCCCGACCTCAGGCTTCCAGTAATACACCTCACCTTTCAATATCCGAGCTACAGGAAGGTCGTCTACAAGCCAATAAACATACTCAGAATCACCATCTACAACTGCAGAAAGAGGTATCGAGTCATTTTTATCTGATAAAAGATACGTAAGTGTTTCCTGTGGACTAGTAATGAGAGGCGGTTTTCCGATGTGTGAAGTACTCGTAGGATTATTTCTAGGAATTCCCCCGTCAGAGAATAATTTTAATACATCGGATGACCAGACTTCAACAACATGCTTCACACCTTGCTGATAAACTTCACGATGAACTGAGCATTTTTTACGAGGACTGACACCTGCAATAAATAAACTCTGCGTGGTATGAGGGCAAAAACTTTCAGGAAGTTCTCCGGACGTACTGCAAACTTTAACATCACTGATATTGTTAGGACGCTGGTTAAACCACATTGGGTATTTTTTATTCAGAGATAATCCATCAATAAGAGTAAAAAGGAGCTCTCCTGCTAGATCTCTTCCAAGAAAAACTGGATTTCCAGTACCATCAAAATTTCCAATCCAAACACTAACAATTGAATCACCGACAATAGCTGTCGCCCAAGCATCACGAAATCCAAAAGAAGTACCAGTCTTCCAAGCAATAGGAGGCTCTTGATGCTGCTTCTGTGAAACTGATACAGGACGAGGATTTTCTGATAACATTTTTAAAATAAGATAAGAAGCATCCTCTGATAGTAATGGTTGTTTATCAATATTTGATTCTAAATCTTTCAAGAAACGTAAATGAGTATTATTACCAAGGTGAGCAAGGATACCAAAAAGAGTAACTAATTCTTCCTCAGATACTTCAACACCACCTAGAGCAAGACTTAGTCCGTAAAAATCTGGTTCCTTAATTTTTGTCACACCAGTTTTGATAAGGAATGAACGAAAGAGCTCTGGACTAATCTGATTGAGTAAAAAAATTGCAGGAATATTTCGACTATGCACAAGAGCATCAGTTGCAGAGATAGGACCAATGAAATTCTTCTCGAAATTTTCTGGATTATAATTTGATTTATTAAAATTAGTATCTATGAGCTTTGTCTCGGAATGAATAAAGCCTTTATCCGCGGCAAGTGCATAAATAAATGGTTTTAAACTTGACCCAGGAGACCTTTTAGCTGCACATCCATTTACCTGCCCATGTATAGTAGTATTAAAAAAGTCAGCAGAACCAATATATGTTGTTACCGACATATCTTTCACAGATGCAATTACAACAGAAGCATTATGAACACCTTTTCCTGAATGACGACTAATGAATTGATGTAAAAGTGTTTCGGAATTTTTTTGTTGAGTAAGATCTAAAGAGGTTTCTATTCGATCAGAATAGTGAGACTTCGAAAGAATTCGATCAACAAAATGTGGCGCTTCGAATGGCAGTGACGCTAAATCCGCAAAAAGTTTTTTACTCCTAGCACTAGGAAGTTGTGGCAGTAACACAAGCTTCTTAGCTTGTGGGGTTAACAAAGATGAAGCCTTCGTTCCGTAATAGAGCCTACTCGCAGCCTCAATACCCTCAATATTTCGCCCATACGGGGCAATATTAAAATAAGCTTCAAGAATCTCATTCTTAGTGAAATGTAGCTCTATTAGTAACGCATAAAAAATCTGTCTTATTTTTCCTAATACTGACTTTGTTGATAAATCGAAACGAAGCCTTGCATACTGCATGGTAATTGTAGAGGCACCACCAGTTTTAAACCCAAGAACGCTAAAAATAAACGAACGAAAAAGAGCAATCGGATTCACTCCTGGATGAATAAAAAAATATTTATCTTCTTTATTCAGAGTTTCATGAATCATTACTTTAGATATTTCAGTAAGTGGAACATGAATCCTATATTTTTGATCACTTGAAAGTGTCAGTCTTAAAAGCGTTCCATGACGATCAAAGATACTTTTAGAATATCCAAGAGGATTCAACAGAATAGTATTATGAAAAAATATAGGCAGTACAAAGATACTGGAAAAAATCAAAAGTATAATTAATGTAATGAAACGACTTTTTTTCACTTCTCTTCAATAGTGACTGTATCGCTCACTTCTTTAGAAATGCCGTAAGTATCAAATGCATACATTGACTCAGCGATAGCTCGAGGCACAGAAAATGTACCTGGGCTTACAGCACGAATCGTATACTGAAGCTGTTGTATATTCGTATTAATTGGCCCAAAAAATGTGGCCCTGTCATCTCTAAATTGGAAAAATTCAGGTCTAAAATAATCATCTTTAACGACGAGTGATCCACTCACAATTTCAAACCCAGCAGGAAGAAGGTCTGTAATGACTCCTTGAGGAATAGTAAGTATTGAACTTCTTATATTCAACCTTACAACATAATCTTTTCCAACAATAAAATTTTTGGCAGGCGATAAATCACTTTGCAAAAACTCCTTGGAGATATCGATACCATGTTCTTCAGATTGAGGAAGCACTGTTCTAAATCCTTGATCGAAAATTGATATATATTTTACATCAGGGGATGTCACGGTCAGCGATGTGGCATCGTAAGGAACCATATATGCTTTTTTACTTTGATCCCATGAGATGAGTCGACTCTGATTATCGATAATTTTCAATCCATCTCTCGTTGCTTCATCAGCTTGAGTACCTTCATTAGAAAGAATTAACCGAGCTGCAGAGTATGTACTGAACTTCTTTTCAAGTAATTCACTTAAAATTTGTTGGCTTAAGTATTCAAAAGATTTATTGAATGTAGAAGGAAAATGTCGACGTAATAATAATTGATAATCAGCTAACTCCCCGAGATAATCTTCAAAAAAATTATTACTTTGAGGTTTAAAAGACGATTTATTTGGTAATGTAACCTGCTTAATAAGAGTATCTGCTTCCTTCTGCATTTTTAACGTCTCAAATGAAGCTGCTGTATACAGACCAATCGATGAGCTTTGCCATGAAGCAAATCGTTTATCCGCATTCATATTTTCATTAAAAGCACTGACTCTTTGCGCAGTATCACCCCCAAACCGAGTCAAGAAATACAGACTCTGTGCGCTTTTTTTGGCTTCATCATATGATTCAGGGTTGAGTGATACTTTGTTCTCAAGGAACTTAATTAATGATTCTCTTTGCGCTTTTGGTATCACAATATGCCGATGTTCAAGTTCAGAGAAAACATATGCTTGATGTATTGTAGCTTCAAAATTAGACACGGCACCTTCCCAAAGCGATATACCACCATCATTTTGAGTTCTCGAGGCAAGTAATGAGAATGCCTGATTGAGATAATGAGAAGGAGCTTCATGGCGACTTTGCGATGCGACAACGCGGTAAGCCAATTGACTCAGTACTTGCTCACTACAGCCATAAGGATATGTATCAAGATACAAAGAGAGTCCTTCCAGAAATATTGTAGGGGTATTAGAAATTTTAAT
>JBIKWN010000017.1:0-41774 GCA_044356295.1 Bdellovibrionota bacterium
AGTACGCGAAGGATTTAATTATACCCTTCGCGTACTTCGCGACCTTCGCGTTAAAAAAAAGGAGGCAATAATGCCTCCTTCCGTCATGCTCTATAATTAGTACTTCTTAGTGTGAAGCCTCACAATCTCTAGTCATATTCTTTCCGAAAGAGATAACTTCATCTCTTGAATAATCCTCATAGTAACGAGCAAGTCTTTTGCGAAGAATCAAACGGGCTCGGTGAAGTCTTGATTTAACTGCAGGTACTGTTAAAGACAACATCACACCAACTTCTTCATTAGACATACCGTCTACATCCCGAAGTATGAAAATATTTTTATACTCCTCAGGTAGTTTCTGAATTGCTGTTTCAAGTAAAGAACGAAGTTCATGTTTAGTAGACATATAATCAACCGATGCTTCACCAGGAGTTTGTCCAACAAGATTCTCTTTTACATCGCCACTTACTTCATCGAAAGAAACTGACTCTGTGTTTTTTCTGCGACGTAGTTTCATGAAAGCTGTATTTGCAGTTACACGGTATAACCAGCTCGAGAACTGTGATTTACCCTCGAATGATGAAATCTTTTTGTATACAGTAACGAATACGTCTTGAAGTACTTCTTCAGTATCTTCAATGTTACGAGTAAGACGCATAGCAAGGTTATATACTTTCTGTGTATAACGCCCCATGATTTCTTGGAAAGCAAGATCGTCGTTATTTTTTATTCTTGCTACTAGTTCTAGGTCAGTTAAGTTTTGCATGACTTCAATCCTTTATCTTCTTTTGTTTTCCGTTACCGTTCTTAAGCTTTATTTCGAAAAAGCTTTCTGCTTTCTCTTTTTCGAAACGAATCACTTAAGTCGCTCTATGTGTATGAATGTAAGGCATGACTTGAGAGCAGTTGTCATGGATTTGTAAAATCGACGTACCAAGATCGTAAAAGAATTTAGGGGGTTAGGCAGGTTAGATAGATAGAAAAAACACTCGTAAAGCTTGATAACATGTTGAATTTATTATATTTTAGTTGCCAGTTATATGTGAAATTAAAGGATTTACTGATATGAGCGAGCGATTAGTTTTTTGTGCAAAGTTTCAAAAAGATCTTCCTGGACTCGAAAAACCTCCTTTCAGCGGTGAGGCGGGCAAACTCATCTTTGAAAAAATATCTGCGCAGGCTTGGAAGCTTTGGAAAGATGACATGCAGATAAAAGTATTAAATGAATATCGACTGAACATGGCAGATAAAAATGATTATCAAAAGCTAGTCGATCAAATGTACTTATTCCTTAATTTAAAAGAAGGGTCTGTTGTCGAAGTAGAAAACGCAGAGCGTGGACGAAAATGAAAATAGCAATTCTAGGAGCAGGTTCAATGGGAGAAGCACTAGCTTCCCTTTTACTTGCTCAGTCAGTTATTGAAGCAGAAGAGTTACTTCTTGTTACAAGAACGACTGAAAGACATTCTCGTTTAGGGAGTCTTTATCCTGGAGTTACTATTTCAACTGTTCCAGATGACAGATTTATTCCTGACGTTGTGATCCTTTCAGTAAAACCTCAAGATTATCAATTAGCTCAACTAGGATTAGGTCATTGGTTTGAAATTAATCCTCTAGTTGTTTCATTAATGAGTGGAATTCAAATTAAGAAAATTTCTTCACATCAAAGTTTTCCTTCTCAACCAAAAGTTATCCGAGCAATGCCAAACTTGCCGTTTATGTTTGGAGAAGGAGCAACTGGATATTTTTGTTCAGAGTTTATAACTGAACAGGATGAAGCGCTGTTTAAGCTGCTCTTTGAACCAACTGGTTTTATACTCCCTGTTAAAAAAGAAGAGGATCTTGATATTGTTACCGCCCTTTCTGCGTCAGCCCCTGGATATATTGCACCGCTTTATAAAGCACTTTACCAAAGTGCAGCAGAGGCCGGTCTTGCTGAGGATGAGGCCGAATTGCTCCTAAGGCAGACACTCAGAGGCTTTATTGCGCTGCTTGATCAAGGATTAACCGCGAAAGAGATTGAAAAACTAGTTTCTTCAAAGGGTGGAACAACTGAGGCAGCTAAGAATGTATTTAAAAAACATAAGTCTACTGATATTATTGCAGAGGCGATAATGTCAGCGATAGAGAGAGCAACTGAATTATCGTCACTTAATGAAGGCACGTAAGAGAAAGATCCATGTCGAATGATTGGAGTCGTAAAACAAATGAACGGAAACAACCGGCTCTATTTGAATTTTTTACAACCTTTTACACAAAATTTTCACAAAGTTCCGATTTTAGATCTATTTTTTATGGTACCGTAGCAGTTCTTTTTTTACTGAATTATATCTATTTCTCATTTCAAGATCCGCAACTACCACCAAATAGTAATCGTATTATTCTCTCAGGTGAACCATTGAAGGAAGATAGAGTGATTCCAGTTAGTCATTATTCTTCTTTACCAAGTACTGTTGAAGCTGTTTTAGAGGCCAGATTTAAAAAAGTTAATGAACAATCAGATCTGCTTATTAATCCTTATAGAGTAAGTGCTGTGGTGTTTCATGGGCTTCGCTTTGATGCTCCATGGGTGGGGCTCGAAGACATTATCAAAAAAGGCAAATTCAGTGCTATAAAAAATCCTGATGATATTGCATATGAATCAAGAATGATTCTGAACCCATTTCTTTTCTTAGAACCTTTCTTTGTTGATTTTTCTTCTCTAGAGGGTACTTCATTAGTAAATAACAACACATCATTTAGTCCAGATGTACAACCAAAAATTCAAGAAATAATTTTTACAAAAAATCGTGATGAACAGAAAATCATTATTAATATATCTCAATTTTATACAGATGCGATTGAGAAAAATCTTATTGTGGGGAAACCATCGGAGTTAGTTTTTAATATCAGCGCATATAATGCTCGTGATTTTGGGTTTAATACACTCCAATTCGTTCCAGATGCATCAAGCAATGTCTCTGCTAATGTGAGTGCATCAATCCCAACTCGTATTAAAGAAAAAGTCGAACTTCAAGATTTAATATGCGTTGAACTTCAAGGATGTAACGGAAGGAATGTAAGTAATGATAAAGAATTGCATTATACAGTAAATACTCTTCCAGCAACTGCAGTTTTTGAATTAAGTCGTAAACATGATCAAGAGATACTTTTTAGCATGCGGTCTATAATTGAGTTGCGGTGATTTAGTCAAAAGTTGCTATTTCAACTTCCGTTGCTTCAGCCATTAAATCACCACCACAACTTCCATCTAAAGCAAAATTTCTCATCTGACTTGATGCATCAGAAAAAATACATGATATTCTTGTACCCACTTCTCTGACTGATGTCAGAGCTACAATACTAATGAGCGCAACAAGCAAGGAGTATTCAACTAACGCAGCGCCTCGCTGCTGATGATTTTTCTTTGAACCTTTTGAATACATAAAGCTCCTTTAAGGCGAATAGTATAGTTAACGACATTTAGATCGTCGGTACAATGTAGGATGTACTTAATAATTTGGAGCTAAAGTTTTCAAGGTAAAAAATCAATAAATTCAGGAGAATACCTAGCCTATATAATCAAGAAGATCGATTCTGGTAATGATACTGAGTGGCTCTTTCTTATCATTCACTACAATCACGGCACTGGAAGTCTTAAGCATTCCTTGAACTGTTTTTAATGGAGTATGCATTGCTACAGTTGGGGCGTTTCGATTCATACAACGCGAAACAAGCGTCTTGGAAGCATCTCCCCCAGAAAATAAAGTATCTAGAATATCAGACTCATTAACCATTCCGACTAATACACCACCACTTGTTACAGGCATCTGTGAGATGTTTTTATCTTTCATTATCGAAATTGCAGCATGAAGGTTCATAGTGTCATCTGCGCAGGTCGGTTTATGAGAAAGATTTTTGGTTTTTAAAAGATTTTCAACATCACCACTACACTCTTTTGCTTCGTAGTAACCATTTTCTTGCATCCAACGATCATCTACGAACTTAGTCATATAATTTCTAATACCATCAGCAAGAATGACTACACAGTTTTGACCTTTCTTTAGTTTCTTTGCAGCAGTTAAAGCAGCAAACATGCTAGCTCCGCACGAACCACCACAAAGTAGTCCTTCTTCACGGATGATTCTTCGAGCTAAAAGAAAAGAAGGCTGATCTGTTGTTTTGACCCATTCATCGACAATCGAACGATCGAGAACCTCAGGTATGAAATCATACCCAATACCTTCTACTTTATATGAAGAAACATCAGTGCCACCGCCAAGAATGGATCCAACTGGATCTGCTCCAACAACAATACATTTTGGATTTTTTTCTTTAAGTTTTCGAGCAATACCTGTAATTGAACCACCGGTACCTGCGGAAACAACAATCATATCAACTTTGCCATCAAGATCATCCCAAATTTCTTGACCTGTGGTTTCGTAATGTATCCTTGGATTATTCGGATTCGAATATTGATCAAGAATATGAGCGTTTGGCAGTTCTTTTTGTAAACGTTTTGCAACACTGATGTGACTCTCGGGTGATTCAGATGCAGCTTCAGTTGGTGTTCGTATAATTTCAGCACCAAGTGCTTCTAGAGCAACTTGCTTTTCACGACTCATCTTTTCTGGCATCGTTATGATGACTCGGTAACCTTTCACAGCACCGGCAAGTGCAATACCAATCCCAGTATTTCCACTTGTAGGTTCAATAAGGGTATCACCAGGTTTTATGCGACCTTCTTTTTCAGCAGCCTCAACCATTGACCATCCAATTCGGTCTTTAATGGATCCTCCCGGATTCATGAATTCACATTTTGCGTAGATATTGCATTCAAGATCAGCACCGACTCGGTGCAGCTTAACGAGAGGGGTATTGCCGATTGCTTCAAGAATTGAGTTTAATGCCATACATGAAAGCTTACAGATTCTGCCTATTCACTACAATTCAAGATCAAGTTTTGTTTGTGAATAGTTTTGTTTTAGTAATATTCATTTCAGTTATTCTGTGTTGCTTTTCACCTCAAACCAATGCGTTCGCGGATGAAGCAACAATGTGTAATGGGTATTCCCTAGAAATGTACCGTCAGGAATATGAAAAACAGTATAGAGATGCCCACGACGGCAGCGAACCAGCAGATGATACAGAATTGTGTAATGCCCTCTTTGGATCAGCCTGGAATGAGGCTGCCCCAGGATTTACCCCTACTCCAAACGACCTAAATAAAGATATCGACGCTGTAAAATCTCCAGAAGAATTTAACTGAATAAATTTGCACTTATAAGTAGCTGATTATATTAGCTTTTCTCTGCCCTAATTTTTATCCTTAAGCCTTTCTCAAGAAATTCCGAATGATTTCTATGAAAGGAAGCGCGGTTAGTGAAATTCGAGGGAGTTTTCTAACCACAAACGAGGTATAAAAGAGAGAGAAACAACCATGTACGGTAAAAACGCCCATAATACTTACCAAGCGGTTCAAGTAACCACTACGGACAAAGGTCGCTTGCTTTTGATGATGTACGAAGGTGCTATCAAGTTTCTTCGTCAGGCTCAGGCCGGTCTAAAAGAGCAAGATATCGCTAAGTTCTGTCGTTTCTTGAGTAAAGCTCAAGCGATTATAGCAGAGCTTATGAACACTCTTGATTTTGAAAAGGGTGGGACTATTGCTCGGGACCTCGACCGACTCTATGATTTCATGTTGTTCTATCTAACTGAGGCGAACCTATACCGAGACGGTGTTCGAGTTCAGAAAACGATCAAACTTATCGAAACAATTTATCAAGCTTATAAAGAGATAATTGAAGGTAAGAAAGATTCTGATGAGCCAGTAGACGAAGCTAAGAAGGTTGCTGACGCTACTAAAAGAGTACAGATCTCACTTTAATTTCTAAATTATATAACGATATTTTGATTGGTTAGAGAAACTAACCAGTAGGGTACCGCATCTAAAACACAGGAATCTTGCGTTGATTATCAGCGAGACTAGTGTTTTATGAGCAATACCAAGGATTTAGGTCAAATAATGCGTGGCGATTGGGATCGCCGCATTCGTCAAGACTATCGTTTCTGGATGAGTGACGGATATCAATCCGATGATCATATGTGGAGTACTGGGCTTCGTGATTTTGAAGTCTTAATTCGCGATATTGCAAATACAAAAGATAAAAACTTTCTTGAAGTTGGTTGCGGCATAGGAAGATTACTCCGAGCAGCAAGTAGTACTTTTAAAGAAGTGATAGGTCTTGATGTTTCAAATGCAGCAATCGAAAAAGCAAAAATATTTTTAAATGATTCAAAGAATGTAAACCTTGTTGTTGGTAATGGCCTTGATCTTTCAACAATTCCATCTTCGAGTATTGATGTTGTAGGAGTTTTTGCGGCACTTTCAAGTGCACCAACGGAAGCGTTTGTTAAAAATCTGATTGAAATTCAAAGAGTACTAAAAGTTGGTGGAGTTTTTCGTTTACAATTTTATACTGGATCCGAGCAAATTGTTGGGCGTGAAGATACACTGCATCTTCGATGTTACGAAAAAGAGAGATTTGAAAAAGCTTCAATTCTAGCTGGTTTTGATATTGAATGGATTGAGGAACTAAAACTTGATGTAGAAACAAGTTACGAATCAATTGATGTTACAGCTCAAATAGCTTCTCTCATAAAATCAGGGCGTGTTGAACAAGCACCTTTTGAAATAGTCATGGGTGCCTTGGTGAGTCATTCTGAACAAGATGGGAAACAAACCGATGGTGATATTGAGTATTGGATGAGTCTTAATCTTGCCGAAACGGCTGCCCTTGATGGTGATACGAAACGCGCTCGGGATGCACTGAATTACGCTCTATCGTTAAGTAAAACAGTAACAATAGATGTCAGTGATGTGCTTGAACGAATCGTTAATATCGTTGAAAAGAAAGAGAAAGAAGAAATAAAAAATTCCCCTGTTGAATTTCATATCGAAGACAATAAAATCTTTGAAAAGAATCTAGAAGTTCTATTGAAGAAAAACCCACTCATAGCTGAAATTTGCCGCAAGAATGTTGATACAGTTTTTTCTTCAACAGAAACTCCATCAGCAAATTTAACTCAAGATGGGCCAGTATTTTTTCTTAATCATAATTGCCTCGATCATCCTCAAAAACCTAAATCTGCTGGAGTTCAATGGGCAAAACGATCTCTTGCTGAAGTGAGAATCAAAGATGCAAAAGAAGTAATTATTGTTGGTTTCGGCGGTGGATATCATGTCGAAGCATGTCTTGAATCAACAACACAGTTGATTGGAGTTGTAGAGCCATCGATTGCTCTGTTTGTCCAAGTGATGAAGTCCCGAGACATCACAACAATTTTAGAAAAACTAAACTTTCTTGCAGTTGGTGAAGATCTGTCACAAGTAACGGTGAGTGATGAAGCAGAACTTTTGATACGACCGCAATCACTCATGGTTGCAGAATCAAGCATTCCTAAAATCAAAGAAAAATTTTACGGCGTACGTGGTTTAAAATCACTTCATCCAAATATTGTAGTCCTTGGTCCAATGCAAGGCGGAACACTTCCTATTCTTGGTTATACTGGTAGAGCACTTCAAAGTCTCGGGCAAAGAACTCGAGAAATTGATATGAGCCCATTTAATGCTGGGTATGACGCGATACAAAATATGCTCCGTGAGCCAAGACGACTTCAATCGATGCATTCGAATTATATTGAATGTATGAGTCAGTCAGTCCTGGAAGCGGTGATTGAGAAAAAAACAGATATTTTAATCTGTATGGCTCAAGCACCTGTTACAGCTCGAGTACTGCAAGAGTGTAAGACACGGGGAATTATTACAGTTCTTTGGTTTGTAGAAGATTATATGCGCTTTACCTACTGGAGAGATATGGCAAAGCACTATGATTTTGTATTCACAATCCAGAAAGGTGATTGCATTGATAGCATTAAGAAAGCTGGAGCTGGTGAAGTTCATTATATGGCCCCAGGATGTGATCCAATCGTACATCATCCACAAAGCCTTACTCCTGATGAGATAAAAGAATGGGGATCGCCTATTTCATTTGTTGGTGCAGGATATCATAACAGACAACAGGTTTTTGCTTCGTTTGCAGAGATGCCATTTAAACTTTGGGGAACTGAATGGCCAGGGTGCAAACCTTTTGATCGAATGATTCAAAAAGAAGGGAAACGATTAACTCCTGAAGAATATACAAAAATATTTTGTGGAACAGATATCAATATTAATCTTCACTCTTCAACTGAAAGAGACGGTGTTGATCCATTCGGAGATTTTATAAATCCACGAACATTTGAACTCGCGTGCTGTGAAGCGTTTCAACTTGTTGATGAGCGATCCCTGCTTGGCGAATGTTTTGTTCCAGGCAAAGAGTTGGTTACATTTAACTCACCATCTGATTTGAAAGAAAAAATTGCTTATTACCTAGAGCGTCCAGACGAAAGAAAAAAAATAGCAAGAGCTGGAAGAGAGCGAGTGCTTCGTGAACATACGTATGCGCACAGACTGCGTGACATGCTTTCAATAATTTATAGTAGTAAGTATGAACATCTACGAAGTCGTTCTGACGCACATCCATGGAAACGAATGCTAGAACGTACAAAAAGTAATAATGAGTTACACGAACGTTGCCAGCGAGCTTTTGAGCGTGGTGAAGAGCCAAAACTTGACGGTTTAATAGTTGATATTCTTGTCGGTCAAGGAAAATTAACAGAGACAGAACAAAAACTTTTATTTCTTCATCACGTGAGTAAACAAATTATTCGAATGAAGCAAGAAGAAATGGGGTCAGGTCCAAAATGATGAAGAAACGATACCACGATAAAAATAATGTGTTACTCGTTAACATTACTCGTCTTGGCGATATGCTTCAGGCAACTCCTACGATTGCTGGTATTAAGATGGAGAATCCAAACTGTAAAATCACTGTGCTTGTTGAGAAGCAGTTTGAAGAAGTTTGTCATTATCTGCCTAATATTGATGAAGTTGTCGCACTTGATCTTGGGATGACGGTGCGAGCTCTTGCTCGTGAGCAGGAAGGTATTATTGATGCATTTGATTATGTATCTGAAGTCGTTGAAGACTTACGAAGTCGAAAATTTGATTACTGCCTGAATATGTCATCTTCCGCGTATACGGCTTTACTTTTGAAAATGGTTGGCATTGAAAGAAATGGCGGATGGACCTCAGATGAAGAAGGGTACCGAATTATATCATCTGATTGGGCAAGACTTTTTGCTTCTTCAGTATTTCACCAAAATAGACAGTATAATTCACTTAATCTTGTAGATATTTTTCGTTGTTCTGCAGATGTTGAAAAACATCCTAATCAACTTCAAATTAGTTTATTACCTGATGCTTTAGGTTATGCAGATAATCTTTTATCAGAAGCAAAGTTTACTAATACTGGCCCTCTTATCGCTGTACAGGCAGGAGCAAGCCAACAAAAACGTCAATGGCTTCCAAAAAACTTCGTTCAATTCATCGATGTTATGATTAAAGAGCACAATGCTCGTGTCGTCATGGTTGGAACTAAAAAAGAGATGGATATTATCCAACCGATCTTAGATGGATGTAATTCTCCTAATGTATTTTGCGCTGCTGGAAGAACATCAATACCGCAACTTGCTGCTTTAATTTCAAGATGTAAGTTATTGGTGACAGGGGATACTGGTACGATGCATGTATCTGTTGCTGCAGGTACACCAGTAGTGTCAATGTTTCTTGCTTCAGCATTCGGATACGAAACAGGTCCATACGGTGAAGGACATATTGTCATACAGCCAAGAATCTCTTGTGCGCCTTGTAATCCGAATAAACCATGTGCTCGACCAGATTGTCACGATACGTTTTCGCCAATAACACTTGCGACGATAACTGCAATGCGACTTCAAGGTGATATAATGTCACTTCCAGAAGGGCTAATATCGGAATCTCAAGCAATTGTTTATAGATCGGCATTTGATGAGTTTGGATTTTGCGATCTCGTTCCATTGAATTCAACAAAAATGAGCACTCTTGAGCCTTACAGAAAAGCATATAGAAAGCTTTGGCTTGATGAGATTGGGGGATTAATGCTTCCGACTCCGGCACGAAAGAGTTCGTTAAGTATTGCTCAACCAGTCGAAGGCATTGAAAAAATTGTGTCTGCTGCAGAGGACGGAATTAAATCTATCGATGAGCTTTTACATGCAATTAAAGATTACTCGACACCTGCGAATAAATTTAATGTTATCAATGATAAACTCTCGGAAATTGACAGGCATGTGGAAGATGTTGGATTTAATTACCCACATCTTGGTCCATTAGCCAGAATGTTCATATTCGCCAAAGAAAATCTTTCTGGAACTGATGCGGTCGAGCTTGCATCTCAAATGAGACAAAACTACTCGAGTCTTATCCGGAGAGGTAAGAAGTTTTCTGAGTATCGAGCAGAGATAGGTTAATTGAGGAATGACAAGATATGGCACAAGTTCGTATTAACGGTGAAGAGTCAAGGTATGGCGAGAACGGATCAGTAAAAGTAGTTGATCTTGTTGAGCTCATTAAAACGCAGATTGATCCAGAACATATCATTACTGATATATTTCTTAATGGTCAGGAATTATCTGAGAACGATTGGACAGCATCAGTTCAAAATTTTGGTCAAACTGCTGTGATTGAAGTCTCAACAGGTGAGCCTCAAGCGTATGTCTCTGAAAAGCTTTCAAAATCTGCTGATATCGTTCGTGCTTGTTTTATTGATTTTAGAGATGCAAGGAAGTTTTTCCAAGCTGGTGATTCAACAAATGGTAATAAAAAAATTGGTGTTGCTGCGAATACACTGAAAGCATTTTTTGAGTGGTATCAAACAATGCTTGAATTAATGCCTGAGACCAGACGTGAACGTTTCAACCTCACTGAACAAATTAAAGATATCTCTGAATGTTTTAAGAAAGCTTGCCAACATCAGCTGTACCAATCATGGTGGGCACTTGGAGAGACAATTCAGCAAGAATTAGAGCCTAAGCTTGATAAGCTTGAAGACTTTTGCCGTGGTATCACGAGCGAAATGTAAGAAAGGGTGATCAAACGTCAGGCGGGAACCTGAAAAAAAACGTCTGAAAAAACGATAAACCTAAAAATGTTGGCGGATTAAAAACAAAAGCATACTCTTGTTTGGAATCCGCCACCTAAAATAAAACCAAAAATAAAACCTAGATTAACCTAATCGTCCTAACGTTCAATCTATCCTTAAGATGATCGTCGGAATCGTAAAGTTTCTTCTTTAGCTTTACTGCCCAAATTCTGTCGAATTATGGGGTCAGGTGTTTGACACAATAATATTACAATTTAAAATATGCAGTTATTTCAATAAGTTAAGTTATATTTGTCTGATTGGCATGAAAATGGCTCACATCCTTTTGGAATAAAAAAGCGTCAAAAAGACTGTGGTTTAAAAGGATTTTATTAGCTACTCAATGAAGAGTAAAAGTACACATCTCATTTTTCATAAAGATCATCCGCTTAGTGCGCGAGGGGTCAACTCTGGAGCAGAGAATGCAACGCTATGGCTAGCACGTACCTTAGCTTCGAGAGGAGATCAAGTTTTTATAGCAGGTCATATTACTGAAGGTGATTGCACCGATCAGAATGTAGAGTTCTGGGATATTGGTGATACCTATAACATCGAAACAGCATTCGCTCGAATCAAAGATGTAGCAACGCCCTACCATCTTACATCTGCTTGTAGAGCTTTGCCTCTTGTAATTGCAAAGAATGACCCTGATTGTTTATCAAGAAATTTTATTGCTCATGATCCATCGGGTACTGCTACAGGAGTCAATGCAAAAGTTTTAAGTAACGTATGTGATAATATTATTTGTGTCTCACATGCCCAGAAAAAATTATTTATTGATGCTGGAGTAGATACTCAAAAAATTACTGTTATACCAAATGGTGCAGATTTAAGCCTATTCAAAGCTGGCTCGGTCAATTCAAGAAAGCTTGATCGATTTGTATTTGTTGGTGCACTCGTTGCTCACAAAGGAATTGATATTCTCTTGCAATCTTTCGCAAACATTACGGCTTCTTATCCAAATGCAGAATTGCATGTTTATGGCAGTGCTGCATTATGGGGACAAGAGCCGTTCTTTGACCAAGACAAAATTGCTAAGCAGTGCTCATCCATTAAATTTTTTGGCGCTGTATCACAACAAGAAATATCAAAAGCGTTCCAAGAAGCTGGGGCATGTATTATTCCATCTCGTTGGTTTGATAGTTTTCCTCTCACAGCCGTTGAAGCTCTTGTTACAGGATGTCCTGTTATAGCTTTCAATGTCGGTGGAATCAGTGAAGCAGTAACTCATGAAAAAACAGGGCTATTGATTCCGAATCCTGATGAAGCTGCTTTAACATATACACTTGAACAAGTCTTAAGAAATCCAGAACGATTAAAAGAGTTTTCACAAAATGCATTGCACAGCTCGCGAAATGTATTTTCATGGGATTCATTTGTAGAAAAGTTTAATGAATGTACTAATCGTTCTTTGATGAAGCGTGGTGTGACCACAGGGAAAGTAGGTTTTATTACAACCTGGAATCAAGAATGTGGGCTCGCAACCTATGCTCAGTTCTTGACCGGAGCACTACCAGAGGGAAGTTTTCATATCTTTGGTGAGTTTGCAGATGCGTACACTGATGAAGATCAAGAGTTTGTAAGCCGTTGTTGGCATAGAACAAGTGATGATTATACAAATTTAAGAGAAGCCGTATTTAGTTCGGGTGTTCAAATACTTCATTTGAATTGTCATGCTCGTTTTTTCAAGTATCCAGCTTTTAATCAGTTTATTGATGAGTGTCATGCTCGCAGTATTAAGGTTGTTGTATCAATTCATACTATTTTTACAACTGATGAAAAGACACAAGCGTTATTTTCAGCAGTTGATAAAATATTTGTTCATTGTGATGAAAATATTCCTGAAGCACTTTCCAATGGAGCAACTCTTGAAAAGATTGAGGTTATACCTCACGGTATTCAGGTTCGTGAACAAGTAAGTTATGAGGTAAAAGAAAAAGTTCGAAAAGAATTCAATATTAAAGAAGACGAAAAACTGTTGGTATGTTTTGGTTTTGTACAGCCACATAAAGGACTTGATGCTTTACTTGAAACAGTGACTGAGCTTCGAAGAAAAGGTGACAAAGTAGTTGGTGCTATTTGCGGGATACCTAATTCGTTAGATACTCAAGCACAAGATTTCTATCTTCTTCTCAAGCAAATAGTCAAAGATCTTCACATAGAAGAATATATTCGTTTTACAGATAGATTTCTCTCTGAACAAGAAGTCACAGAGATTCTTGGAACTGCTGATATTGTTCTCATGAACTATCGATCTCATCATTATGAAGCATCAGGGGCATGTTCTGTTGCAGTTGGGTGTGGAGCCGCGGTTGTTACATCAATTTTCCCACCATTCCAAGCATTTAAAGATGCTGTCTTTCACGCAACAACTGGTTATCCGGTGATGAAAGCCGTAGAGGTGCTTCTTGAGCAACCAAATCTTTTAGAAGAGCTCAGAGCCCGTGCACGATCGTATGCAAAACAATTTAGTTGGAAAAATACTGTTAATGTCATTCAAAGGAAGTATAGAACATTGGGATTACAGATAGAAGGAACTCGAAAAGATTTAAAGGAAAATAATATGGCAAGTAGTGATCAACAGACAAAACTGAAAGTGCTTCTGTGTAATAGACCGAGTACTTTTACTCAACGTGGCGGTGATACAGTTGTCATAGAAAAATTAATGGCAGAGATTTCAAAATATCCCGTAGATATTACGTTAAATCTTGAAGGGACTATAAGTCCTGTAGGTTTTGATATTGTACATATATTTAATTTTGCTCTTCCTGATATGGTTGAGTACTACGCACGTCAAGCGAAACAAGCTGGCGTTCCATATGTGGTAACAACGCTCCTTGAAGATGTCCCTAATTTTCATTTTCAATCCCACTTTGTGGCTTCGGCGCTTCAAGAATATCAACGTGTTGGGCAGAATAAGGTATGGTGGAATCAAAACAGACCAGACTATAGATCTGTAGAAAAGGCTCCTGCATTTCAAAATACTTATGCAGCTCAACATGCTACTGCACTGTATCCAAATGGTGCAACGGAAGCTCATACATTACAAAAAACATATGGTGTATCTTCAAATATTAAAGAGATAAAACTCGGATATGAGCTTGGCCTTGAAGGTGATGCAGAACGATTTTTCAAAAAATATGGTGTAAAACATTTCGCACTTTGTGTAGGAAGAATTGAAAGTAGAAAAAACCAATTGATGCTCTTAAAAGCTCTTGAAGATGAAGATATCACTGTCGTTCTTGCTGGTGGTGGATTTACCTATCAACCAGAGTATGCAAAATCTGTTGAGCAATTCAAACGAAAAGGAAAAACAGTAATCCTTTCAAAATTATCTGATCAAGATCTTGCTGATGCATATGCCGCTGCAAAAGTTCATGTACTTCCAAGCTGGTATGAATTGCCGGGACTCGTCTCGCTAGAGGCTGCATATTACGGGTGTAATATTGTTGCTACTCGACAAGGCACAGCATATGACTATTTAGGAGAGTTTGCGTTCTATTGTGATCCAGGTGATGAAGATTCAATTCGAAGTGCAGTAATTGCTGCATACTATGCACCGGTAAATCCAAATTTAAAGGAGAAAGTTATGACCTACTCATGGAAAGAGATGGCTGAAAAAACATTTGCGAGTTACAAAGAGGCAAGCGGGTGGAAACAACCAGTCACTGCGTCTGTACAAACACAGACCCCAACAGTACAAGCTGTTCCGGTTGAACAACCAGTTGTCACAACAACTGTCACGGCAACAGGAATGGGTTCTGCTGATCCCGTTAAGTATCAAGAACTTCTTGAGAAAGGTGAGTTACTTGCTCGTGAACACAAATTTGAATCAGCGATTGAAGCTTTTGATGAAGCTGAACATTATTCAAACGGTGATGGTCAATTGTATAGAGCAAAAGGTGCCACACTTCTTGCTGCTCAACGTACAGCAGATGCAAAAACGTACTTTCAGAAAGCAGTTCTAGCTAATCCTACTGATGCAAAGGCATTTTGTGGACTTGGGATGAGTCAAGGAATACTCGGTGATACTGAAGCTTCCTATGATTCATTAGTAAAATCGCTTTGTTTAAAACCAGATCATGCTGTAGCAATTTTACAATTAATGCATGTTGCATATGCACTGAATCGCTTTTCTGATTTGGAGAATGCGCTGAGACTATATACACAAGAACATAAAGATGATCTCGAAATGCAATTTTGCTTAGCTGGTTGCTTGTATAAACTTGATAAGATGGAAGAAGCGCTTGCGATTAATGACATGGTTCTGAAGAAGGATCCGGGACATCGTGGAGCATTTGAGCTTTCAGCAATTCTACAACAGAGCAAAACTTCGAGTCCCTCGCTCACTAAAAAAGTGGAAGTAGAAAGAGCGACTCAGTCTCGATCAGATTTATCAAGTATCGATGGAACTTTTACGGAAGTCGATCAAGAAATCATTATGATTGAAGAATGCAAAAGGAAGGGTAAATATAGTGAAGCATTCAGTCGAATTGCAGCTCTTTCAACAAATCAATCTTTAAGTGAAATCCAAAAAGAAACGATTATTTGTCAGAAAGCAGAAAGTCTTGTTCTTACCGATCAATACAAGCAAGCTGAGGAAAACTACAATGTAGTTTTAAGCAAAAATCCTGATAGTTCACGTGCTTTATGTGGACAAGGTGCCCTTGCAGCAGCAAAAGGTAATTGGATTGACGCTGAAAAACTATTTAGTGAAGCATTGATGAAACGTCCTGAGTATGATGTTGCTCTTTCTGGTCTGGGGCTTAGTGCAGCACAAAGAAAACAAAGTAATGAAGCATGGAGTTTTTATAGAAGAGCTTTAAAAAGTAATCCAGAGAATGTGAGAGCGCTACTCGGTACAATTGAAATGGGTTACGCGTTGCAACGATTACCAGAGGTAGAAGAAGTCATCTCTGAATACCTTGAGCTTCATCCGGCCGATATAGATTTTATGTATTCACTTGCAGGTTGTTATTTTGCCCAGGGGAAAGTAGCAGAGGCAGCTGAAGCGATTAATACAATTACATTGTTTGAACCTCAGCACCAAAATGCACTTGAGTTACGAGCAATGATTGAGAAGCAAGGTGAAAGTATTACTGCTTAATCAAGATTGGTTTGCTGACGAACTTCGGTCGCTTGGCTTTGAAGTTAAAACAGCAGGTTTCGCGTTTGCGAATCATCTGGAACACACGGTGTCCCTGCCAATGTTGCATATCGATCGTCTGATTCAAACAATTCCAGGGGACTTTGTTCCCGATTGTATTGTTTCTTTTGATAATAGTGCGCCTATCACTTTTTCAGGATTAGAAGAGATAAATATCCCAACTATTTTTTATGGAGTTGATGCGCAACACCATTTTGCCTTACACCGATACTTAAATGAAGTATTTGATTATGCTTTTACTGCTCAGAAAGATTTCATTCCTTTTTATCACGAATGGGAGCAACAAGTTGAGTGGATGCCACTTTGGGCATCGAGGTACATCGAACCAAATTATGATAATAAAGAATACGGCGCAGTTTTTATTGGAACCTTAAACAAAGAATTGAACCCTGAGAGGGTAACTTTCTTTGAAGCGTTAGGTGAAAAAGCTTCTGTACTTTGTACGACTGGTGGATTTTGGGAGTTCTTTCCTAAAAGTGAAATTGTTATTAACCAAACAGTCAAACTTGATCTTAATTTTAGAGTTTTTGAAGCCATGATGAGTGGCTCACTTTTATTAACCGAATATTCACAAAATGGTCTTTTAGAATTATTTGAAGAAGGTAAACATTTAGTTACCTATCAAAAAAATAATGTTGAGCAAGCCGCAGAGCTTATCGCCTATTATACATCACACCCTGAAGAAGCAAGGAAAATCGGTGGTGCTGGACGGGAATTAATTCTTGAAAAGCATACACCTATGGCTCGTGCAATGCGACTAGCAGAAGTTATTAGAACTGTGAAAAAAAAGAATTCAAAACGAAAATTTCAAGCAATGGCTATTAATCATTTATGTCTTGGCAGAACTTCTAAAACCCAAGATCCAGGTGTTAAACTATTAGCAGTTACAGCAGCATTAAAATCATTTGAATATAGTGTAGAATATCATGAACCATGTGATGAAGCTGTAGCTGCACATTTAACAATTGCTGCTAATGATTATGATAGAATGACGGGTGGACGAAAGGGATATCAACTTTTGAAAAGATTTTGTGAGAAGTATCCTGAACAAAAACTATTAAATATCGCAACGCTTAGAGCTGCATTAAATTTTGGTGATAGAGAATACGCAAATACAATAAAAGATTATCTTGGCATTGAGGACTTATCAGTTGCCTATAGTGAGTCAGATAGGATTGTAAGAACTCTACTTGAACAGCTTTAACTAATTGCTTCTATCCAACCTTTGAGGCTGTAGTAAGAGGTTACTCTAGAGATTTTGGACGCGTTAACTTCAAAAAAAGCAGCAGCCTGTATTTTATATGTTTGACCAGTTGCTGGAGGTAGAGAACCATCTGTTTTTAGGTAAGTACCATGACACATAAACTCAATTGCGGCACGATTACCATTTATTAGATAGCAAACATCTTTTAGTTGTTCGCTGTAGCAACTATCCATATGAACTTTAAAAGCCCGAAATTTTTCTTTGCCTATTTCTTGTGCACCTTCATTGATATCATGAATGACAGAATCATCTAATAGGTTTATCAAGCCGTCCCTATTGTGTGCATTAAACATTTCAACATATGAATGTATAAGTTTTTCTGTGATTTGAGATTGATCCATTATAAGTATTCCTTTTCTTGCGCAAATAACTCTTTTGTCTCTTCTCTTCGTCTTATCACTCTCTTTGATCCATCTGCATCTATCAAAACCTCAGCTGCACGTGGACGGGTATTATAATTTGATGACATAGAGAAGCCATATGCACCGGCGTCTTTGATAATCACAAAGTCACCAGCATTTGTTTCGGGAAGCTTTTCGTTTATAGAAAAAATACAACCTGATTCGCAGACTGGACCTCCTATATCATATGTATGTGTTAAAGGTGCTTGCTCTTTACCGAGTAGTTCAATTTTATGATGAGCTTGGTACAGAGATGGCCTCATCAGATCATTCATACCAGCATCAAGAATCAGAAATTCTTTACCGCCATTTTTTTTCTTATAGAGCACTTTAGAGATAATAGAACCTGACTCAGCAATTAAGAATTTACCAGGTTCAATAACAAGTTCATAATCAGAACCGTTTAAAAGCTCCTGAATCATGAAGCCGTATGCTTTGATATCGATCGGAGAATACTGATTAGAAAAACTTATTCCAAGACCACCGCCAAGATCGATTGTTTTAATCGGTGCTCCAAGACGACGAAGTTCATTTGCAAGTGAAAGCAATTGCATGAGTGTCTCTTTGTATGGAGCAATATCGGAAACTTGTGATCCTATGTGAGCGTCGATTCCTATGAGTGACAGATATTGTGAAGTCTTAATATGATTATAAAGAGCAATAATTTCAGTAGCAGGAATCCCAAATTTTGATTCATCAATACCCGTAGCAAGGTACGGATGAGTATCAACACTGATATTTGGATTGACTCTAAAAGAAACCGGAGCAGTGAGCGACATTTCTTTAGCGATAGCTTCGATTGCGAATAATTCTTCAGAAGACTCAACGTTAAAAAATTTAATCCCACTTGCTAGTCCCAAGCGAATCTCATCATTGGTTTTGCCAACTCCTGCGAATACGACTTTTGACATGTCAGCCCCTGCTGCAATAACTCTATGAAGTTCACCACCTGAAACAATGTCAAATCCTGAACCGAGCAGCGAGAATTTTTTTAGAATGGAAAGATTAGAATTTGCCTTTACTGCAAAACAGATGAGGTGCGGAATATTTTTGAGTGCTGATTGAAGTTGTTGAAATTGGTGAGTAAAAATTGATTCTTGATACAGATAGAGTGGAGTACGAAATTCTTCAATTTCTTTTTTGGAAAGCATTTATAAACACTACGGCAAGTTCGAGAGACACTCAAGGGTAAAGAGGGAAAAAATGAGTACTCTTGTAAGTTGATTATATTGGCGTACATGAGGAATGAGGTAAGAAAAATTAGGAGAACCTTACCTTTTTTCAACCATGAGGAATCATTGAAGACGGAATCTCAACATATTTCCTGTCTGACCGACCTATGTACCTTAGAAAGTAGTGACGGTGAGGAGTAAAGCAAAATAATGTATAAACAATACAGACATAAAATTTCAATTTTCAGCTCCTTTTTATTTTTACTGTTAATTACTTCAACTGTTTTTGCAGATCCTCACTATGAGAGATGTGCTACCCATGAACCTACGCGGAAAGAAAATGTTGGTATTAGCGCTCGTTTAGCATTAGGGGAAATAACCGATCTTTCTTTAAATAAAGTTTCCACTGCTCAGACCCGTATCGATATTGATGTCTATATACATGTTATTGGATATTCAAATGATTCAACTCCAGTAACAAATGAACAAATTGATGCGCAGATGTCTGTACTGAATCAAGCTTTTAATAAAAGAGGTTTTAACTTTAATCTTATCAGTGTTGATTATGTCTCTGGCTTTGATTCTGTTTCACAAGGTTCACGATTAGAAAGTGATCTGAAATCTGGATTAAGATTAGGGAGTGCATCAAGTCTTAATATCTATATGGCAAATCTTGGAGAGAATCTTTTAGGCTGGGCAACATTTCCTTGGAAATATGATAGTAATCCATCTGATGATGGTGTGATGATTCTGGATAGAACTTTACCTGGAGGTTCGGCAAGTCCTTATAATCGCGGAGCCACCGGTGTACATGAAGTTGGACATTGGTTAGGTCTATACCATCCATGGGGAATAACTTCGAATGGATGTAAAGGGCAAGGTGATGCAGTCAAAGATACATCTGCTCAGAAACAGCCTGTTTATAAATGTAATCCAAAACTTGATAGTTGTCGCAATGCTTCGGGTAGAGATCCAGTTCGTAACTTTATGAATTATACTGCGGATAGCTGTATGAATTCGTTTAGTAGGGGTCAAGCTTCTAGAATGAAGAGTGCATGGTACGGATATCGGAATGGATACTGACCCCTCGACCCCTCGACAAGCTCGGGGCTCGGGGCGTGCCCCAATGTCATTAAGTTAAGAAATTTCTACCCCTGACCATGACCGTAGGCGTGAGTGTGACCTTAAATTGTTTGGGTCACGCTCACGCTCAAGGTCACGGTACTCAAATTCTTAACTTAGTGACATTGACCCTAGCCCCGAGCTTGTCGAGGGGGAGAGGAGAATCCGAGTGGAAAAATATGGAGCTGAAGGGGATCGAACCCTTGACCCCTGGCTTGCAAAGCCAGTGCTCTCCCAGCTGAGCTACAACCCCATAACAGGACACATCACTAACAAACAACTGGTGTATGTTTGTTTACTGGATAACCAATCTGAGCCACCCCAAAAAGGGATGAATGCTGAGTGGGAAAACCCCACGTCTGCCAGAGGCAGACCCCCCGAAGGGACCACACTTCTAACACGCTGAGTGGGACAACCCCACGTCCGCCAGAGGCGGACTCCCCGAAGGGACAACATGGTGGGCCGAGTAAGACTTGAACTTACGACCTCACGCTTATCAGGCGTGTACTCTAACCAGCTGAGCTACCGGCCCGAACAGCTTGGATTCCTAGACGGATGCAAGAATGAGAGGTTAAGGTTTGGGAGGTAAAAAGTCAATAAAGAGGGGTGTATGTGAATTCCTTATTGCGATAATCAAGTAACTTTCTAAATAATTGAAGAAAGAGCAGATTTTTTGAAGTTCTATGCAGACAGTTCTTCTTCTTAATGCGAGTTTTGAGCCATTAAAAGTCATATCATGGCAGAAAGCGATCACGATGTTTTTTCTTGGAAAAGTCGAAGTGATTGAAGAATATGATGGGCATATTCGATCGGTAACATTCTCAATTAAAGCTCCTGCAGTAGTGAGGCTTCTGCAGTATGCAAAGATAGGGCGGAAAAAACCCCCACTGAGTAAAGCGAATGTATTGGCGAGGGATAATTTTCATTGCCAATACTGCCGAGTTGAATTGAGCAGTAAAGAGGCTACACTTGACCATGTCATTCCGAGAAGTCAGGGTGGCAGAACGACTTGGCAAAATTTGGTTTGTTGTTGTTCTCCTTGTAATAGGAAAAAAGGTGGAAGGACGCCGAAAGAAGCTAAAATGAGTCTTTTTTCGGAGCCTATCCATCCTGAATGGCTTCCTGTTTTAAATATGCGGTTTCATGGTGGAATCCCCAAAAGCTGGTACAACTTCCTCAATCATAGGCAGTCTTCTTGAAGAGAGGATTCAAACTCTTGTTGCTTTAAATCGTTCTCCTAAACTACAAATTATTCGAACTGCTTTAGCGGATGATCAGTTACATATTGTTGGTGGAGCTGTGAGAGATGCGCTACTAGGTATTCCATCTTTTGATATTGATTTAGCAACATCACTTTCTGCTCAAGATGCTTCTGTGTTGCTTGAAAAAAATAATATAAAAACAGTTGCTACTGGATTAAAACACGGCACTATTACTGCTGTTATTGAAAAAGATAATATTGAAATTACAACATTCCGTGCAGGGCGAATTGATGTAGCTCCTCACACAATAGAAGCAGACTTAACTGGTCGCGATTTTACGATCAATGCTATTGCTTTTAGCTGTAAGGATGAAAAAGTAATCGATATTGTTGGTGGAATTGAAGATTTGAATGCCAACGTATTAAAAGCTGTTGGCAATCCAGAAGATAGAATTAAGGAAGATCCATTACGGATGATTCGAGCGGTACGATTCGGAGCTGCTGCGGGCAGAGCTATTGATCATAAACTATCAGACTCAATCAAGAGTCATCATGAACTTTTAAAAAAAGTTGCTGTTGAAAGAATCCGTGTTGAGTTAGAAAAAATCCTGATGGAGCAATATCCAGCCGCAGGCGTTGATGCTCTTAGAGCGTTAGGATTACTTCCCTATACATTTGCTGAGCTCCTTCCAACCATTGGATTTGATCAGAACCGTTATCATACAAAAGATGTATATGGCCATACGCTGGATGTTTTATCTGAATGCCCCCCTGATAAGATTTTGCGAATTGCTGCTGTCTATCATGATATTGGAAAAGCATACACATTAAGTGTTGATAAAGATGGTAATCGTCACTTCTATGATCATGAGAAAGTCAGCCAAGATATAGCGCATCGAGAGATGCAAAAACTCCGTTTTTCACAGGATGATATCGACGCAGTATCAACAATTGTAAGACTTCATATGCGACCATTCGATTGTGGACCTTCTGGAGTTCGCAGGTTGCTTCGTGATGTAGGGTCGCAATTTCCTCGTTGGAGAGAATTTAAAAACGCAGATCGCCCTGCTGTTTTTGATGATGATAAATTACTTGAAATGAAAGTTCGTTTTGATGAAATGGTTCAAACTGAACGAAATAGAGTCGTTGGATCATTTAAGAGCCCTTTAGCAATTTCAGGTGATGATCTAAAAGAGTTAGGTTTTAAACCTGGGAAAGAGATGGGGACCATTTTAAATCAATTAAAAGAGCTCATTATTGAGGATCCTGATAAAAATGATCGTCAATTTTTGATTGACTATGTTAATCAACACTTTCATCCGTAATAATACCTTCGAATGCAACGTTCAATAAGAATATTTATAGGTGCTTTTGCAATACTCGTATCGGCGATCACTCTATTTAATTTTTCGCAACGAAGTCGAATTCCATTGAACGTATCTGAATTTGCAAAAGCAGTTCAGCCACTTATGAATACAACTATTGAACCAGCACTGCTCGAATCATTACAGATAGTAGTAAGAACAAAGCAGTCTACCGAACAGAAAGGATGGATCTTTTCTTATAGTGCTACAGATGTACAAAATTCAGAACGTTTAGTGAGGCTCTTAAAGTTACTGAGTGAAAGTAAAGTGTATGAGTCACTACTCGCAACAGGAGATGTCGTAATAATCACTTCATATAAAGGGATTTCGTATCAAACCTATATCTCAAGTGTCTATCTTGAAAAAACCCCATCCTTACAAAATTTTATACAGCTTATGCGAGTTTTTGGTCGTCCTGAATGAATACAAAAAAAATACTTTTTAGTTTCGGAATAAGTTTTGTTCTTATTATTCTGCTTGCATATCAAGTGAACTGGTCTCTGGTATTAGTCGAACTAAAAACAGCCCAATATTCTCCATTGATAATGGTTACATTGATTTGGATGTTTCACTTTTTATTGCGTTCAATTCGATGGCAATTTTTTTTACCATCTCAGACACATTCTACACTTTGGCAGCGATTTTCAAGTTTAATGGTTGGAAATCTGGCAACGTTTATTTTACCTCTCCGTGCAGGTGAATTTATACGACCTTTTTTTCTATCAAAGATCTCGGATGTACCATTTGCTACAGGTTTTATTTCAATTGTTATCGAACGGTTCCTTGATCTTGTGTGCGTTCTTTCCTTCTTTTTTGTTGTTTCAAAAAATGTTCCGAATCTTCCATCGTGGGCACATGATGGCGTTAGAGGCTTTTCTGTTTTAGCGTTGGGAATTTTTATTTTTATTCTTTTTGCTGCATTTATACCTGTATTTCTAGAGCGTGCTGTTATTGCAGTAACAAACTATCTTCCTCAGAAAATTGCGCTCAAAGTTCAAGAGCTCACAAAACAGATACTTGTAGGTGCTCAGTCAATTCGATCTATAAAAAATTTATGTGCGGTTGTTATCCTTACAGCCTTAATTTGGATCTCAAATATAATTGCCTTTGATTATTTTCTTTCAGTTGTTTCAATTCCCAGAGATCTTGGCGTTAGTACAACGCTCACTGTTTTAATTGCATTAGCGGTTGCTGCTCCGAGTGCTCCTGGATTTATTGGGGTATACCAAGTAGCCTCGATTGCTTCTTTTGCGCTGTATGGAATAGCGATAGAGAAGGCGACTGCGTATTCACTTCTCAACCATTTGCATCAATACATTATGATTGTAGGTATTGGTGGATTTATTTTACTTCGTTCTGGCATGAAGCTTTCTGAGCTTAGTAAACGTTCCTAGTTAGGGTTCAAAAAAACCTGGAACAGAGATTGCCATCTATCCTTAGTATGAGGATTGAATCGGCATTAAATGCCAGCAGAGAAGGTATAACAAGTCACGGGCAAGCGATTGCTGTGCTCTCTGATAATATCTCTAACTCAAATACAACCGCATATAAAACAGCCAGAGCTGAATTTTCTGACATTTTTGCCTCATTTACTGGGATTAAAGATGATGGAGTTATTCAAGGTGGGAATGGGGCAAAAATTTCCTCTGTAAGGTCAATTTTTAACAGTGGGGAGGCAGATTTCACCGCTCGTTCACTAGACGTTGCAATTGAAGGTAATGGTTTTTTCATTACAGGTGATGCAACTGGATCCGCTGCAAGTTTATCATATACACGCGCTGGAAACTTTCAACTTGATAAGGAAGGTTATCTAGTAACAGGTGACGGTAAGTATGTGCTCGGTACTGCAGGTTCTACGACAACAGAAGCTGGAGCAACGCCGACTTTAACTCGACTTAACTTAGCGACTATTCAAAATGGTGCGACTGCAACGACTGCAATTGTACTTGGTGGAAATCTTTCTTCTACGTTGCCAATTAAGACGCCTGCAGCTGCATATCCATCAATGGCGGCACTGGGGCAAGCAGCAAGCCATATTGAAAATATTGAATCATATGACAGTCTTGGAACGCGAAGAGATGTTACATTAGCGTTTTTCAAAACAGGTGCGGGAGTATGGACAGTTAATGCTTATGCAGAAGGGAGCCAGGTTGGAGGAACTGCAGGAGTACCAGTCCAAATTGGATCAGTTACAGGACTTACATTTGGACCCGATGGATTACTAGCTGCAGCAAATAAAGCAAATGCAAAACTTACAGCGACTCCAGCGTGGAGCGACGGAGCAGCTGCAGGAAACTTTACAATTGATCTTTCACAGTACACTCAATATGCATCGGGATCAGCTCTTTCATCTAAAACACAGAATGGAGCAGGTGTAGGACAGATTAAAGACTACGAAATCGATAAGACAGGTAAAGTGATGGCATCACTTTCAAATGGTTCCTTCGTGCAGGTAGGGACGCTACAAATGGCAAATTTTGTAAATATTGATGGGATGCAAAGAATAGGAAGCAATAGTTTTCAACCGGGAGTCACTGCAGGAGCAGCAACAATTGGAACGCCTGGGAGTCGTGGCCTTGGTATTACGCGTGGTTCATCATTAGAAAGATCTACAACCGACTTAAGTGCAGAATTTGTGAATTTAGTTGTCTTCCAACGAGGCTATCAAGCAAATTCACAGCTTCTTAGTGCTGCAAACGAGCTGATTCAGCAAACTCTTGGACTCATCCGCTAAATTTTTTCTAAACGTTTCTTCCAAGTGAGTGTTAAAAATGCACCAGGGAGTCCGACAACAAGATACTGAATAACGTGTTGAGTCAGAATCATAATCAGCGCGAGCTCTTTAGGAACTCCCATTGATACAAGTGCTGCTGTACCAACAGCTTCAACAACACCAATACCGCCAGGAGCTGCAGGAATAAGTGAACTGAAATTCACAGCAACCATCATAAATACAGCTTGTGCAACGGTAAGATCAGCACCGTAGGTTTTTGTAGCAAGAAAAAAAACGCAGAGTTCATTAAACCAAATAATAGCTGACCAACCATAGATAACTGGAGCACGGCGTAGAGAGCAAAGTGGAGTAAGTCCTTCAAGAAAAACATGAGCTTTAGAGAGGACCAATAAAAGTTTTTTTGATCCTCCTTTAGCTTGTAAAGATTCTACAAGCGATTGAAGTTTGGAACGAAAAAAAATCGTTATAAGAACAGCGATACTTATCCCTGCAAAACCAAGAGCAACATAAAAAAGGTTATGAGCAAGATTAGACTCTCCCATCCGTAAGGCGAAAATTACAAATAAGATGCTTATGGTTAGTCCATCAATCAGACGCTCACTAGCTATAGTTGCAAGAACAAGGGTTCGACTTTGCCGAGAAACTTTGGCACCAAGGTGTGCTCTAACAAATTCACCGGCTCGTGCAGGAAGAATATTATTAAAGAAGAAACCAAGAATGAGCACTGCTGTTGCATTTCCATAATTCATCTCACACTTAGGAAATAGACTTTGCCATCTTCTGCCACGCATGAAATAGGATAAGATCGTTAATAGTACTGCTCCCGTAAGGAAGAATACATTAGCATCACCAGCATGAAGTGTAAGAAGTGACCAATCGAGATCTTTAAAAGTAAGATATAGAGCTGTTGCCGTGATAATCCACGGGGCAGTTTTCTTTAAAATGTTCAAAATTGGATGATGCGTTGTAGAAGTCACTGAAGGGAATATAATTGAGGGGCTCGTAACTGTAAACTCTTGGAATAAAATGGTATGTCGAACGCTAAATTAAATCCTCTATGGAAAATCATATGGATTGATTCTGTCGATGAATTAGCTCAAATCACCGATGCTGCGCAGGGGGAGGAGTACCTTCCAATTGATACCGAAACTATTGGTTGGCAAACTGGAAATGAAAAGCTTGCGCTTCTGCAAATTGGTATACCATCGAAAAAAATTGCTTTTATTATAGATTGTCTTGCAATTGAATCATTAGAGCCCATTCGTGAGATTCTCGTATCAGTAACCCCAGCAAAGGTTGCTCACAATGCAAGTTTTGAAGATCGGCAGCTTGGAAGTCGAGGTATAAAGATGAAAGGGCTTCGAGATACACTTCCTATGTCTCGAACGCTTCGCTCTGATCTTCCAAATCATCAACTTAAAACAGTTTCATTACATGTTGTTGGTAAAGCAATGAGTAAGGAGGCACAAACGAGTGATTGGTCAATTCGCCCTCTTTCAAAAGAGCAGTTGGAATATGCAGCACTCGATGTAGAAATTCTTGCTGAAGTGTATGAAAGTTTACTTGCGTTAGAAAAAAAATTATTAATTCCCGCTGATACAACAGTCGAGCAGATCATGAAGGAGCTCTCTGAAGTAACGGAAGAGCGATTTAAACTTTTAAAAGATATTGCACCAACGTTATCTTTTATTGAACAACGAACTGCAAAGCTCAAAGAATCCTTAAAAGATCGTCTTGAACATGGAGCGCTATCGTATCAAGGAATTTACGGCGAAGCGTCGATTAAACCTATAACGCAGACAGAAGTTAATACTGAAAAAGTAAAACAAACTTTTCCAGAAATCGCTCCACTCGTGATTGCAGAAAAAGTTGAACGTAAGCGTTTACTTGATGTCATGAAAGAATACGGTATTGATAAGAAACGTCTAGAAGAGGTGTTGGATCCAAAAGATACTTATTATCGTTTAAATCTTGAGATTGAAATGAATACCGATTAGTAGTCTCGGTATTTTTGATGGTTTAAAAATTTTTAAGTGCTACCTCATACATATCAAATAAGTTAGCCTGCATCTGTATTTGATGGAGGAATTATGTGTTGGTCAGGAGAAGCTTCAGCAGTCTTAGCAACGGCAGGATTTGCGAGTACAGCATATGTTGCAGTCAAGGGCGAAGATAGAAATCTTTGGATACCACTTGCTTACTTTTCATTGATGGAATTACTCCAAGCATTTACCTATTCAGTAATTGACCAGTGTTCGCTCCCTTTAAATCAGGTTTTAACTCTATTTGGCGCACTCCACATTGCTTTTCAGCCTTTCTTTATCAATATGTTTTCTATGCATTTTATTCCTAAGGAGCGTAGAGATAAAATTGCTCCATGGGTCTTTGGTATCTGTTTTTTTGGAACAATTGCGTTCTTAATGAGGCAATATCCATTTGAATGGGCGGGTATGTGTACGCTTCAATCAGATGCATTATGTGGAGAGCGTTTATGTTCTGTTCGTGGAAGTTGGCATATCGCATGGGAAGTTCCTTTGAATGGATTAAAGATCCTTGGATGGGGTTATTATTTCCCAGCATTCTTCCTACCAGTTTTATATGGTTCGTGGAGATTTACACTTTACCATTTATTAGTAGGACCAGGTCTTGCTTTATTGACCACTGACAATTGGAATGAATGGCCTGCTGTTTGGTGTTTGTTTTCAATTGGATTATTACTGCTTGTTATAAAGACACCAATTCGGAAACTGTTGTATCAAAAATGGTGGTTTTTCTAGAGGTTCAAAATTACTCAAAATCTTGATTGAATTATAAGATGCGAGGATAGGCATCCTGTTAGCCTTATCCTAACTTATTGAGTTTATTATAAAATTATATTTTTTCTCTCTCAAGAAATTGATTGTTTGATTCGATAACATTGGTATGTCTCACTCACAAATCATCAAATCGTTACTATCTGCCACCTTTTGCCTAACAACATTTTTTTCAGGAAATGTATTAGCTCAAACAGTATCCTTAAAAGGTAAACTTACAAAAGCAAATGGTTATACATTAGTTTTATTAAACACTGATGGATCTTCTTCGACGGTAAAGCTAAACAACAAAGGGAATTTTACATTCTCTAAACTAAAATTAAAAAACCTTAAAGGTAGTACGTTGCAATTAGTTGGTCCTGATGGTCGATTTTACGGCCCAGTTGTTCTTGGAAAGAAAGGAACGAAGGTTTCAGTTTCTTTGAGCGGAAAAAGAAAGGGCAAGAAAAATGTTATTGATCTTGGATCGGTTAGTTTAAAAACTGGATATGCAATTGCACCTGTTAAGTTCGATAGTACTGCATATGCAAAACCTTCAGTGAGATCTGATTCTAAAGGAAAACCAACAGGAGCTGGAAATTCAGGCATCACCACAAGTTTACTCCGCTCACGCCTTGTTAACTACGCGGGTGCGCCTGCAAACCCAGGGCAAGATTCAGATCTTGATGGAATTGTTAACTCGATTGATGCTGATGACAACGGAAATGGTGTGCTTGATTCTGCTGATCCGGCTGCAACTGGTACCGATACGCCATATGTTGGGCTCAATTTTGATTTCAGAAAAACATTGAACGCATACGTTCGAACCGGACTATCAGACTCTGTGATTAATGATGTTGTTGCAGGTGAAAATGTTTTCAATTCAACCTTCTTTATCTCACTTCCTCAAAACACAACGGTAGATGGAGGTTACATTGTTTGTGGTGATGCACTAACATATTGCAGACGTAATAATCCGCTTGGATTCTCTGGTGGCGTGAGTGAAAGTTCTGATGCCTTCAGAGGTTTGATGAGTACACTTCTTAATTCACAAGGTTATCCTCAGTTAGAACGGATAAATATGAATGGGAATATAGCAGTCGTTTTATCAATGCAACCTCGTGTTGGTAGAGATGTCTTTAGACCGGGTGATCTATACCGTGTTGTTCTAACTTCTGGTGGTAGAGATGTTTCATCAAGAACATTTACACTTCCTCCTTATTTTGTCTCTGTTCCTGCATTAAAAGAATATACTGCAAATAATGTAACTACTCAGGTTGATTACAATGCTGTGACACCCACATCAGGTGGAATAGACGGAGTATCCCCTGGACAACCTATCGTCCTAGGATCGGACGGAGTATTAGGTCTAAGTTTTTGGAGACCTCAAAGAGAAGCTGCTCGTGAAGGCGAAACCGGATATTTAGATTTTGGTGGATTAAATTACGGAGTTATCATCGAGAACGCACAAGCAACATGTTCAGGATTTTATTCATTGGTTAGTTCAGATCTAAACGAAGATACGAATGCACTAGGAAACGGAGGAAGCCCTCTTGCAAATCAAGGGGCAAATATGAATCCATTAGTTGATACACAAACTGATAGACCAGTCAGTTCATCAAATCTTTTGAGTTTTTCTGTAGATCTTAAAAGTTGTCTGGCAAGATCTGGAGGTACGCCAGGAACATATTCGGTTACCCTTTCAGCTGCTGGTGCAGATGTGACTGGTGGACGAAATACAACGAATCAAATTTTCTACGTCTCTATACCTTAATTAATCTGCCATCTTGTTGAAGTCAGGTTATTAGGTCTAGAACTATCCCCGTGACCATGACCGTGAGCCTAGGCGTGAGCAATTTCTTCAGTCACGCCTACGCTCATGGTCATGGTCACGGGGATAATATTTTTTAGAAACTTCAGCCCAGAAGTTAACGATTCATTCTCTGTAAAACTTATTATTGTCCCTTTTACTTTTTTGGAGAATTTATGAATCAATCTATTACAAATACATTTCTATCACAGTCCAAGAATGCTTCTATTGAATCATTCTTACCAACAAATACGAAGGAAGTTAATGAAGAACAGCTCTTTATAGCAACCGTATCTCAGCAACTTCAAAAGAAAACCGACGGTGCAAACCTAGTAAAAACATTTCAAGCACACGTTACAAAAATTGTTCAAGATGGAAAGACAGCAAAAAAACATATTCAACTAGAAGACGCTGGACAGCAAGCCATGCAGTTAATGATTCAACAGAAGCAGATAAAAAAAGAAGATGCTGATAAAATTATCAAAACGGCATGGACCGCCGCACAGCTCGATGATAATCCTGCGCTGTGGGATAGTATTAGTGGTAAAAATGACCCAACAAAAGCTGTTGCATCAAAAGAGGCAGCAATGACATCAAGTCAAAAAAGGCTTGATGCAATTGATCAAGGTAAACTTGCATTGATTGATCCAAAGCAAACTTCTGCAGGTTCTGTTAAAGGGGCTCATTCAAGAAGTTCAAATATTTCCGGGTCTGCTCCACAAGGATTTTTATGGAAGCCTGTAGCCAATAGCAGTGGCACCGCTTCTGTTTTATTTGATTCATCAATTGGGAAAGAAGCTGAATCAGTCGTTATTCAGGATGCAAATGGAAATACAATTGATAAGGGAAGATTTACCAGTTTTGGCGATGATGGATCGAGAGCAAAGTACGTTTTTTCCAAAGCCGGCAAAGAGTATCCGGCAGATTCAGTCGTAGTGATCACGCTTCGTTCAGGTGAACAGATCAAAGTTTCAGTCTCTGATCCCGCGAAAAGACTAGAGAAAAGCAGTATTTCGAATACAAATAAGTAATACTTTTAGAAGTTGGCAGAACTCTTGCCGTACTCTTGTTTCACTGCAGTTTGGACACAAAGATTACGGCAATTTCTTCATGCAAATTCAAGATATCGTTAAAATAAACGCTTCTACCACAGATGGAGCAAAACCAGTTTCGAGTAAAGATGAGGCACTTTTTGCCGAGTTCACAAAAACGCTCGATAAAATTGTAACAAAGCTTCAAAGCCAGGATCGTTCCACAGCATTTACTACTCAGTCTGTTGAAAAAGCGCATAGTGATCAGAAGCAGCAACAAGAAAATATATCAGATAAGAAAATCTCAGACAGAATTAATCAAGATGATGAAAGAAATAAAAAACTGGATTTGATTGTTGCCAATCAAGTAAAGCTAGGCTCAAAGGATGCTGATGCTTCAACAAATCAAAATGATAAAAAAACATCTAAAAATCAAACAGAAGAGAGCCAAGATCAAGCTAGCTCTAACGATACTGATGAAGTAGCCCCGTCTGATGAATCTGAAATTGGAAGCATCGAAAAAGAAGAATCTATATCAGATGCAGCTCTAGTAACTATACAGCCAACACCACAAGTTTTGCTCTCGCAAAAAACAACCGTCAAGGATGAACAGACTGTGGGAGGTGAAGAAGAAAAATCTGATTTACCTTCACAGTCTGAAAATCTGTTTGGAAAAGATCTTACGCAAGAGAGTTTAGATCATGTTGGTGAACAAGTTGGACAAGATAAAAAAGGTGCTAGTTCCAATACTACAAATGCATCTTTAGAGAGTAATAAAGCCCAGAAAATAGAGGAAGGAAGTACAGCTACAGGATCAGTGGGAATAGAGGCAAATCAAGCTATTTCAGAGCTTCAAAATCAGGCAATTTTAGCCGAAGAAGTAAATTTGGCTATCCCTACAGTAGATTCCAGAGTTAACCAGAGCGAAGATCTTAAATCAGACCGTAACATATCGAATTTATTTGAGAAACTTATTCTAGCTCGAGCTCTTAACCAAACCAGCGACGAGTTATCAACAATGCCTCAAGGGCAGATTTTGATGGAGCAAAACCTTCAAAATCTTATGAAATCTCAATTAAATCAACAGGTTGGTAAGGTTTTAGTGAATACTGCTTCACAAAACAATATTCAGTCGGCACAAGGTTTGCAAAATCTTGTTTATCAACCGCAGAAGGGGGCAGAAAATTCCCAACGTGGCGAGATGAAAGAAGCGATGAAAACATTGAAACCTCAATATGAAGCTCGAACCATGGAAAGGGTCGAGTCAGCTTTGAAAGAAGTTGCGCGTGCCAAGGACGGCAAAACCATCTCAGTTCGTTTGGATCCTCCAGAGTTAGGAACGTTGAAAATTGATATGTCACTTCGTGATGGCTCACTGCATGCAAGAGTAGTTGCAGAGTCACCACAGGTTACAACACTTCTCAAAGAGAAATCTCATGAGTTAGTACAAATCATGAGAAAGCTTGGATTAAATGTTGAAAAAGTTTCTGTATCAGTAGGCGATCAAAAAGAAAGCTTTAATGGAAACTTAAATGGATTTGATAATTCAGCTCAACAGTTTTCTGAGCAACGAAGTGGTAGTGAGAGACGTTCAACAAGCAGTGGTGGTAGAAGTTCAGGACATGGCTCTGGTGATGTCCTAGGGCAACTTCGCAGTGCAACAACAGTAGTAGATGATCATTGGGTGGCATAATTATGGTAGATAGCGTCGTAAATTCATCGCTCATTAATTCTCTTAATCAGGGAGCTAGTGGAGCAAATGCAGCAAAGAAAACAAAAAGTAATGAAATTGGTCAGGATCAATTTCTGCAGCTCCTGATTACTCAGTTAAAGAATCAGGACCCACTTGATCCTATGAAGAATGACCAGTTTGCTGTTGATATGGCTCAGTTCTCTCAAGTTGAACAGCTTATTGGTATTAACGAAAAATTAAATAAATCATCATCAGGTGACCTTGGATCATTAGCAAGCTACTTAGGAAGAGAGGTAGTAACAAAATCTGATTCAATATCTGTTTCTGGAAATGATGGCGGAAGATTAAAAATCAATCTTGCCGGTGATGCAGCTTCAGTAAACATAGATATTCTAAATAGCGATGGCTCAGTCAAGAAAACTATTGAAGCAGGAGCACTCAAAAAAGGTGAAAACAGTATTAACCTAAAAGATCTTCAAATCAGTGATGGAGATTATAAATTTAAAGTGACAGCAAAGAGTACTAATGGTGGGGAAATTACCAATAAGGCTGAAGTAGCAGGGATTGTCAGTGGATTTATTCCAGGTGCAGATCCAAAACTATTGATAGGCTCAAAACAGATTAGCCCTTCTGAAATAGTACGAGTAGGTGTAGCAGCCTAAAAAGTAAGTAGTAAAAGTAGTAGAAGTATTTTAGCGAAACGATATCTATAGAGGAATTAGACAGTGCCAAGTATCATAAACGGATTATTCGCAGGACGCTCAGGAATCTCAAGTCATGGTCAAGCGATTGCTGTGATTGGCGATAACATCGCAAACTCAAGCACCCCAGGTTATAAAGCATCCCGTGCAGAATTTTCTGATCTTATTGCAGGTGGTCAGGCATCTGGCAGAACAATTGGATCAGGGTCACAAACCTCAGCAGTAAGTACCATCATGGAACAAGGTACACTTGAATTTACTGGAAGAACTTTGGATTTAGCGGTCGATGGAAACGGATTCTTTGCTGTTCAAGATGCAAACGGACAAAAATTTTATAGTCGTGCTGGTAACTTTAAACTTGATACGTCTGGAAATATCATCAACCAAAATGGACTTGTGGTTATGGGGTTCCCATCTAATGGAACAGGAGCACTCGAAACTATTAACGTAAACGAAGTTTCACAAGCAAACGTTGCTTCAACTAGTATCACTATTACAGGTAATCTTGATGCCTCTGAACAAGCAACAAGTGTCGCTGCTGTAGATGCACTTGCCGTTCCACTTGCTACTACACCTGCCTCTAACGTAATAACACCTACCTACGCTGATATATCTGCACTCGCTGCTTTTTCAACAACAGTAGATATATTTGATAGTCTTGGTGCATCGCACACTATGACAACATTTTTCTTTAAGACTGGAACAAATGCATTTATTTCTCGTTCATATGTAAACAGTGAAGATGTAGGTTCAACTGTTGAAGGTTATCCACGCCAGGTAACGATTTCAGGTGGTACTACTTCTGCTAGTGGTACGACTACGTTAGCTTTTAATTCTGATGGTTCGCGTAGTGGGACTACGACAGATATTGATTTTGTTATTCCATGGAGTAATGGATCATCTCAGACGGCAATCCTTACAAGTAATCTTGATACATTTACACAGTACTCCTCTCCTTCAACAGTAAAATCTATCGCACAAGATGGACAAGGTATCGGGAACGTAACTAGTCTAATTATTGAAAAAGATGGAGATATCTTTGCTCGATTAAGTAATGGACAAACCGCAAGAGTTGGGGCGATTGGACTCGTCAACTTCTCTAACCCAGAAGGCTTAAGCCGTGTTGGTAATAACTTGATGCAACAGTCACCAACATCTGGTGAGCCGCTTACAGGTCGAGCAGGTGCTGGAACATTTGGGCAGATCTCTTCAGGTGCAATTGAGCTTTCAACAGTCGATATCGCTAATGAGTTTGTTAAAATGATCACTCTTCAAAGAGGATTTCAAGCGAATTCAAGGATTATTACCACAATTAACCAGCTGCTAAACGATATTATTCAGTTAGCATAACATTGTAAGCACTTGCTCCTTACGTTAGTACTGTTAGTATTTACAGTGTATGGAGTTCACTGACCAAGACTTCCTTAATGAGATTCCAAAAACTAATCCTCGAGCGATTGCTCGGTTCTTAACACTCGTCGAAAATGGTAGTGAACGAGCGCGACCACTCGTAAAGAAGTTGTTTGCCCTCACTGGCAAAGCTCATATTATCGGTATTACCGGAAGCCCAGGAGCAGGTAAATCAACTCTAGTTGATGGACTAGCCGTGGAGCTAACAAAATCTGGTAAAAAGGTTGCTATTCTTGCTATTGATCCATCATCACCATTTACCGGAGGTGCTATTCTTGGTGATCGAATTCGAATGAACAAAATTGCAGAAAATGGTGCAGTCTTTATTCGAAGCATGGCAACACGCGGAGCACTCGGTGGTCTTGCGAGAGCAACCGTTGATGCCATTCAAGTTTTAGATGCTGCTGGTTTTGATGTTCTTATCATAGAAACAGTAGGCGTAGGACAAGCTGAAGTTGATATTGTAAGAATTGCTGATTCTTGTGTCGTGGTTGTCGTTCCAGGAATGGGAGACAGCGTTCAAGCAATTAAAGCTGGTATTTTAGAGATAGCGGATATTTTTGCTGTGAATAAAAGTGACCGTGACGGCGCAGACCATCTTGTAAAAGATCTTCGTGGTATTCTTTCATTAGCTGAATATAATCCTTCAGAATGGGAACCAAAAATTGTTTCAACCGTTGCAACAATACTCCAAGGTATTCCAGAACTATTTGAAGAGCTTAAAAATCATAAAGAATGGTTGCAAAGTTCCACTACAGGTAAAGAGAGAAAAAAAAGAGTTTTGAAAGATATGATTATGACGCTTACCGGTGAGATCGGAGCTACAAAATCAGCTCAGATTTCAGCTGCAGAATTAGATGATATTACAGAGCAATGTTTACAGAAAAAAATTGACCCATATTCAGCTGCTGAAATAATTTTTACGCGGTTTGCTACAAAATAATCTAATATTAAAAGAGGAAAAAATGGTCACAAGAGAATCGGTAATAGAAGTAATTCAAACAATTGAAGATCCAGAGCTTTTTTTGGATATTTGGTTTTTAGGTCTTATTTATCATATAGGTGTAGAAGAATCAGGTCAGGTAAATATTGAAATGACTTTTACGTCACCAATGTGTCCTGCTGGTCCTCAGCTCATAGGGGAAGTAAAAGAGAGAGTGGGTGCATTAAACGGGGTGACTGGTGTTGATGTAACGGTAGTATTTGTTCCACCGTGGCAGCCCAGTGATGAAGTTAAACAAACCTTAGGAATATAAAAAAACGTGACGTTTCATTATTCAGAAGAACAAAATACTCTTGCTGATACTTTTAGAAAGTCTCTCGAAGCACTTTGTACCTCAGAATTCATTCGTACTATTCGGAATAATCCGAAAAATGTACGTGAACTTCAAAAGCTCTTTTCGGATCTTGCATTTGTAGAATATATAAATGATCCAAGCTCGTCTTTCATCGACCTTGTTTTGATTGCAAAAGAATGTGGAAGAACACTTTGTTCTATGGAGCAATTTTATTCTGGATACATTTCATCCCTTGGAAGAAGAATGCAATCTGTTCCTACTTGTTCGACAGATAGTAGTGACCTTACCGATCTTTCATTTTTAGTAAAAGGATTGCCTCATTTTCTGCGGAATAAAGATGCTAAAACAGGTTATCTTGTTGGTGAAAATGGGCTTCTTGGATACGGAAATAAGATATCCTACTGTCAAATAGATAGTATTTCTGAGCATTCTTCGATTGATATTACCGAAGAATCCTATACTTGCAGGATAATGAATAGCTCAGCGTTAGCTGTTCATGAATCAGAATTAGTACAACAAGAATTATGTGTATTATTTGCTGCCGAGATTCTTGGTGCTGGAGAGAAAATCTTTCAGATAACAAATGATTATGTGAAAGTGCGAAAACAATACGGCAAGACAATCTCAACATTTCAAGCTGTACAGCATCAATTGGCAGATTGTTTTGTAAAAATCGAAAGTGCGTGGGCACTTTGTGAAGTAGCAGCAGAACAGGTATCGCAAAAAGCTGATGGCGTAGCTTTCTCTTCACGTGCTTCTCTTGCTTATGCAGCAAAACATATACCTGATGTCATCGAGGTATGCTTACAGCTGCACGGTGGAATTGGATTTACTTGGGAATATGACCTCCATCTTTACCTTCGTCGAGCATTGAAGTTGCAGGCGTTGGCAGGACTCTCAGAGAGTGCTTTAATTGCACTATGCGAGAATACTTTGTCTGGTTAGCCAAACTTATCACCCTTTTCATTGTTGTCATTATTGCTATTCCTACCATGATAGGTGCAGCAATTGTTGCTGGAAAAGAAGTAGCATCAAAAGATGAACATAGACGTCCAACAGATAAAAAAATTGCAGTCATTGAACTCGTTGGAGTTATCGAGAACTCAAAAGATATCATAGAAGAGCTGTATGAAAATGCAGATGATAAGCATATCGATGGCATTGTTATTCGAATCGATTCTCCTGGCGGAGCAGTAGCCCCCTCGCAAGATTTGTATCAGACAATTTTAAAGCTTAAAGAAAAGAAGCCAATTGTTGCATCAATGGGTTCACTTGCTGCTTCAGGAGGATTCTATACTGCAGTAGCTGCAACAAAAGTATTAGCACAACCAGGCACAATGACTGGGTCGATTGGTGTTTTGATGCAGATTCCGAACGTCACAAAAATTACCGAAATGATTGGCTTTGATATGATTACTATTCGAGCTGGTACAATGAAAGATGCTGGTAATAGTTTTCGAATGATGACTCCTGAAGAAAGAGTATATCTGGAAAATACAACTGCTATGGTACATACCCAGTTTATTAATGATGTTGCTTCAGCAAGAAAGATGACCTCAGATAAAGTTAAACTCATTGCAGATGGCCGAGTGATACTAGGCGAAGAAGCAAAGACACTCGGGCTTATTGATGGATTTGGAGATGTCTACGAAGCTGCACGCCTAATCTATGAAATAAAAGGGCAGCCACTTCGTCCTGATGAGATGCCAGAACTCATATATAAAGATCAGCCATTTAAAGATTTTAAAAAAGCTTTTCAATCAGTCATTAACCTTCCTGCACTCTTTACCAAGCGTGCCCCTGAAATAAGAGCACAACTATATTAGTCTATGACCACTGTTCTCTTTGTTTGTCTTGGAAATATTTGTCGGTCTCCAATGGCTGATGCTGTGATGCGGCACAAGGTAAAACTTGCAAAATTAGATAAGAAAATAAAAATCGATTCTGCGGGTACCGGTGGATGGCATCAAGGTGAAACTCCCCATCAAGGAACTCGCGAAGTTTTGAAAAAAAATTTAGTGTCGGATGAAGGTATTTTTGCTCGTAAGTTAGAAAAAGAAGATTTTCAAAAGTTTGATAGAATCTATGTTATGGATAAATCGAACTTAAAAGACGTAGAACAGTTTGCTCGCAAACATTCAATTGTTCCAACGCACCTTGAACTGTTTATGAATCCAGTAGCTGATAAGAGTTACCCTTTGGAAGTACCAGATCCTTATTATACTGGTGAATTTGATTTTGTGTATGAACTTGTCAATGAAGGATGTACTGCTATCTTGGCTGATTTGTTGGAAAATGAGGCTACTAAGTCAACTCGTTAGTACTACTTCCCGTAGAATGTAATTGATGACATTTTTAGTAACGCGAAGGTCGCGAAGTACGCGAAGGATTTAATTAGATCCTTCGCGAACTTCGCGACCTTCGCGTTACAAAATTTAAGTGGAAAAAATATTCACTCGTTGTTTAGTCGTAACTTTTCAACGAATTAAAGCACATATGTAGGATTCTTAACGGATAGTTATGACCTTGTTAGGAAGTAGCGATTCTATTTTTTACAATCTCTACAGCTTTTTCAGCAGGAATTCTTTCCTGAAATGTAGTATCTCGGTCACGAATAGTAACTGAACCATCCTTAACACTATCATGGTCAACAGTGATGCAATACGGCGTGCCAATTTCATCATGCCGAGCGTATCTTTTTCCGATAGATTGCTGTTCATCATAAGAAGCATTAATCCCTTGTGAAAAGAAGTCTTTTACAATTTTTCGCGCGACTTCAGGCATGCCCTCTTTTTTGAATAATGGAAGAACTGCGGCTTTGATTGGGGCGATGCGAGGGTTTAATTTTAAAAGAACTCGAGTTTTATCGTTCCCTTCAGCATCAGTACCACCTTCTTCAGTGTACGCATCACAAAGGAGGGCAAGAACTCCTCTCGTTAATCCTGCTGCTGGTTCGATCACATAGGGTGTATATCTCCAACCGGCTTTCCCTGTTTCGGGGTCATTTTTTTGCTGATCAAAGTAGCTCAATTTTACACCAGCTTCTTGAGCGTGTTTTCCAAGATCGTAATCTGTTCGTGACGCTACTCCTTCCAGTTCATCCCATCCCCATGGATACTCATATTCAACGTCATAACAATTATCTGCATAGTGAGCCAACTCGTCTTTTTCATGTTGGCGAAGCATGAATGCTTCTTTGTTATTTGCAAAAGACTTCCACCAATTAAGTCTTGCTTGACTCCAGTATTCAAGAAATTCTACTTGTGTTCCTGGTTCACAAAAGTACTCCATCTCCATCTGCTCAAACTCGCAGGTACGGAAAATAAATTTTTCAGTAGTAATTTCATTACGAAAACTTTTTCCGATTTGAGCTATTCCAAATGGAACTTTCATTGACATGCTTTGTTGAACATTGAGGAATTGAACAAACATGGCTTGTGCAGTTTCAGGACGAAGATAGATGGCGGATTCTTTAACAATTTCATCTAATCTTTCACGAATAGCCTTTCTATCTGCACCAACTAATGTTCCTTTTTGAATTTCAGCAACGATGCCTTCAACTGGATCAACTGGACCAATTGAAGTGCGAAACATTAAATTAAATTGTCTTTCATCTGAAAGTTCTGGAGAACCACAGACTGGGCATACATATCCTGCTTTTACTGTTCCTGAAGCAGAACCGTCTTCACCTTTGGCACCTTTCTTATACTCAACAATTGCGCCTATCTCTTTTTTAGGAGCTTTATCTGCTCTAAATCGCTCTTTGCAATTTAGGCAATCAACAAGAGGATCCGAGAAACCAGCTAAGTGTCCACTTGCTCGCCAAACATTTGGGTGCATGACAATTGATGCATCGATACCAACAATATCTTCTCGCTCATGCACCATGCTCTTCCACCACTCTTGAGCAATATTTCTCTTGAGTTCTACCCCAAGAGGACCGAAATCATACGCACTTTTGAGTCCTCCATAGATTTCACTACTTTGAAAGATAAAACCACGTCGTTTACAGAGAGAAACTATTTTAGGAAGTATATCTGAGGTCATAGAAATAGATTTAAAAAAAACTCAAGACAATCAGTATAGCAAGAAAAATCCAAGCTGAAAGGGGTTGGTGCTTCTTAATCTGAGGAATAAGGCAAATTCCGGTAAGGAGGTACGTTGATGGGAGGTCTTTTGAAAAAACAAGTAAAAATAAGGCACTAACACCTATAGCTAAAACATAGGGAGGGAGTTGCTTCGATGAAAGAATGAGACTTTCGCGAAGTTCAAGTAAGCAGGCAGAAAAAGCAATACAGAATGCTACTAACTGCCAAGAAAAAGACAATACAGAAAATTGAAATGAAAGGAGTGAAGAGCCGAAGTAGAAAAGAAAAAATAAAGGAATAGCTTGTTTGTATTGTTTTAAAAAGTGGAACCGATATGACAGAGAAAGCAGTACGAATAAAAATAGTTCGAATTGAAAGAGTAGGTTATCAGAGCGTTTTTGAAGAAGTAGTAAGCAAACACCAAAAAAACCAATTAAGAATAGTATACATAGTACTCTTACCAGTGACCGATAGGAGGTGTCTAGATTCTGAGGAATGAGTTTATGAATAACATTTGCAGAAAATGACCAAACAATGAATGTGAATATCGTGATAAAATATCTATCAAGATAAGCAACCAAGTCCACAGGTGCAATCTGAGCTGTTACGACCAATAATCCAGCGAATAGTGGTGCAATATCAAATAGTATATTCAACAAAACTGAGGTCACTTTTTTATCTCTTCATATATCGGTACACTGATCGGCTATGCAAACTCCAATAGGCACGAAAGTTAAATCGATGTTCGCATCAATTGCTCATCGGTATGATGTTACCAATACAGTCCTTAGTCTAGGAATCCATCATCTCTGGAAGAGGCATTTTATTGCTTCACTGAAAACAAAAGATTCTCCACGAATTATGGATTTGGCTTGTGGCACCGGAGATCTTGTTCCTTTGCTCAAAAGGACTCACGGCGGTCTTGTTACTGGAGTTGATTTCTGTGAGCCAATGCTTGAAGTCGCACGGGTTCGGTTTCCTGAGTTTGAATTTTTGCAAGGAGATGCTCTTAATCTCAATTTTGCAGATGACCAATTTGATATAATTACTATTTCGTTTGGCGTACGTAATTTTGAAAATTTAGAACACGGACTAACAGAAGTGTATCGTGTATTAAAACCTGGTGGACAAATAGCAGTATTAGAGTTTGGTCAACCAGATGGAATACTCTTTGGTCCGTTATACCGATTTTATTCAAAGTATATTATGCCCATAATCGGAGGAGTTTTAACTGGCAATAAAAACGCGTATCAATATCTTCCTGAAACTGCGGCTGCTTTTCCTTGTGGTGATGCTTTTCTTCGGATTCTTAGTCGAATTGGATTTAAAGATGTTTCTTTGATTCGATATACTTTTGGAATTGCGTTTGGGTACAAAGGTATTAAGTAGAGATTTATTTTAAATTTTTTTTGTAACGCGAAGGTCGCGAAGTACGCGAAGGATTT
>JBIKWN010000069.1:0-12372 GCA_044356295.1 Bdellovibrionota bacterium
AGTCCTTCGCGTACTTCGCGACCTTCGCGTTACTAAAAATGTCTTCGATTACTTTCTACATGAAATAAAAAATTCTTATACTTTTCTGCGAAAAAATATAAGCCCACTACCAGCAATAACAAGAAAGAGTGATATATACTGCGCTTGGGATAATCCACCTGCAAATCGAGGCTCTATCCTTAAAAATTCAACAAAAAATCTTTCAATCGAAACTAAGAGTATATAAACACCAAACCATCGACCTGGTATTCCAAAATCTTTTTTCTGTTCAAGTTTTAAAAGAAAGAAAAGAATTATCAAACAAATAGCAGATTCATACAGTGGTGTTGGATATACAAATATTCCTGGTGGTGTCGGCACAACACCTGTCTGATAAGACATTCCAAAAACTGAATCTGTCATTTTTCCATAGTCTCCGTCTCCTGAGAGCTGACAACCTAATCGACCGATCGCATAACCCAAACACATAGAAGGACCAGCAGCATCAAGAAAAGATAAAAACGAAATTGAATCTTTGCGGCTCATCAGATAAAGAACGAGAAAAGCAAAGATAAATCCACCATAAAAAATAAATCCAGCCGATGAAAAAATGGTGCCTACTGGATCATTAATCACCATTGGGATATTGAATAAAAGAAACCAGATTCGAGCACCGATAAGACCGGTAATTCCACCAAAAAAAACATAATTTTCAGCTCGGTCTGCAGGAAGTCCAAATGCAACAAAACTTCGTGCCATCAAAAGTGATGCAGCAAAAATAGAGAGCGCAACACAGAGCCCGAAACTATTTATAGGAAATCCAAATACAGAAAAAATTTGAGGAATCATTTAATGTGTCGTTTCTAGAAGTTGATTATAAAAAGTTGGATTACTCCAGGGTTTTCCTCCAATAAGCTTTACAGACGATGATCCATCGACATCTTTTAAAGGAAGAAATGTTCCATCTTCAGCTATAAAAAATATCTCGGGCACTCCTGATACTTTATATTTATCAGCGATCGGCTTTGTATCTGCAATACCATTTAAGAATGATGGTTTCTCAGTCGCAAGAAACTCAACTGCCTTCTTTTTTTGATCTCTAACAATAACACCCAGAATAGTTACTTTTTCGTTAAGTACTGAGTTTAGCATTGAAAGAGATGGAAGCTCACTCTTACAGACTTCACACCACGTCGACCAAAACACGAGTAAGATTTTCTTGCCTCGAAAATCAATAAGATGTTTCTGTGTCCCGTTGCTTAATTGAAATGCAAAATCAGGCGCAGGTTGACCGACTATTGGCTCAGTTTTTCTGGCACAGCCAGTAAAGATAAGAATTGCAAATACAAAAGATAAAAACACAGTCACACGAAAGGACATACGTCTTTCGTGTAAATAATAGGCCAACATGCCTTAGTCGTGAATTAATTAGCTTTAGGTGCTGCAGCAGCAGCTTGAGTAGCGTATTTACGCTTAAATCTATCTACTCTTCCTTCTGCATCTACAAGTTTTGCTTTACCAGTGTAAAAAGGATGACATTGGTTACAAACACCAACTCGCACTTCAGGTAAAATTGAACCACAGGTAAAAGTTGCTCCGCAGCCAGTACAGATGATTTTTGCTTCGTTAGTATAATCGGGGTGAATTCCAGCTTTCATGGGATAATCTCAAACAGACACTCAATTGAAAAATTTTGTGTAAGATTACAGGTAGTTAAATTCAGAGTCAAACTATGCAGTTTTCTCTTTTCTTCTTACGCGATTTCTAGCAGGATACGTTCAAACTTTTAGCAAGAAAATCATAATGTTACATCATCCTTATTCTATTAGAGTCTTAATCTGCTCAATGATTTGTTTAACAGTTATAAGCTGCGGTGGAGGCGGTGGAAACGGTGGCAGCAGCAATGAGCCAGACCAAGATGCATGTAATGTTTTAGGGCTCAATACGCGGATTGTGAGTGGCTCTGCGTGCGAGACAGGCGCTAACCCTGTTCTTAAACTTTTTATTGATAGTGACTCATTTAGTGGCACGTGTACTGGAACTTTGATTGCTCCTAAGAAATTTCTCACTGCAGCCCACTGTGTAACTGATGGTGAATTTGGTGCCCCTCTTCCAGCCCAAGATTTTTCGGTTTCTCAAGGAAATGTATTGCAACCTCTTGCTCGCGGCGTTCGTGTTTATTCAAATCCAAATCCACTTCGAGAATTAAATACCATTAATCAAGCCGCTCAAAGTCGTGGTGATCTTGATGAAATTACGAACGACCCTAACGGTGAAAAATCAGCTTCATATATTCGAGAATTTGGACTCAGTGATATTGCAATTATTGAACTTGATAGAGCCGTCAATCTGCCCACTGCAATAGTTCAAACAAGTGCAATTCCTTCTGCTGGAACTTTGGTTTCTATTTTTGGTTTTGGAATTACAAGTGGCGACTCACAAGTAGCCTCGGATGTACTGCGCTCTGGAGAGATGCTTGTTGATAGTACCGGTCCAAAAAATATTTTTGCTCGTTTTGATAATGGTAGTAACACCTGTGAAGGTGATTCAGGTGGTCCAATGATCATACAAAATAGCGATGGAAGTTATGCTGTTGTTGGTACTGTCTTGGGTGGTACTAAGGAAGATTGTTCGATAGGAGATCTTTCTTCTTTTACTGCTACTGCTGGTGCTGGGATTGCGGGGTTTATTAAGCAGTATGCGGGTGAGGCGCGGTTTCAATAGTTATTGATGTTTTGTTTTTTGTAACGCGAAGGTCGCGAAGTACGCGAAGGACTAAATCAAATCCTTCGCGTACTTCGCGACCTTCGCGTTATAAAAAGAGCTTTTGATAATAGACATTGCTACAACAAATTCGAAATTAAATATCAATAAAAAAGTTCACCAAAAAGCCTAGAAGGTATGAAGATCAAAGCATCCTTATGACTCATCGCACGGGTAATTGGTTTTTCAAAATCATATTCTGCGTCTGATAATTCCCTAATACATTCTTCGGAATCTTCTGAAGTTAAGAAAAATAAAGCTTTCTTTGCAGAATCAACGGTATCTAATCCAATAGACGAAGCGCTTTTTGCTTTCAAATCCTTTATTCCAAGTGCGCTAATTGATGTTATCGGAACCATTCCATCAATGTTTTGTTTTAACTCATCCTTCGAACTATATATCCCAACTCTTCCATCAGGTGTAATTGGAAGTATTACTAAATCAGGATTCAAGTCCCCGTATGAATCTTTCCAACCTTCATCCCTATCTGGATCCTTAAAAACAGTAGTGACTTCGGAAGTACTAGGAGCAACATCATATGCATTACAAAAAGCTGAAAAGTGAGTATTCCAGGCTTTTTGAGACTCTTCTTCCAACTCCTCTTCAGACTGCTCTTCAGATTTCTCTTCGGACTCAAATTTAATATTATACATTGAGTTCAAATAAATCATCATGCCAAGCTCATTTCCAGCGTACGTAATCCCCTTTTTCAAAAGCTCGACTGTTTCCTCTGAAGGATCTACTAATAATAATGGCTCTTCAACTCCACTGAGTGCTTTTCCTAACGTAGCATAGATAACTGTATCTTCATTAACAGTCGAAGGTATCTCTACAAAAGTTATTTTTGTACCGTCACCAATTTCTACAACTTTTTTATCACCAATTAAATTTTCTGGAAGCGAATCAAGAATGACGTGCCAAGGTTGGTTTCGAAATAGTGAATTAACTTTTTCTAAAATATGTTTAGACTGAGGATCTGAAAAAACAGCGGCTGTTGGGTAAAATTTCTCAAGTCGAGTAATACAATCTCTAAAATCAGTATGACTCATATCAGCATAAAATACTTCGTCTGAGAATGTAGCTACGGCGTCTAGAATTCTTGTAAATTGATTGATAATACCAATATCAACTTGTCTATCTTTATCTTTTTCTACTCTGCTAAAGATACTTCTGAGTCTTCCCAAGAAAGATGCAACAACTCCATTTTCATCAGCACCGTCACCCTCTTTGATTTGTTTTGCTAACTCTACTAATCGACTACAAATATTATTTATACCAGTTTTTAATTCAGATTCTGAACGCCATGAAAGCCCAACAAGATAACTTTCAATAACCGAATCAATATGACGCGAAGCAAATATTGATTCCTCCAAAAGCTCTTCAGCACGGTGATACAACTCTTTATCTAAAACATCTGATGCATAGGTATGTATCAGTGTTCCCATGCTAGAACGTGCAATTGCATCCATTACAACTGTGTGTCTATCTGCAGCATCGAGTAAGGAATAAAAGAAACTGCTAATAAACTGAGGATCGCTTTTATCCTTCGTTGGCATAAACTCATCCAACTTAGATTTCAAGTAATCATTGAGGACAGGAAATTCGCTCGCAAAGCAGGCCATTGTAATAAGTTTATCAAAAGAAAAAGGTGGTCCACTTTGATACGCTTGCTCAAGAATATCTTCGCAAGCATCATGAAAGATTTCAGCAAATGTTTCATCAGAATCAGGATCGTTACCCATTAACCTTAAACATTCGACAATTGCATTACATGTTTCACCGACGAGTACAGCTCGCATAAAAGGTGAATCATTCCCAACATTTTCGAGATTATTTAAAGACAATAATAATTCATTCGCCAAATCAGTGCGATTAAAATCTTGAAAACCATTTGCAAGAGCGGACATAAGAGCCGTAATCCCAGGGGATACGGATTGGTTCTCATCTACAAACTCTTGTAATTGATCCACTAAACACCGTGAAAATTCTTTATTAATTGCACGGCAAAAATCAAACATCCCAAGATCTAAAGGATCAAATCCAGAATTTCGTTTTTGGAAAGCAATTGCCTCAGGGCTTAACGGCTCATGTTCATTCTCTTCTCCGTCTGGTTCAGTTAAAGCGGCAACTATCAGTGGGATTACTTCTTTATAAATGAGTATTGTACGGGAACCTGCTGCTGCTTTGAAATTTTCCCCAGAAAGTACCGTTAATGATTCAATACAAAATTTCTCACGCCATGCTGGTTCATAAAACTCAGTAGTACCAATTTCTTCATCATTATTGGTATTTTGATCTATACGTTGAGCACACTTAGATAAGGATTCATAAAATAAATTATAAAATATCTTACTACTAAGTCCTAAGTAACAAATTGTCCGACATAAATGAAATGTTTCATTTACCGATGCATCAGCTAGTTGTTGATTAAGATTAAGAACAATTTGATGACGGTATTTTGGATTAGCATTACATTCCCTTACTAAGTCATTAAGGTCATCATGATAGCCCTCTTCCCAAAGTTGGTTGGCTTTTTCTAAGCAAGATTGAAAGGTAAAGGTTGGCACGCCAAGCCCCTTCATACCTAATTCTTGAAGTGGATTGATATCATCTGATGAGGGGTTCTTATCTAGGTCTGCCATACTACTTATGAGCAGAGGATACTCAAAGATGATTAGCTAATCAAAAGCTGTTTTGAGTATAGTGTACGTTCTAATGATAAAATCCTGGCTCTATAATGCCATTGCTTTAGCAAGATCAGCAGGAATTTCAATCGATTTTCTGAGTTCAGCCGATAAAACCCGAAAATCATATTTCGCTGACACGCACTCTTTGCCTTTTGGATTAAGCGCACGTTGGGTCATTAACATCTGCTTTCCAGCTGTCGTTACGTTATCGATTGTCACTATGTTTTCACCACTAAAAACTTCTCGTTTATAATGCACATCGATATGGGCAATAACGAGGAAAATTCCTTTTTGATGCAGCACTTCATTTGGGAATCCAACTGAAATCAGATAATCCAATCGAGCCTTTTCTAAGAGTGTCAGGATCGAAGCATGATTAAGGTGGTTATACCCAGGCTCGAGTTCAGATTCAGAAATTAAATAGCTTTTTGAATACATAGCAAAATGTAATATTTCATCATAAAGTAAATCGTATGCAGAGAAAACAGCTCCCCTTCCTTAATAGAATAAAAACAGTTCAAAAGAATCTAAAAGGAGGCACTGCTCTTATAAGCGCTGCACCTGAAACTATTCGTTCAGCTGACCAGTACTATCCATACAGACAAGATAGTGATTTTTTCTACCTAACCGGTTCACATGAACCTGATCAAGCACTTTTTATTTGTGATAAAAGTAATAAACAAATTCTTCTCGGCAAAAAAAAGTCAGCGTTAAAGAAACTTTGGGATGGTAGTGGCGAAACTTTAAAACAAAGAGCTCAAATAATAGGTATTGAATATTTTGAAGTTGAAAATTTACTCACTGCTGCGATTGAACTAACAAAACGTGCAGACTCTTTTTTCTATCAATCACGAGAACATACAATCAGTTTTAAAATATTCGAGCAATTCACTCGAGCAAGTTCCGTGCAAAGAAAGCCAACTTCATTTTGCAGCATTGAATCTGTTATCCATCCAATGCGGTTGATAAAAGATCCATTTGAAATCTATGCAATTCAAACTGCTGCTGATATTACCATGCATGCAATTATTGGAAGCCTCGATACCATTCAAGCGGGGAATAGCGAACTTGTTGTCGCAAAAACGGTCGAATATTGGTTCGGTGTCATGGAAGCAAGACAAGGATTTGGTACTATTGCTGCCAGTGGTAAAAACGCAGCAACACTTCACTACCATCAATTAACGAGCAAACTAAAAACCGGAGATACCTTTTTACTCGACTGCGGTGCTGAGTACCAAGGATATAACGGGGATATCTCTAGAACATTTCCTGTTGGTGGAAAATTTATTGGGGCGTCTGCAGATGTGTATGACATTGTCCTCGCTTCGCAAAAAAAAGCACTCTCAAAAGTCAAAGATGGTGTGAAAATAAAATCAATCTATGATGCTGCAGCTATGTTAATGATTGAAGGTTTGAAAGACTTGAAAATTTTAAAAGGGACTGCTCGTTCACTTTTTGCTAAGAATTCACATAAACCTTATTTCCCGCACGGCATTGGTCATTCGCTTGGAATTGATGTTCATGATGTCGGTGGTCACAGGGGTAATAACGATGCTGTGCTTAAATCCGGAATGGTATTTACTATTGAGCCTGGGTTGTATTTCTCAAAGTCTGTAAAAAATATCCCTGCAATGGGTGTGAGAATTGAGGATGATATTTTAGTAACTAAAACTGGTTATAAAAATTTGACTGAGGCTCTGCCTAAAGAGCGCAAGCATATTGAGAATATTATTCTTGGGTGATCATTGGTTCTTCGCTCAAAAGAGTGAAAATAGAGTTTCCCCCGTGACCTTGAGCGTAGGCGTGAGCGTGAGCTTAAAGTATCTGGGTCACGCTCACGCCTAAGGTCACGGTCATGGGGAAATACTTTCAACTATAAATCGGAGAACCTGCTCATTTAAACCGAGGCTTACGCTCACGAGCCGATCCAGTCCAAGGACGAACTAACACTGTATCACCTCTATCAAAGTGTTCCTGAATAAACCTCGCACCTTTTACAGTCGTTCTGAGGCACCCTTGAGATCCAATATCTGAAATATCTCCAACATGAAAAAAAATCCCTGATTCACCCGGCTCTTTTTGAAACGAAGGCTGCCATATTCTTGAATAAAAAGGCATTGGTGCATTATGGTATGCTTTAGAACGACGAAACGCTCCTTGATCGGCAATTTTGTAATCTCCTGCTGGAGTCTTACTTCGCCGTCTCTTAATTGATGGGTCATACATTTTACGCCCAGGATTAATCTGCAAAATATTGGAAAGCTTCCAAGGATCCTCCCCGCTTTTACGCATAAAGATAAAAGCGCGTTTATCAGTGATATCTGCCCAACAAAATTTTACTCCATTAAGTCGAACAACACTTGGGTCTGCAAAAATATTTTGCATCTTGGCATCTGGCACTCGAGGAGTTAGTTCAAATTGTGGTTTGTCGGGTTTTAGATTCTGTTTCGATATAAGCAACGCATGTGCCCCATACAGAAATTGATTACCTACTGATGGTTGCACCATGGCAAGAGCGGTAAGGGTGGCTGCAATTCTTAAACTATTATTTGATGGTTTGGAATATTCGTCATGGGGACGAGAAAAAGTCAGATACATATACTACTAAGTTCAATTTATTTCGAGCGTGGGTTCTATATCATCTTCAACACTAAGGCTATCTCTTACAAGTTTTTGAGCTTGTAGGAATAAATCACGAATGCCTTCAGCTTTAACAGCAGAGATCGTTAAAGCATCAAAACTTTCAATAAGTGGCAAAAGATTCTCTTGTGAAACTTTATCTATTTTATTTAAAACCACTTTTTCAGGAATGCCCGCTAGTTCCATCTCTTCAAGAATTGAACGAACCGACGTATACCGTTCAGCAATTAATGGATCAGAAGCATCAAGAATATGAAGAAGTAACGATGCTTCTCGTAGCTCTTCAAGCGTTGCCTTAAAAGCATTCTTTAACTCTTTGGGAAGCGCTCGAATAAATCCGACAGTATCGGTAAAAATAAGATCCTCAACTCTTCGTTGGGTTGTATCAAGTGTCGCAAATAACTTATTTTCAGCAATAACTGTAGATTTTGTTAACACATTAAACAGTGTTGATTTTCCAACGTTTGTATAACCGATGATTGCAACAACTGGTATCTCGTTTACTCTTCGTCGTGCACGACGCACTTCTCGTTGGCGTGATATCTCGTCGATTTTCTTTTCAAGACTTGTAATGCGATCACGGATTCTTCGACGACCAATTTCTAGTTTTGTTTCTCCAGGCCCCCTTCCCCCAATTCCTCCAGTAAGACGTGAAAGCCCGCCATCTTTTTCAACAAGTCTTGGAAGATTATATTGAAGCTGTGCAAGCTCAACTTGAAGCCTTCCTTCACTCGTACTAGCCCTTGTAGCAAAAATATCAAGGATTAACATACTGCGGTCAATTACTTTCAGATCTGTTGCATTCGTAATCATCCTCCACTGTGATGGACGAAGTTCACAATCAAAAATTAACATTTCAGCGCCTAAGCGAAGTGCTCGAAGGACAACTTCTTCAAGTTTTCCTTTTCCAATCAATGTTTTTGGATCAGGTGTTTTTCGTTGAATGAACGTATCTAAAATTTTTAGGGAAGCTGAACGGGCTAGTTCAGAGAGCTCAAGCAAACTCTCTTCGTAATGAACAAATGATTTATCGTAGACTCCAATAAGGATAACGCCACCTTTTACAGGTTTTGCAGCACCAGTTGATTCAAGTTCGAATTCAAGATTCTCAATAAAATCCGTAAAATCAAATTCAAACCGTCCAAGGTCATTAATAACCTCGGTACGAATTGGCTCATCAAGTGAAGGCAAAATATGAGCAAAACTTGCACGGACAATATTTTTACCAAGCTTTACTGCAACAACAGCATCAAATCTATTAATTTCAAGATCGCCGTATACGTCGTGAGGTATCTCGACGGTTTCTTTGTTACTGAGATCTGAAAATATAAAACGTAATCGACGGAGCCTTCCTTTACCGTAACGATACCGACCAAGTTCTGGAAGATAGAGAATATCTTTTGAACCAAGAAAAACTTCTTCGATTCGTCCTTCCCGACTGACAAGCAGCCCCACTCGACGACGAAGCTGTGTTGCAACTTCTGAAATTTCTCGGGCAAGATCATAAGAAACAAGTTCATCGCGACTCAAACGCCGATTATACAGCTTTGAAACTGCGCGAAGTTGGCTTGGGGATAGCCCCTTGGTATTTCCAGTGACATTTTGCATAAAACTAAGAGTGGGACAGTATAAATGAAAAGCAGATACTTTTCATCATTCGAGCTGAAGAAGCGCTCTTATCGTCTACGTAGCACAACAACACGATTGGTGAGGGCTTCTTTCCTCATTTCTTGGTCTCGATTTTTTACAAGCGATGCTTTAGGTGTATTAAGTATCAGGGATTCAACATCCCAATATCTTCCAAGTGTTGCTTTCACATCGTCTATAAGAACTTCATCCAAGTAAATTGTTTCTTTAGGAAGTTGTATTGCATGAAGATCAATAACTGCACGTCCACCAGGTTTTGTTACTCGAGCCATCTCAAGCAAACTACCATTCATAAACTCTTTCCATGATTCTATCGAATCGATTTCAAAACAGTTTGCAGGACGGTATGCAATTCCAGAGAACCAATTTCGAAGCCACATGCGCTCAAATGGATCATTCATCATCGGAAGCGGTGGTGTTGTGATCGTTAATGACACTGCTGCAGATGGAAGGTAAGAAAGATCTCTTGCATCGGCACATGCTACAAAATTTTTCGCTTGAGCAGCACGCATGCCACTTGATACACCATCTCGAAGGACTGTTGCAGCTTTACGTAAAATTCTAGGAAGTACTGCACGGTAATCAGGAAGCTGTCCACGTTTAATATTTAATGTGTTTTGTTCTTCAGGAGAAAGCGACACTTGCGGAGAACTATAAACCGAGAAAAATCCAGCAGACGATCCATGGAGTAATGAGAGCGCGAGGAATTCTATAAAATTAGTAATACGGTCAGAACCTGCATCTTTAATGGCGACTTTAAGATTTACTAATTCTCGAAACGTATCAATATCAAAGAAAGGTTTAAAATGTTCATTGTAGTGCGCCAAGTTAATTGGACGTCTTACATTACACATTTGAAGTCTGAGTGTTACTTCAGTGATATCAGCAGCATCCACTTTTGCACGGGACAACTTCATCGCAAGTGGATTGATATCAGAGTATGCAGCAATACGTCCCTGAACGTTTGCTTCAAGAGGAGTCGTACCACTCGCACAGAATGGATCAAGGATAACATCGCCACGTTGAGAATAGAGTCCTAGGAAATACGCGACCATCTCAGGCGATGATTGAGCAGTTAAAGAAATGCCACTGTGAAGCGAATGACTATAGGAAGTATCATCACTCCAAAATGAGCCTTCTCTTCTTTCGAAGGCAACTGATTCTACTAATTTTAAATTTGTTCGAAGACTCATAATAACTACGAAAGCTATTACACCTAAGAGACGACTGTTAGGCTACAGATAAAATGTCAAACGACACTTGGTTGAAATTGTTTAAAGTTATAACCCCTTCAAAGCACTTCAAAAAATACCTTCTGACCGACCGTGAAAAGTTTTCAAATCGTACCACGCATCCCACCCATTATTCTCAGAAATGAGCTTTTGGGCGACTTTATTCATGGACATGGTAGTAGCACCTGACTTTCTCGATTCGGTAGCTAAAGCTTCTCTCATGTTTAACACTGTTAAACTAACTCGTTTGAGATGATTGTTTTCATGTTTTCGAATTTGCTCTGAAAGCAACATGAGCTTATTCCTTTCTATTGCATCAATAGTGTCTGCAAAGATAAACCGCGGTAATGAGACTTTGATAGTTGGGATTACTTTAAAATTCTTGAGCGAACTTTGATCTACAGGTTTATTCCACTTCCATGCAATCGTCCATTCGACAGATGCATAGCGAGGTTTGTTAGTATCATCAATTGGTCCGAGTTGTAGCATTTTTTTTCTAGCATCTTCTACAGAATTAGTATGAACGTCGTAATAACGTACAGTGACTCCTTCTGCTGAAAATATTTCTGATTCAATATCAGAATGCATCAAGCCACAAAGTGGAATGATGCATAGAATAAATAGTAAGCGAAAGAACTGACGATTCATCTGCTCTCTCTTCATGAGAAAATTTTGGTACTACTGGACAATAAATTCAGTAAAGAACAACGCAACAACAACTGGTTCTGGAAATTCAAGAACCTCGTTAATGCCTTCTAGAACTTCATCTTTTAATGCTTGCTTTCCTGTCGACGACAGAACATCTGCTGGAGTTTTAGATGAAAGTATTGAAATGATTTTATCTTTGATTCGAGGCTCTTTTTCCATCATTGCTGGAGGAAAACCACCTTCAGCTACTGCTTCGCCCCCTGATCCGCCTCCTCCGTGTCCTTTACCACCGCCTTCGGCACCTCCTGTAAACTTGTGCAAAAGCTCTTCATCGTACTCCATAAGAATAGCAACTTTGAGAAAACTTTTTGCTTCAGAAAGATTAACAATAAATGGATCTAGTTTTGCAGTTTTATAAACTTTTGCTTTTTCAACTTCTTCAGTTTTATCACCTTCTTCAGTTTTTCCACCTAGAAGAAAAAAAGCACCTCCTCCAGCCAATAGAAGAACTGCAACAACGATTATAATGAGTTTCTTTTTACTCTTTTTCTTTGGGGCTTCTTCCCCTTCTTTTTTTTCTTCTTTTTCAGCCATAACACTCATTAGATGACATTATTTTCTCGCGGATTCAAGTAGTTATCCTTGGAACAAACCCGACCCGTGACCTTGACCGTGAGCGTAGGCGTGAGCGAAGGTATTGGCTCACGCTCACGCCTACGGTCCAGGTCACGGGCTCAAAACTACAAAAACCCCTAAACCCGAAACTCCTCCCCCGC
>JBIKWN010000070.1:0-12309 GCA_044356295.1 Bdellovibrionota bacterium
TTCACTTGTAAAAGGTGTGTTTTCAGGGCGAGCTATCTGAACAACATCTTTGCGCTTGTATGGCCCACCATCTTCAGTGCGAGTCGTTTCAGCATTAGCAATATTTGATGCTAATGTATTTACCCGTAATCGAGTGGCGCTCAGTGCTTTTGAAATAACGTCTATTGCATTAAACATAGTGTAACCTCTTCGTTATGCGACTGTCCTAATTGCGTTTGCTAACATTGAAAATTTCTTACGAACCATTGAAGCAGCTTGAGAATATCGTCCTCTGTTAAATGCAAGTTGCCCCATTTGAATATCGAGGTCGACGTTGTTGCCATCAGGCTTGGTTGCTCCTGACAAATCAGCAACAAGATGAGCACCTGAATTTGTCGATAGATCAATATGTTTACTATTGGTCATCTTAAGAGGTTGAGCAGATTGCCCAAATGCTTTTTTAAGCTCATTACCAAATGACAAATCAGCCGCCCTATACCCTGGCGTTTCTGCATTGGCTATGTTGCTTCCAATTGCCTGGTTTCTTCTAAAGCTAAGATCTAATGCTTTTTCCAGCCCTGGCAGCGAATCTTTAAATATTCCATCAAGAAGTGTTTTCACACAGTGTGCAAAAGCAAGCCCTGTGCTAGAAATGGACTTTGAGAACTGTAATTAAATCAATAAGATAGAAATTTATAGAGGGTACCAGTTCCACATTTAGCGAGTATTTTTTGGCAAATTGGTCAAAGCTTTGACACTACTATGAAAATCACTAAACGCCTCCGTGTCCACTTTCGCCGCTCAACAAGAGCGCTTCAAGATAAAAATTTTCGACTTTTCTTTTTTGGACAAACTATCTCGTACACCGGTGTTTGGATCACAAATGTTGCAATGGCATGGTTAATATATCGATTAACTGGTTCAGCCGCACTCCTTGGTTTAGTAACTTTTGCATCTCAGTTCCCAGCATTTCTTGTGTCACCTTTTGCTGGTGTGCATATCGATCGAATGGATAGAAAAAAAGTTATTCAGGTTTGTCTTTCTCTTTCTGCGTTTCAGTCTCTCCTTCTCGGAGTTCTTACCCTTACAGAAATTATCACAATTCCACAACTTATTGTGCTTGGAATTTTTCAAGCAATCATCGATGGATTTTATCTTCCAGCAAGACAGTCATTTATTACTGAACTTGTTTCAGATAGATCAAATCTAGGAAATGCCATTGCACTGAATGCTGCATCATTCCACTTTGCTCGCCTCGTTGGCCCAGCACTTGGTGGATTGTTAATTTTATTTTTTGGTGAAGGAACATGCTTTGTTATTGACGGACTCACGTATGCTGCAATTTTATATTCGCTCCAATTTATAAAACCTGCTCAAATGATTGTTTCGCAACAAACTCTTTCGGTAATGCAAGAATTAAGTGATGGCATACAATACATACGATATCATCCGAAACTTCGAATGCTACTCTCATTTACTGCATTTTTCTGTCTTATTGGTATTTCTCATACAGTTCTTTTACCTGTTCTTGTAAAAAGTATTTTTCACGAAAGCGCAGATAAACTTGGGATTCTGCTTGGGGCATCAGGATTAGGCTCATTACTTGGTGCTATTTTACTTGCAATTAAAGGAAGTGAAGAACAGATTAAACAGAGAATGATCTACTGTGCTAATGGTTTTGGTATTGGAATTATCTTGCTCTCTCTTTCTCCGATACTCATAACAACAATACCAATACTTATCTTATGCGGATTTTGCTTCATCTCGATTGCTGCCGGAGCCAGCACACTCGTTCAAATTACAGTAAAAGATCAATACCGCGGTCGTGTAATGAGTTTCTTTGCGATGTGCTTTACTGGAATGATGCCAGTCGGCTCAGTAGGCAGTGGCTGGATATCAGACCAACTCGGTGTTCAACAAACACTTTTACTCGCGGGATTATTTGCAATGTGTGGCGGAGTCTTATTTTTTCTTCAGCGCGAGTCTCTAACTCAAACGTCATAATGATAGGTCAATGATACTTTAATATCCGGATGCAATGAATGATGCACTGGGCATGTTGTAGCAGCCTGTTCATATTTCCGTCTCAGTTCTTCTGTAAGATCTTTTGGAAGATGGATTGCAATAGGTATCTCAGCAACTCTTCTTGGGGAAGCACTCATAATTTTTTCAGCACGAAAATGACTTCCTTCAAGTGAAACTCCGTCTCTCTCTGCGATAATGCCGATAATCGTGATCATGCAAGCACCCAGAGATGATGTAAAAAGATCAGTAGGTGAAAAAGAACTGCCATCGCCATTATTATCTTTTGGTGCAGCAGTAAAAATTTCCGTCTTTGAATCTTCATGAACAAGACTCATCTTTTTATTACCAATATATTTTCCAGAGATAAAAACACCCATTGTAAGCCCCTTATAATTTTGAGAAGACGTGGGCTATCTTATTGAGCAACGTTTCTGCCGTAAAGGGTTTTGCAATATAATCTGAAACTCCTGCGGCAATTGCTGCTTTTAAACTATCACCGTACGCTTCAGCAGTAAGCATTATAAATGGAATATCTTTGTATCGTGAGTCTTCTCGAACACATTTAAGGGTTTCTAGCCCATTGAGCACAGGCATATTCCAGTCACAAATAATTAAATTGACTTTCTCTTTGATAAGGCAATCAAGAAGCATTTTCCCATTTTCTGCTTGATGCACTCGGTTGAATCCAGTACTACGAAGTATTGCTTTAATAAGATCTCTGGTAGAGGCATGATCATCAGCAATCAGTATCGATATGTCTTTACTTACAAAGTCAATTTTACTCATGGGGCTTTATGATTATCCTTTTCATGAGAAAGAATAGCATCCATCTCTGCGTCTATATCGGCTTCTTGTTTAGATTTCTTAGTATTACTGTCTAAATAATGCACATCACGCTCTTCCTCGAGCCCACGACGATACTGCAGATAAGAAGATTGCTGAAACGTATAGTAATCAAGAGATCCTTCTCTGCCGGCTTTAATTGCATCGTCTAACTTATTCCTAGTATTGATAATCCAAAGTGCGTTAGCAGAAAGAGGAACCCAAAATCTGACATCCTTTGATGCATTAGAACGGGTCAATAGATACGACGGACTGGTTATAAAATCTACAATTAATCCGAATGTATTTCGAACTGTTGATGGTCCCATCAAAGGAATGACGAAATAAGGTCCTTCAGGAATTCCCCATGAAGCAAAAACTTTTCCAAAGTCTTCTTCATGCTCTTCGAGCCCAACTTCACTAGCAACATCAATGATGCCCAGTATTCCAACAGTTGAATTTATGAGAAATCGACCAGTGTGTGAAAGAGCTTGTTCAAATTTCCCTTGCAAAATGTCAGCTGCAAAAAGAGTTGGGAATTTTAAGTTTTCAAAAAAATTATTAACGCCTGACTGTATAGAATCAGTAGTTATCGCATCGTAACCTTCAGCAACTGGTCCTAAAATATTTCTATCGACTCGTTCGTTAAACCAAAAAGTTCCTCGGTTCATCGGCTCCCAAGGATCATACGCTTCAGCATCCTGAGCTATTACAGCTTGACAGAAGGTAAGACTCAAACAGAGTGTCGATAGTATGAAAGCAGAAGAGATGGTTCGAGAAGTGATTTTCATATATGCATGATCCTTACAGTTTCAACCATGCTCCCGCAAGCTGTTTCCCCTCTTGGACAAGCGTTTCAGCCATATCTGTTAATATATTTTGCATGACTGAAGGTCTTGAGAGCGTTAACTCAAGATAGTCCTTCTTTTTCATGACAAGCACCAAACAATCAGTTTCGGCTATAACAGAAGCTGCACGGGGTGTTTCAGTAAGAGCACCAATTAATCCAAAAACTTGATCACTGTGAATCTCTCCAATTTTTTTATCATTCGAAGTCACAGAAGCAGACCCATCAGCCATAGTAAACACTTCATCACCAACGGTTCCCTGCTCCAAGATAACACTCCCCTCTGAGTAATTTCTTACTTCTGGAAGAACAGTTTGCGCATCTTTAAATAAAGAACGTGCAACGACATAGAGCGCAGCAATATATCTTCCTAAAAACTCTTGCCATAAATCAGTCAGTTTTGCAGAAGCATGAACTTCGTCAATAAATTGCTGGGCTGGGAATCGATCTAGTACTGTCGCAAAATCTGAAAGTATATGGGGAGTGAAAATATCAAGCTCTTTTTCAAAGCCAATAATATCTCCTTCTTGAAAATAAAAGAGAGTCCTATCATTGAGGACATAGGCAAGCGTTCCTTCCTTAAGAACATATACAAACTTTTTTTCTTCTCCTAAATCATATAACGAATTTCCTGAACGCAATTTAAACGTTTCAGATGGAGTTTGAATATTTTCCAAGATCTCAATTACCAGTTCACGACATCTATCGTTGAGAGGCTCGAACTCTTTTGGTGGTTCATTGATGGTAAACATTTCAATTAGTTAGTCGTCAGAATCTAGATCTAACTAAACGGTAATAATAGAGAAATAACTATAAGCGTTATACTTCCATTTTATTACAGCGTTCCAAAAAAGCGGTCCCCAGCATCCCCGAGCCCTGGCACAATATAGCCCTTTTCATTCAATTTTTCGTCTAAAGATCCAGTAAAAATTCGAACTTCTGGGTGCTTTTTAGAAACTTCTCTAACACCTTCTGGAGCAGCCAATAGTGTTATAAGGGATAGAGATGAAAAATCGTAGTTTTTCTTCAACCTATCAATTGCAGCCGAAGCAGAGTTCCCTGTTGCAAGCATTGGATCAAGTATAAAAACACTTTTTCCAGTAAGTGGTGCTGGAATGTTTTCATAGTACTGTTTAGGTTCAAGCGTTGCATGATCACGCATTAGTCCAATGTGACCTACACCTGCATTTGGTACTAACTCAAGAAGTGGCTCAACAAACCCCAGTCCTGCACGAAGAATCGGCAAAAATACAACATTACCATCTGCAAGCACTGAACCTTTAGTTTTTGTAATTGGAGTTTCAACAGTTATAGCTTCAACATGTATTTCCTTTAAACTTTCCGATCCGATGATAAGCCCAGCACGATAAAGAGCCCTCCTAAAAAGTACTGGTGCGGTTTGATGATTTCGAAGCTCAGTAAGAGCCACCGAGAGGAGTGGATGTTGAACAACAGTTAGAGTCATAATACCCCTAGTATCTGGAATCTTTTAGAGGATTTCAAACATCTAATTCAAACGATATATGTCAGATAAGCCAAAAAAGCCTCTCACAGAACAAATTGAGACTATTGTTACTCCACATACCGAGAGTAACGTTGATTTTGGTACTATGCCTATCCCTGAAGCTTTAATGGATCACTTAGAGCAGTTTTTTTCTGAATTACATCTCGATCCTCTTCCTGAATATGACTTAATGTCTCAAGAGGGCGCACTTGCTGCTAAGGAAAATTCGGAAAAAGTTCTCAAAGATCTTCAACTAAAAATGAAGCAGATTGAAAAGTTGAAATCTGCACTCCTTTCTGCACAACCTACTACAGAAAAAATTGTAAAGTAAAAAAATTCTAACGAAGATATTTCGTAGCTCGTTTTAAGACTCGACGTCCCGTGGAATGGAATGTTGTATACTTAGTAGCAGTAACTTCGAAATATCCACTGGTATCTTGAATCAAAGAACGACCAAAAAATGAAATTTTTTTCCCATCTTGTGAAATCGATTTCACCGGGATGATGCCCCATTCAACAAAATCAATATCTGATCGGTTCACTTCACATTGTGCGCTACGTGAAAATTCATCAATAAAATTATTCACAACATTGTCTGTAATTCCAGCGTCAGTTATTAGATCCACAGGAATATACCCAGTTCCAATTGCAGTCACTTCAGCCCGCGGAACTGCAAAAAACAGACGTCCCTCTTTACTCTGAATTCCAATTGCAAACCGTTCCTGGATTTTTTTATTAAGAACTACATTATAAGCTGCTGCCCACTGAATTGAAGACTGAGGTTGCTTTGTCTTATCAAGAAAAGATACAGGATGCTTTGTAAAGCCAGTAGCATTTACAACAATACGACTTGTCAAAGGAGTAACAAATCGCATTCCTTCGTCATTGAAAGATTCAACCTGTACTTCAAAAAACTTATCTTTCTTCTCAACTGAAAGAGCCGTTGCTCGTTTAACGATATCTCCACCCTCTCGATCAATTCGGTGAGCCATCAGGGCAGCTAACTTTAGTGGATCACGAACTCTGGCATCATACCAAAGCAGTGCGCCGTATGGTGCCTTTCCATTGAGGAGCGAAATATGTCGATCAACAAAAGCACTATCAAGCACTGTCGCTTTATTACCTACGCCTCTCAGTTGCTCTGCAAAATAATTATAAAATTTAGCAGCAGGCTCGACAAAGAACTTAGATTTCAGTCCGTATTTTTTGAGAGGCATAATACAGGGAAGAGATTTTACCAGTGTAGAGCTTTCTTTTATAACTCTTGCTTGGTCACGAATCGAATCAATAATTTGAAAAAGATTTCCGGTTTGCAAATATCTAAAACCACCATGAATAATCCTTAAACTATTATTTGATGTTTCAGTTGAAAGTTCACCTTTCTCAACCAACACAACATCGAAGCCATTCTTTGCAAACTCAAGCGAAACGCCGAGTCCGGTAATGCCCCCTCCGATGACAACAACATCGAAAAGGCGGTTCTGTAAAGTTTTTAGACACATGGAGATACTTTGGACAGAGTACACTAACTGCCCGAAGTTATTCTACTCTTTAGTAAAAAAACTCATTATAAACGAATTTTCTTGTGCAGTTTAACAACACCGCTTATCCTTTCAAGGTCTGAGCATGCTTGAGGAATCGACTGGTTTTTTAAGTATATTCAGATGGTTGTAAGCATCGTGTGCAAGAATGCACGGTTGGCAAATGAATTGCTAATTAGATGTTTCAAATGCTCATCGGATGAGTAGCCACCAATCACTAAGAGAATGACGGCTTTTAGGGACAGTGGATGACACGGATTGTCAACGCGGAAGAAACGACTATTTAAAGGATGATAATCATGCGAGACAATTACCAAGGTGGCCAAGATAGTATTGTAACAAAACTATTCTCTTCATTTACCGACCTAGAAACTGCGATAGAAAGCGCAAAAGAAACTCTTCAAAAACGTGGGACTATTCCTGCAGAAGTAATCAAAAGACTTGAAAGCTACGATACCATTATTACAAAGCAACGACGTCTTGCGACTGACTTGTGCGAAAAAATGCACAAAGAAGAATGGGACGAAGTAAATCGTATTGTTGGACTTATCAATGGACTCTCTTCAATGATAAGAGACGATGCGCGAGCAATCCTTTCTGCGTTATCATTAAATACTGATGACACAGAATCTGATGCCGATAAGAATTTTTGTTAAACCTCGCTTGAGTACCGCAAGGAGCACTGTGTCCAAAGCTCCCAGTCGAGGGGTGGCGCTACTACTAGTGACTTTTGTAGTAGCGCTAGCCTCGATTGTTGTTACTGATCTTGCTTATTCAACGTATCTTGCTGCGAGAGCAAATTCAGTTATAGAAAAAAGTTTATTTGCAGAGTACTTGATGAAGTCTGCTGCAAATATTGGTAGTGCTTATCTGCTTGCTGATAAAGATCCTCAGGCTGATGGGCCACAAGATCTTTGGGCGCGATTTCAAAAAGGACAAGTTGTGCCTTTGCAAATGCTTGGTATTAATGAACCTAATGCTTCGCTTAGTGTTGAACTCATTTCCGAAAAACAGAAATTCCCAATAAAAACTATCTTACCCTCAGGGCTTCCTAGTTCAAGCACTAGAACAATGAACCGCGATAGATTGAGCAGACTCTTTGAGCAACTTGGATTTGATAATGATTTAGAAGAGAAAGAAACCACAGGAAAGCTAAAGGGTCGATTTTTTAATTCGAAACAACTCGTTGCTAACTTCATTGATTCAATATCTTCTGATACTGATTCGTACTCAGCTCCTCCTTATCAGGGAATTAAATCAGATCTTCCACCACAGTTTTTTCCGAATAAAGTACCTGAATCAATCGGACAATTAAGAACAATTCCAGGATTTACTGCAAACCGAATGAGGAAAATCCAACCATTGATTTCGCTATACGGAGCAGAGATTAATATTAACTTTGCACCACTTCCGATCTTAAAAGCTCTTTCTTCTCAAATGACTAGTAATGATATCGCTAAAATTATTACTGAAAGAGAAGCTGAATCAGGTCCGATACGTGATTTTTCACAGCTTCGATCAATAATTCCAACTTCTGTTCTTAATGATCTTAACAATGATAATATAATTAAATATGACTCTTACTCAGGTCCTTCTGGAGGTAGATCAGACGTTGCTTATTTTCAAGTCATCAGCAAGGTTGAACTTGGGGTGAAGACTTATTTTATGAGAGCTATTCTTGATAGAGATATGGTAAATAAAGAAGTTGTTTATCGTGAGTTGCAGTTTTATTAGAATGTAGTGATAAATTATTAATCAGCAATACTATTACGACAGAAGGAATTTTATTATATTTAATAGGTTGACCTATCAAATTTAATAGGCTAACCTATTAAATTATGAATAACATTATAAATCTTAGCTTTATCAATAAGTTAAAGGCAAAGATTGATAATAAATCAGACTTAATCCAAGTCCTTTTGGGTCCTCGTCAAGTCGGCAAGACAACGACAGTCCTCAAGCTAATCGAGGAACATTACAAAGAGACCTCAATCTATGTTAGCGCTGATGACGTATTTAATGCCGAATCAAATTGGCTTCGAGAGCAATGGCAGGAAGCGCAGAGGAAAAATAAAATTTTATTTATAGATGAGATCCAAAAATCATATAATTGGTCTGATACCATAAAAACACTTTACGATGAATCAAAGAAAAATCGACGCCCAGTCAAATGTGTACTTTTAGGTTCAAGCTCTCTTGAGATACACAAAGGTCTTAGTGAGAGCCTCACAGGAAGATTTCAATTAACGTATGCTTATCATTGGAATTACCAGGAATCAGAATTAGGATATGGCGTCAACTTTGAAGACTATCTTCGGTACGGTGGATATCCTGGATCGTATAAATTTATTAAGACTAATGATTGGGTTGATTACGTTAAGAATTCTATAATCTCTACAGTGATCGAAAAGGATATTTTACAGTATAGCACTGTAAAAAACCCCGCGCTTTTCAAGCAAGCATTCGAGATAATGATTTCTTATCCCGCACAAGAGATCTCATACACAAAAATTCTAGGTCAGCTCCAAGATAAAGGAAATGTCGAGCTCGTTAAATATTATCTTCACTTATTTGAAGGCGCCTTTCTCATAAAAGGATTAGAAAAGTTTTCAAATAAGGCCTTAAAAACCAGATCATCTTCGCCCAAGATATTACCCATGGCGCCCTGTATGCCATATCTTCAGATTAGGGACACCTATACACCTGACGAGTTAGGGAGGATATTTGAACTGTTAGTTGGGACTCAATTGGTTCGAACAAATGAGGAGCTGTATTATTGGCGTGAGGGTGCGTACGAAGTGGATTATGTTCTTAAGTCAGGAAGAAAGATTTTTGCAATTGAGGTAAAGAGTGGAAGAAAGAAAAGTGTTCACGGACTTACCCGTTTTAAACTGAATTTTCCAACATCTAAAACAATACTTATTTCAAGAGATAATTACACTGAGTTTGAGAAGGATCCAATATCTTTTCTCGAAGTAAATTCAGCATGATAGTTGAGAACCAAATAAATATTGCGCTAAAGAATCTCAACTAGTTCATTTGGCTCAATTTGCTGTAATGAAAATTTGCCATTCTTTACGCTGAGGTATCCATAACCATGATGAGCCGCAAAAATAATATGATGGTTATCTGCTAACTTCCAATGCCACTCAGACATATCTTCACGTCTAGGTGAATGCCCAACAATCAAATACCCATCCGGAATACCAATTTGTTGCAAGAAGGAATCTACATCTTCAAGCGAATAAGCGTGAGCTGGAATCAGTGCTCTTCCAAATCCACCCCAATTAGCTTTCTGGACAATCTCATGCTGACTTGTGGCAGGAATATCTTCCACAACGCAATTTGCGATTTGCTCAAGACTATAACCAGTAATTGGACCCGCATGCACAACTGCCAGATTGTCAGCTATAGTCATTAGAGGACAGCGTGTTAAAAAGGAGCGGCAAAGTTCTAAATAATTTTCAGCATCGGTTTCATTATCAAAGAGAGCCTTGATTGCTTCGATACTTGCTACTCCCTGATCGAACTTACTTTTCGGACCATCATTAGGAATATTATTTCTGAATAAATCATGATTACCCAGATTGAGGTGAATCCCATGTGGGCACTGAATCTTCAGCTCAAGAAAAAGATCTAGTATTTGAATGGTTGTCCCCATGATACGGCGTCTATCTGGATGTTCTTCGTGTAGTAAATCCCCGTCTAATACTAATACTACTTCTCCATTAAGAGCTCTTTCCCAATTGTTACTGTGCGAGAGTATACGTCTAAGATTTTGAAGCATCGCGTGTACATCACCGGCTACAATAATTTCTATCTCTGGATCTAAATTTCTCAGATCAACCAAGCTACCTTTTTGATAGCCAACCCGTGGGTCACGAGAAATTTCAAGCGCTTCCAAAGCTTTTTTAATACGTTCGAATCTTAACTCTGATGATTGGAGCGGTTCGGGTATTAATGGTAAGACTGGTGAATCCCAGGCTTCATACACACTTGGATCGAAATGTTGTTGATTGGTACTAAACATCTAAGTACGCAGCCTATCAAAACCCACACACTAATCAACTAACCGCAAAAAAACTTCTTATCCCAGTCCAACTTTTAGAATGAAAGAATTTAATATTTTTAAATAGTTACAAGGCAAATGGTGACGCTACATTTATAATTTGTGAATTTGCAGAGTGACAAATGTGCACATCCTAGACAACCGATAGTGTCATGCTATGTAGATATGAGAGAAAAAATAACGCGAAGGACACGAAGTACGCGAAGGAGGGATGACGAAAGTTTTTATGTTTTCTACAAAGCAATAGGTAACAGTTTCCTTCTTTTGTTAACCTAACTATTAGCAACTTTTAATGAATACCTTGAGATGAGCGCCCCAATTACTATTAAAAATGCAGCAGTCCATGTTGCATTTCCAATCGGAATTTTAAGGTAGACCGCAGTAATTGTAAGCGACATCCACGGGATAAAATCGGCAAGAAGACTCAATGAATTTAGATTGCCTTTACGTGTTCCAATATCCCAGCAAACATTTGAAACGAAAGGAACTAAGCTCAAGTAAGTTAAAGGAATAATGACGTCTGAGTCGAAGCTTAGGTTCTCGCGATGAAAAAAAGCGACTAGTGTAAAAAAGATACCAATCGAGAGCATAATTCCAGGGATCTCTTCTCCTTTCGTACTGGTATCACTCCACCTTCTATTTAAGGCAGAGTATAATCCCCATGTGAAAGCAGCAAAAAAAGCAAAAATGTATGGCAAAGGCTGAATCGATACTTCAGTTTGATTACCGAGTACTCCAGAAAAAAGAACTTCAATACTGATACCAACAACAATCAATATGGTTCCTAATAACAAAATACTAGTTCGAACTTTTTGGCGAAAAAGAATGAGTGAAAATAATAAAGTAAAACTAGGCCAAAGATAGTTTAGTAAAATAACTATTGGATAATTCGCTAAAGCAACCATACCAATCGCAGAATAAAGCAGTATGAAATAGCAAATATACATTGCGACTCTTAATGCAAACAATCTATTCCCAACAACCTCCAACCTGAGTGGGTTCTTTTTCCGAACAGAGAATGACCATACAATTCCAATTAACCCACTTAATGAATAAGCGATAGCAACAGTAGTGTATGGACCTATATGATCAGAACACTGCTTAGCAAATGGTAGTGTTGATGCCCACAGCAATAGTGCAATAACACCTATGTATGAAGCTTTATCAAAAGTAAATTTCATAGGCTATCGTTTCAAATTAGAAATTTTGCGTTTACCGATATCTTATACAATGAAAAGACTAAGCACTCGAGGTATTCTGGATTTCATTGTTATCAATTAATGCTAATGCTGTCATGACACCTAGTTCAGTTAACTTCCACACACTCTTCTTTACTTTAGTAATAAGGTCGAGTTTAGCCAATCGACCTTGAGTTACATCATCAACAGAATATCTAGGATTAAATGTGAAGTTTGAAATAGCACTCGGGTTATCAGGCGATTGAACTTCAGCTGCGGTTTTTGATTTTAAATTGATAGACTGCACAAAATCTTTCCAATTGATAACTTAGGATGATAACTAG
>JBIKWN010000107.1:0-3529 GCA_044356295.1 Bdellovibrionota bacterium
CAAGAAGGAACAATAAAAAGAGCAGATGACTTAAAAGTAGTTTATTTTGATCAGCACCGCGTAAAGTTAAGCGACTCTCTTACTCTTCGTGATGCGCTTTCTCCAACTGGTGATTTTGTTAAATTCCAAGGAAAAGAAATCCACGTGAATGGGTGGTGTAAGCGTTTTTTATTTTCCCCAAATCAATTAGACCTACCAATATCGGTTCTATCGGGCGGCGAGCGGGCTAGAATTTCTATCGCAAACTTGATGCTTCAGCCTGCAGATCTACTCCTGCTTGACGAACCGACTAATGACCTAGATATCCAAACGCTTGAAACTTTAGAAGAATCTTTACTCACCTTCCCTGGTGCAATTGTTTTAATCACACACGATAGATGCATGCTCGATAGAGTATGCAATCTTTTCTTACCACTTGGGGATCCATCCAATAGAGAACTGTTTGCTGAATATGCGCAGTGGGAAGCTTATAAATTAAAAAATGCTCCTGAAAAAGATAAGCAAATCAAGCAAGTAGTAAAGCCTATTGCAAAACCAAAAACGCAAAATAAAGAAATTAGACAACTTGAATCAAAAATACTAAAGCTTGAAACCGAGCTAAAAGAATTAACTAAAGGACTTGAAGATCCAAAAATTGCAAATGATACGAATAAACTTGGTGAACTTTGCAAAAAAATAGGACTTCAAGAGACTAAAATTGAAGAGCTCTACCTTGAGTGGGAAAATCTTCAAAGTTAGAATGCTACATCTAGCTTTAAGCGCACCTCTTGGGTTTTGTTGTATCTTCCAAGCGAAGCTGTATATTCTGCTAAAATCATACCCATTTCATGAATCTTGACCTGTAAACCCCCACCTATTAATAGCTGACTCTCAGACTGGTTAAATCCACTCACGGTGAAATATTGTTTTGGTAGTACAACATTTGTGAGTCTTGCTGTATAATCGGTATTTCCAAGCGTTATAGACTTCATCCAAGCAGCTACTAGATTCGGTGTGAATGTGAATTTTTCTCCAATACAGAAATCTTTTCCGAAGTCAAAACCAAGATACGATCTAAAAAATGCGTAATATTTACTTTCCATGCTCATGTCTAAGCTATCAGCGCCACTTTCATTATAACTTGGGTGAAATCCCTGAACCATAATCACATCTGCGTAAGGCTTAATGTATGGTCCACTTTTTGGAGTAAATCTATAGCTTACATCTAAACTATTTGTTAAATCCCAAGCATTCTCTTTGTGGAAAGCAGTCCTAAAAAAGCCTGGGAAGTACATATTTCGATAAATATCATAATGATTATAAGTTCCTAAAATAGCTGTCTCTACAATAAAATTATCTTTGGTTAAAGCTAAATAAGGACCAAAATAAACTGCATTCGATCTTAGACTTCCTTGATTTTCAAACCATTTTAAATTCGAATGAGAATAACTGACACCAAAACCTAAAGCTACTAAGTCTTTAATGTTTCCCTCAACTCCAAGACTTACTCCATATGTATTTGCATGAAATCCGAATTGTTCATCCACAGACTTTTGCAAATAACCAAATCCCATAGGATCTGCCCAAATACCGAATTTGCATGTCTTATCAATATTTGCACAGTTAGCATATGTAAATTTCTTCAACCTCGTTTTATAGCTATCGACCATCCTAGAGTTATTCTCTAACTCTAGTAGCCCTACACTACTCTCACTTGAAGGACAAATTGAATTCATAGCATCAATAAACTGATTGGCAGGCAAGGCTAGTAATTGCTGCTGAACGGCTAAAAAATCACTATTTTTTGTCTTATAGGCTTTTGGAAATAAATAAGAAGTCATTACCTTCGTATTACCTGTCAAGCTCGATACGTTAACCGGCAAAACAGTTCCTGTTGTCTCAACAAAAAGCTCAACCGCAGTCGATGTATAATTTAAATAATAGTTAAACTCATCATACTCTACTAAATTAGAAAAAGTTCCACTTACACTACCAGCAGTTATAATCTCAAAAACAGTTCCGTAACTATAAATTCCAGGTGCAGCTGAAATTTCAAGCGTACCATCTAAATTAGCAGTTCCTGTAACAATTAATTTATCCGATGAACCATCAGACACAATCTGAACATTATACGTTCCAGATGAACCCTGAGTATAATTACCTGTAACCGTAATAGTACCGAGTGAATTTCCAGGGGACACTGTACCTGAATTATTTAATATGGCAACAGTTCCATTTCCTCTTAAAGTAGCACCTGATAAAACTAAGGTTCCACCCAAAGACCCATTTAATCTTACTTCTCCACCAGTAGCCGTAAAAGTCCCGTTATAACTAGAGCTATTACCCGTCATAATTAAATCACCGCTTCCAGACTTATTGAAAGGCCCACTTCCTGAAAGGTTACCAGAAAAAGTTAAATCGTTATTTTGCGTTAAATTAAGAGTTTTCGAACCTAAATTTAGAGTCCCTCCTCCACTTAAATTTTTTATAGCTGATAAAGTCGTAACATCTGACACATCAAAAGTAGCACCTGTTGAAACAGTAATAGAACTAGAAGTTGCAAGAGATCCTGCCCCACTTAATTTTAAAGTTCCTGCATTTACTGAAGTTGATCCTGTATACGTATTGACTGCTGTAAGAGTCGCAATCCCTGATCCCTGCTTCGTAATACCCCCATCCGCGCCCGAAATAGTACCATCGATTGTTTTGTTGTTACTTGTCCCAAAAGCAAGCTGCCGAGAGCCAAGAACCACCTCACTAGCTGCTGCAGTTTGCAAATCCCCTACTGTCGTGCCACTATTTGTACCAGAAATATTAAACTTTGAGGAGCCATTCACAATAATGCTGCCTGCTGAAGGTAGAGAACCTGAACCATTTAAAGCTAGCACCCCTGCAGTGATTGTCGTCTCACCTGAATATGTGTTTGAACTATCTAACCTCAGTGTTCCATTTCCAACTTTTTCAAAAGTCTGACTTCCTTTGATTGCTCCACTAATTGTAAAAGTTCCAGAATCTACACTGACCGTTTTAAGAGAATTTGTTCCAACTCCTGCCAAAATTAAAGTCTTGTCACCTGATCCAGTTAAAGTCCCACTCAATGTCGAGGATGTAGCGCTCGTCAGCGTAGAATTGTCTGTCACAATGAAGCTTCCAGAGCTAGAAAATGCACCTGTTGTACCTAAGGTTCCACCATTTAGCGTAACGGCTGCACTAGATCCTCCGAGATTCACTTGTGTTGCAACTGATAGCGTTCCCGCATTAACACTTGTTACACCCGAATAGCCATTTGTACCAGATAACGTTAACGCTCCATCTCCCGTTTTAGTTAAACTTCCTGTTGTACTTGCCATATTTCCAGAAAGCGTTGCTGATCCTGTAGTAACGTTTACAGTTCCAGTCCCTGCATTTGCAATACTTAAAACGTTTGCTGCAGATATATCATTATTTAGACTTAAAATCGTTGTATCAGACATCGAAAGCTGTCCACTACCTAATCCACTATTATTTGCTAGAGCAATTTGTCCAGCCGTTAAATTCGTTGTACCAGAAT
>JBIKWN010000071.1:0-12046 GCA_044356295.1 Bdellovibrionota bacterium
TATAACTCTTGAAACTTCAAAAAAAGAGATAGATGCACTCACAAAATTGCCTTCTACTCTCGAAGTAATACTCAAAAGTAGTAAGAAAATTGAAAAACTTTCGAAGCTTCATTACCGTGCTCGTGATTTTCTTTTTCTTGGAAGAGGTATCTGTTTCCCGATTGCACTTGAAGGTGCTTTAAAATTGAAAGAGATTTCATACATTCATGCTGAAGGATATCCAGCAGGTGAGATTAAACATGGACCACTCGCTTTGATAGACGAAGATATGCCAGTGGTTATGGTTTTGAATCAGTCTGCAATTCTTGAGAAAGCAATTTCAAATTTGAAGGAAGTTGAAAGTCGTGGTGCGAAATTGATTTGCGTTACAGATACAATGATTGATGAAGGTATGATCGGCAATCAAGAAGGGTTTATTCCAGTACCGTTTATTAGTGAATCGCTTGCGCCAATTCTTTTGAATATTCCTCTGCAACTTTTGGCTTATTTTGTTGCTGTGCATAACGGGACTGATGTTGATCTTCCTAGGAATCTTGCTAAGAGTGTTACTGTTGAGTAGTCATTTATAGAGTCATTTTATGTGGAAGAAATATACATTCATCATTTTTTTCTTTGTATGCACAAGTTGCCCAGTTGTTTTTTCTGAGGAAAGTCCGCGTCAGGGGCTTTTTGAAGTTGAGGCTGGAGCCTTGTTTACAAATAATATGTTGCTCTCTGGGTACAACCAGGCAAATGCAACTTCTGATTGGGATAGTTTTGCTCCAACGGCTCGTCTTGAATATTGGTCAGTTAAAAAAGATGGTTGGAACTACGGAGTTGTTGCCCAACCCCTTTTTGCAAGTTACTCGGGTACGCTCAGTAGTGATTTTAATACCGATGAGAGCGAGTACAAAAAAAATGAATCTGGTAGTTTGAGTTATCAGTTCCATACCTTGAGGGGCACTGCTAACTACCCAATCGTTACCTCTGCTGATAAAAAAAGTTATCTCCGTGTTGGTGGTTCTCTTGTTACAAGGTACGTTGATATTAAGTTTAAAGCAGGACAGGAATCATTTCAGAGAAGTGGTTTTATTGCTTTTCCGGTTGCGAATTTTGAAGGAGAGCTTTTTTTAGACTCAGACTATAGCCTCTTTACGAGAACCGATTTTTTCCCTGCTTCAGGGGGTGAGGGGTTATACGATTCGCTTATCGCTGTTAGAAATCACTTTGATACGAGCAGCGTCGATTTTGGGGTACGTTTATTCTTCGGAGGCTATGATCCTGACGAGGAAGGAAAATTTGCCAATAAGATTTTTTATACAGGTGCTGTTATTCGATACCTGTGGTGAGGAGGCATTTTTTTTTAAACTACTTCCCTTTATAGTTATCAGTAGTTTTTTTGACCTCAGAAGCAGTGGTATTTGGCATTGCATCATTTTTAGAAATTCTTAAATCCTGAACATAACATTCGCCGCCTTCAGAATGAGTGATGCTTTTCCATTCTTTGCATGACTCTTTCGGGATGCTTCTGTCTTTGCATGTATAAGGGCAAGCAGACCTCGTTACAGCACCGTGTGCATCAACTGCTCGGTATTCGAAAGGCTTCATGTCGCCGTCTGTGTTCTCTCTCCATTCCTCTGCGCTAATTGTAAATGCAAAACACAGCGCAGCTGTTGAGAACCCAACGATCAGGTCTCGTTTCGTTATGTAGAGATTCGTTAAGCGGCGAGGAGTTTTGTAATCAGTTTTAATCATCGGTAAATCCATAAGGTAGCAGAGCTTCCCTTTTAAACGAATAACCAAGGAAGACTATTCAACGAAAACTATTTTTTCTTCTCGTTTATCCGCGAAAAAGTTTTCCAAACACTTAAAAAAACAACTTGGGATAAAGCATAAAGTGGTGTAAAGTGGGATAAAGCGGCATGGATAGTACAAAATCCGATAAAATTCCAGAAAATCAAGAGGTTAAGCCAACCTTTAGGGGACATTTCACCCATAATTTAGATCAAAAAGGGCGAGTAAGCCTTCCTTCAGACTTTAGAAAGGTGCTTGAAGACTCACAATCAACCAGTGTTGTGTTAACGAACTATATTTCTGATGGCTCAAGATGCTTAGAAGGATTTACCTCAAAAGAGTGGACTGATTTTGAACGTAAACTTCGAGAGAAAAGTAGGTTCTCTGCAAAGCTTCAAAAGCTAGAAAATTTTTATCTTTCACGTGCTTCGGATTGTGCTCTTGATGGAAGCGGCAGAATTATTATTCCTCAGTATCTGCGCACCTACGCAAGTATTGATCGAGAAGTAACTTTTACTTCATCAATTCACGGATTTCGTATTTGGGATACTCGGGTCTGGAGTCATATTTTTAGTGAAGCAGAGAGTGCGTTGCTTCAAAATCCAGATCTTTTTTCGGATGTTGATATATGAATCAGCAATCCGAAACAACAATTCATTACTCGGTGCTAAAGGATGAAGTTATCGAACAGCTTGCGCGCTGTCGGCAGGGCACGGATGCCCATCAATGCCGTTTTCTTGATTGCACACTTGGTGGTGCAGGTCACACTGAAGCATTACTCGAAGCTCTTCCAGATTGTACCGTCATTGCATGTGACCGCGATAATCGAGCGATAGAGAGAGCTGAAAAAAAATTATCCGAAAAATTCAGTAGTGATCGATGGAAGTTGATTCATACAGCTTTTTCACAGGTTGAAGATTCACTTTCAGATGATGAGAAAAACTTTGATGGCATGCTTGTCGATCTTGGACTTTCAACTGATCAGATAAAAGAAAACCGTGGGTTCTCATTTCGTGACGAAGATAGTCTAGACATGAGAATGGATGAATCAATCGGGATTACAGCTGCTGATATAGTAAATGATTCGTCTGAAAAGGATCTGCTTCGAATACTACGTCGTGGAGGAGCGGAAAAAGAAGCATTCTCTGCAACAAAAGCAATCGTTGAGCATCGCCCTTTTAAAAGCACTGCTGCCCTAAGCGAAGTGGTGAGTAATGCGCTTCAGTGGTTAGAAAGAAAAAAGAAACAGCAACGAAGTAACTATCACATTAAAACAAATGCTGCGACGGTGGTACTTCAAGCAATTAGAATTGAAGTGAATAAGGAATTTGAAGAGATTGATGCAATGCTTGATGCTGCTCCACGACTTGTCAAAAAAGGTGGACGACTTGGTGTTATTACTTTTCATTCACTCGAAGACAAACTTGTCACAAAACGTATGCGTGCTTGGGCACAGGGCAATACTGCGCCGGCATACCTAGGGATAATTGATCGTGGTTCGAAAGGACGATTTATAACCAGTCAACCAATTGTGCCTTCTGAGAAGGAAATTGAAATCAACCCAGCATCAAGAAGTGCACGATTAAGAGTTTTTGAATTTTTATCGTAAAGGATTACACCATGGCTATAGCTCTTGATTATCAAACTGTTTATGTCCGCCGAAAACCGGTAAACCTTCCTGTTTCTTGGCATTTAATTGCTGGTGTATTTCTTTTTATTGCACTGGTTGCAAAAGTTTGGATAACAATCGAATCCACTGAGCAAGGATATAAACTAGCACGTGCAAGACAAGAAGCTGTGCAACTTGATATGGAACGTCGTGAGTTAGAATTACACTATTCAGTTTTACTAAAACCAGATAACTTAGTGATGAGAGCTCATAAACAATTGGGACTACAACCACTTAATCCAGCACAAGCTAAAAGGATCTATACTCGATGAGATCAAGGAGACAGCAAAAAGCACAGTTTTCACTTAATTTTGCACGCTCTGCCCAGTCAGCTTACCAATATGGCAACGTCAACCGTGGTGAAGATGTTTCGGGTAATAGTGGAATAATTCTTCCTCCAAAATCACGAAAAATTAGAATGACTGCAATAGGTCTTCTCGCATTTGCATGGGTTGGAGTTATTGGAGCTAGACTTTATTTTTTACAGGTTTCTGATCAATCAAGATGGCAATCATGGGCATTAAAGCAACACTTTGCTGATGTTGAACTAGCTTCGGAACGTGGTCCTATCCTTGACCGAAGTGGGAAATTAATGGCGGTGTCTGTTCCGGCTGGTTCAGTTTATATCCGACCAAAACAGATTAAAGATAAAGAAAAAACGGCTTTACAGCTTGCCGCACTTCTTGAAATGGACAAGCGAGATATTCTTAAAAAAATGGAGGAGAAATCCCCATTTGTTTGGATCCGTCGACAATTACCCCGAGCGATTGCGGATAAGATAACAAACTTAAAAATGAGTGGTGTTAATTACGTTTTAGAAGCCAAACGTTTTTATCCTTTTAGTAATGCTGCGAGTACTCTTATTGGAAAAGCTGGAGTGGATGGCACAGGGCTTTCTGGCATTGAAAAGCTCTATGAAAAAGAGCTCCACGAACAGAGCAAGAAACAAAGAGTGGTTCGAGATGCTTACGGAAATCCGATTCAACTTACTGCATTTGCAGCTAATGAAATGGAACTTCCTAAAGGCGAAGAGTTAAAACTGACACTTGATAGTGATATTCAACAAATTGTCGATGAAGAAGTAGAGCTTGGAGAGACTAATGCAAATGCACAATCTGTAGCAGCAGTGATGATCGATGCTGATACAGGAGAGATTCTTGCAATGAGTCAATCATCGAGCCCTAACTTTAATATGGCAGGGACTGGTTCCAAAGATGAAACCAAAAATAAACTGGTAGAAGCAGTCTTTGAACCTGGCTCAATTTTTAAACCATTAGTTGCTGCAGCAGCAATCGAAGAAGGGGTGCTCAAACCAACGGATATTATTAATTGCGAAAACGGTAAGTACCCCTTTATGAAGCACGTTATTAAAGATGTGCATCCAAGTGGGTCGATTTCTACCTTTGATGTTGTTGTACGATCATCAAATATTGGAATGACCAAAATTGGAATTCGTCTTGGAAAAGATCGTCTCTATGATTGGATAAGACGTTTTGGGTTTGGTTATAACACCAAGCTTGGACTTCCTGGGGAAACCGCAGGAATTTTGAGACATGTTAATTCGTGGAGTGGTGTTGATGTTGCAACTCATTCTTTTGGTCAAGGTGTGGCGGTTACTCCACTCCAAATAGTACGTGGAGTTGCAGCGGTCGCAAATGGTGGAAAGCTTCCGACACTTAAACTTATTCTAGATCAAAAAACTCCTGAACCATTAAGAATTCTTAGTGAAAAAACTGCTGAAACAGTACAAGAGATGATGTACGGCGTTGTCGAAGATGAGCATGGTACAGGCGGCAAGGCTACGATTGAAGGGCTTCGAGTGGGTGGAAAAACTGGAACTGCTCAAAAAGCTCGCCCTGATGGAAGAGGTTATGCTGCAGGAAGTTATGTTGCATCGTTTGTTGGTTTTGCTGATACCTCAGGACTAGGAGTAAAGAAAAAATTAGTTTTGTTAGTTACTGTTGATGAGCCTCGTACTACTTCAATTTATGGAGGAACACTTGCAGCTCCGGTATTTAAAAGAATTATTCAAAGAACGGCGCACATGATGGTGACAAGAGAATCGCTTGGAGATAAACCTGCGGTGCCGATTCAGCCATTTATTGAAGCTAATGTGGTTCCTCAGGATATTCCTTCTTTGGTTCGTTCTTAATTACTAGATTATCGATTGATAAAAAGATTCCCTTTCCCGTGACCCTGAGCGTAGGCGTGAGCGAAGGGATAGGAAAATCAAAGCTCTTTCTGTAAGGAGCTGATAGAATGGACTATTGCTCAAGACTTTATGAGTGAGTGGTATAAGTTACGATGTCATCTTGAATGGTAAGTTTCTCTAGGGATATGGGTCCCCGTTCAACGTACCTTGCAACAAACTTCTCTGAACCCTCATCCTGGAAGGGATCTCCTAACCACACCGAGAACCCCGTATGCTCTTGAGATAGGATCTTCCTGTCCGTTATCTTTGAAGCATCTATCGTTAATTTTAGTACTTACATACGCAATATAATTAGTTTTTTGTGAATTTTTTTTGTACAGAAAAATGTATTTTTCCTGATACAAATGAAGATTAATAAAAGATATAGGTCAGGAGGGTGAACGGGTCCTATAAATCATGCTATGTCAAGATTTTTTAAGCCCTTTGTATCGTACATGATTCGTTTTGTTTTTAAAGAATGTAAATATAGCCACAATGCATAGTAGTACATCACAATCGAATCAACCTCTTGAAATTGAAAAGCAGCTTTCGAATCCAGCACCCCTCGAAGCATATGAAAAAATAGAAAAGCTTATTTCTCTTTACGAGGCACTAGTCCCACAAATATATATAGATGAAGCTCAATTAGAAAAGGAAAGAGCTGCAGGCCAAGGTATTGAGTCGATAATGCAAGATTCACTCAATAATTCGAAAGTTCTATTTACTTTACTTGCAGTTGATAAGTCAATAAATCAATTAACTGGTCTGTTTGTACGAGAGATAAAATCACGTGGTTCCTTTGTGGCTGGAGCTGAGCCATTCAAATCACTAGCACTGTCAGGAGGTACTGATGAAATATTCATACAAGGTTTACAAGAAAGATACCAAAAGTACTACTGCTTACCTCCAATTATTAAAGATGAAACTGTGACTAGTCTGAATGAAGCACTATTGAGTCTCGGTGAGAGTGATTTAAAAGAAGTAGCTTTAAAACTCAGTGACGCAACAAAAAACGTAACCCAGTTTCTTTCTGTAAAGACTGTCTTGCATTCGATATTGATGTTTAATCAGCCATTACGAGAAGAGCAACAAAGTCAAAATATCCTCCGTGAATTGGCGGAAACAATTTTATTAGTATCAGATCCTCGCGATTTTCTTCGTGGTAATCTTGCAGCTTGTTTAATTGCAGAAGAGTCAATAAGAACTTTTCGAAGAAATAAGATTTCCAACATAAGTGATTCTATGGGCGAAAAGGCTGATGGACATTTTTTTGAATTAGCCCTCTTCGATTCTGACCTTAGAAATGAACTGTTGCAGTGTCGCACACTGCTTGGTCCGCTTTCAGAGCTACCGATTCCAGTGATTAAAATGGCTCGTGGAATTGCTTCAAATAAAGAACGTCATATTTCTGATGTTTGCAATGAGGTATTAGAACTTTGGAATAATTCTCAATTCGGTTCTCTTCCAATGGAAGAAGCAGAACTTGTTTCGTCATATCTTTTCAAGTTCTTCAGAGAAAAAAAAGAACCTGATATTTCTTTTTTGAAAGACCTATTAAACATTCCATCAGATCTTATAACTTTTCCTCATCATTTTGGAGAAAAAAAGACTGATATCTCTGAAGTTGGATCACTTTTTCGTCAATCGATTATTGATTCTCTTCCGCATCTTGAAGAGAAGTACAAACTATTTTGTGAGAACATATCCATAATTAAAAAATTAAATCCAGCGCAATGTGTTGAAATCGCATATATAGCTATGAACCCAGATGTATCTACTGTGCGCTTAAGACATGTATTTAAGATTTTTGACGCACATTCTTTTGCCCCCTCTATTTTGAATAGAAAAAATATTCTTGAACTAGATGAAGATATTCTTAAAACACTATCACAGATACCTTCAGGTAAAATTCAATACGCAGACTATAGGAAATGTCTTAAAGCTCAAGATTTCACAAACCTTTCTACCATTCTAAATGATTATTTAGACAATTCTTCTCTTCCTATAGAAGATAATGTAATTCCTTCTGTCGCAGAAAAAGTCGATAGCGAAAAAGATCAAGTTTCAATACTTCTTAATGGAATCACGAATGAATTTATGAGAAGACGTTTCGAATACCAAAGAAGTCTTATTCAAAAAGACTTTGATGCTTTTGGTAATACTCTGGTTTCTGCAGTACTCTTAGAAAGTTCCTCTACTCGAAGAAAATATTTACAACTTTTAGAATCTGGGGAATCTATGGCAGATCGAAGAGATGTTTTAGGAATTGATACAGTGGCATTAAGGCAAGCAGAAGTTATCCCAATCTTTTTAAAGCAATTATTTTATAATTGTGATGAGGAGCAAGTAATTCAAGAAGATTGGAAGCCTTCCTTTTCAAAAGAGTTGTCGGGTTCTTTTAAAAGAATTGTGTTCATATCTGGATTTGCAGATAACTTTCAAGTTATCGATCATAATTTAAAGAAAAAAGTGTCATTTGTGAGCTGTGACCAGGTGAGAAACTTACAGACTGGAGAAAATGACCTAGTGATACTCTTAACACCTACTATATCTCACTCCTCAGGAGAGCACGTTGAGAAAATGGCACGTGCTAACAATAGCGAAGTTGTTCTTTTAGATGAAAAAGGAATTAAAAGGATAAAACTTACTATTGAGCACTTAAGAGACTACATCGAAATGTAAGGGATAGGAAAATCAAAGCTCTTTCTGTAAGTAGTTGAGAGTATCTGCTATTCATCAAGAGCTAAAGATTTTGGTACAGGGTAACTTTCAATATGATTTAAACTACTGAAGATATTTATAATCCGAGTTACCTTGTACCAATTATTTCTCTTGTACCAATTATTTCTCCGTGAATGTGCCTAACTTCATTCGTTAGTTTTCGGCCTACGGCTTGAAATTCTTTCTGACTGTTCTTGTGCCTGTTGACGATCTTGCTTAATTGCACCAATTAATCCAGCGGTTGTGACCAAGAGTAAAAATAGGGCGCCACCAGCAACGACTTCTGGTGCAATAGGACGCTTACCTTCAACCCCACTTAACGGATGATTATTTATTTTCCTTTGAGTTTGCTCGAAAGTTTGAAGATTCTTATAATATTTTTTAAACTCATTTTGAATAATCGAATCCAGCTTGGCTGTATTTACGTGACCACCAGAAGATTGATCTTTTAGGAAGTCCAGCATTTCCTTTGACACGCTTTGCTTGAGTTCTGGGTGTGCTTTTAAAACTTCTCTAAATCGTGAAACATGATCTTTTATTGAATAATGTTGATCTTTACGTGTGCGAAGCGCAGAAACTATCTGGGATGCAATATCAGCGCCAAATTCAATGTTTAGTGCATCAGCTAATGGCTTGACAGTCTGCGTGCTGTAGCAATCCATTAATGCTTTACTTCCAACTTTAGATTCTAAAATATCCGCGATAACTCTATATGCAGGATAGCCTTCGGGAACCCAATGCGCCGCGGATGCTCCAAGTCTTTCTGTAAGCGCTTCATTTAGACCGCTGTAGGAAAGAATTGATTCCTTAGACGGTACTCCCAATAATTCCCCTGCGTAAAACTGTGCAGAATGAATTAGCTCATGACTTAGCGTATGGTTCAATAGATACCCTTCACGTACGAATACACTTTTGGTCACGGGGTTTGCAAATCCTGCAAATGGTGTACCAATCGTTACTTTTGTATCATCAGCAAGGATATAAATCTGTGTCTCACGTAGTTTATTAGCAACTTTCATCCCAAATTCTTTACCATGGAGCCTTCCAAAAATATCCGCAACAGCAGATTTTACTTGCGCGCGTTGCCACACCATTTCGGATAGGATATGTGGTTCAATGGAAAGTCCGTGTTCTACATTAATAGTTGTAAACAAAACTCCATCTCTTCTTAGTTCGTATCTATCAAAGCGAATGGTATCTATGTGTAAACAATAAGTAGAAACACCGTCATATTTCATTTCCAGTTGTTTTAAAAATTCCATTTTTCTTGAAGATGGAATTACTTCGCTGTTCTGTAGACGTATCTCTAGGTCGGTTTTATGTTTTGGGGTGATTATTGATGAAGATTTTTGAGGTTGGCTGGCAGCAAAGGGAGCTTGGCTATTAAGAATAGTTTCAAATTCTTTAACAGAATGCGCTTGGAATGCTTGACCAGCGATCTTGAAATGTAAAATTCCGTTAGGACTAGTTTTTATAATCTCAATAGCGGCAGAGGTATTCTTTAACCCACGTACGACAATTCCTGCCGCATTCTTAAAGGTAAATGCCTTACCTGCAGCTAGTGCCAATAGATTTAGGGAACGCTCAAAGCGGTCCGCACTGGACACACTAGGATCTCGATCCAGAACATTAATTGCTTTTGCAAAATCAATTATTGTTGATGGTGATTCTTTCCATACATCTTTCAAATATCTACTTATGTCGCTACTTGCCAGTTGATTCTGCTTTGCTAGTAGGGCAGGAAGAGTAATCGATCCAGAAACGAATCGAAGTGCCGCATACGCAAATGGAGCATCTGCTGCTGAAACACCAGTTAGCTTACCAAATAGATCAACGGGTATTGAAGCGATGCCAGCGATGTTTCTGTCCGCTTGAAAGGCTTTTCGAAATTGTTGGAGCTCGGGACCCGAGAGCTTTTTACCTTTTTCAAATTCATGATAAGCAAGTGCTGCTTTGAAGAACTTTTCTTCTTTTAGATATGCATCTTTTCTGCTTTTAGAAAGAAATTCTTTTTCCTTAAATGGATTTAGTTCGTTTATTTCGTGCTCTTCTCGTTGAGCTGTAGTTAGTCTTCCATCAAAATTAGTCACTAAGGTTAACTCACTCACCTGTCGCGTTGCCTCGCTCAGTTCAATAGGCTTTCCGTCATTTGATTTTACGACCTGTTGGTGTAAATCCAATGCTTTAAGAAATGATTCATACGAAAATGCAAGTTCTTTAGGCCAGTGCTTTTCCCATCTAGAAAGCAAAGGATCGACACTTTGGTGATGTTTTCCAAGTGCTACAAATTCTAGTTCGCGTTTATTAATCGTAAGTTGCCCTGATCGATCTTTGCTTTCGTCTAGTAGGGCAATTTTTAAGAATCCATTCATCGAGATCTTTACCCATTTTTCTGGGTTGTTACGGTTCATGAGGTTCCAGGAACTAGCAGCTTTTTGTAGTTCCGCAATTGTTATGCCCCCCTCAGTAAGAATACTTTTTGCGTTGCTTAGAAGAAACTTTTGAAAAGGCTTGGATTTTTCAAAAGCAAGTTCTTCATCTGTTAGACCAAGCGCTTTGAATATTTCGTCTCTGTTGATTGCAACGGCATTTCCCTCGACGCTTGCAAGTTTTTCAAAGCTGTTGATGTTAAAGTAAACCTTGTTGCCTGGGTGCTGAAGATTAAACTGGGCTATTAGATTTTTGATCTCAACTACATCTATCCCTCCGCCTGATAGCAACTGTGTGCCTTCAGAAAACATGTGTCTTAAAAACATAGTTGATAAAGAGAACTCAACTGGGGTAGAGCGAACAGTCGTCCGTTCACTTTCTTTTGATATGCCAGGCAGCTTTCCTGCCTTGCTTTCATTAGTTTCAGTACTGTGCGACTTATTTGGGTCATTGGATATAGGTTGGTCCATGGCTTACATAAACCTTCATAATTTAAGGATCGATACAGTTTTGTTACTTTCTGTAAGGACTAATTTATGTGTAAACAGAATGTTAGATCTCGTAAAATCTATTAGAAGCTGGCTAGTAGGGTGGCTCACGCCTATTCCACCTATGGATTGCGGTATTGAACGAGTTTCTTTTTCAATTGAAAAACCACCACCCATATAAACCTCCCCAAAAGAACAAAACTATAAAACGAAAAAATATCTGATTAATATATTTCGGTTGGAATTAGCCAAACATTACACTTATCGACTAAATATGGCATTTTGGTTCTAGGTGAATTTGTTATTTCACTTTGAAGACTTACCACATATTTCTTCGATGACGTTGTGTGGATAATTCAAGGCAAGCATAAACTCAGAAATCATTGAAAGAAAAAAGGGATAGGAAAATCAAAGCTCTTTCTGTAAGTAGTTGATAGAATGAGCTATTCATCAAGACTTTATGAGTGAGTGGTATTTTTAGTTCAATCTGTTTGAAGAAAGACTGAAATCTGCAGATAAACACACCACAAGTGCATGGGGTTAGGGCAGATCCAGAGTGTATTTTTGGTTTTGGTTCCTTGGATAGAGAGATCCATCAGTGCATTTTAGTTACACATCATAGTCTGGGATTTCATCGAAGAAGATCTCATTTTTGACAGGGGGATCTGGAATAGGAGGAGCGGTGTAATTTGGAATTCCCAGAGAATGCATGATTTTCTTAATCTCTGGAGCATCGTGTAGAAAAAGGGAGGGTAATGCAAAAAGATCATGCAC
>JBIKWN010000072.1:0-12000 GCA_044356295.1 Bdellovibrionota bacterium
GAGGGGCATATTAAGCCATTGAACCCCTTTGAAGGTGATGGAAGTTTAGAAACCTTAAAAAAAATTCGCCTCGGCAAGGTTTCTCTTGAACGAAAAGATATATTTCATTGGTACAAGGTAACTCGGATTAATGAATACTTTCGATAGTTTAAATCACAATAAAAGTTACCCTGTACCAAGATCATTAGTGATGAAAATTAGCATTTGAGGAAAAGAGGTAGATTTCAGCAGAAACTATGGAAATAGCATAGATGTCTAAGCTATAGAACTTTGGTTGAACAATGAATACTTTCCGAACGTCATTTGATTGCCCATCCATTTAACAAAGTTTCACTCATGTAATTATCCAAAAACATCGATAAAAGTCTTGATAAAAGCGAGATTTGCATGATTCTTTCAAAAAGAAAAAAAAGAACAAATTCACTAATAATTAAGACAAAAAATCTTGGATTTGTATTTCTATTATCACAAATATTTTCAGTAACCGCTGCGTTTGCATTACCAGAGCAGCTCGCACTGAATAATCTACAAGAAAAAAATCTACAAAATGTTACACAACCAAAAAAACAAGATCTACCAAAAGAAGTAAATAAAGGATGGTATGCAAAAGTAACCAGCCAGATTGAAGCCGATGAGTACAAGGGAACTTTTCAATCAAAAGATAACTCTGGAAAAAAATTTAAAACACCAAAGATTCATTTCACTAACAGACAACAAAAAATAAGAGCATATATCTCTGATACAGAATATCTAATAGTACCATCGGAAGTTAGCGACGAAAAAAGCCAAGTTCAAAATACAAAATGGCAATGGTCATATTCTTACGCAGGACTAGTCCGAGACGGAAAAACTTTTGAGTCCAAAGGAAGTAATCTGAAAAACAAAATAGAAATTACAGCAGAAGGCAATGCTTCAATCAAGAAATCAGAAAACGTAACAGAGTGGTACAAAAATTCTAAAGTAGGACTTGAACAAGGATTTACAATTAATCAAAGAGTTGGTGCAACAGAAAGTAAAGGTGAACTTATAGTTCGTGGATTTGTAAATACAGATTTAAAAGTAAATGCAGCATCTTTAGATAAGATAATTTTTTCAGATAATTCAAAAGATATAATTAGCTTTTCAAATATCAAGGCATGGGACAGTAAAGGCACCACACTTCCTGCAAGCATTAAGTACTATAAAGACAAAAAAAGCGGGAAGAATATCTATGATCTCGTTGTTAATGATGTAGGTGCAATGTATCCAATTATTGTAGATCCGCTTGCGACATCTGCCGCTTGGACATCAGAGTCAGATCAAGCAGATGCTCTCTTTGGCTACTCAGTATCAACAGCAGGAGACGTAAATGGTGATGGATATTCAGATGTGATTGTCGGCGCGGCTTACTATACCAACGGTCAAACCTATGAAGGACGAGCTTATGTGTACTTAGGGAGTGCAAGTGGTCTAGCAACTACTGCAGCTTGGACAGCAGAATCGGATCAAGAAAATGCATACTTTGGATATTCAGTATCAACGGCAGGAGACGTAAATGGAGATGGATATTCAGATGTGATCGTAGGGGCCTATCAATACGACAACGGAGAAAGCAACGAAGGACGAGCGTATGTGTATCTAGGGAGTGTGACTGGTCTAGCAACAACCGCTGCTTGGACAGCAGAATCAGATCAAGCAAGTGCTGAGTTTGGCCTTTCAGTCTCAACAGCAGGAGACGTAAATGGAGATGGATATTCAGATGTGATTGTCGGGGCGGCTTACTATGACAACGGAGAAAGCAACGAAGGACGTGCGTTTGTGTATCTAGGGAGTTCGAGTGGTCTAGCAACAACTGCTGCTTGGACAGCAGAATCAGATCAAGCAAATAGTTGGTTTAGCTTTTCAGTATCAACAGCAGGTGACGTAAATGGAGATGGATATTCAGATGTGATCGTAGGGGCCAATCAATACAACAACGGAGAAAGCGACGAAGGACGAGCGTATGTGTACCTAGGCAGTGCAAGTGGTCTAGCAACGACTGCCGCTTGGACAGCAGAATCAGATCAAGCAAATGCTAACTTTGGCTACTCAGTATCAACAGCAGGAGACGTAAATGGAGATGGATATTCAGATGTGATCGTAGGGGCCAATGAATACAACAACGGAGAAAGCGACGAAGGACGAGCGTATGTGTACCTAGGCAGTGCAAGTGGTCTAGCAACAACTGCCACTTGGACAGCAGAATCAGATCAAGCAACTGCTTACTTTGGCTATTCAGTATCAACAGCAGGAGACGTAAATGGAGATGGGTACTCAGATGTGATTGTCGGGGCCTATCAATACGACAACGGACGTAGTAACGAAGGTCGAGCGTATGTATACCTAGGGAGTGCAAGTGGTCTAGCAATAACTGCCGCTTGGACAGCAGAATCAAATCAAGTAAATGCTGTCTTTGGCAATTCAGTATCAACAGCAGGAGACGTAAATGGAGATGGATATTCAGATGTGATTGTTGGGGCACTTTTCTATGACAACGGAGAAAGCAACGAAGGACGCGCGTATGTCTATTATGGTAGCGCCGATGGGCTGTCAACTTCTTCTGCGTGGACAGCAGGCTCAAATCAAGACACTGCTCTCTTTGGCACATCAGTATCAACGGCAGGTGACGTAAATGGAGATGGATATTCAGATGTGATTGTTGGGGCACGTTTCTATGACAACGGAGAAAGCAACGAAGGACGAGCGTATGTGTACTTAGGCAGTGCAAGTGGTCTAGCAACGACTGCCGCTTGGACAGCAGAATCAGATCAAGCACATTCTTACTTTGGCTATGCAGTATCAACAGCAGGAGACGTAAATGGAGATGGGTACTCAGATGTGATTGTCGGGGCCTATCTATTCGACAACGTACAAACCGACGAAGGACGAGCCTATGTGTATCTAGGGAGTGCAAGTGGTCTAGCAACAACTGCTGCTTGGACAGCAGAATCAGATCAAGTAACTGCTTACTTTGGCTATTCAGTATCAACAGCAGGTGACGTAAATGGAGATGGATATTCAGATGTGATTGTCGGGGCCTATCAATACGACAACATAGAAAACAACGAAGGACGAGCGTATGTGTATCTAGGGAGTGAGAGCGGTCTAGCAATAACTGCCGCTTGGACAGCAGAATCAGATCAAGTAAATGCTCTCTATGGCAATTCAGTATCAACAGCAGGAGACGTAAATGGAGATGGATATTCAGATGTGATTGTCGGGGCCAATCAATACGACAACGGAGAAAACAACGAAGGACGAGCGTATGTATATCTAGGGAGTGCAAGTGGTCTAGCAACGACTGCAGCTTGGACAGCAGAATCAGATCAAGCAACTGCTAACTTTGGATATTCAGTATCAACAGCAGGAGACGTAAATGGAGATGGGTACTCAGATGTGATTGTCGGGGCTGCTGACTATGACAACGGAGAAACCGACGAAGGACGAGCGTATGTGTATCTAGGGAGTTTGAGTGGTCTAGCAACAACTGCTGCTTGGACAGTAGAATCAGATCAAGTAAGTGCTGAGTTTGGCTATTCAGTTTCGACAGCAGGTGACGTAAATGGTGATGGATACTCAGATGTGATTGTCGGGGCTGTTTACTATGACAACGGACAAAACAACGAAGGTCGAGCGTTTGTGTATCTAGGCAGTGCGAGTGGTATAGCAACAACTGCTGCTTGGACAGCAGAATCAAATCAAGCAAATAGTTGGTTTAGCTTTTCAGTATCAACAGCAGGTGACGTTAATGGAGATGGATATTCAGATGTGATCGTAGGGGCCCCTTACTATACAGGCGGACAAATCAACGAAGGACGAGCGTATGTCTACTACGGCAATAATGGCGTCAGTTTAGATATTATTCCTCAACAGTTAAACAGCCTCTCTACACGGATAGAAACTCTTGGAAGATCTAATACAAATGCTTTTAAGATACGTATGCTTGCAAGGCCAGCAGCAGGAAGAACACGAACAAGACTTGTATATGAAGTAAAACCATTTGGAACAGCTCTAACCGGAACAGGACTTGGATATAGTAGTTGGGTAACAACTGGCTTAACTGGAACTTCAATTGAGCAATCTATTTCTGGATTAACATTCAGCACCGCATATCATTGGAGAGCAAGATTACAATATTTTCCGTACATGAATTATGGAGCATGGTTCTCTTCGGGAAATAACGCAGCAGCAGAGCAGGATTTTAAAGCTGGTGCCGCTCCTACGCCTACAGCAACACCGACGAATACTCCGACAACAACACCTACACCTACTGTGACACATACAGCAACAGCGACGAGCACTGCGACAGCAACACCTAGCGCAACACCGACAAGCACTGCGACACCAACACCTACAGCAACACCGACAAGCACTGCGACAGTAACACCTAGCGCAACACCGACGAGTACTGCGACAGCAACACCAACCGAAACCCCAAAGCAATGCTTCAATGGAAACCTACCCAAGGCAAAAATTTCAATTAAAAAGCGAAACGCAACTATCACACTACCAAGATCAATTAGACCTTCCAAAGAATGTGTTATTAGTGCGAAAGCGACTCGAACAAAACCTAACAACCGAAAAACTAAGGGATTTGGATCGAAGTCATCGACTGTAATTTCGAAATTAAGTAAAGGTAAATGGAAGTTTAGCTACATTGTTAAAACAATGTCGCTTGGTACAAGTCAGGAAAGCTCAAATCGAACCATAGTTGTTAAATAAAAGTTTTAGAAATAATAGGTGCAACGTAACTCGGATTACTTAATACTTTCAGTGGTTGAAATCACAATGAAAGTTACTCTGTACTAAAATCGTTTCAGTCTTTTTTCTTCTAATGAATCAATTTAATATTCTTCAGGAACAGAAATTCTAGATTTAACCATGGTCTGTTCCTCAGGAATCAAAACTCCTGCTTTATATGGTTCTCCATTACAATGTACATTAACAGCAATCCAACCTTTGTTAGTGATAGAGTTAGCCGATTTAATCATATTTTCAACCTGGGGTCTTTGAATTTTATCACAAATAGCGAAATTACTGACCAAGGTTTGAAGTAAATAACCTTTGCCGTCCATCCATAAAGCACCTCCCGAATACCCCTGCGGATTTCCAAAAGCTCCAACAACTATTTCAGAATCATTGATATCTAAAGGGGTAGGGTAGGCGTTCGATAAATCAGTTGTGCCTCCAAGTGTGGGTAGCGCTGTAACGACTCCCTTTTTAAGTAAATATCCTCCCGAATTAAAATCTAACCAGAATTGTCCTACTACTACACTATCTTTTTTATCATTGATAGCAACAGCAGTGCTTTTAGTTCCCGACCCGAGCAGGTTGATAGGAGGGATACGAAATGAGTAAACCCCGGCATTATTTTTCTCCCAAAGAACGCCTACTTTTCCTCGCCCTCGAGCGTTTTCGTCACACCATCCAGCTATAACGCCATAATCATTAATCGATGATGCAGAACAATGCGATTTTCCATTAGGAACCGGAAGAAGAGTTGTAGAGTTATTTTCATATATAAAACCCCGGAGATAATCATTCCCATTGATGTTAACTCCGGTAGAACCGATCACGCTTTTAAGATTATTCACATCATTAGCACGATTAGAGAAAGAGTTATGTGCCAAGCCTGGGATTACTGACGGGGAACCGTTACGCCAGATCAAAGCAACACTGCCAGACGTAACGGTTCCGTAAGTTCCACCCACTGCTATGCCATTTCTTGACCCAAATACTGAGAATTTCATATTTGAAACTGGGACATTCAAAAGTTTAAACCCACCGTTTATAACATTTGAGATCATAAGATATGAGAAAGGAGAAATAGTATTATTAGCACTTGGCGTCCAGCCATACACATTACCGTCATCTGAGATTGTTAGTGCCTCACTACCAGCATTAGTACCAGAACTGCGATCTTCAAATGAACCAATCATGACAAGTTTATATTTTGGAGGGGTAGGAGTAAGAGGGATAGTAATCACTTGGGCAAGTACAATTTTCGAAATGCAAAAAACAGATAAAAAAGATCCAACAATATATTTATTCATAAGAGTGATGTGAGCCCTGTATTTTAGACACCGACTATTCGTTATATTAGGAGGTGTATGACAAAGCGATATTCGAGTGAGATTCGAACGGAAGTACTTGGCAAGATTAGAGGTGGGAAGCGCGTTGTAGAGGTAGCGAAGGAGTACGGTATTAATGATATGACAATCCGTACGTGGCTAGAGCGAGATACTGAAGTTGGCGGATCGCAAAGCCTAGAGCTTAGCCGTCTAAAAAGGGAGAACGAAGCACTGCTTCGAATTGTAGGGCAGCTGACATACGAGAGTCGGTTAGCAAAAAAAAATTAATACTGTGCAGCAAGCATCCAAAGGGAGCAAAAGCTCCCTTGCGATAGAACTTGGTATTTCAAGAGCCAGTCTGTATTACCATCCAAAAATTCCTGAGAAAGACGAATTACTTCGAAAACAGATAGAAGAAGTAATGAGAGCACATCCAGGATACGGGTACCGACGCGTAGCGCTTGCTCTTGATATTAATCACAAACGCGCAAAGCGCGTGATGAAGAAATTTAATCTAAAGCCGGCACGCAGAGCAAAAACACCAAAGAAACCAAATGATCTCGGAAAAGCACATGCTCACTATCCTGATATGCTGTCGAAATTATCCCCCGTTATTCCGGATTTCGTATGGGTAAGTGACTTTACCTATATAAGCTTTAAAGGCACCTGGTACTATCTAGCAACTGTGCTTGATGCGTTTTCTGGAATGATACTTGGGTTTAATATATCACGGACGCATGATGCAACTTTTGTAAAACGTGCAATTCAAAGAGCTGTTACGGTGGTTGGAAAACTCCCGCAGTGGTTCAATTCCGATCAGGGTAGTGAATATCATTCAGATGAAGTTTCTCTGTGCCTAGAGATGCAAGGAGTTAGTATCTCGATGTCACCAAAGAGTTCCCCTTGGAGAAATGGTGCTCAAGAATCTTTCTTCGGAAGGTTTAAAGTAGAGTTTGAGGACCCAGATAGATTTCATTCACTTGGTGAATTTCTTGAGGCTATCTATACCCACATTCATTACTTCGCTTACGGACGTATAAAAAATAAATTAAAAATGACGCCTGCTGAGTTTAGGGAAAATTGGTTTTCCACACATGCACACAGGTATCCACAGGTTATGAGTCTCCCCCCACACCCCCCTCATGCTGCGCCTTCGGCGCAGGGTACACGACTACTACTTTTTGAGTAATGTTTGTCTAAAAAAGGGGGTCATTGACACTTTTCTTCCTTCCTCTTACCAACACTATTCCCTTGGTTAATACCACGAGACTAGTAGGTTATCAGATTACATAAAATGTTCATTTTCCAGTGAACCTTTACAGGGCGGACTGCCAGGTGACGAGCTATACACCGAGCCAAAGGATTAACAAAAGCTGATAATTACAAACATCAGAATCCTAATAATATGCTAATTAACATCGAAATCCTCAAGAATTTCAGCAAGTTGAAAAATATAGGGGTTATTAGAATTATGATATGTTACACCTACAAAATCAGATTTCATAACGGATCTTAGTATTGAAATAATTTGGAGCTATGTACATATATGGTAGATTTTGGTGATAGACATAAAATAGAGTTAACCCTAAAAGACCTAAAACAACTCGATAACTCCAGGCTAGCCATCGCCCTTGATTGCACAGACAGTGAAACACGATCTGCCGTAGAAAAAATAATTGCGCAGAATCCAAATAAAGATTGGGTGATTGGGGACTTATTAAATCCACAACCCTTATCCCTAAGCTTATCTTTCTACAAAAGCCTTCCCGAAGAATCAGCCGCAGCCATTGATAAACTAAGAAGAGATTTTTTCGGACGCTACCCAATAGAAAGTTATTCGAGCTTAGAAATTTTAGTATTAAGAGAGAAAACGATGCCTGCCATTGAGGCACAAAGCCGCAAGTTACTGAATGAACGAAAAATAAATCCCGGACTTTCCAAGATTCTAACTGGCGACCCTCTAAAAAAAATAATCTTAGACCCTGGAGGTAATTTCGTTCCAATTCGAAAAATTCACATCGATCCTCCAATCACATTAGGCAAATTGCCCAAATTGGGCGATTCTAATGATTGACCCAACCAATCAGGAAAAATAATTGGTACAATGTAACTTGGATTACCTAATACTTTCAGAAGTTTAAATCATAATGAAAGTTACCCTGTACCTAAATCGTTTTTTTCTGCCAAATTCACAAATATTAAGGTTTAAATTCCTTGATTGCTTTTGCAATGTTTACTCGAAGATCCTCATCTGAATATGGCCCTTTAATCGGAACTACTACAGTTGAGATCTGATCCTTACCATCTTTATCTTTAATATGTTTAGTAAATTCCATACGTACTTCTTGTAGTATGCCCGTCTTTTTGTCTATTACTCCTTTAATCAACATTTCATATCCATTTTTACGAAGTTCTAGAATCGCTTTTTGTGTCTCTACGTCCCCGGGATTATTACCCATGGAACCGTAATAAAATACTTGTTTGAATTGACCGACACGGACTTTGGTGTTCTCCGAATCCACTACTGTCGAGTTTACTATGAATTCAGGATTCATTTTATGTACAGTGAATGTCGGAAGCTGTCCATTCTGACCCTGCATTTGTTTCAGTGTTAAGGACTTGTCAATTGAAGGAAGTTGTTTGTGTGCAATGAGATCTTGAGAGAACTGGGAAAGTGTAGTTTCTGACTTTGTTGCTACCATAACGAAGACTCGCTAAAAATAACCACATATCTTTTGATCTTAAGTATTTGTATCAAGAAAAGAATATTACCAGGTGAAAGAGTTAGTATGTTAAGAGGATTATAGGGATTAAGGCACAATCTAGGTTAAATTCTTAGTGTGTAGGCCGGTAAATGGTGTAAGTGGTGATTCTACTGCTTTGTGGAAAACATAAAAAACTTTCGTCATCCTCCTTCAAGTACTTAGAGTTTCTTAGTTTTGGAATTATTTCATTTTAATAACTGTTAACTTATCTGAATTTTTGCCGATTTTACCATCTCTGATGGGAAGTCGAGATACAAAAGAGAGTAAAATGCCTGAGAGTCCTTTTAAAGGGCAGTCTTTACCAAACTTAAAGGATAGTTCGCTTCCTCGTGCTTCGCGAACAATGTCGCTTCGATCAAGAAGTCCATCAAACAAAGAGGGGCATATTAAGCCATTGAACCCCTTTGAAGGTGATGGAAGTTTAGAAACCTTAAAAAAAATTCGCCTCGGCAAGGTTTCTCTTGAACGAAAAGATGAAGGAGGTGTCATGATTCTTGTAAAGCAGAAACTAAATGCGTGGCTTGGAACAAATGAAGATTTTAAGAGAAGTACAATGCTACCTCTGGATGGAATTTTTACAGCTAAAATGAAACTAGTCGTGAAAGCATTTCAAAAAGAAGCGTTTGATAAAGGCATCCGAAAAAGTGAACCAAATGGGATTGTCGATAAGGAAACACTTCTTGCACTTGAGAAGTCTATTAATCAAAAACCAGGAAAGAAACAACTGAGCCCTTGAAGTAGTGTATACTTCAGAAACAAATGGTAAAATGCATCTTCAATGTCAACCGAGGCTCACCCATTAAAATCTAAAATAAGTGCTTTTCCAAAAACCCCGGGTGTCTACATCATGAAAGATTTTGATGGTGTCATTATCTATATTGGTAAAGCAAAAGACTTGCGCGCCCGTGTGAAAAATTACTTTGGCGTAGGTGATGGGCGTATTCAGATTCAATACCTCATAAAAAAAGTTAGTACGATTGATTATGTTATTACTCAAAATGAAGGGGAAGCACTCCTCTTAGAGCGAGAACTAATAAACAAAAATAAGCCCCGATATAATATTCGTCTTAAAGATGATAAAGCATATATATCAATTCGGATAAATCGAAATCATCCTTGGCCGCGACTTGAAACTGTTCGAAGAATTATTCCCGATGGTAGTGAATATTACGGCCCCTATATCAATTCCTATAAATTGCGAGAACTACTGGAAGTAGTAAAGCGCGTTTCGCCACTTCGTACCTGTACTGATGCTGTTTTTTCAAACCGTGCTCGCCCATGTTTAGAGTATGAAATAAAAAGATGCTCTGGCCCTTGTTGTATTCCGGTAGATCGTGAAGCGTATGAAGGTTGGTTGAAAGATGCAATTTCAATCTTAGACGGGAAAATTGAACCGATAATTTCATCACTTGAAAAACAGATGGAGTTTTCTTCTCAAGATTTACGTTTTGAAGAAGCTGCCGCTATTCGAGACCGTATTGAAACTCTGACGAGCTTTCATGCAGGTGAGCAGCAATCACTGACCTATGATTTTACTTGTGATGTTTTTGGTTTATACCGAGAAGAGGATTTGGTCGTTATTGCAGTGATGCGTTCACGTGACGGGCGTCTTCATGAAGTTGATACGTACAGCCTTAAGGATGTTCAGATTGGTAATGATGAAGTTTTAGAGGCGGTGATCCCTCAGTATTATGAAAGTGGGCATGATGTTCCGGCTGAAATAGTTCTTCCAATTCCTTTGGCTGAGAATAATTTATTAGAAGCACTTTTTGAAAAGCAATTTGATAAAAAAGTTTTATTCACAGTTCCAGACCAGGGAGCCAAACACCGCTTAGTGAGAATCTGTGAATTAAATGCAAAGCAGGCTTTTCAAAATAAATTTTTCTCTGAAGCTCGTTTTGATTCTATTAGCGAAGTATTACAGGAACGTTTCCAGTTACGACAAGCTCCACGAACAATAGAATGTGTTGATATTTCAAATTTACAAGGGTCAGACATTGTAGGGGCAGTGGTTGCATTTAAAGATGGAATTCCAGATCGAAGCCGATACCGACGCTTTACTATTTCTTTTAGTGGATCCCCAAATGATTTTGAAGCAATTCATGAAGTAGTAACCAGACGACTTACAAAAGCTGATCATTTACCAGATTTACTTATTATTGACGGAGGTTCACAGCAGCTTCGGCGAGCATTAGATGCTCGAGATTCGTTAGGACTAACACTAGATATTATTTCACTAGCTAAAATTAAAGTTGAAAAAAGTAAAGGGAAAGATGTTCTCTCTCACACTCTTGAGCGAATCTTTATTGAGGGTGGTGGTTCTTCAATTCCTCTTGATGGTTCCGATTCAGTAACACAGTTCTTACAAAGGGTAAGAGACGAAGTACATCGATATGTTATTACGTTTCACCGACAGAAAAGAAAAGCGCGAGTTTTTCGTTCAGTATTAGATGATATCCCAGGGGTGGGGGAAGAGCGTCGCAAAAGACTGTTAACTGAGTTTTCATCGATTCAAGGAATTTCTGAAGCTCAGGTTGAAGTCATCGCCAAAGTTGGTCGAATGCCGTTAACGCTTGCCGAAAAAATTAAGCAGATATTGTCAGATCATATTATGAACGATACGAAGTAGCGCCGTAGCTAAACCGACAGCTACCAAAGTCATCGGTTATCTGCGCAGCAAATCCGGAGCTTGCACGTGTACTTTTCAAATTTTGATATACAATAGAAGCATCAACATCAGTTCCATCAGTATCTCGGTAGGAATTGAAAACTTCCAATCTTTTACCACCATCCCGTGATCGTCCGTAAAAAGTTCCATCGTGACTTGTATTAATTACGGTTGATGCTCGATTCATTCTGATAATGTGGCGAAAGTTGAAACGGCTATTGATAGAACCACAACCATTTCTTGAAAGATAATACGTACCGGACCAACGCCCAGGAAAGTTTGTTTTGCTATTTACTTTTAATGTTTTAGCTTCAAATGATCGTGCTCTAATGTAGGCTCGAAAAGCAGCTTTTTTTGCATCAAGAGCAAGAGATTCTTGTGCTTTCGTAATGGTTGGTTCGATACTGGTTGATTGTGCTTGTACTTGTACAGAAGAAGATGCTGCTGCAAGCAGTGAAACAAAGCAAAAAGCGATAAT
>JBIKWN010000109.1:0-3417 GCA_044356295.1 Bdellovibrionota bacterium
TATTTATTTCACTGACTATCATTAAACCCTCCGATTTCAGTGAAACGATGTATACCTAAATACTTGAGATTCTTATTTTTTACCCCCTTCGGTTACCTTTAATTTGGTGCAATTCGTGATAAAATTACTCCCCCAAAAATCTTGCGTAAGGACAAAATAGAAGGCTTATAATATGCTCAAAAGTGTAAACCATGTATTGGCAGAGATCTGTAAACGGTTTGAGCGCTCCGCTACGCCTACGCTCACGGTCACGGTCAAGGGGAATAACCTTACGAAAAATCACTAATTTATAAGTCACCACCACCCCATTTATTGATATATCATTCCTACAACCCTAACTAGGCATAGAACCACATGAGAGCTCAAAAAATAGTTTTCCTCTTTGCAATCTGCTTATCCTTTTTCGGCTGCGCTGGCGGTGGAGGATTCTGTCCTGTAAATATTCCGTCATGTTGCTACGACACACTTTTTGGATGCGGAACATTCGACCTCCCTTCAGGATGTTCATGTTCAGATTACGGATACATGAGTCGAGTAGACTCAAATAAATTTCTATCAAAAAATCATCAAAAAAAATCAACGCCATCAAACGGACTATCAGGTAGATGGACTGGGATCTTAAAACAAAAAAGCTCTACGTGTAGTTCATTTCTTAAACAAATTAATGGGGTCATTCAGATTAACGATTCTACAAAAAGGATTTCAGTAAAAGTTCCTGGTTATGGAACGCTCAAAGGAACAAAACGTCCGAAAGGATTTAAGGCAAGTGGAAGTTATCGACCAATGCTCTCTTTCTGCAACGCAAAAATTGGCGTTAATTTTTCTTCTATCAAAAACGGAGTCGCCTCCACTGATACATCTATCAATCTAAGCTGTTTAGGAATGAAGAGCTGCACTGCTAACTATAAAGGTACACTTCAAAGAAATTCGTAATCTGATGGCAATTTCCATGAATTCAACCGCTAAAATATCTCTGATTTTTTTTCTCTTTTTTTTCAGCACTGCGTTGCCCTTATCCGCTACTCCACTAACAATTACCGGAAAAATTACTGTTGATGGCACTCCAGTGAGAGGCGTTTTAGTGTATGGAAGTGATGGTGCTAAACGTGGATATACTGATTCAAATGGCGAATATAGTATTGTTGTTCCTAAGACAGGCACTTATACGGTGTCGCCTTATCTTAGAAGGCTGTATATCCCAAAAATTTCTTCAAAAAAAGTAACTATAGATTCATCAAGCGATAGAGCTCCCGTAAACTTCGAACTCGAAAGTATTGCTGATGGTGCCGGTGTACTTACAGGACGTATCTTTGATTCTGGAGGAAAGCCCCTCGAAGGTGTAAAAGTTAGAATCAGCAAGACGGTATTCACTGAAACAGACAGAAACGGTATTTATCGATTCGCAAATAAAAATGCCGGCAGATATTTTGTTTTTCCAAGTAGTGATAACTACACTTTTACTGGTTACTTTCGAGAATCAAAGTTGAAAAGTGGTGTGACAATGACAAGAAGCTACACTGCGATTCGTAAAGCAACCAATGATCAATACACTACATTCGCAACTGGCCTTTGGGATCTTTCTGCAAAGATTACTGGTGGGAATTGCTCACTTGATCAAAAAACGCTCAGTGGCAGATCGCTCATTACTCAGCGAAAGAATTCTTTATTCTTATCCCTTCCAAGACTAAATACATTTCGTGGAACTATATCAGATAGATCAATAACCTTACAAATTAATGCTTTTAGATCACTCTGCAGAATTAGCGGGACATTATCAGGATCTTTTCAAGATTCTAATAATGGTAAGCTTGGTGGCACTTTGAAAGTTACGTGTTTTGTTGCTCAAAATAACTGCTCTGCTGAGATGACTGCAAGTCTTGACCGAGTGATTTAAAGAGGATTTATTTTATATTTTCCAACTCAAGCACTTCAACAATCTTCTCCACCCACTCTTTCGGCTTAGTATTCTTACTTATCCATCCGTCAGCTTTGCTCTCATTACTCATCGCTTCAAGTTCACGCTCTGGAAGGTTTGAGAAAAGTACAACTTTTAGATCGGGGATTGTTTTTTTAAGCATTCGACATACTTTTGTTCCTGGGATATCCGGCATCTGAACATCAGTTACTAAGAGATCAACTTTTTCTTGGAATAAATATTGGTGCACCGCTGCAGAATTATTTGCTGTATAAACGATATATCCTTTCTCTTCTAAGATATGTTTAAAGATATGCAAAATCATATCGCTATCATCAAGACACAGAATCTTTGTAGGTTTCTTGGCAACTATTGGCGCTTGGGAAGCTTGATTATCTAATTGATGAGATTCTTTAACCGGTTTTACTTCTTGTGAATCTTTAGCTACTGGGAAAAGAGTTTCCTTTAACTTACGAAGTGAACTTAAAAATTCCTCTCCCGATTGATAACGGCTTTCCCGATTTTTTTCTAGCGCCCTAAAAACAAATGACTCAACATAATCAGGAAATCCATACTCTGCAGCAAATGGCGGCGGAGGCTGTGTTAAGTGCATGATTAATGTTTGAAGAACTGTGTCTGCTGCAAATGGAGGTTGTCCTGTTAACATTTCATAGACTACGCATCCAAGAGAATATATATCTACGCGATGATCTAGGTTTGCTTCTCCTGATGCTTGTTCAGGCGACATATACTGCGGTGTTCCAACAGATACTCCGTCCATCGTACGAGAAGGATCATTTTTTTGCTCTTTTAATTTTGCAATGCCAAAATCTAAAATTCGTACAAAATCTGATCCATCACTAGCTTTATCGAGCATGATATTTTCAGGTTTTATATCTCGGTGAACAATGCCTGCTGTATGGGCAGCGTGGAGTGTTTCAAGAAGTTGTTCTGTGATCTTAAGAACTCTCCTCATTGGAATCTCACCTTGCGCCAGGATAAGATCATGAAGGGTAGTACCTTCACAATAGTCCATCGCCATATAGTAAGCACCAGTCTCGGTTTTACCGAAGTCTCTTAATGCAACAGATCCTGGATGATTAAATCTTATGAGGACTTCAGCTTCTCTTTTAAATCTATCAATAAATCGCTGATCAACAAGTTCAGGTTTGAGAAGCTTTAATGCATAAATAACACCAAGATCAGTATGTTTAACCTGATATACAGTGCCTGCTCCCCCTTCTCCGAGTTCTTTGAGGACCTCGTATTTTCCCGCAATTATATTCATCCCGCTGGATCATCGACATCAATTGTAAGAAACTATAGGTATTTTTTTTAGAAGCTCCCGACTAAATTCGAACCCAAATACCCCGTGACCTTGAGCGTAGGCGTGAGCGAAAGAGAACAGGTCACGCGGTACGGCGGCACAACATCGTTTACACTCCAGCGGCAATACATAGTTTACACAAAATTCAGTAGGTTCTCGGTAGGAGGACTGAATG
>JBIKWN010000110.1:0-3406 GCA_044356295.1 Bdellovibrionota bacterium
GCTGAAGTTACTGAGGGTGAGATGAATGAGTACTATATTTAAAATGTTCCTGTAAAACATGGTGCAACGATAAATGATTGCGCATGATCTCTTACAATTTCAGAATTTGGAGAGTATCCATATTTAAAGACATTTAAATTTTTATTTGAAGTTAGAATAGATTCAAGAGTGCCTTCTTTCACTGCATCTGAAGAGCAAATAACCTTGTAGGTTGGTTCCAAAAGTGCTTTTACCTCAAGGCACTCGGTATCATCAGCGAGGAATGTTTGTATGCCAAGTCTTGATATTGCATCAATTGAATTTTGATTGGGAAGAAGTTTTAAATCAGGTTGAAAAATAATATCTATATTCTTTTTATATAAGGAAGTTCCCCACCAAATACGAATAAAACGTCGAAATTTTTTAACTCGTTGTGTTGTAGTACTTAAAAGAGAGATAAACATAGTATAGCGTTGTGAAGTATAACTCTCAGCGGATTTTTCACTAGCAAGTGGAAAATATGAAATTGACCCAAAATATTTTTCTTTGAGTGGGGTATTGTTAAAATATTCTCTAACAGCGGAAGTTGAATTTAATGATGAAGTTACAAGTGCATCAATGCCAAGGTATTTGAGCCTTTCAACTCTATCTAATGTGCTATCAAAAGATGACGTCAATAGCTCCGGCTTTGATACCTGTCCCCACTGGAAAAGAGACTCACTTGAATTGACTAAAGGAAGAATGAAATTTCCACATAGCGAAGACTCTGCTAAAAGTGTTGGTACTGTTTCTATGTCATGATTTTTGAAAGAGAGATAACCCATTAAGGCATGTGGTGACCCAAATAAAGTGTCTGCAGTAATCGTAGATTCAACTGCAATTCGGCTATTTTTATCTTTTAAATTTGATATGTAATTGCTCAGGGAATAAAGGTCTTTTACTTTCTCTCGTTGAGATAACACCGGATTGAAGGAATGTTTTCCTTCAAATACAAACCCTGCATCGACCATGTACCGAGCAGGAGTTGAGATTGTAAATGAAGCACTGATATAGAGTGCATACAACACTGCAAAAATCGGAGCGCATCTGAGAAAAATATTTTTTTCTTTAAATCCTATTCGAAATCCATGAGCAATTAAAAACAAAGCACAGAGTAGAAATATATTTTGTAACCGGTAACAGTGTATTGATATTGGAAATAAATTATAAAAAATAGAACGACTAAAAAACAACCCAAATACTAAACAAAGAATGAGAATAATTAGGAGCTTTTTTTGTTTTTGAATTGTATGAACGACACCTAGAAAAAATAGTGCAGCAAGTGATGCAACTCCAAATAATGAGATTATCCTATCAAGTGAAAAAGAATAAATACTCCATGGCTGAGGTGAAAAGACTCCAGGAAGAAGACTCGCGAATGGTTCTGAAGTGCCCCCCGAACCAGCAATAGGCTCCGAGGAATGATAAGGCATAAATTGATACATGCTTAAGATGGCTGGTAGTGAAAAGATACCTGCAAGACAAACTATTCCAGCTAATCTTTTTCTGAATGGTCTATCAAATAAAAACCAAATACCTGCAGCTAGAACTGCACTAACAGCTGATAAGAGATGTATATACATTAAAGAGGATGCGAGGATCGCAGAAAGTAAAAACGTAGAGCGATGTTTCAAAGAACGATCTCGAAGCAGAGCACCAAACAGGTAAAAAAGAACTCCAAAACCAAGAAACGAACCAAACATCCCACCCCTGATTTCGCCGAATATAGATAATCCAAGATTCGAGTACTCAATCGGGCTGAAAATATAAGCGAGAAAAATTATTGTTGCATACAAAGCATGCTTGAACCCAACAATCCAACGTACTGCATAATGAAAGCCATGAATCACAAAAAGAGGAATCAGAACCAACGAAATATTAAATGCAAATTCTTGAGAAATTGAAAAAAAAGAGATGCCTCTCACTAAGAAAATCAGGAGGTACGGTCCAGGAGAGTATAATCCAAACAGAGGAATGCCAGCTCCTATGGCTTTGGTATACTCAACAACATGTCCTCTTAAAAATACTTCCTCAGCAATTGAGTAAATGCCTAAATGTGGGAGTAGATCCCATCCAAGACTAATATCATTTTTTAGAATAGGCAGAAGGTGAGCAATCGGAAGTAAAAATATCAATAGGTACGTGAGAAAAACTACACTGTTACCTATTATTTTTTTTGTTACCTTTGTCACTGAAATCTCTTGTACACGATCTAATAACTTTTTACAGCTTTTTTATAAGAAATGCCATTTCTCAAGATATACTGAAAATACCGATAGAATTATTCTAAATTCATTCTGACTTTAAAAGAGACATACATGAAGATACGACTATTATGCCACCACCGAGCATCTGTACATATGTCAATGGTTCCCCAAGAAATGAAACACTCAAGATTGCAGTAATCACTGGTTCAAGAGCAAAAATAAGAATTGTTTCAGTAGGACTTGCGATTTTTTGTGCCCAAGATTGCAAACAAAATCTTGCAACAGATCCGATCGCTGCAAGATATAAAATAATCCAAAGTACGTGAGGTTCAAAAGAAATAAAAACTGGCTGTTGTAAGAAGAAAGTAATAATCCAGCTCAGCACCGCAATAAATAACAGTGCGATAAATGAAAGTTGATATGAATTATTATGAGGCGAAAAATGCGAGAGGGATATCGCATAGAATGCATAACTAATAGTGCTTAAGACTATTATAAGGTCACCGTGAGTGAAAACGTTATCTCCACTTGCAGTGAGTAACCAAAGTCCAACTAAAGCTAAAGGAATAGCGAACCATTCGCTTTTCTTTGGTTTTGTTCGATTTATAAAATATAAAAGTATTGGGACACAAAGCACTTCAAGTGAAATAAGAAAGTTTGCCCTTCCTGCATGTACAACTTTCAAACCGAAATAGAGCATCGCACAGCCGACTCCAAATGAACTGCCAATTGCTAGCCCACCGATAAGGCTTTTTTTATTCAGTGGAAAGATCTCGTTTCTTTTAAATAGCCCAAGCAAAATTGCAGCTAAAACAAAACGTATAGTTAATAAAGGAAATGGTTCAACGGTGCGAAGGGCTATTTCGCCGAGTAAGACAGTAGTAGCACCGATAAATGTCGTGATAATAAGAACGAGATGAGGGTTTAGCATGAAGATCGGTTCTTATTATAATACGAAAGTCGCCAAGGTTGCGAATGACGATTAAAGAAGTATTAAAAATCTTATTTTGATTGTTTTGAATTCAATTGGACTGCTGCTTTTAGCATTGGTAGTGAAGCTTTATCTTTGTCTCGATTGGCGACAGTTTTAGAGTGAATGATCCTCTCAAGTGGCAAAACCATGAGAGTGATTTCCCTAAGAGTTACCTTAACAGCATTTTCATATTCGTTATCGAAGTCAT
>JBIKWN010000003.1:0-127579 GCA_044356295.1 Bdellovibrionota bacterium
ATCGCTAAGGCTCTACGTGCAAAAATACCTATTATATGTAGAGCCACATGCAGTTGTTTACCATCGTTATTCGTATGGCAAAGGAACGTTTAAATTTTATTTAATCGAGCGAAACAGAATTAGACTCATCCTTTCATATTATTCACTAACAACTCTTTTCAAGCTTGTTCCAATGTTACTTTTTACTGAAGGTGCAATGTTTGGTTATAGTCTTTTATCGGGTTGGGCGAATAAAAAAACACTTGCATGGTTCCATATCCTTACTTCCCTCCCATCTACTATAAAAAGAAGAAAGTTTATTCAAACAATTAAAAAAGTATCCGATTCCGATCTCATTAAAAATATGGATGCTTCGCTTTCGATGCCTGATCGAACCCCATTTGTCGTTACCCACTTATATAATCCTTTGTCCGAGGCTTATAAAAAATTATTATTTTCTCGTTAAAAAGTTATTCGGTTTTTAAGCTCTACCTGCTCTCCATAGCTACTTCGTATTGTATTTGCATGTTTTTTATGGTTCGATTCATTTGCTTATGGGCTCAGTTACCCCCCTTTACCAAAATAATCTTCGAAAAGATGTCTGGCTTGTCATCCCTGCTTACAATGAAGATCAAGTCATTTCAGATGTTCTCGATGGACTTGCTCCATTAGGTTATTCATTAGTCGTTATCGATGATGGTTCTAAGGATTCAACCTATGAAAAAGCGTGTGGACATAGTGCTCACGTTTGCCGTCATGCAATTAACTTAGGGCAAGGTGCTTCGATTCAAACGGGGATATCTTATGCTTTGAAACATGGTGCATCGTACATAATTACGTTTGATGCTGATGGGCAACATAGCACAAACGATATTCCAGCTTTTATTTCAGTACTAGAATCTGGAAAATTCGAAATTGCCCTTGGCTCTCGATTTGTTGCCGGAGGCAAAGCTGAAAATATTCCTCCAGCAAAAAGAGCTCTGCTGTATCTTGCAACCTTATTTACCCGAGTTACCAGTGGACTGAATATCTCAGATACACATAATGGCTTTAGAGGCTTTACAAGAAATGCAGCCATGCAGCTTCGCATCACTCAGAATCGAATGGCGCATGGTAGTCAGATCTTAAGTGAAATCGCACGAACCGGACTTCCCTACACTGAGGTACCAGTCCATATTCACTACACTGAGTACTCAATGGCAAAAGGTCAAAAGATGAGTAATTCATTTAATATTTTATGGGAATCCTTAACTGGAAAACTGAGACGATGAGTTTAATTCAGATTACATTAGTTATCGGTGCGCTTTGCTCTCTTGGCTGTTATCTATTCTTTTTAAGATCCGCTCTGACCGATAGGTTAATTGCTATCGTTTTTTTTGCAGTAATAGTGTTCCTAATTCTTTTCCCGGAAAGTTCTAGTGTCCTTGCACATAAACTTGGTGTCGGCAGAGGTACAGATCTTGTTTTCTACCTTTTCGCCATTACTTCTGTATTTGTGTTTGTTCTTTTGTATAGCAAAATTGAAAGTACAAATGAAAAACTTACTGACTTAGTAAGAATTAATGCAATTCAGAATGCTTATCATCCTAAAGAATCTGTAAAATAACGCGAAGGATACCAAGTACGCGAAGTGGATAATTTACCTTCGCGTACTTCGCGACCTTCGCGTTACAATCATTTGGCCTATGTTCCACTAATTGATTTTCAACCCTAAACTTCCTTGATATTCACCTTGGTTTTACCCAGTAATCCTCATATAATTTCCACATGAGAATCTCAGTAGAAATCAGCATGTATCCCCTAAGCGAACAATACATTGACCCAATTCTTGGCTTCATTGAAGATCTCAACTCATGTAAAAAAAATACAACCATAATTAAAACCAATGGTATGAGTACGCAAATATTTGGCGACTATGATGATGTTCAATCGTTGCTATCTCTAACAATGAAAAACGCAATGACTAGAAATCCAAAAGTAGTTTTTGCAACAAAGTTTTTAAATACAGATGTCTCTGAGTATTCAAATCATGAATAAAACCCAACCTTTTTCCCTCTTTGACCCTTCGCCCGAGCACTACTCGCTTCGAGAAACAATAAAAAACTTTGTAACCGCAGAGGTCGAACCGCAGGCACTCGAGTTTAATAGAAAAGAGATTTTCAATACTGCACTATTTAGAAAACTTGGCGATCTTGGTTTGCTTGGAATAACCGCATCAGACGAGCACGGAGGATCTGGATTTGATGCAACAGCATGTGTTATTGCACACGAAGAATTATCAGCAAGCGATCCTGCATTTTGCCTCTCCTTTCTTGCTCACAGCATGCTTTGCGTAAACAACATTGCAGTCAATGCAAATGAAGAGCAGAAAAAAATGTACCTTCCAAAACTTTCTTCTGGAGAATGGATCGGAGCAATGGGTATGTCTGAGACTGAAGCTGGTACCGATGTTCTTTCAATGAGGACAACTGCAACACTTCAAAATGATCACTACATCCTTAATGGTCGCAAAATGTGGATAACCAACGGCTGTATCGATGAAGGTAAAACGTTAGGTGATGTCTTTGTTCTGTATGCAAGAACAAATCCGGTATCAGAAGCGAAAGCAAAAATCTCTACCTTTATTTTAACAAAAGACTTACCAGGCTTTAGCGTTGGGCAAAAAATCCGAGATAAACTTGGTATGCGTGCTTCAAATACAGCTGAGCTTGTTCTTGATAATGTAGCTGTCCCTCGAACCCATTTAATTGGGGAAGAGGGAGGAAGCATAAAACATATGATGCGAAACCTCGAAATTGAGCGCGTTACACTTGCTGCTATGAGCTTAGGTATTGCAAGACGTTGCATCGAAGTCATGACCGAATATGCCAAAACAAGAAAAGCATTTGGTAAAAAAATTGCTGAATTTGGACAGATTCAACAGATGATTGCAGATAGCTTTGCTGAGTATCAAGCTGCAAGGTCGTATGTGTATTACACAGCCGCAAATCTCAATCTTAACAAAGAAGGCAGCCGTCTTGATTCTGACGGTGTAAAACTATTTGCAACTCCGATGGCAAAACGTGTCGCCGATAGAGCTATCCAGGTGCTTGGAGGTAATGGCTATATAGGAGAGTATGTTGTTGAAAGATTATGGCGTGATGCTAAACTTTTAGAGATCGGTGGTGGCACCATTGAAGCTCATCAAAAAAATATCTTAATGGATCTTATTAAACAGTAAGTAGATTTTAAAATGATTCAATTAGCTTCTTTTCCAATTGACCACATTGGTATTGCAGTAGAAAACCTTGATGCTGCAATCTCTCATCACAAAAATTTATATGGCACTGTCTTGGTTGAGCGAGAGACTCTTATCGACAGAGGCATTGAATTAGCTTTTCTTGCAACATCAAATACTCGACTAGAATTCATCGCGCCAATTACATTAGATGACGATCAAAATACTATTGTTAAATTTCTAAAGAAGCGAGGATCTGGACTTCACCATATCTGTTATGAAGTTCCACGTATTGAAATTGAATTGGAACGTCTTGAAAAAAGTGGGGCGACGTTAATCGATAAAACCCCTAGAAAAGGAGCGTGTAGTTCTCGAATTGCTTTTATTATGCCTTCAAAAGTTGACGGCTTGCTTATAGAGCTCTGCGATTACCCTAGTAAATTCAAATAGTTACACTCTTTTCGTTTAGAAACATGCTTAAACTTCATGTTTCATTCCACTTTTATATAAAATATTTTTTGTTATTGGGTCTTAATACCCTATAATTAGTCCCTTAATCGAACAGAAGGCTTTTTTTAGTGCTTAACAAGATACTTCCAGCTTCGTTATTATTAACGCCATTTTCAGCTTATAACGCTGACCAAAATACTGCTGCACATTTTTTTCAAACTAGACCTTCAATAATCTCTAGGGAAACTGTTCAAAGAATTAGAGCTACACTCGCAGCAGAATTAAGACCTAAGAAAATTACTCTCTCTTTTACAAATAAAGAACGGGAAGCACTCATTGCCCCTGCAATTGAAGAGAAATTTGAATTAATGAAACTACCTGTAAACCTTAAGGTGTATCCTCAAGACACAGTGTATGCGCGCTTTGCACGTAACCAGAATGTTTTTCTTATTTCGGATAAGGACACTCCCTTTACGATTCCTGCCGGAAGTTTTGTCCTCATTAACGAGCAATCTATTAAATTACCTAGAGAAACATCTGTCCTTGGAGATAGAATTATAATGAATGGGAAAGTTGTAAGGTTTGATGAAGCTCCTGGAATCGCGCCAGCTGGCTCTGTTTATTTGATGGAACATGCTAAAAGAAAGTCTTCGGCACAAGACACTAATAATATTCAAATTAGCATCGCTGCCTAAATAAGCCCATTAAGCCTCGCTCTAAAAAAAAGAGCTGCTGACTTTGAATCTTTTAATTCACCTTTTTTAATGAAGTTCTCAATAGCTAAAACTGAATAAGGCTCTACTTCGATCTGCTCATCTTCGTCTGCCGGCAGCCGACTTTCATATAAATTTTTTGCTACAAAAAAATGTTGCACTTCGGAGCAAAAGCCAGGAACAGGAAATGCTGTTCCAAGTGGTATCATTTCATGAGCAGCAAAACCTGTTTCTTCTTGGAGTTCTCGCTCTGCGCTCTTTAAGGGATCTTCGCCGATATTTAAAGCACCGGCGGGTAACTCAAGTAGATATTCACCAATTGAATGCCTATATTGGCGAACAAATAACACCTGCCCATCTTGAGTAATCGGTAAAACTACAACAGCTCCTGGATGTTTTATGGTCATATGAGTAGCTTTTAGACCATTAGAGAGCGCCAACTCCTCTTCCATTGCTGTTAGATATTTAAACGAATATGCAGATTTTGAGGCAATAAGCCTAGGTTTTGACATCACTCTATTTTGGCTTTTTCTTCATTGACTTACTATAATCATTCTCATGTTTGGCTACATTGCAAAGAAGATTTTCGGCACCCGTAACGACCGCGTTATCCGCGGAATTAACCCCCTTATCGAACGTATCAATGAAATCGAAGCTGAATACGAAAAACTAAGCGATGAAGCTTTAAAAAATAAAACTGTTGAATTTCGTGAACGTCTTGCAAAAGGTGAAACGTTAGAGGACCTTAAAGCTGAAAGCTTCGCAGCTGTTCGAGAAGCATCAAAAAGAGTTCTTGGAATGCGACACTTTGATGTTCAAATCGTTGGTGGCTCTATCCTTGACTCAGGCAGAATTGCAGAGATGAAAACAGGTGAAGGTAAAACTTTAACCGCAACACTTCCAGTGTATCTTAATGCTCTACCTGGAAAAGGTGTTCATGTCGTCACTGTGAATGACTATCTAGCAAAACGAGACTCTGAATGGATGGGGCAAGTTTATAATGCTCTTGGCATGACTGTTGGTTGTATTTACTCAGGGCTCCCTGAAGCTAAAAAGAAAGAAGCTTATAACTGCGATATTACATACGGTCAAAATAACGAATTTGGTTTTGATTATTTACGAGACAACATGAAGTTTTCTCGCGATGGGCAATTTCAGCGTGGTCATTTCTTTGCAATCGTGGATGAAGTGGATTCAATCCTTATTGATGAAGCAAGAACTCCTCTTATTATTTCTGGACCTGCAGAAGATGCGACCGATAAATACTATGCAATTAATAAAATCATACCTTTCTTAATCAAAGATAAAGATTTTGAAATTGAGTTAAAATCCAAAAATCCTGCACTTACAGAAGTTGGAGTTGCGCGGTGTGAAGAATTACTAAAAATTGAAAACCTCTACGATCCAAAAAATATTGAATTACTCCATCATGTAAACCAAGCTTTAAAAGCTCATCATACTATGATGAGAGATGCTGAATACGTCGTCAAAGATGGTCAAGTAATTATCGTTGATGAATTCACTGGAAGGCTTATGGCTGGACGCAGATGGTCAGATGGACTTCATCAAGCAGTTGAAGCAAAAGAAGGTTTAAAAATCGCTCGAGAAAACCAAACGCTCGCTTCAATTACATTTCAAAACTATTTCAGAATGTATGAAAAACTCGCAGGTATGACTGGAACAGCTGATACTGAAGCTGTTGAGTTTAAACAGATATATAATCTCGAAGTCATTGTGATTCCTCCAAATAGAATCAATGTAAGAGATGATCAAAGCGATGTGGTATATCGAACCAGAAAAGAAAAATATGATGCTGTTGTTTTGGACATTGCAGAGATTCATAAATCAGGACAACCGATTCTTGTTGGTACTATCAATATCGATCAGAGCGAAGCTGTTTCTAGAGAATTATCGAAACTAAATATCAAACACTCTGTCCTTAATGCTAAGCATCACGAAAAAGAAGCAGAAATTGTTGCTCAAGCAGGCAGATTTGCAGCCGTTACAATTTCAACGAATATGGCAGGTCGAGGAACTGACATTCTTTTAGGAGGAAATCCAGAATTTCTTGCTTCTGCTGAAAGTAAAACAAAAGATAAAGATAACGCAAAATATCTTGAATCCGTAGAAAAATATAAACAGATCTGCTCAGATGAAAAAGAGAAAGTCATTGAAGCAGGCGGACTTTTTATTATGGGTACAGAGCGTCATGAATCACGACGAATTGACAATCAGCTCAGAGGTCGTTCAGGTCGCCAAGGTGATCCAGGAACGACTAGGTTCTACATATCGCTTGAAGATGACCTTATGAAACGATTCGGTGGAGAACGGATTCAAGCAATCATGAGCCGCATTGGATGGGAAGAAGGTGTAGCAATTGATGGCAACATGATCAGCCGCTCTATCGAGACAGCTCAAAAACGAGTGGAAGCATACCACTTTGAATCACGAAAACACGTTACAGAATACGATGATGTAATGAACAAACAGCGCCAAGTAATTTACAACCTACGAAATAAAGTACTGAGTAACGACGGAATCAAAGACGAAGTTCGTAATATGATTCAGGATCAGATCGAGCAGATCGTTATTGCTGTCTGTGATGAAAAATCAAAGCCAATGGAATGGAATCTTGATCTTTTAATGCAACGATTCGAATTCCTATTCAATCGCCCTTTCTCATTCCCTACCGACATGCAACTTACCCGCGAAGCTATTGCTGAGCAGATGTCACAAGAAGCTTTAGCTGCTTATGATGAAAAACAAGCGGAAGTTCGTAACAAATTAGAAGCGCTTGCAAATGCTGCAGCATCAGCTGGTGCTACGCAAAATGGTGATCCGTTAACATTTGAGGTTTTTCAACAACATACAATACTTGAAACAGTCGATCATTTTTGGCTTACCCATCTTCAAGATATGGATCATCTTCGTGAAGGTATTGGTCTTCGTGGATACGGGCAAAAAAACCCACTCTATGAATACCAACGTGATGGCTTTACCCATTTTCAAACTATGCTTGAAAGTATGAGTGAAGCTGTAATTAGAAAATTATTCTTTATTGAAGTAGCGAGCCCTGAAGAAGTAAGAGCGCAACTTGAAGAAGAAAAGAAACGTCGTCTAAAGCAAGAACAAGCAATGAAGACTTCTCATCCAGATGCGCAGTAAGAGCATGGTGTGAGTAAGCCATTTTCAATATACATTCATATTCCTTTTTGTATTCAAAAATGTCCTTACTGTGACTTTAATACCTATGCTGTATCGAAAGCACCCGAGAAAGAATATGTCTCAGGTCTTTTGGCTGAACTAGATTTCCGAGCAAGCCTGCCTGAATGGAAAGGTAGAACCGTACAAACTATTTTTTTTGGCGGAGGTACTCCTAGTATCTTCTCTGGCAAAGCCATTAAAAATATTCTGTCTCATATTACAAGACTCTTTCCAATGCTTGACTATGTAGAAGTAAGCCTTGAAGCAAATCCTGGAACAGTTGCAACTGATAATCTATCTGAGTTTTACGACGCTGGAGTTAACCGATTAAGCTTTGGAGCTCAATCATTTAATACTGCAACGTTAAAAACACTCGGACGGACTCACTCACCCGATCAGATTATTGCTGCTGTTGAGTCCTCAAGAGCATCCCTCTTTTCTAATATTAGTATCGATTTGATTTTCGCAGTCCCTGGACAAACAATCCATGATGTTAGATTTGACTGTGAGCAAGCGCTCCTACTTGACGTTCCTCATGTTTCCACTTATTCACTGACTATTGAGAAAGGAACCCCTTTTTACCAAAGTTATAAGCGAGGCATATTTAAGCCAATAAGTGATGACCTCTCACTCGAGATGATGGATACGATTCAAGAAATTCTTTTTCAAAGGGGTCAAGGACTTGAACGGTACGAAATCAGCAACTACGCAAAACCAGGAAAAGAAGCACGCCATAATATGGCTTATTGGAACGGGGATGATTACTTAGGAGTCGGCGCAGGAGCTCACAGCTTCTGTAAAGACAGGCGCTGGTCTAACATTGCACTTCCACAAAGCTACGTTGAAAAAGCGACATCTCAGGGAACCGCTGAATCATGGGAAGAAAAACTAACCGTCAGGGATCAGATATTTGAGTACTTTTTCCTTGGATTAAGAAAAATTCATGGGGTCAGTATGTCTGAATTTGAACGTCGATTTCAGACTAAGTGGGACCCGCTTTTTGGTGATCTGATTGATATTTTATCTACTGAAAAACTGATTATCCAAGATGCTGACTGCATTAGATTAAGCCAGCGAGGTCTAGAAATTGCTGATTCAGTTATTGAGAATTTTTCAAAGCTAGATCTTTCTGCTCTTTAAAACAAAAAAACTTTGATTGCTCTTAAAGCGTACTTTCAGTTATAAAGATAAAAGATTTCTTTTATGACTATTCCAGAAAAACTAACTATTAATTCGTCTCTCACAGACAGTGGTATTACCCTTGCAATCGGTAATAATTCATTTCCAATTACTTACGATAAAGATGTCTGGCAGAAAACTTCTCAGTCTCTAAAAGAGCAGCTTCTGTCCAATCTACCAATGGCGTCGACTCTCTATCTTCCACAGATTCTTGGAAAAAGAGAAATTCACTATAATACCGCACGCCCTATTGGTGAGAGTTTTTTCTTGAGGAATGGCATTTATGATGCTCCATACTGTGCGAATGTTGATGGCAAATCCTCAACTCAGTACCTAAAAGATTTTTTTAATACTCGCTACCTTTTTGCCAAAGACGATATTAAGACTCCTGCCTCTGTCCAATTTGAACAACAAAAAAAAGAAAAACCACGCGCTCTCGTTCTTTTTTCTTTCGGTAAAGAGAGCCTACTAAGCTTTGCTCTTTGCAGAGAGCTTGGTATTGAACCAATTCTTGTAACAATTATTCATCCAGGGTTTGCTTACGAGTGGCTTCATAAAAAACCTCTCGTTGAAAAATTTGAAAAAGAATTTGGTGTCACGGTCCATACTGTTGATTATCAACCCGGACTGCTGAAAGAAGGAAAATACTTTGGCCTTTCAACAGAGCTTGGATGGGGGCTTCATGTTACTGAATACGCTCTTCTTGCCCTACCCTATGCTGAAGTATTTAACTGCGATTTTGTAGTTTGTGGTAATGAGCAATCTTGTAATGATATTTACTTCGATAAAGAAGATGTTCTTATATACCGTGCAGGTCTTGACCAGCATCATGATTGGACTAAGTCTCAGGGACTTCTGCAAAGCCTTTTGATGGGGCGAGCTCTTGGTGCATATAGCCTTCTTGAGCCCCTCTATGAAATCTCTGAAACAAAAATTCTTCACACTCGATATCCTGAAGTCGGCAAGTATCAGATGTCATGTTTTGCCTCCTCTGAAGGATCAAAAGACAGAAGGTGGTGCCAAGAGTGTGATAAATGTGCCTATATGTACGCTCTTCTTAGAGGTTTTAATATTGATCCGAAAGCACTTGGCTTTACCGATAACTTATTCGATGAGAAGCATAAACATCTCTATGATACGTTCTTCTCTCGAACAGATGATACGCACTTCTATGGATCACAGGGCGAGTTAGGTCTTGGCTTTTTTGCATCACTCCAATATGGGACAGATGACTACTCTTTAAAACGATTTACGAAAGAACTCCTTCCTAAATTTAAAGATAATTTTTCAGAGATACGTGAGAAATATTTGGGTATTCATCCTACGTTTCAATATCCTCCTGAATATATCGATAGACTGAATACACTTTTTTCTGACGAGTTATCACTTTGTCTAAAGAATTAGGCCTTTTTCCTCCTTCTTGGTTATCCCTTTTTTCATCGGGATTACTGACCTGGGATAATAATAAAGATCAACAGAGCGTACATCATGAAGTCTTTGTTTCGTTTGAAGACGCTCTGTGGTGTTTTCTTAAAGCAGCACCTATCGATAAAAAAACTTTTCTTGTTCCCGATTTTTTCTGTACTGATGTTACCAGCAGACTTATTGAACAGGGGTTTTCGGTTGTGTGGTATGCATTAAATGAAGATTTATCATTTAATCAGGATACCTTTAAAAATTTTATTTCTGATGATGTCGGTGGTGTCTTCATCTACTATCCAATGGGATGCCGAGATACCACACCTAAACCAGAATGGTTTAGGTCTATCCTTGGACCTAACGTACTCATCATTGAAGATTGTGCTGATTGCGTCGTCCTGTCAGATCAAATTTGTCTGATTGATTCGAAACATATCCTTATAGACAGCCTTAGAAAAATTCTCCCTCTCCAAGGGGCAAGACTTTTTTTTGATTCAAAAATCAACCTTCCGAATAGTTCCTCTGGTTTATTCTACTTTCTCAAAACACATCTGCTCCATATTTCATATCTCATCCTCCACAGTATTACGGAAGTAACGGCGTATCGTTGGTTATTGAATATAAAGTGGAATATTTTTGTGTGGCACTCTAATAGTATAGGAAGTCACTTTGAAGGCGTACGTGGGTCGCCTCTATTCGAATACTTTCTGTCAAAAATCAACTTACGATCATTGAAAACGAAAAGAGGCACTCTTGTTAAGAGATATTATCAAAACTTATCCCCTACTATCTCTTCTTCAAATATAAAACTTTTGCCTCAGGAACCAAAAGAAGAGGGCGAAATTAGATTTCCAATTTTATGTGGCAATAAAAACACTCTCTCAATTCTTGCTGACAAACTTGAACAGTTTGAAATATATGTTGACCTTCATTTTGATGATTCACCACGAGCCCAAATGGCTGATTACTTACTGCTCCCTCTCACTCCTTGTATGAATATAGAAGATATCGATAAAATATCTTCATCAATATTAAAAATTTTAAATAACAAATATCAATGACACGTATCGCTTGCTTGGGACATACAATCGATCCCCTTTTTCTGAGTAAAAAAGTTAGGTCGTCTCTCATTGTTTTCATCCCAAAATCTGATAAACGATATAAAAAATACTACAAAGATTTTAAGACAATTGAGTTTGATTTTAAGTGTAAGGACGCGATCGAAGAGACTTCTGATTTTGATGTCATGAGCTCAGGGGGATTCAAAAAAGCTCTTCAACTCACTGAAATTACTCATTTTCTAGTAAGTCATCGCTCTACCAAAGAGCTCTTCAGTTTGTTAATAAAGCTCAAAATAACTCCTCTAGGCAATCACTATGGGTGGGCTACTCGTTTCGAAAATAAAGATTACTTCGATCGACTACTCAAGACTTTTTCACTACCTAAACCGAAAACACTTTCTAACGCTATGCTGAGCACTCATAAGGCAAAGGTAGTTCTTCAAGAAGTAAATTCTTTTGGAAGTTTTGGTACCAAAATAGTTACTGCAAAAGAAGCGCTTACAATCAATCACAAGATCAAAAACAAGCGCTCCTTGCTAACACGAGAATTTGTTGATGGAAGCGTCTACGGAATAACGCTTCTTATTAAAGGTAAATCATTTGCGCTCTCTGCACTTCGTCAGCAGTGTTACTTTGATGAATCTCTACTCTTTGCAGGGGTTCAGTGGATAACATCCAAAAGTATTCCTAAAAAGGTTCGCAATTCGATTCAAAAGTCTTTTAAAATTATTGCTCAACACTGTATTAAAAATAACATTGAAGGTATTTTAAATTTTGATTTTATAATCTCAAAAAATCAAAAGCTCTCTATTCTTGAATGCAATCCTCGCCCCTCGAGCGCGACACCCCATCTTCTATCACATAAAGAGCTAATCCACGGTATTGATCTCTCTGAATTTATGACCATGCAGAACTTTAAGTTCAAAACCAATGAAAAAGTTCCGAATCATCATTTCCAAGGAGCTTTATTAGATATCATGGTCCCACGAAATCTGTCAGGTATCGAAACAAAACGTTCCTTAAAAAAACTCCTTGTTTCACAAAATAAAATCAAACAAAAAAAACTGTTTGTACACCTCGTACTAAAGCCATCGTTTAAAGAAGGTGATTTCCTAGGTTTGATTCTGTCCGAGAAAAGGCTATTCTCAAGTTCTGGTACACTTCTAGAATCGACAAAATTACTGTATGAAACCATCACCGGTATCTCTCTTCGAAAAACTTGAAAAAGCAATTGCTCACTTCAAAACGTTAGCTCCGTGGCTGAGACAACAACTTACTAACAGTCAGTATTCGACTCTCCCACTGACTCATATAGTTGACGAGATCCTCTCTAAAAAATCACAGATCGAAGCTGTTATTGAAACAAACTCAACTCCTTGCTACCTACTCGACCTCAATAATCTTAACCGTAGTATCAACAGATATAAAAAGGCTTTCAGCTCGTCCTTACCAGAGATGAAGCATTTCTATGCCGTAAAACTTAATCATGAGCCGACTCTTTTAAAAACAATTTTCTCTCAAGGATTTGGTGCTGATGTTTCGAGTGCAAGAGAACTGTATCTTGCAAAAGAGGCTGGAGCAGCTTCTTTTCTCTTTTCAGGGCCTGGCAAAACAACAGAAGAACTTCAATCGGCTATAGAGTTTGGCAGTGACGTTATCATTAATGTCGATAATTTTTGCGAGCTAGAAAGAATTAAAAAAATTATCATAAAACCATTATCGATTGGTGTGAGAATTACCTTTAGTGAACACGGAGCTTGGGATAAGTTCGGAATCGCGTTATCAGAACTTTCAAAGTTTTATAACGAAGTAAAAAAGTCTGAATTAATTACCCTTATTGGAATTCAGTTCCATATTAGCTGGAATCAAGACAGCTCAAAGTATGTTTCAGCTATTAAAAAACTGAGTGAAGTTCTAAAGGATGAACCTCACAAAGACTTGTGCCAAGAACTCAAATTTATTGATATCGGAGGGGGATTTAGACCTTTCCAAAGTGAAGGTTTTTTTCCAGAAGATACTCCAGAAGGCTCAATTATCTCTTCTATTCAATCGTTATTGGGCGAGCAAGGCTCTACCTCAGACCTCGATCTACCTCATGCACTTCTCACAGAAGCTGTCCCAATTGAAGAATATGCAGAAGCGATTTCCTCTGCGATTAAAAGTCATATCGAGCCACTCGGTACATTTCAATATTACTCTGAGCCAGGCCGAATTATCGTAAATGATGCTATGCATGTAGCCGTCTCAGTCGTTGATGTGAAAAACCAGCAGTGTGTCATTACAGATGGTGGTACCAACATCGTAGGTTTTGAGCGATTTGAATTTGATTATTTTCCTGTCATTAACCTCACGCATCCTTCTCTTACGGAAAGAGATACGACTGTCTATGGGTCTTTATGCATGCCGCAAGATTATTGGGGAAAGAGAGCATTTAGTGGTGATTTTTCTGAAAACGATATCATCATAATTCCCTATCAAGGCGCCCTCACCTATTCAAATATGAATGATTTCATTAAGGGCAAAGCCCCTGTCATACTGTTAGAATCATAATGAATACGGTCATTGAAAAATATTCCCTTGAACGTATTCCCCTAGAGCTTCGTGAAACTTATACGATTGCTTATCAAACAGTCTCAAAGGTAGAAAATATTTTTTTTACCATTCACCTATCTGATCGATTCCAAGCCAAGGGAGTTTCGGCACCAGAACCTGAAGTAACCGGTGAAACAATCGATTCAACGTACCAACTTTTGCAAACGATAATCGACAATGAATTACTACTTTGCAAAACTCCTCAAGCCTTTTTAAAGATCCTTCCAGAATTATTAGAAAAATATTCGGCATATCCAGCTATGCTTGCAAGTTTAGATTTTGCAGCACTCTCTCTACGAGCTCATCAAAATGACAGCTCTATTAGCTCTTTTAGAAAATGTGTTGGCAAAAAAATTCCTACAACTATCACTATAAATATTCACACACCACAAGAAACCTTAGAGAGAGCCATAAAATGGCGCGAGCAAGGTTTTATTATGTTCAAAATCAAAGGAGGTCTTGCGATTGAAGAAGACCTTTCAAAGTTATCTCTGCTTCGAAATAAACTTGGAATGTCTCGTCCAATTCTTTTTGATGCGAATCAAGGTTATAGCGAAGCAGAAGCGCGGTATTTCTTAAAGGAATCTAAAAAATTTGAACTCTTAGCGATCGAACAACCTGTAGCAAAGGAAGATAATGAGCTTCTTTTATCGTTAGCAGGAGAAAAATCAACTCCAATTATGGCTGATGAATCAGCTTGCTCCCTGAAAGATATACGGTACCTCGCACAAAAAGGAATACAGTATTTCAACATTAAGCTTATGAAGTGTGGTGGTACAGAGGCTGGATTAGCTCTGGCAAGAGAAGTCGTAAATAATGATCGAAAACTAATTTTTAGCTGTATGGATGAGTGTGCCCTTAGTAATGCGTACTCACTTGTTACGGCTCTTTCAATTCCACAAGTAACATGGGTCGATCTTGATAGTTTTACTGACTACACATCAGATCCAACTAGAAATGTTATTACAGTTGAAAAAGGATTTCTCAGTACTAAAATTTAAGGTAGCAGGCTAATCCAAGTAAAGTCTTTATCTGTAACTCCTCCGGCATCGTGAGTAGATAATTTTAATGTAACTTTATTGTATACATTAAATATTTCAGCGTGATGGTCGAGCTTTTCGGATACCAGTGCAACAGAAGTTAAAAACGAGAAAGCCTGTTTAAAATCTTTAAAAACAAAATCACAGATTAACTGATTATCTTCAAATCTCCATCCTTGAAATTGTTTAATCTTATCAAGAATTATTTCTGCTGTAAGTTTTTTAATCATCTTCTGTAAAGGAAAGGTTTCGACCAAAGGTTTCTTCAACTGCAAATAATGCAATAGAGCTACAAATAACAGCAAACAGTGTTGCACATAACGCTGAATTCCACGGATCTAAAAAAATCTTTCCTTCTGCAAAAAGAAAAACAAAAAGAGCAGCAGAACCACGTATAACATTAGGAACTGATGTTGTGACCGTTGCACGAATATTGGTGCCAAATGATTCTGCAGCAATAGAGAGTATCAATGCCCAATTTGCAGTGATAAATCCTAAAATTCCAGCAAAAAGATAGTAATCAAATGACGACTGAGGGGGAGAAAAAAATCCAAAACATACAACTAAAAATGTCCCAATAATTGAAAGTAATGCCGATTTTTTTCTGCTTCTAAAATATTGACTCAATCCACCGAAGAGAAAATCACCAAGTGATATACCGATATAACAAAATATTACCCCTTGGGCCGCTGTAAGTGGTGAAGCAATCATAAGGCCTTTACCAATTTCAGGCGCAAACGTAGCAATCAGGTAGATAGCACAAACAATTGGAAATCCAAGAACGACGCAAGAAATATATTTAATAAATCGACTCTTTGTCGAAAATAGAATGAAAAGGTTTCCTTTTTTAAGATCCTTTCTTTCTTTTATTGCCGTAAAGGCTTCTCCCTCTCCAACTTTTACTCGGGCAAATAAAAGTAAAAAACCAAGCACTGCACCAATTAAGTAACAATCGCGCCAAGGTATATATTCAGCAAGAATTCCGGCAACTACTGCACCAAATAATCCTACTGCCGTGATTATCGTTGTTCCCCAGCCCCGCTTTTCAGCTGGCATAAGTTCACTCACTAACGTGATACCTGCCCCTAATTCACCAGCAAGTCCAAAACCAGCAATACCGCGGTACCAAGCATACATCTCTGGACCCTGCACAAATACACAAGCAAGATTTGCAATGGAATATAATAAAATTGATCCATACAAAACTGAGAGTCGTCCAACCTTATCGGCCCAGATTCCCCAAATAACACCACCGATAAGCAATCCAATTAATTGAAAATTTAAAATTCTGACACCAGCAGAAAATGCTTCAGCTTCAGTTAATCCAAGCGAAGTTAAACTTGGCATCCTAAGGATACTAAAAAGAAGTATATCAAAGACATCTACGAAATAACCTAATGCTGCGACAAGTATGGCAGCATTCATTTGAGGTTACCGTACTTCAAAAAAATCAATTGGATCTTGATCCTCTGGATCACCATTATAATTGGTTACTATCTCTTCATCGATTGCAATATCTTTAACTGCATAAAAATCTACAACACCTTTTTCGAAACGGCGCTCAAATAAAGCATTCGGGGTATATGAATGGTTATAAATTGATCCATACCCAAGAGCTACAGCAATCCCTTCATCATCAGGCGTCCATGCGTAGTAATAATTGTAGAGTCTCGTTTTATCAATCAATTGATTTTGTTCAAGCGGAACAATAATAACAGGTGCTCTTTCAATCAACTCACCTTTTTTGATATCACGAGAGGCAAAAACGCCACGACCTTTTTCACCTGCTTCTGCAACATAGACAGGACCAATAAATGAAAGATCTGATTTTGTTTCGGGGAGGGGCATTACTGCATTCATATGTGTTAATTATAGAGAATTTAAAATTTAAACCAAGAGATCAAATAAAGTTAAATATAACTGCTTATTTATCATTCAGCCTTAAGGGATTCTTTTGAGTTGCATCCAATTACAAGAATACGACCACTCTCGCTGTTCAGGCGTCATATTATGATCACCAATGATCTGCCTAACGTTCGGACGATTAACTGTATCTTGAGATATCATACTCAAAGATATGTCTTAATTTTAAGATTCGTGACTTGAAAACTAGTAAAAGACAAAAAACGCCTAACTATATAAAATAACAATACTTTTATCTTTTTATCAATCCAATCGAAGCTCTAAAGCATCACTAACCTCATCAGAGGTCCCCTCTTCCTTCTTTTTTTTCAGATCAGCAAGCTTTGGTTCTTCAACGACTTTTTCCTCATTGAGCTTCACTCTGAGGCGTACATTATTCGCACTATCGGCATTCTTTAATGCCTCATCAAGAGTAATCCGTCCAGCTTTAAAAAGATCATAGAGCGCTTGATCAAATGTTTGCATTCCAAGATTAACACTTTTTTCCATTGTCTCTTTTAGTTCAGTAATTTGTGCTTTTAAAATCAGATCTTTTACCCTTGGAGAATCTAAAAGTACTTCAACTGCTGCAACACGTTTATCATCAATAGTTTTTATCAATCGTTGGCTCACAATAGCCCGCAGATTTAAACTCAGCTGCATATAAATCTGATTATGCCTTTCTGCTGGAAAAAAGTTCATGACTCTTTCCATCGCTTGGTTTGCATTATTACTGTGAAGTGTTGCAAGACAAAGATGCCCAGTCTCGGCAAATGTCAATGCAGCTTCCATTGTTTCAGTATCACGAATCTCACCGAGTAACACGACATCGGGTGCTTGTCGTAAACAGTTCTTTAAAGCTATTTCATACGTTTCAGTATCAAGACCAATTTCTCTCTGAGAAATTATTGATTTCTTATGCTGATGAACAAATTCAATTGGATCTTCAAGAGTCACAATGTGTCCAGCACTATGTGCATTTCTGTAGTCAATAAGCGCTGCAAGGCTTGTTGACTTACCTGACCCTGTTGCTCCAACAACAAGCACTAAGCCACGCTTCGTCATAGCTATATCTTTAAACACTTCAGGAAGTTCAAGATCTTCAATAGTAAGAATTTCACTTTTAATTTGTCTTACAACAACTCCAATGACACCTCGTTGACGAAATACGTTGACTCGAAATCGACCAAGGTTTCCATAATAAAGAGCTAAATTTTGTTCATTTTGAGCAATAAATTCTTTCTGTTGCTTATCATTCATTACACTCATTGCAAGACTTTCTGTCTCTTCTGAAGTTAAGCAACGATTTCCAGCAGGACGAATACCACCGTTAATTCGGTACATGGGCGGGCTATCAACGGTTATATAGAGATCTGAAGCTCCATGTTCAACCATCAAAGATAAAAGTTTTGTTATATCCATACCGTTCCTAGAAAAGACTTACTATTTTTTTCTAACCCCAAGTGCTTCTTCTTGCTCTTTAAACATATCTTGATTACCGGTTTTCTCGATTGCTGTCTCTTTGGTAATAACACCGCGGTCTACAAGCTCACGAAGATGCATTTCAAGTGTTTGCATCCCGACATTTTGAGAAGTTTGAATAACGCTCGGAAGTTGGTGAATTTTACCTTCTCGTATAAGGTTTCTTACTGCATTTGTTCCTAACATTATCTCAAGTGCAGCAGCTCTTCCTCCACCAACTTTTTTACAAAGTGTCTGGGTTATTACACCTTGAATTGATTCTGCAAACATTGCACGAACTTGTGCTTGTTGATTTGGTGGAAATACATCGATGATTCGATCTACGGTTTTTGGAGCACTTGAAGTATGCAGTGTTCCAAAAACAAGGTGTCCTGTTTCTGCAGCTGTTAGGGCAAGTTGTATTGTTTCAAGGTCTCGCATCTCTCCTACTAAAACAATATCTGGATCTTCACGAAGTGCCGCACGGAGTGCATTTGAAAACGAGTGAGTATGAGGCCCTACTTCTCTTTGGTTTACTAAACATTTTTTTGTTTTATGAACAAACTCAATTGGGTCTTCGATAGTAAGAATATGACCTTCTTCATTTTGATTAATGTAATCAATCATTGCAGCAAGGGTTGTCGACTTACCGGAACCTGTTGGACCAGTAACTAATACTAAGCCTTTCTCTTTGCGTGCGAGTTCAAGACATACTGCAGGCAATCCTAATTCTTCCGCGGTTAGAATTTTGGTTGGAATTTTTCGAAAGACTGCACCGACTCCCCTATTTTGGCGAAAAACGTTTACACGAAATCTGGCAACTTCTCCGAGCTGCATCGAAAAATCGAGATCACTAAATTCTTCAAAATGTTTTCTATGAGTATCCGACATGATGTCATAGATCATTGCGAGTGTTTCTTCTGAACTAAGCACGGGAGCTTTGAGCTTCTTCATTGAACCATGCACTCTGACCATTGGAGGCTCGCCCGCTGAAATATGAAGATCTGAGGCGTCCTGAGCGTGTGCAAACTGTAAAAGTTGTGTGATATCCATTCTATTTTCTTTCTAGGAAAATTTCTTATTACCGAGCAGTGTATTTCCCCAGTAAATGTCGGTAGATTATGTAAAAAGGTTGAGCATGCAGGGTAAAAGGTTTTTCGGTCTGCAAGGGGGTGCCACTGGGTGGTTCATCGGCAGAGCCTTGTCTACTCATCCAAGGATCGTTCTTTTTTGTAAAAGTAAGAACGCACAAGAGAGCCTAGTTGGCGACCTTCAATTCTTCTGTGGCGATACACCAATTCTTGTTATATCTGGCTCAGATACACTGCCTTTCGAAGAAGTCTCACCAGATATTGACCTCTCTGCACAGCGACTTCATGCTTTTTTATCGCTTAAGAAGCTACCATCTTACGTTGCTATAATTTCTCCTGACGCGCTCCCTCAAAAGACGATACAAAGTTCTATTTTAGAAGACCTTTGCTTCGATCTGTCCCTAAAAGAGCAAATCACCAAAGAAATCCTAACCTCAAAGATGGTTCTTGCAGGGTATACGGGAACCTCATCAGTTTCGCAGGTTGGTGATTTTGCAATTCGAGGTAGTGTGGTTGATTGCTATTCATCCTCATACTCAAACCCCATAAGAATTGAATTTGAAGATTCAAAAATTATTTCGCTTAGGCTTTTTGATATTGATACGCAACGATCAATTAGTGAAATAAAAAAAGTTTCTATTTTTCCAGTAAGAGAGCTAACACTTTTTTCAAAAGAGACACCACTCCATGAAAAACTAGAAGCTGTTATCGCGCAGATTAAATCCAGAGGAAAACAGTTAGAAACACCACCTCGTGAAATTGCTCGGTGGATGTCTGCATTTCGAACGGGAACTATTCTTCCCGGATATGAACTCATACAAAAGATAGTGACACCTGAAACAAAAACTATTTTTGATTTTATTCCAAACGATGCACAAACAATTATTCAAGATAACATCGGAATTTTACAACTCGTCGATGAGGAATCTGACCTCATTGAATCACGATTTCAAAGACTTTCGGAAGAACATAGACTCATTCCAGAAATTTCGTCGGCATTTATCGATAGAAAAGTAATCTCAAATTATTTATCACAGACAAATCATATTCACATTGATCACCTCCCTTCAATTAATGATGATGAAGAATCTATAAACCTTCTTACTCGCTCGACATTAGACATTTCAACTAAAGTAAAAGCCGCAAGAACCCTTGAAGACGGCGAATCAACTCTTAAGCAAGAACTTACAAAACTTCGAAAAAAAGGAGTGATTATTGCTTTCTGTGTAGGGGCAGAAGCACGTGCAAAAAGACTACAATCGCTCCTTTCAAGAATTTCAATAGATGCCCCTATTGCGTATTACTCTGCTAGAGAATGGCTTGATCATCCATTTAAACCTCCCGTTGTCATTCTTTCAGGCTCTCTATCTGGAGGATTTTTCATCTCTGATCCTAGCGCTGTATTTTTTGCAGAGCATGAAATATTTTCTGAAAGGTCACACCGAAAAAAAACTCACGCAGCATTCAATTTAAAAAGAATTCTCGCCTCACTTGCAAGACTTTCTGATGGGGATTATGTGGTTCACTCGGACTACGGTATTGGTCGATATCTTGGACTAAAACACTTTGAAGTTGAAGGCGGAAGTGGTGATTTTTTACATATTCAGTATGCAGATAGCGTTCTCTATGTACCGATCCAAAATATTGGAAGAGTCAAAAAATTCTCTGCAAGTGAAGGACAAGTACCTCACCTTGATAAACTAGCATCGACTCGGTGGGTAAAAACAAAAGCTAAAATTAGAGAATCAGTAGCTGCGCTCGCCGGTGACCTTATTAGACTGTATGCAGCACGAAGCGTAGCCAAAGGATGGCGTTTTGAACCATGGGGTGCTGAAGATGAGCGTTTTGCCGAAGGTTTTCCTTATAACGAAACTCCTGATCAGCAAAAAGCAATCGAAGAAGTCATTTCAGACATGAGCAAAGACCAAGTCATGGATAGACTCGTCTGTGGTGATGTCGGTTTTGGAAAGACAGAAGTTGCTATTCGTGCAGCATTCAAAGCAATTGAGCACAAACGACAAGTTGCTGTTCTTGTTCCAACAACAATCTTAGTTGAACAGCATCGAAAAAACTTTGCTCAACGATTTAAAGAATATGATGTAAAAATTCGAGCACTCAGTCGATTTAATTCACCAAAAGACTCAAAAAAAATAATTGAAGATTTAAAAAATGGTGAAGTTGATATTGTTATTGGAACACATCGACTTTTATCAAAAGATATTCTCTTTAATGATTTAGGATTAGTAATTATTGATGAAGAACATCGATTTGGAGTAAAGCAAAAAGAAAAATTAAAAGCACTCAAACGCTCAGTTGATGTATTAACGCTGACAGCAACACCAATTCCAAGAACGCTTCATATGTCACTTTTAAGCATTAGAGACATCAGTGTCATTCAATCCCCTCCACAAGATAGACGATCCATTAGAACGTATGTTGCAAACCACGATGCTACTTTAATCAGGGATGCAATTCTTCGAGAAATCCAACGAGGAGGACAAGCATTTTATTTACATAACAGAGTTCAGTCGATTGATGCAGTAACAGCCACACTAAAAGAACTCATTCCTGAAGCTCGACTTCGTTACGCTCATGGTCAAATGTCAGAAACACAATTAGAAACGATAATGCAAGATTTTATCGATCATAAATTTGATGTTCTTGTGAGTACTACTATTATTGAATCAGGTATTGATATCCCTAATGCAAATACACTTATTATTGAGCGAGCAGATACCTTTGGACTAGCTCAGCTGTATCAAATTCGTGGTCGTGTTGGTAGAAGCACGAGACAAGCATATGCATATCTTTTGGTTCCAAAAACACAAAAACTAAATGAGGATGCCCGGCGCCGATTAAAAGCACTGCAATCACTTGATGAGCTTGGTCATGGATTTAATCTTGCGATGCAAGATCTTGAAATTCGTGGAGCTGGAAACTTGCTTGGGAAAGAACAATCTGGAAGCGTCTTGGCAGTTGGATTTGATCTCTATACAAAAATTCTTCGTGAAGCAGTGCTGAATCTAAAAGGCGAAGAACTTGATCTCAGTGAATCAATTGATCCTGAAATTAAAATACCTGCTGCTGCTTTTATTCCTGAATGGTACATCCCCGATGTATCAGAGCGTCTCATCATGTATCAAAGACTTGCTGGCATCGAAACTGATGTTGACAGTCAAGAATATCGATCTGAAATGATTGATAGATTTGGTCCACTTCCCCCAGAAGTTCATACATTCGTAGAGCTTATGAGGCTACGATCGCTTCTCCGAGTATACGGTGTTCCAAAACTTGAAATTGTTAACAATGGTATTGTCATCTCGCTTTCTAAGCGATCCCCAGTTCAGCTCGATAAAATTATGATTCTCACTAAAAAGCACCCTGAGACATTCCGTTTTGGAAAAAACTTATCCCTTACTATGAAACTCTTAAATCCCGAAAAAGTTCAGCCAGATGATATCTATCCACTTGTCGCTGAGATTTTTGAAAGAATTTCTTAGAATTGAATTCTTAATTCTAGTAGAATGCCTTTGTGAACGACCTTGGTAATCAGCGACTACAACTCTTTTTTCACCAAAGCCCATTGGGCTTTATCGAATGGAATAAAGAATGGAAAGTTATTGGGTGGAATTCTGCTGCTTCTGCAATCTTTGAATTCACTCAAACAGAAGCCATGGGGATTGATCACTTACAGATAATTCCTTTTTCAGATCAATTTCAAGTAAACCAAGTTATCGAACGACTCGAAAATCACCGTGGCGGACGATTTAGTGAAAATAACAATATTACAAAATCCGGAAAAGTAATCCGTTGTCGTTGGTACAATACAATTCTTTATGACGAAAATGGAGAACAAATTGGCGCAGCATCCGTCGTACAAGATATTACAAAAGAAGTTGAAGCCCATAAGCGACTGCTTTCGTATTATGAACGATTAAATGAATTTAGTAATAACCTACTTGAAATATCACAACGACGTTCAATTTCAGGGGAACGACTCGGTTCAACTATTCGTGAATTAACAGAGTTTGGTGCTAGAGCACTAAAAGTTGATAGGGCCAGTAGCTGGTTATTTAATCAGTCTCATACAGCAGCAACAGCTGTAACTGTTTTTGATCTTCGAACTTCAATACATATTTCTGGAAATACTTTACAGTTTAGCGATTATCCAAATTTTTTTGATGCACTCACTGAAGAACGGTTTATAGCGGCGGATAAAGCTCGAACTGATCCGAGAACGAAAGAATTTTTAGAGAATTACTTTATTCCAGAAAATATTTTTGGAAAGCTCTCAATCATTGTCCGAAAAAAAGGAGCCATTACTGGCATGCTTTGCTTTGAGCATGCCGATTCAAATCGTAGCTGGGAACCAGAAGAACTTCTATTTGCAACAGCACTTTCTGATTTAACATCACTCGCTCTCGAAGAAAGAGAGCGTTCAATAGAAGAATCAAAGCGAAAACGTCTCGAAGAGCAGCTTTTTCAAAGTCAGAAATTAGAGGCCCTTGGCTCACTCGCTGGAGGCATAGCTCATGACTTTAATAATTTACTAAGCGCAATTCTTGGAAGTGCTGAGCTTGCTGAACTCCGCCTTCAAGCCAACCAAGATATTCGACCTCAATTTCAAACCATCCATCAAGCTGGTGCACGTGCAAGAGATCTCGTAAAACAAATTTTAACCTTTAGTAGAAAAGCCCCTCTTACCCTTGAACCGTTAATACTAGAAAGCGCTATCGAATCCGGACTTGGGCTGTTAAAAACTACTCTTCCCTCATCCATCAACTTACAGGTGACCTTACAAGAAGTTCCAACGTATATACTTGGTTCGCTCACCCAAATTCATCAAATCCTTATTAATTTGGTTACAAATGCATCCCATGCTATCGGCGATGAACCAGGTCTGATCTCAATTGAAACAAAGAGGTATAACTTTATCAGTCAAGAAGGTTTGATTGATGCTCTTCCACATATCAGCTTACATTCAGGAGAGCATATCGAACTTTGCATTAAAGATTCAGGACATGGAATTCCAGAATCAATCCTGAGTAGTATCTTTGATCCATTTTTTACTACCAAAGATACAGGCAAAGGAACTGGTCTTGGACTCTCGATTGTTCATTCAATCGTTCGTAACCTAAGCGGAGCAATTACAGTAGAAAGCACTCATCGTAAAGGCACAACATTTCATATCTACTTTCCAATCCTTAAGAAGGATGCCTTGGAGCCCAATAAAAACCCTTTAGACATTGAATCAGATAAAAAATTACCTACTGGTTCGAATAAACAAATCATCATAATAGATGATGAGGCATCTATCGTTTCACTTCTAAAAGATATTCTCGAAAAAGAAAATTATATTGTTAAAAGCTTCAATCGACCTGATGAAGCACTTTTAGCTTTTCAAAAAGATCCCTCCTTATATTCCCTTATTATCACTGATCAAATGATGCCTATAATGACTGGAATTCATCTGGCAGAAAAAATTAAAAGGATCTCATCTTCAACTCCAGTAATACTCCTTTCTGGGCATGCGTTTCCCGAACGATTCACTGAGCTTGGAATATCAGCGTGTATCCCTAAGCCTTTTACCCCTGCAACATTACTTGAAGTAGTTGCAAAACTTGCACATCGAATGACACCAGTTAATAAAAAATTATAGATCTTTAAGCTTTACTAAGACTTTTAAGTATCTGCATTGCTTTATTTGCATCACTTGGTCTTACAAAAAGATGATCATGAAATATTGGTGAAAACGCATTAACACTTATTGAATGCTCAGCTAAAGCATTTGTAATTCGAGCTAAAAATCCGACTGCATCAAGAGATGAATTAACATTTAAAGTAATCTGGGTTCCGATCCAATCGATAGACAATCCAAGTTGCTCGGCATCCTTTACTTTATAAATCACTGTTACTCCTTCCTGTTCCTGAAACATTGCGATTGGAAGAATAGAGAAATCTTTTAGTTGCTCTGTGGTTACGTTACAGAACGCACAATCAGAGCCAAGGAGCGGCTCAATATGTTTGAGCAATAGTTCAAGGTTTGTGATAGGCCTCATAAATCTACTTTAAGCCATCCATTACAAAGAAATAAACTGTACAGATAGGAATCTCTTTTCTATTTCAATAAAAAGGGCGAAGATAGCAGCGCCAATGAGACACTTCAATCGAAAAACTCTTGTAATTTCAATTAGTTATATTTTTCTCGTTGCCTATTCTTCTTTTGCTGAAAGGCTTATCGACTCAGTTATTGCTACCGTCGATGATAAGCCGATTACATTGCTAGAATTAGGCAAACGCCTCTCTCCTGTAAGGCAAGTTGCGCTAAAAGAATTACAAACAGATGAAGTAGTGAAGAAAGCTCTTGATGGTCTCATCCTTGAGAAGCTCTTAGTAGCGGAAGCTGAAAGAAAGAATATAAGAATCAGCGATGAAGATATCACCCGATACGTAGAAGAAGTAAAGCAGCGTAATCAACTCTCAGATTCAGCATTTGAAGATGCCTTGAGAAAAGAAAATCAATCACTTGCTACGTATAAAGACAGAGTAAAAAGTGAAATATTAAAAAGTCGCGTTGCCACTGCTTCAATTAAAAGCACTGCCGCTGTTACCGATGAAGAGGTAACACAATTTATTAAACAAAAATTAAGTGGCGAATCGATTCATGCTTCCGGTCAAAAAGTCCATTTAAGAAGAATACTTCTCTCTTCATCGAAATATAGTGCAGAGGATGCTCGTAAAAAAAGTGAAGATTTAAAATTAGAAATCTTAGATGGTTCTGATTTTGCTGAGATAGCAAAATCTGTTTCCGATGCAACTGATGCAATCAACGGTGGCGATCTTGGGATTGTACCCAGCAATGATTTAAGTCCAGAAATTATCGATGCAGTTAAACCGCTAAAAGCAAATGAACTTTCTCACCTCGTTACAACACCTGAGGGTTTTGAGATTTTTCAACTCATCGAAAGAATAGATAGCTCTGAATCAGATTCATCTGATGAAGATGAAGAGTTAAAAAAGAAAGTAGAGGCTGTGCCAGATGATATTCGTGCTCAGATAAAACAAAAGCTTGAAGCTGAAAAAATGGAGAAGAAAATGATATCATTTATCGATATTGAACTTCCTAAACTCCATACTATTGAAAAAAAATTTTAATAATTAAGGGATAGTACTTTATGAAACTTTTTCCACATATCTTCCGTGAATATGACATTAGAGGAACAGTCGATGTCGATTTATCAACTGATTTTGCTTATTTACTCGGACGAGCATATGCAACGCTCGCTAAAGAAAATAAAAAAAATCAAATAGCCGTCGGTTATGATTGTCGATTAAGTTCCCCTGGATATGCCGATGCTGTTTGTAAAGGACTAAACGATGAAGGTATCGATGCTGTCCTCATTGGAATGGGTCCTACACCACTCGCCTACTTTTCTACGTTCGTCTATGGATTTGGTGGAGCTATTCAAATCACAGGGAGCCATAACCCACCTGATATGAACGGTTTTAAAATCTGTCTAGGAACAAGTACGTTGTCTGGACCAGATATTCAAGATCTTTTAAAACGTTGCGATCGACTCAATGGAACAGAGGCAAAACATAAAGGTGTTGGAACAACTTCAAGAAAAAATATTATCGAAGATTACTCATCTCATATTATTAATAATATTAAACCTCACATGGGTAATCGCAAACTAAAAGTTGTATGTGATGCCGGCAATGGTGTTGGTGGAATGACGGGGCCTACTATCCTTAGATCACTTGGATGTGAAGTTATTGAACTTTTCTGTGAACCAGATGGTAACTTCCCAAATCATCATCCTGATCCTACTGTTCTGAAAAATATCCAAACGCTTATCAAGACTGTAAAAGAGACTGGGGCCGATATCGGGATCGGCTGGGATGGAGATGCCGATAGGATTGGTGCAGTTGATGAAAAAGGAAATGTTATCTTTGGCGATATGCTCGTACTGATTTTCGGTCGAGCAATCCTTAATGAAGATGCAGGAGCAACAATTATTGGCGATGTAAAATGCTCAAAGCTTCTTTTTGATGACATTAATCAAAAAGGTGGGAAGGCTATTATGTGGAAAACTGGTCACTCACTCATCAAAGCAAAATTAAAAGAGACTGGTGGAGCTCTTGCTGGAGAAATGAGCGGACATATCTTTTTCAAAAATAGGTTTTTCGGATTTGATGACGCAATTTATGCCTCTTGTCGTCTTATAGAAATCTTAAGTAATACCGATAAAAAAGCATCATCACTTCTTGCAGACCTTCCTGTAATGGTTTCAACACCTGAAATACGATTCGATTGCCCAGAAGAGATTAAATTTAAAGTTCCCGAACTTGCGAAAAATGCATTCAAAGACTATTCAGTTGATACAACTGATGGAGCACGCATCACATTCGAACATGGTTGGGGGCTCATTCGAGCATCAAACACTCAACCTGTTTTAGTTATGAGATTTGAAGCAACAACGGAATCTGAACTTAAGAAGTACGAGTCACTCGTAAATGCTAAGCTCGAAGAAATTATTTCTTCCTTAAAGTAGTTCGAATCAATACTAAATCGACCAGAGTGCGTCGATCTTCTCTTCAAGAGCAGTTGGGGAAAAAGGCTTTAATAGGTAGTCCATCGCTCGGCAATCGAGGGATTCTAAAAGCTCCTTCTTGTCGAGATCTGATGTTATAAATATCGTTCTTAAATACTGCAATCGATCCGTGCCATCTAGCATCTTGATGAGATCGGTTCCTAATCCATCTTTAAGATGAATATCTGATACAAGCAAATCAATATTACTATTTTTTAAGTGCTCAATTGAATCTGTAATACCGTTACACTCAATAAAGTTTTTAAACCCGATTCGAGCGAGCATACGAACTGTTACTTTTCTAGCTGAAGGAACATCATCAACAACAAGCACTTTGACTTCTGCTTTTCTTTCATCTGTAAGTTTTTCAGCCATATAAAAAAGAACTCCTTCACGCTAAATTTTTACTAATCGATGAATTGTAGAAAACAAATCTGGATAAGATATAGGTTTTCCTAAAATCTCATCGATACCAGCAGCAATATACCTTTCCTTATCTTGTTCAAATACGTTAGCAGTTAAAGCTATAATTGGCACTAAAGAATCTTTTTCATTCATTATTTTTCTTAAATGAATAGCTGCTTGCTCTCCTCCCATAACTGGCATTTGAATATCAAGTAGAATGCATTGAATATTACTTGTCTTAAATGCATCGATTGCTTCTTGTCCATTATTTGCAACAGTAACAATACAACCGGATTTTTCAAGTATTCTTTTAATTGCCTGCTGATTAACGAGGTTATCCTCAGCGAGTAACACGGGTAAATTTTCAAACCCAATTTCATTAATTAACTGCTCTTTTGATGTCTTGATATACTTATCAGAAGTTTGGTATGGAAGAGAAATATGGAAGGTAGAGCCAATTCCTTCAATACTTTTGACCCATACCGATCCGGACATTAATTCACAAAGTTTTTTAACAATGGTAAGTCCAAGCCCAGTTCCGCCGTACTTTCTTGTCGTAGAGGTATCAGACTGGCTAAAACTTTCAAATATTTTTTCGAATTTTGAAGGATGAATACCTATACCTGTATCACTTATAGAAAGATGGATTCCTTGTTCTATACCATCCACCATTTCGGGTTCAACTAATACCGAAACGCCTCTTTTATTAGGACTGAACTTAATTGCATTTGATAGTATGTTTGAAAGTATTTGTTGGTAACGAATCTTATCTCCAACATATTTTGTATTGCCACATTGATATGTAAGAATTACTTCGACTTCTTTTTCTTGTGCAACTATTTTCAAAAGCTCTACGATTTCTTCTGTTGCAGATTTTACGTTGAAAGGGGCCTTCTCTATAACCATCCGACCTGCTTCAATTTTAGAAAAATCAAGTACGTCATTAATGATAGTTCTGAGTGAATGTGCGCAACTTTGGATTGTCCTTAGATCGTGCTCTTGCTCTTCGGTTAACTCAGAATAAAGCAGTAACTCAATATAACTCACTATTCCACTGAGCGGTGTTCTTATTTCATGACTCATATTTGCCAGAAAGTGCGATTTCATCTCAGATGCTCGCTCGGCAATTGCAAGTGTTTTTGAAAGTTCTTCAGTTCTGGATTTTACCTCTTCATCGAGTTTAGCATTTCTTTTAAACAAACTTTTTTGTGCTTCTATTATACGCTCACCGGCGCGAAGTCTTACTTTGAGCACTTCAACATCAAAAGGCTTTGTAATGAAATCATCTGCACCTGCATCAAAGCCCTGAACCATACATTGTTTTTCAGCATTACTCGTAAGAATAATACCGTAAAATGGATGTTGTTGTCCGAGAGGAAGGGTGCGTTGTTCTCTGATGATATCAACCCCTGTCTTGTGGGGCATATTCCAATCAAGGATTGCGATATCTATTTCTTGATTTTGCTCTAAGAGTAATTGAGCTTGTCTCCCGTCTGATGCAACAAGTACTTCATGCCCCCATCTAACCATGAGGCGCTCAAGCACCTTGGTCACTGTCTTATCATCATCAGCGATTAGAATTTTCAACGTTTCGTAGCCTCCAGAGAACAATGGTCGGCAAAGTTTAAAAATAACTTGATATGCTACTAACTATTGGTATTTAAAGGGAGAATTACGGATTTTTTCTGGGTGATACTCACTACTGTCCGGTAGAAAATAACTGAAAAAGTTTTTAGTAACGCGAAGGTCGCGAAGTACGCGAAGGATCTAATTAAATCCTTCGCGTACTTAACGTTACTAAATTTAAATGGAAAAAATATTAAATCTTTATTTAGTCGTAATTTTGCAATTACTTAAAGCATATATGTAGGCTTCTTACCGGACAGCTACGGGGCGATATTATCAAACTATGACAGAGAAAAATCATCTCCTAAATAGTACCTTCTAGCTTTTTCAGAGTGGGCTATATGATTTGGATCTCCAGCTTCAAGAACCTCTCCATCAACAAGAATATATGCACGGTCACAAATATGGAGTGTCTCACGTACGTTATGGTCAGTAATTAAAACACCAATACCGTGATCCTTTAAAGCACTGATAATAAATTGAATATCTTTAATAGCAATCGGATCAATGCCTGCAAACGGCTCATCTAACAACATAAAAACAGGATCACGAGCAAGGGCCCGTGTTATTTCAACTCTTCTTCTTTCACCACCTGACAGAGCGCTGGCAATACTATTTTCAATGTGGTTAAGCCCAAGACTAGTAAGCAACTCTTGAAGTCGCTCTTCTCTTGCATCATTATTTTCAAAAGGCATTGTCTCGAGAATCGCCATAATATTATCTCGAACAGAGAGCTTTCGAAAAACTGATGCCTCCTGCGGGAGATAACCAATCCCTTGTTTCGCTCTTTCAAACATTGGGAGATCCGTAATATTTTGACCATCAAAAACAACAGCGCCTGATTCTGGGGCAACAAGACCTACACACATATAAAACGTTGTAGTCTTTCCAGCACCATTGGGACCGAGCAGTCCAACAACTTCGCCAGAACGGACGCCGACTGAAACGCCTTTTACTACGGTTCTTCCACCGTATATTTTTTTAACGTCGAGGGTTTCAAGAGTATGCATAGATTTGAACAATCATTATTCGATTTCTGTCCTTACTATGCAAGAAGCCCCCCCCATACTTACGTTAAGAATAAATCACCCCGTGAACCTGACCGTGAGCATGAGCATGAGCGATTTTTCTAAGATCATCCCTTAACAGCACCAATCGGATTTAGTTTAAAATACAAATTCATGTAAAGCTTGAGTCACCCCATTCTGCTCAACAGACGGAGCAATATAATCCGCCGCTTCTTTTACAAAAAGAGGAGCCCCATCCATAGCTACTCCAATACCTGCATTTTTAATAAAAATTAAGTCAGATTCACTATCACCAAAACTCATTGTTTGTTCCGCAGATACATTTTCTAATTCAAGAATACGCTGGAATGTTGTTGCTCTATCTACAGCTGTAATATTTACAAAATAAAGTCCAGGATGTTTTGAACCTGAAGCAGTCCCTATATGAAACAATGGAAATTCTTTCAGAATATGTCTAAGCCTTTGGAGATCAGATTCAGTATCGACCATTACAACAAACTTTATTGGAACCTGTTCCTGTTGGTTTGGAAATAATGGATTCTCAACAACAAGCGGAGCATTTTTCATGTACTGTGCATGAATAGCGACGAATCGATGATCCGCAAGAATAAAGGTACCTTGAGGAGTATATGATTCAACGTAGAATCCTTCTTTATGAAGCAGATTCCACAATTCCTTTGTATAATCTTTTGGAAGAGGGAATGATTGAACAATTCTATTTTCTTTTGGATGAAAAATAATACTTCCAGCAAAAAGAGATGAATGAGCCGTAAATTCAATCTCATTCTGAATTTTCTCAATTCCTTCTATTGATCGTCCACTTGCAAACGCAATTTTTATTCCAAGCTCCTTTAGAGCACATAGTGATTTCTTGTCGGTCTCAGAGATTTTACCGGATGAACCAATAAGAGTGCCGTCTAGGTCAAAAAAAATAAGTTTTATGTTATTCTTCATTGTTGACCAAGTTTTCTGACGCCAGGTATTGTCGTTGCGGTAAGAGTTGGGGACGGTGTTACTAAAGGAGCGCTAGGAATCACAGTGCTTACACTCACTGGCGCACCTGGAGCCGGAGTTTTTTCATTGATTACGGTGACACTGACATCTCCTTCAGCAATACTTCTATCTTCATTCAAAAACATCTTTACAATATCCGCTTGGAGAATACTTCCATTTTGTTCTAGTTTTGGATTTTCAGTCATTGTTATTACTGCAGTAGCAGTCTCATAGACACCGCGCTCAGAAGAAGCTTTCATGGTTGCCCCTTTAACGACGACAACATTTTTAAGAGCAATCATTTTTTCAATTTGATTATTCTCATTGTAGTATCCTTCTAATTCATCACAGGAAAGCGTCATATCTCCCTGCTTTGCGACAACATTAGTGCGATAATAAAAAACACGCTTCACTGAATTTACCTCCAAAGACTTAGAAGTAATAAACGTAGGTAGTTTGCCAAAGCTCTTATCGTTGAAAGCTCCCCCAAGAGTGCCCTCTTTTGCGTTTTTTTGCTGAGCATGAGAAGGCGGACATATTCCTATAACAATAGAAAACAGAAAATTCAAACCAATAAAAAATGTATGGATCGTTTTATTTTTTTTCATTTTTCTTAGGTCCTTTTGCTTGAAGTATCGTGCTGACATCTTTGAAGAGTTTAAAGTTTTTTAGCGCAGTATTTCCATCCAGACCAACACCTGAAAGCTCCATCTCAGGTGAAATAATTTTTACTGGATCTTCAGTTTCAATCCGGTCAGTTTCCTTATTATACATCAAGGAATCGGTATAAAGCGTTGCGCTCTTTTCTCGTGAGTGAATAACAACATTTCCACGAGCATCAATCTTATTTAAATCATTACCCGTGAGTGTTACGAGAGCTTGATCAGCATTTAAGATGATCGTATCTGTTTCTTTCAATAAATGTACTTCCGTTTCTTGTAATTCGGCGAGCCCTGTTGTTGTATTGAATTTTCCAACTTTAGCAGTTATTTCCCATATTTTTTTACCATTTTTAACCTCACTTTTCTTAAATGCTCCAAACACTACTGAAGCATCTATAGAACCGTCTTTATTTTTTAATAGTTCAATAGATGGAATCGAAGATATTCCTCCACGCTTTGAACCAACAACCAGAGCTAGTCCAATTGCTAGAAATACAATAGCAAAAGCGAGTATTCGACTATGTTTTTTTTTAAGCCTTAGCACGAAGTACTGCCTCTAGAAGGGGCTCCATATCATGAAGATGAACCATATTTGGTCCATCGGAAGGTGCTTTATCAGGATCTGGGTGACATTCGATAAATAATCCATCGACTCCGATTGCTGCAGCAGCTTTTGATAGAGGCAAAACATACTCCCTATTCCCTGAAGAACTTCCACCACTACCACCCATTGATTGAACACTATGGGTTGCATCAAAGATAACTGGAAATCCAGATTCTTTCATGATTAACATACCGCGAAAATCGACAACTAAATCACGGTAGCCAAAGCAGCTACCACGTTCGCAAAGAAAAATATTTTGGTTTCCAGTTGAAGCAACTTTTTCAGCGGCATATTTCATGTCAGCAGGATGGAGGAATTGCCCTTTTTTTATATTGATTGCTTTTTTTGTTTTTCCAGCAGCAATTAAGAGATCTGTTTGACGACAAAGAAACGCTGGTATTTGTATTACATCAACAACTTCACCAGCAATACTTGCTTCTTCTTCAGTGTGGATATCGGTAACGATTGGAACGTGAAAAGCAGCTCGGATTTCTTGCAAAATTCTTAAACCCTCTTCAATTCCAAAGCCTCTACTACCACGTAAGCTCGTTCTATTTGCTTTGTCATAGGAGCTTTTGAAAGCAAAATTAATTTTTAGTTTCTCTGAAGTTTTTTTCAGAGATTCGCAAACTTTCATCGAAAGATCACGAGATTCTAGCTGGCAAGGACCAGCAATTAAAAAAAGAGGAGAATTTTCTTCAACTTGAAAGAAAGAACCAACAGCAACCATACGTATGGTAGTTTAATTGACTGAGCCAGAAACTGCCACCACGTCAGGTGAGTTAGTTTTACCCTTACTAGTTGATTTTACTGATGTTTTTTTTTGATCGCGATAGACCTTCGCTGCTCTTACGAAATCTTTGAACAGCGGGTGAGGATTCCTAGGAGAAGATTTAAACTCTGGATGGAATTGAACTCCTATAAACCATGGATGATCCGAAAGCTCAATCATCTCAACAAGCTCGTTATCAGGTGATACTCCTGATAATACTAAACCAGCCTTCTCAAGTTTATCTCTATAATCATTATTCACTTCAAAACGGTGACGATGTCGCTCAGAGATATCAACTTTTTCATACACAGCACGTGCTTTAGATTTTTCTTTTAGGATACATGGGAACGCCCCAAGCCTCATGGACCCACCCTTGCGCTCAACTTTCTTTTGACTCTCCATTATATGGATAACGAGGTCAGTTGCTTTATCATCAAACTCTTCGCTGGTTGCTCCGGGAATACCAGCAACGTTTCTTGCAAACTCAATGGTAGCTATTTGAAGTCCTAAACAGATTCCAAAATAAGGAATTTTTTCGACTCGTGCGAACTCAGCAGCTTTAATTTTCCCTTCACTTCCACGAACTCCGAATCCACCAGGAATAAGAATCGCATCAGGAGAACCACCGAGAGAAGCAAATTCTCTATTCATTACAGTTTGAACGCCATCTTTTTCAATTGCTTCTGAATCAACATAAACAATATTTAAAGAACAATCATTTGCAAATCCTGCATGATGTAGTGCTTCAGTGAGGCTCTTGTAGCTTTCGGTAAGATCAACATACTTTCCAACCATTGCAATATTGACAATACCGTTAGCAGGCTTGCGAATCGTCGCAACAATTTTCTCCCATGCTTTTAGATTTGGAGATCCCGTCCAGATATTTAAAATATCAACAACTCTTTGATCCAGCCCTTCACGATGTAATACAAGCGGCAATTCATAAATTGTTGAAACGTCAGGGGCATTGATAACACATGACTCATGAACGTTACAGAAAAGACTTATTTTAGATTTTATTTTTGCATCAAGCGGTTCCTCTGATCGGCAAATAATAATACCTGGAAGTATTCCATAGCTCGTCAGTTCTCTGACTGAATGCTGAGTAGGTTTCGTTTTAAATTCATCCGCTACATCAATATAAGGAACTAAACATACATGGATATAGAGCACATTATCAGTACCCATATCTGCCCGCATTTGGCGGATTGCTTCCAGGAAAGGAAGGCTTTCAATATCCCCAACGGTTCCACCAATTTCAACAAGGCAAATATCAAAGCCTTTTGCTGCAAGAAGAATACGTCTCTTAATTTCATCAGTAATATGAGGAATAACTTGAACGGTTCCTCCAAGATAATCACCACGACGTTCGTTAGCAATCACCGTTTCGTATACTTTTCCGGTAGTAAAATTATTATTTTTAGACATTGCGGTTTCAATAAAACGCTCATAATGCCCAAGATCAAGATCTGTTTCTGCTCCATCATCGGTAACGAAAACCTCACCGTGTTGAAACGGACTCATGGTTCCTGGATCTACATTAATATAAGGATCTAATTTTAGTGCTGTAACTTTTAATCCGCGAGCTTCCAAAAGTGCACCGATGCAAGCAACGGATAGTCCCTTACCAATAGAGGAGACCACTCCTCCAGTTACAAAAATGTACTTTGTTGGACGAGATTTATTCATGTTTTATGTGCCGGAAGATGGCGTTCCATCGAAATGCAACGCAGGTTTCTCAGAGTATAGCGAAGTTTGCAACGTTAAGGCAGAGGGGAAAGAATTAAAAAAAATATAATTTTTTGGATTCTAGTAAATTCAGATAGTTACCAAATTGGTGGGTCAATCATTTTTACGATCTTGCAATTGCGACTGCAGCTTCTAAGTCTGCAAGAGTATCAACTTCAATTTGAGGTTCCATTTCTTGGCGCTCAATTATAGCAGCTTTAATCTGGACTCCATTTGCTAGCATACGAAGCTGCTCGAGCCCTTCCCGCTTCTCTGCGACGGCTTCTTTAAAAGTACTCATCTTAAGAAGTATTTCTGGGCGAAAAACATATAAACCAATATGTTTATATCCAAAAGGTTGATTATCAATAGGAGCATTTCTTGGATATGGTATTGGAGCTCTTGAGAAGTAGAGCGCTCTTGAGTCTTCTCCAATGACAGCTTTAACTACTGAATCTCTTCGAAACTCTTGCTCTTCGTGAATTGGTGTAACAATAGTAGCCATCCCAATTGATGCCTCGCTTTTTTCAAGAATAATAAAAGCTTTCTCAATAATTGAAGGTTTAATAAAAGGCATGTCACCCTGCACGTTAGCTATAAGATCATAAAACTGACCTTGCCTTTGAAATTGCGAAACTACCTCCGCAACTCGGTCGCTTCCTGTAAGACAATGTGGTGAAGTTTCGATTACTTCTGCCCCAAATGTTTTACATGCGTTTAGAATCTCTGGACTATCAGTTGCAATAACAACACGATTAACTCCCTTAGCTTGCATTGCTTGCCCGTACACCCTTTCAATAAGAGTTTTTCCAGCAATATCTTTGAGTGGTTTTCCAGGCAGTCTTTGACTACTCATTCGAGCAGGTATAACAATTAATTTTTGCATACTGTTATTTTTGCTTACTTAAAAATATTCTCGTCCGACGGGATCCAACTGAAAGTGCTTTAAATAAAAAACCACGAAATAACATAAACCAAATAAAAGCGATTAGTCCAAGGAGGTAACTCAGTATGGTCGAGAATATGGAACCACCAAAAAACATTGTAGAAAATATCTTAACTGATTGAAAAATTACAGTAGCAGGAAGTAGTTCATCCATTTTTGCAAGAAGAATCAATAAAATGTCCGAAGAGACAGTGAGCCAAGGAATCATAAAAAGAAAAAATGGAAAAAACCATTCAATCCAATTTTCACGTGTAAATTGCGCGGCATCTTTGATTGCTTCAACTCCATCGGATCTGCCAAGATAAAGAACTTCAGGTAGTGCATTACAAACCAGAACTAATCCAAGTTGCATTACTAAAAACAACCCTTCATGACCCGAAGCCTGAATAAAAATTGATAACACAAACTTTGCTAAGAACAATACAAATCCAGTATTGATGATTGACGAGAAGAGCATCCCATCGAGCTGATATAATCCTCTCCATACGAGTCGCTCGTTTGATACGGCATCTCGAAGCCAACAATAAGCAACAGAGATAAAAAAAAGTTGAACGAGCCCAACTACCATTCCGCCAAAAAAACCTCCTGAAGACAAAAGCCTCATTGAGAAATTATAAACTATAAAAGATAAAGCAGTTCCTAGAATAAGGACTGGATTTCGATAAAGCGCAATCGAAGCATCTCGTGCGGCTTCAAGGTATAACCGGTAAAATGAACGTAAAACTTCCATAAGCGATTACGATCCTTTTTTCTTTTTTCCACCTTTTTCACGAGAAGGTTTTTTTGTTTTTCTTCTGAGCCAATCTGCAGCATCTTCGCCAAGCATTATAGAGAACAAAGAAATTAACTCTTCAATGTCAACATGTCGGGAAAGTCGAAGCGGCTCATTATTTTCGTGAGCAGCAAGTGTCGATTGGTACGCATCGCAAAGATCTTCAATGCGCTCCCTTTCCTTTCGAGGAACGAGTAGTGGCTCAAATGCATATCGAATAAGCTCACCGATATCATATTCGCCTTGTTCTTGGCGACGGCCAACCATTGAATCATCAATAATTCGAGGTTCAAGATGAAGGAAAATAACTGTTAACGGGATTGTTGCAGTTACTTCAATGCCAAAGCGGACCATAGTATCGATTCGTTCTAAACAGATCGGAAGATGCATACCATCTTCAAGCAGCCCAACTCCTAAATTACAAAACTTTGGAAGAAGCAGCGGTAACAGCCCACTATCAGAAAGCTTCCGTAATGTTTCGAGAACATATCCTGAAATAAGATCTTTTTTGAATTCCTCATATACTCTGACCTGAGAAGCTTGCTTCAAGAGCTCTCGATTATCTTGGAGAACAGAATAACATTCAGAGTCAATAATAAAACCTGTTCGCGCGGCATGTCTTACAACACGTAACATTCGAACTGGATCCTCAATAAATCTTTTAAGAGGATCTCCGATTACTCTTACTATTTTGTCCTTAAGGTCTTTAAAACCTCCAACATAATCTATGATGGAATAATCTGAGACATCATAAAAAAGAGCATTGATCGTAAGATCTCGGCGTCGTGCATCAGTTTCGGAAGTACCGTAAAAGTTATCATGAGCTGTGTGACTTTGAATATCTTCTTCAGCAGTCTCTTCGCCAAGCGGTGTGTTATCTCTAAAAGTTGAGACTTCAATATATTTTAAACTCGGGAAAAAAATATGTACTAATTTAAATCGTCTGCCAATGATTCGGCTATTTCGAAAGAGTGCCTTTACTTGACGAGGTGTCGCATCAGTTGCGATATCGAAGTCTTTGGGCTTTTTACCTAACAAGACATCTCTAACACCTCCACCGACGAGGTACGCTTTATAACCATTTCTCGAGAGACGATACATTATCTTGAGAGCATCTGGATCGATGAAATTTCTCGAGAGTGTATGCAAGTCTCGTGTATAAATAACTGGGGCACCAGATTGACCCTGAGCGGATACTTCCATAGGAGAAGACTTTACGCAGGAATGGTGGTTTCTTCAATGATCGGAGCCTTTACTCGATAAAAAACTACGAAAAATTCATACAAAAAAGCAAAGAAAGCTATCAGAGCGAATTAAAGCCAATCATCACTCGGTAAAAGATTCCAATCAGCAAAATTGAACTAAAAAAATTAGTCTCTTTGAAACAGTAAAAAAACCAGAAAAACGGCCTATTTATACAAACTGCGTTATTTTTATTATTTTTTCTCTCTAATCGTTAAGTAAAAAAGCCACCAAGCCGAACTCTCTTTTGTGTGGAAAATTCGGCGAACTTAAAGCCGGATTTATTTTAAAGGGGCAATATCATGGCGCGGCCAATTTTTACTCATGAGCTTACAGATGCAGATTTTTCATGGCTTCTGTCTACTTTCAAAGAAAATCATCCAGAATATATAGCCGTTGAAGCTGGTGGGCTTCCTGTTGTTATGTTTAAGGTTACTCACGAAGAATTCACAAGAGCACTTATGCCAACACTTTCTTCCCTCCCTGAAAAGGAAGGCGATAGTGATGAAGTTATAGAATAGGATTTACTTCAACTTCATAACCACCAACATCCTCCATTGATTTAGGCGCAGGTTTTTGAACTTCTTTCATCTGCCCAATTTTACCTCTTTCTTCTTTTATTTTAAGTACCCATTGTACTCCAAAATAAACAAGGCTAATTGCAATTGCTCCAGCAAGGACAGTCATTATCAGGCTTGATTCGCCTTCTCCACGTTGGAGGCGTTTATGGTGAGACACATTAATCCGATTTGTCATTTTCCAACCAAAATATTTTAGCACGGTAAAATTGTAGGAGCGCTTCAAGCTTCTCTTTTATTGTAGTAGAAATTGAGGATTCTGTCTCACTCAAAATTGAACAAGAAATAAATACACGGGATTCCTCTCGAAGCTTTCGGAGCTCTTTTGCAATACATAAAAGATAAGCAGTCTGATAATTATAACTTTCGAGCCGCGAATTCAAAGAAATTGAATTCAGTTGAAATACCTCAATTACTTTAGAAAGAGAACGGAACTTAGGATGATTCTTAAACCAAAAGAAAAACTCACTAAGATTCATCGATAAAAAATCTTCCTTACTAAAGCCGCGATAGCGAGACTCAGATGTCTCTGGAAGTGCCTTAAAGAAAGTATTTATAACTGGTCGAATTTCAAGAAAATCAGCAATAACACCCATCCCTGTGACTTCAGATGGGATATAGATATCAAACTGCTTTAGTTCTGGTTTATTTCGCAAAGAGACCGTCTCAAATACTTCTGCTTTTCCACTACAGATAGCATTTTTTAGTATTGATATATTTTTAATCTCTTTCCATGAAAGAGATGCAATTTTAATTTCAACTGAAATCTGTTGTAAGGATGCATTTTTTAACAGCAAGAGAATAAATGAAAAAAATTCTGTATTACAAACAGAACAATATTCGGAAAATATTTCCTGTAATGTTTTCTCTTTCAAAGAAAACATTGAGTTTATGGTAGGAAATTCTAGACTTTGTTCTGCAAGAGTCCAATCATTGGAATGCTTCCTGTACAGTAAGCATTTATTTGACAAGTTACTATCTGTTACTTTCTTAGTGAGCTCATCAATTCTTAAAAGGTCTTCTTTAGCAAGTATCGTAAAGCGATCTATTAATAAAAAGAAAAACTGTTCATTACAAATCGCACTGTCAAAAAGAATAAACTCGCCATCTTGAAATACTCTCTCTTGTCCAAAGAAGCGTATAGCCTCTTCAATTTGGTTTCCTTCAATGACGGCTACAACCGCTATGGTTTGACCTGAGAGTAAGGAATACAACTTTGAGTCATGAGACTCTTTAATACGAGCATTCTTAATTTCGTTAATAACCAGATCGAGGTCTCGAATGTTAAGATACCCACCAACGGTACCTCGGAGTTCAGTACTATCAATAAGATACGGTGATTGCTGATGGTCATTTGTCACAGAATTGTAACTTTACTCTTCATGCCGGAAAGTTGGTAGATTTCTTGCTCTATTTTTTCCCCGTAGACATCCAAAGAGTGCAATAATGAAAGGGATGTCATGGCATTAGAAGCACGTTTAGTACAAAAACTCGGTCAGAGCCTCACAATGACCCCCCAACTCCAGCAAGCTATTAAGCTGCTGCAACTTGGGCGTCTTGAATATAAAGAAGCTATTGAAAAGGAGCTTCTTGAAAACCCGATCCTTGAAGAAAGCCCTGAAGATTACGGCGATAACGCACCTTCACAAGGAGAAACATTAATTCTCGAAACAGGCGACAATAACAACTCAAATGATTCTAATGATTCTGGTGAAAATAACTCTGCAGCGTCTGATACACCAGATTGGGATGATTATGCAGATAGATTTTCCGACTACCAAGGAGCAAGCTCACCAAAGGGTCTTATCGATCACGAAAACCGCCCTGCCCTTGAAAATACAATTACTCGCACTCAAACACTTCAAGAATATCTAAATGAACAGTTTCGCTTCATGGATTTTACTGAAGAAGAAAAACATGTTGGAAATTACATAGCAGGAAATTTAGATAAGGATGGATTTCTTTGTGTTAGTGATGAAGAGATTCAACAAGAATGTAACTGCGATATTTCTATCATTAATCGAGTCCTCTTTGAATTAAGAATGATCGATCCAATTGGATTAACAGCGCGAGATCTTAAAGAGTGCTTACTGATTCAACTTGAATATCAAGGTCTCGAAGATTCACTCGCAGCAACTATAGTTCGCGATCACCTCGATAAACTTGAAAAACGTAAATATGAAGCTTTGGCAAAAGAGTTAAAAATTCCTTTAAAAGAAGTTCTCACTCAGATTCAAGTTGTACAAGGGCTTAATCCATATCCAGGACGAGTTTTCGCTGAAGATGATACTCGGTACGTCACACCGGATGTCTATATTCAAAAGATGAATGGTGAATGGGTTATAACGCTCAATGATGAAGGACTTCCTCGATTACGTGTCAGTCCATATTATTTAGAAGTGCTGCAGCAGCAAGGAAAAGAAAGTGCTCAGGCAAAATCGTATCTGAATGAACGGTTAAAAGCTGCTTCATGGCTCATTAAAAGTATTCATCAACGCCAACAAACAATTTTTAAAGTTACTGAAAGTATATTTAAATTTCAAAAAGAGTTCTTAGAAACAGGTATTGAAAAAATGAAGCCGCTCGTCTTAAGAGAAGTGGCTGATGATATCGGCATGCATGAATCAACAGTGAGTCGTGTTACTACAAATAAATATGTTCATACACCACAAGGCGTTTTTGAATTAAAATATTTCTTTACCACTGGAATTAAGAGCGCATCCGGCGATATGTCCTCTTCTTCTATCAAAGATAAGATTAAGACACTTATTGCTGGTGAGGATAACAAACGACCACTCTCAGATCAGGACATCGTGGAAATACTCACAAAAGAGAACATAGATATAGCACGGCGCACGGTAGCTAAGTACCGAGAATCAATGAACATTCCTGCTTCGTCCCAGAGAAAAAGTTTGTTCTAGTTCCTCTCGATTCAAGATATAATCAAATAGAAAGAGTAAGTATTTAATGTACCTATTCTGCACTATCTCTCACCCAAGCAATAAGGAGTTTAATTATGACCAATGCCCATCTTGTAAATGTAAGTGTGACTTTCAAAAATACTGATAGCAGCGAAGCACTTAAAAAATACGCGACTGAAAAACTTTCCGCAGCGCTTGGTAAATTTGTTCATCATCCAACCGAGGTGCATACAATACTAAGACTTGAAAAAAACAGACAAATTGCAGAAGCAACGTTTCATGCTGACGGACATGATTTCAAAGGAAAAGAAGAATCAGAAGATCTCTATGCTTCTATTGATAGTTTAGTAGCTTCAGTCACGCAACAGTTAAGAAAACATAAAGAAAAACTCACTGAGCACCATCCTTAATTCTCACTAGATCTGTCGTGCAGTCACTTATATTTTTAGTAGGAACATCGGGTGCTGGAAAATCCAAAGCACTCGATGCTCTGTCAGATTTTGGTTATTTTAACCTTGAAAATGTCCCTGTAGAACTTCTTCCTAATTTTCTGGAAGTTGCAAAAAAAGATCCTATTCGTTATCAAAAACTTGCAATTCTTCCAGATATTAACTCAACAGAAAAACTTGAAAATCTTCTTGTCTTCATTGATGAAGTAACAAAAAGTCATAAAGATACCAAAACAACCTGTATCTATATCGACTGCTCTGACGCTGTCATTGTTCGTCGTTATAGTGAAACAAGACGTCCTCATCCCTGTTTTGATCCAACTCGCGACAAAACACTTGAAGATGCAATCATTCGTGAGAGAACTCGTTTAAGTCTATTTAGAGATAGAGCGAATCTCTTACTCGATACCACTCATTGGAATATTCATGAACTTCGCCGTGAACTTGTTTCTTTCATTGAAACGATTGCTTTCTCGGTTGAACACTTATTTAGACTGAATTTTCTTTCCTTTGGGTTTAAATATGGACTACCAAACGATTGCGATATCATTATGGATGCCCGATTCCTGCCTAATCCATATTTTATTGCTGATCTAAGAGAGAAGGATGGTACGAACCAAGAAGTATCATCTTTTGTTTTAGATAATCCATCATGTAAACAATTCCTTGATAAATACCTTGATCTGCTCAGCTTTTCCTTACCTCTTTATATCTCTTCTGGAAAACAATACTTAAATGTAGGTATTGGATGCACTGGTGGCAAACATCGAAGTGTCGCTATTGCAGAATGTCTCTCAAAGGAAATATCCGACCCACTGTATGTTGTTAGTGCAAAGCACAGAGATCGCGATAAATAGCAGTAAAATCTAGGCTATACGGTTGACCAACTGACATATTCAAGCGACAATCAACACTTCCAAAACTCTCACCGTTTTTTGCGATTTTTTCGCGAATTATTTTACGCAAGAAACGAATGGAAATGACCTACCGGCTCCTTTAGAACGCGAACAGAACAGAAGCTGGGGGTATCCACTAACCGGTGGAGAAACATACGAGATTGTTCGTTAAGCTATTTTTGAGAGAGTTTTTTAAGCGACGTCGGCTCATGTTTCTCTGCAGTTTGTTATGGAGATTACATAATGGAATCGCACGACTTTATTTTTACCTCTGAATCTGTTTCAGAAGGGCACCCTGATAAAATTTGTGACCAATTAAGTGATGCAGTTCTTGATGCACATTTAAAAGGTGACGCAAAAAGCCGAGTAGCTTGTGAAGCACTTGTTAAGAATTCTACTGTTATTCTTGCAGGAGAAATTACTTCAAACGCAAAAGTGAACTACGAAGATATCGCTCGCGCGGTAATTCGTGAAATTGGGTATACAGATCCTGCTCTAGGTTTTGATGCTGATTCTGCATCAATCCTTACTTTCATAAGCCATCAGTCCCAAGACATTAGTCAAGGTGTTACTGAAGGTGAAGGTGAATTTAAAGAGCAAGGCGCTGGTGACCAAGGCTTAATGTTTGGATTTGCTTGCAACGAAACTCCTGAATTAATGCCACTTCCAGTTGCATTATCGCACAGACTCTTAAAGAAACTCTCTGACATTCGTCGCAGTGACAAGAATACAACGCTTCGTCCAGATGCAAAGTCACAAGTTTCTGTTGAATATAAAAACGGTATACCTTCAAGAATTGATACTATCGTTCTTTCAACTCAACACACTGAGGCTGCAACGCTGAAACAACTTCATGACTTAATCGTCGATCAAGTTGTTCCAGAAGTTATCCCAACAAATCTTCTTGATAAAAATACAAAGTACCTTGTTAATCCAACAGGTCGTTTTGTAATCGGAGGTCCAGTTGGTGACTGTGGTCTTACTGGACGTAAAATCATTGTAGATACTTACGGTGGATATGCTCGTCACGGAGGTGGTGCATTCTCTGGTAAGGATCCTACAAAGGTTGATCGTTCTGCTGCATACGCTGCAAGATATATTGCAAAAAATATCGTTGCTGCTGGTCTTGCGACTAAGTGCGAAGTTCAAGTTGCTTATGCAATTGGTGTTGCTAAGCCAGTATCTATCTATGTAAACACATACGGTACAAGTTCGTTTACAGGAGATAAGATATCGGCGGCCGTTGCAGAAGTTTTTGATTTAACTCCTCGTGGAATTATCGAGAGCTTAAATCTGCTTCGACCAATCTATCAACCAACTGCTAGTTATGGTCACTTTGGTCGTGATGCGACTAATAGTGGACAGTTTAGCTGGGAGAGAACTGATAAAGTTGAAGCGCTTAAAAGTGCGATTAAATAAGTAAATAAGATTACTTATTTACCATAAAGGGCATCCAGTAATGGGTGCCCTTTTTTATTTTCAAGGATTGATTAATAGTTTTGCATACTCATTACTCGAGTCTTCTAGGCAAACATTAAGACTCCAAATTGACTGATCTTTAGCATCATAGACAAGGGCTGCATCAAACGGGAGCTCTTCCGAAAGAACTTCGACAATAGAAGCATCTTCTATCATCTTTAATAGATCGTCTGCGGGTGCATCAATCAAGTTTCGAGTAGAAAAAAAGAACGTAACATTTTTACAGTCGTCCTCAATCCAAACCTCGGCTAGATAGGGGCGACTATCTGGCAAGATTCCTTCAAGTGAATATAGAACAATAGTATTGGGAGGATTTGGAAGAGTCGATCCTTTCCAATCTGGTTTTTCGTATTCAAAAGAGAAAGAACTCACAGCAGTGACGAAATAAATCTGAAATTAACGCCAAGAATTCCCAAGCTTAGGACCAATATATAAATACTCAGCCAAATCTGGATCTGGATTTCCTCGTGGGCGCTCCATTAAAGCTTCATAACGAAGTCGATTAATCGTAGCTTGATTGTCATATATTGTTTCGTAGTTATCTTCGATCGCAGAATTATTTGAAGAGATAATGTAATACTTAGCTGTTGTATCAGAGATATATGCTGCTGCAATTCCAACTGGTATACCAATTAATGCACCGTAACCAATCCCCTGTACATTTGATATTGAAGAAGAGTTGCGTGCAACGATAGCCCCAACACCTGCACCAGCTGCTGCTCCGCCCAAAGAGCCATAACCAACTGGGTGGTTTGTTGTACAACCAGCAGAAACCGCCAATAGAAGTAGTGAAGAGATTTTTAAAGTAAGTTTTTTCATAACGATACCTCTAGTTATACGAGTAAACTCAAGCTAATCAACTATAATCGACTCGGGCGGCTATTTTGGTTCACTCTTATAAAATTAGTAATTTCAGGTAGTTACGCTAATCTTTCTTTAGATTGTGTGTAAATATTAGACTCATTACTATGTTTTCTCTCTTTCTTTATGGGTAACTCATGTCAAATTCATCACCTCTTTATTCATCTATTTTAAAAAATGCAAAGACTATTGCTGTCGTTGGTTTATCTGATAAGTCCGATCGCTCAAGTTATGGTGTGACCGAGTATATGCAAAAATACTTTGAGATAATCCCTATAAATCCAATGTTAAAAGAATGGAATGGATTAAAATCTTACTCTTCTCTTTTAGAAATTCCGAAAGAAAAAAAAGTTGATATTGTAAATGTATTTAGGAAAGCAGAAGACTGCCCTGCTGTAACAAGGGATGCCGTTACCATTGGGGCAAACAGTATCTGGCTTCAGCAGGGAATTATTAGTGAAGAATCAGAAGATATTGCGCGTCACGCACACATCCCATTTGTAATGGATGCATGTATTGCAGTTCTACATTCACAATTGTTACGCAATCTGTGATAACTTTTCCATTAATCTTTCGTGAAGTTCATCTTTAATAAGATCATCTTTTAATGTTGAGATGATCTCACCGGCAAATGCTTGAACAAGCATCATCTTGGCTTCTTTTTTTCCAACACCTCGTGACTGAATATAAAAAAGAGCATCATCATCAAGCTGACCAATGGTTGCGCCGTGTGTACATTTTACATCATCAGCCCAAATTTTTAGTTGCGGCTTTGTATTTACTTGAGCTTCGTTAGATAAAAGTATCGATCGATTCGATTGAATTGCGTTAGTTTTTTGCGCGTCTTCTCGAACAATAATTGTTCCAGAAAAAACTCCTTGTGATTTACCACCATAAATACCCTTATAGAGCTCTAGGCTTTCACAGTGAGGTTTAGCATGATCAAGTAGCGTTGTATTATCAACGTGTTGATTTCCATCAAGCACTGACAAACCATTCATCGTCACATTAGCATTGCTGCCGTTCATAACAATATTTACATGATTTCGGACAAGTTTTCCTCCGAACGAGAACGTATGAGTTCGAAAAGTAGAATCATTTTCAACATGAGCTTCAATCATTGAAACGTGAAATGCTTCTGTAGACTCATCTTGAATACGCACATGGTAAACATGCGCATTTGATGCGACTTTGCACTCAAGTACCGAATTAGAAAGATAAGAAACCCCTGTCTCTGCTTGAAAACGCTCTACGATATTAATAGAAGCACCTGTCTCAGCAACACAAAGAATTCTTGGATGAAGTGCAGCGCCAGCCGCAGCTTTTGTCGTCTGAAAAATAATCTCAATTGGTTTTACATTTGAAGCATTTTTAGCTGCAAATATAACAAGTCCATCAGAGAGAAAAGCCGTATTGATAGACGAAAAACTTTCGTCTTGTCTGGCAATAGTGCCAAAGTTCGATGCCCAGACAGCGTGAAGTGGATGGTCAGTTTTTTGAACTTCTGAAAGTTGTACAATCTGAATTAATTCTTCGATTTTTTCAGATGACTTCTCTACCAATGCACCATCAACAAAAAGAAAGCGGTGGCTATCTACGTTAGAACGAACTGGCAAAGCTTTTGCAGTATTCTTCGTTTTAGTAAGAGCAAAAAATTTTCCATCAAGGATTGCTTTTGGATCGGTATATTTCCAATCTTCCAAAGCAACAGTAGGAAATCCATTTTTTGCGTATTGCTCTAGAGCATCTTTTCTTTTTTGGTGAAGCGGAAGTTTTGCACCACCATTTAAGCTCTTCTCGAACTGAGCAAAACTTTCAGTAATCCAGTCTTTGTTTTCTTCTAGCATAAAAAATTAAGCACGAAGCTCCTCTTTAACCCAGTTATAACCTTTTGATTCAAGTTCAAGTGCCAACTCTTTTGGACCAGACTTAATAATTTTGCCGTCAATCATAATATGAACAACATCAGGGGTAATGTAATCAAGAAGTCGTTGATAGTGTGTTATGACAACAAAGGAACGCTCTGGTTTTTCAGCTTTAAGTTTATTAACCCCTCTTGCAACAATTTGAAGAGCATCAATATCAAGCCCAGAATCTGTCTCATCTAAGATAGCAATAGTTGGTTCAAGACATGCCATTTGAAATATTTCATTTCGCTTTTTCTCGCCACCAGAGAAGCCTTCATTGACTGAACGCTTTACAAGCGCTTCATCGATTTCAACAAAAGCAGCTTTCTCTTTAATCATTGCATTAAAATCACGAACTGAAAGTTCTGGTTGTTGACGGTGTGCTCTTGTTGCATTCACTGCAGTGCGGAGGAAATACGTCGTGTTGACTCCTGGAAGTTCAACTGGATATTGAAACGCCATAAAAAGCCCTTCTCGTGCGCGCTCTTCTGGATCCATCTCTAAAAGATCTTTTTCACTAAAGGTGATCGATCCCTTAGTTACTTCGTATCCTTTTTTACCACCTAAAATATTAGCAAGGGTGCTCTTTCCAGATCCATTGACACCCATTATAGCGTGAACTTCACCTTTTTTAACGGTTAAGTTTAGACCTTTTAAGATCTCTTTACTGCCATCTTCAATTTTTGCATGAAGGTCATTTACTTCAAGAATTACATCTTTCGTTGTCATCTGTTTTATTCTCTCTTTTAGATATATTTTTAAATTTATTAACCAACACTTCCTTCAAGGCTTACTTGAAGTAGTTGTCTTGCCTCTATAGCGAACTCAATCGGAAGTTCTTTAAAAACTTCCTTACAAAAACCGTGTACAATCATTGACACAGCATCCTCAGTCGCAATCCCTCTTTGATTACAGTAGAAGATCTGATCTTCACCAATCTTTGAAGTAGAAGCTTCGTGTTCAACTTTCGCAGTTGGATTTTTTACTTCAATATAAGGAAAGGTGTGTGCGCCACATCTATCACCCATTAACATTGAATCACACTGAGAAAAGTTTCTTGCATTCTCTGCACTTTTCATCATTTTGACTAAACCACGGTATGTATTTTGACCTTGTGCTGCAGAGATTCCCTTTGAAACAATCGTACTCTTCGTGTTTTTACCGATATGAATCATTTTTGTTCCAGTATCAGCTTGTTGTTTTTTATTAGTAACGGCTACTGAATAAAATTCACCAACTGAATTATCACCCTTAAGAATCACACTTGGATATTTCCAAGTAATTGCCGAACCGGTTTCAACCTGAGTCCAAGAGATTTTAGCATTATCATGCGTAATTCCTCGTTTGGTTACGAAATTATAGATTCCACCTTTACCGTCTTTATCACCAGGATACCAATTCTGAATTGTAGAATACTTTATGTGAGCTCCTGGAAGTGCAACAAGTTCAACAACTGCAGCGTGAAGTTGATTTTCATCACGCATTGGAGCAGTGCACCCTTCCATATAACTAACACTCGATCCTTCATCAGCAATGATAAGAGTTCGCTCGAATTGTCCGGTATTTTTTTCATTAATTCTAAAATACGTCGAAAGATCCAATGGGCATTTAACACCCTTAGGAATATAGACAAACGATCCGTCTGAAAAAACTGCTGAATTAAGCGCTGCAAAATAGTTGTCGGTATAAGGAACAACCGATCCTAAATATTTCTCAATTATTTCTGGATGATTTTTTGCAGCTTCTGAAAAACTACAAAAGATGATTCCTTCTTTTTCTAATTGTTTTTTATAGGTAGTAACAATCGAAACAGAATCAAAAACAACATCAACAGCAACTCCGGCTAAAATTTTCTGCTCGTGAAGTGGAATACCAAGTTTTTCATACGTTTTAATTAATTCTGGATCAGCATCTTCTAGGCTATTTAAAATTTGTTTCTTGGGCGCACTAAAATATGAGATAGACTGATAATCAATTGGAGGATAATTAATAAAAGCCCAAGTCGGCTCTTTCATCTTTAACCAACGTTGATAAGCTTTTAAACGCCACTCGAGTAGGAATGCGGGCTCTTCTTTTTTTGCAGAAATTGCACGTATGACATCTTCATTGAGGCCAGGAGGGAAGGTGTCTGTCTCAATTTGTGTAGTAAATCCGTACTTGTATTCCTGATTTGTAAAATCTTCTAGCAACTGGGTATCAGAACTCATATTTTCTTCTATAATATAGGTGGAGAGATAAACTAGAGTCTTTTATTCTAGAATAGATCAGGTTGTTACTCCAAGGGGTCGGCAGTAAATTTACAAGAATTTTTGAGGAAAAAATCGATGAGAATCACTCAGTGGGGAGAATATGCTACACACTTCTGTATTTATTTCGCCCGTCATAACTCAAGTATTCACTCTACTAATCGAACAAGTATAACAGCTACCGAGATTGCTAAAGAGCATAATATCGATCAACTTTATGCTCAGCAGATCTTGCAAAGACTTCGTAAGGGAAATCTTATTAACAGTATTCGTGGTGCACAGGGTGGATATCAACTCTCTCGAGACCCTTCTGAGATCTCTTTGAAAGATATTCTCTCTGCCGCGGAAGGTGAAACGTTTGAAATGATCTGCGATTCAAAACCTATTAGTGAAACAAAATGTGCTCCCACAGGTCTTTGCTCACTTCGCGGTGTTTGGAGGGAATTGAAAACAGAGATTGATGACTTTCTAGAGACGAAACTTTTGTCTGAACTTGCTATAAAACTTCCAGCTCAGAAAGAGGAGCTTATGCAGATTGGAAGAAAAAGCATGGCTCAATAGAGCAGAAACTCAAATAACTTTAAATGATCTCGTTTATTGAGTTTATTTTCAGTCCACATTGTTTCAGGGTGCCATTGTACTGCAAGTAGATTGCTATAGTTTTTACTTTCAATTGCTTCAATTATTTTATCTTTTTCAGAAACCCCAGTTACGACTAAATCTTTTCCTAAGTCTTTAATAGATTGATGGTGAATTGAATTTACTTGAATGCTATTTGTTTGAAATATTTTCTTAACCAAACTCTCGTCATATAAACTCACATCGTGAGCAATCTCAAACCATTTATCTTCTTTTGATGTATGAGAAAAATCAGTAAAAGACCGATCGCACTGACTATTGATATCTTGATAAAGCGTACCACCAAAAGCTACGTTAATGAGTTGAAGCCCTCTACAGATTCCAAGCACTTTCTTATTTGCCTTTAAAAAAGCATTCATTAACGCAATTTCAAAATCATCTCTTTTTCTAGAAACGGCTCCAAGCTTTTCGTGTGAGGCTTCTCTGTACAGACTAGGATCAACATCCTCACCTCCAGTTACTATGAGCGCATCTAATTTTTCAGCATAGACCGCCGCGTTTTCACTTAATCCATCTTCAAAAAGTGGAATAAGAACAGGAATTCCACCGACCTTCATAACAGACTGAACATACGCAGACGTTGATCCAATGACTTCAATTGAATAGTCAGAATCTTTTACAACTCGAGTACTTATACCAATCATCTTTTTCATAACGGGACGCTCATAAACCCTCAAAAATTATCTGAATTCCTTCTTCCCAAGGTACGACAAGCACATTTCCAACCTTAATACGTTGAGGAACTCGCGAAATGCATAAAGCTGTTGCACCAGGAAATTCAGGCAGAAACTCTTCGAGTGTAGAAACATGTCGCTCATCGATCTCTTCTCTTGATTTAATCTCAACCAGGATAGTTGATTGACCAGGACGTTCAATGACAAGATCGATCTCACGGTCATTAGCAAAACGAAGATAGCTAAATGAAAATCTTTTACGAAGATACTCATTCATTCGAATGATTTCATTAATGATAAAACCTTCAAAAAGCATTCCGTATTCAAATGTGCCAGGAACAGGTTTTTGAAGAATTGTATTCTGAAGTGTTCGTACTATTCCCAGATCATAAAAGTAAAATTTAGGTGCAGTTCGATGTCGTTTCCTTACCGATGTATGGTAAGGATGCAGATAAAATCCAAGTAACGTATCTTCTAGAATTTGATAGTAATTTTTAACCGTGGGTCCAGATACTTTTATATCCTTAGCAATATTTTCATATGAAATGACATCGCCATTTGACTGTGCTGCAACTTCAAGAAAGCGATTAAAAGGCTCAATGTCTCGAACAGTTTGCTCCTGTAAAATCTCTTCTTTTAAATAGGTGCTTGCATACGAGTAGAGGTACTCTTCTTTGATCGCATCATCTTGCTCTGTAATAGTTTTTGGTAAGGCTCCCCACTGCAGTACTTTTTCAAGCAAGAAATCTTTATCTATTTCATGGCGTGTCAGTGGATAGAGGCGGTAGCTAAGAGCCCGACCCGCAAGTAGGTTTGCACCTTTACTTTTAAGTTTTCGAGCACTTGATCCAGTAAGACCAAAAATAACTCCGTGCTCCTCAATTAATAGATGTACTTCATCAAGAAGTTCAGGAATTTTTTGTACTTCATCAATGACAACTAGAACTTGTTCGCTCGTACGAGCTGCTACAATTTCTCTTAATTTCCATGGCTCTTTTGATAATTGAAGGTAGAGCCGACTATCAAGTAGGTTCAGTGTTAAGCAGTGTTCAGGGGCAAAAGATGTGCGTATTAAGTGACTTTTTCCAACCCCACGTTGCCCAAAGAGAAAAAAAGACTGATTATTTGGCAATGATAACAGGCGGTTATACATAGTAAATTTGAATTTTAGATTTATTATACAATATTAAATTACAAATTTGATATTGTATATTTATAAATAAAGTTCAATGTTTTCAATTAGTTGCAAAGGTGAGCGTCCCCTATTTGGAGAGGAATTTAACGAGCTGAACCATTCCCATAAGCCCTTGCCCTTTACCCATTGAAATCGTCCTTCCAAAGATATCGTAAACAATATCTTCTTTTACTGTTTGGATTTCATCGGATGTTTTTCCGCTGAGGTTTTCATCGAGAATAACTGCGAGCGCTTTTGCTGAGATCCCCTGGGGATTTTCGACTGCAAAGTGTAGCTTAATAGTGTTATCGGAATTTTTTGTTACAAAACAATATGCTTCTGATTCACAGGCTGGGGTTCTATTAGCTTCGTTAAAAGGTCTTGTTGCAACCTCAGAAGGCACATCGGTGAACTTATCCGCATATTCAATAAGCAGATCAAATCTTAGATCTTGATCATCAATATCTTTTAATTCATTTAAGAAGGTATCTAGAGTCATAGAAAAAAGTATTACTCACTTTTTTCGACAGGAACACCAACAAGGTTACCCCACTCTGTCCAAGATCCATCGTAGTTACGTACCTTTTGAAATCCTAAAAGATAACTCAAGACAAACCACGTATGACTGCTTCTTTCACCAATTCTGCAGTATGCAACAACATCATCTGTTTTCTTTAAGCCCATCTCTGAACAGTAAATAGAGGATAACTCAGAAGCCGTTTTAAAAGTTCCATCTTCTGGATTAATAGCTCGTGCCCAAGGAACACTTTTTGCCCCTGGAATATGCCCACCACGAAGTGCGCCTTCATTAGGATACCCTTCCATATGTAGTTTCTTTCCTGAAAACTCATCAGGGCTTCTTACGTCTACCAAAGGAAGTTTTTTCTCAACATGCTTTAGTACGTCATCACGAAAAGCTCTGACAGTTTTATCATCCCTTGATGTAACTGAATAATTTGATGCTGTGAAAGATGGAGTTGTTCTTGTGAGTTCTCTTTTTTCTTTTTCCCACTTAAGACGTCCACCATCCATAATTTTTGCATTCGTGTGACCAAAAAGTTGAAAGATCCAAAATGCGTAACATGCCCACCAATTATTTTTATCACCATAGAACACAACTGTCGTATCTTTTGTAATTCCAAACTTACCGCAAAGATCACTGAATTGTTTTGGATCAAGATAATCTCGGATTGTTTGATGATTAAGATCTTTGACCCAATCAATTTCTACTGCATTTTCTATATGTCCTGATTTATACAAAAGTTGATCTTCATTTGACTCAACGATTCGAACAGATAGATTTGAAATATTTTCTGCAACCCATTCCGTCGTTACAAGAGAATCAGGGAATGAATATCCTTTTGAATGAATTTCATCGAGTGAAGTAAGTTTTAGAGCTGAAGACATTGGATAATCTTTAAAAAAATTAAATTTTTATAGTTGAGTAAACTATTATAATTTAGACAGCGTTTTTATGGAAATCTGAAGCATCATTGGACCTAATTTTTCAAATACGAATAAATCTTAGATTGCTAACTACTTGAATATACAGAGTATTATTTTAGCTTTTAAAGTTCTTTTTTAGTCTACATTCCTTTTATTTGAGCCATATCCATAGGTAAGAACGACTATAGTTCAAAGGTTAATTATTATGACGACCCATCAAGAGAAAGTTATTGCAGCACTAACTGAAGTTGATACTGACGCAGGTAAGCTTGCTTCAGAAGTGTACGGCAAATTTAATGGTAATAAAGCCGCATTCAGAATTGAAAACGCCGCAGGTGCTAAAAAGCTTGATAAAGCAGTCAATCTTGCGCTTGATCTTGCAAAGAGAGGGCACTCCCTAAGTAGCGAGGAAATTGATGAACTTAAGGAAGGTTTCCAAGCCGCAAAAGAATTTTTACAAAAAAGTGCCCCTGCCGCAGCCCCTACTGGCGAAAGTCCAGCTAATCCTCAAGGTGCAGCAGCAGCTGGTGCACCAAGTCCTGCAACCGCACCTACGAACCCAACTGATCCTCAAAATAATCCACAAAATCCAACTACACCAACGCTTACTCCTCTTGAAGTTGCCGCTCAAGAGCTTGATAAAACTATCGCTGATAAAACTAATGAATGGGCAACTGAGGAAAATGCAGCAAAACGTGCTGAGTTAAAAACAAAGCTTGATGAGTTAAAAGCACATCGCAAAGATCTCCAAAAGCTGATTGACGAATCTAAACCTAAAGAAAAATCTGAAGGTATAGATAAACTTGAAGACACTGTTAAAGCACTTAACAGTGCTATCGCTGAGGCACAGAGTGCATGGATTGCTGAAAAAGATCTTGAAAAGCAAAAGCCTTTAAAAGCAAGGCTCGATGCACTTCAGGCTGAACTAAGAGAAGCAGAAACTAAACTTGCAGCAGCAAAACGAACAGACAATCAAGAAGAGACAGCTGAGCAACGTGCTACTAAAGCTGCAGAGCGTGAAGAGGAGCGTAAGAAAAAAGAAGAAGAGCGAAAAGCTGAACAAGCGCAAAGAGAAAAAGACCGAAAAGCTGAACAAGAAAAACGAGAAGCAGAACAACGAATACGAGAACAAGTTACATACAGAGAAAGTGAAGTTAGAAAACTATCTAATTTAATCTCAAGTAATCGAGATGTTCGTGACGCTGAGCGAGGGATACTACTTTCTCCAGTAAACAGAGTTAAAAGAGACTTAATGAGATCTGAAGCTACTAAATATGGAGTCCCTTTTGATAGCAAAGATTCTTGGGAGATTATCTTTAATAAAATAATAGATAAAAAAGTTAAGGATAGATTCCCAGCACAAACTAAAGCAGATGAAACAGCCAAAGACCCGAATGAAGAGTGAATCCATCTTCCATACTCAGCTTAACATGTTGATTTTACTATGATAATTTAAATGAACCAAACTGATAATAAAGACAGATTAAATACTATGAAAACTAAACCTATACTTGGTGACAGCTATATGAAAAATCTTAAAAAATGTTTGATGACTATTCTTGGCGCGACACTTTTGGTTACAAATATTTCGATTGCACAATCAAACTCATGTAAAGGACAAGTTTCAAGAGCCAATTCGCTTCTAAAGCGTGCTATTTCTTCACAGAATAGACTAGATAGCCAAGTTCAAAGGGATGAAAATCAGATTGTAAATTTTGAAGGTCAGAAAGAGATTACCCTTGCTGGTTTAAGAGCTACCGAAGAAGCTGCAAAAGCTGATAAAACTTTTTCTTCACTAAGTTGTGTAGTAACGGTTGCATTCAATGTAAAATTCGTAACTAGGCAAGTACAACCACCCCTTGAAGTAGAAGGTGGGAAAAATAATATTCCACGATGCGCAATGTTAATCGCTAGACTAGAAATCATAGCCCAAAAAGCATCAGCAAAACGCCGTGCACGTGAAAAATCATTCAATTTAAGAATAGCAGTCGTCCAAAAAAGACTCGATAGAAACAGAGCAAAACTAGAAACTGCAACAAGTGAAACAGTAAGACTTCAAGCATCATTCGACCAAATCTCTGCAGCATGCGAAGCATCAACTGCTCTTTCACAGTGCAAAAAAGATGCAATCAAAACTTGCAACCAAGAAAAACGAAGCTGTGGACCCACAAGAAATTCATGCAAAGCTGATACGAATCAATCATGTCGTGGAAGCTTTACCATCGGATCTGCTGACTATAGAAACTGCTTAACATCAGGATACAACAGCTGCAAAGATTCATATAACGCATGTTTCAACGTAGATTGCCAAGCACGTGCAAATACAACGTGTGGAGGGTAATATAGCCAAGTGACCCAGGCTATTATTATCGCAGGCGGGGCTATAAGCCCCGTTTTCATTTCAACCATCAAAGAATCGAATACCGATTTTATCATCGCTTGCGATCAAGGTGCTGAATACCTAGAACAAGCTGGCATTCAACCAAACCTTCTTGTTGGAGACCTTGATTCTATAAGCGAACAGACCCTTTCAAAACTGCGCCTCGCTGAAATCCCAATTGAACAGCATTCAGTAAATAAAGAATCATCTGACCTTGAGCTAGCAATCGACGCAGCGATAAAGCGAGGCTTTGAAAAGATTAAGATCTCTTGTGCCCTTGGCAATAGAACTGATTACACACTCGCAAATACCAACCTACTACTGAGACAAAAATATAAAGAGCTTGAAATTTCAATTAACGAAGATAACGAACAGATCATTCCTCTTCATAATGATATTGAGCAAGTAATATCAAAACCACCCTCAAAAAGGTTTTCAATAATTTTAAACGGCGAAGGGTACGTTTCGATTGAGGGTGCAAAATGGAATCTTGATAATGAATATATTGTTCAAGGATCAAGCCGATTAGTTTCAAATCTTGTAGAAAAAGATTCGGTCTCTATTTTACTCAAAAAAACATCTGGTCTAGTCGTTTTCAGCAATTACTCTTAGCTTTGATAAGCTCGTGCACCAATTCGGTGAATAACGCCCTCACCTTCGGTTTCTTCAGGCGAAATATGCCAAAGCCATGTTGAGCTATCTTTTAATTTTGACTCCAAGGGCTCTAAAAGCTCTTCTATAGTAGCAAGAGAGATATCCCACTCGGATTCATCCCCAGTATAAAAGTAGAACTCACGATCAAAGAAAAATATTGAAGTTACTCGTGCTAATTCAATAACTCGGTCGATATGCTGCTTTTGAAGTTCATATGAAAGCTCTAAAAGCTCATTATCTGTTGGATTATCTTGAAATTCTTCTGCTCGAGTAAAGAAATAAAGGGGAAGTTGTCCGAGTAAATTCAAAGACAGTACAACATCATGTCTTTTACAATTTGCAATCGGGCAAGGATCCGGAGGAAGCTCATGGTGCATTGTGTAATAATCAATTGCACCTGTTACATCTTGTAATACAGTTCGTACCGTAAAATCTTTTTTATATTTCTTAGAGATATTAAGAAGCTTCCATTTTGAAATAAAAAGCGACAACGGATCCGCGTCAACTAAAGTAATCTCAGAGCAAGCTGGAATCTCTTCCGCCGGAAAATCATAAAGCCTGCCACTTCCTAAAATTAAAAATGAAGAAGCATGTTGCGGCACATTACTCACAATAAATTTTTTAGTAAGTGTAAAATGTTTATCCCAAAAATCTTTATTCCTCTCATACCGAGCTTTAATCCCAAGCCCCATTCGAATAAAATCTTTCCTCTTTGGATAGAAAAATGAAAAGAGTAAAAAAAGAAACGAATCAATCACAGTAATTACTTACGGAATACTTAATTTACCTAATATACTTTCAGAAGTTGCCCCAGTAATACCGGATAAATTAAGGGCATAACTATGTATAAAAAGATAAGCCAAAAACGCAAAAGCCATTGCTTCTCTGGCAGAATCAGGAACACCAACCTCACTAAAGTTTTTAACTTTTACATGAGGCAATGCCTCTTGAAGCCATTTCATAATAGTTAAATTCTTAGCTCCACCGCCTGCAACTAAAAGCTCATCTATTGTTACCGGGACAAAGTCTTTAATAGCTCTCGCTATACTCTCTGTTACAAAGCGTGTTGTTGTTGCGATAAGATTCTCATCAATTTTTCCGTGAAGCGTTTTTAGTTTTTCCACGAAATCATCACCATAATTTTCAAACCCAGCAGATTTTGGTGGTTTTTTATTTAGGAATGCATCGTCTTTAAGCAATTTTTCAAGTAGTTCTTTATCAACTTTAGACCTGGCAGCAATCTTTCCGTCAGTATCAAAGGGTTCCTTATTTTTTGTAAAAATCCTTACAAGCCTATCAAGTGGTGCATTTGCAGGTCCGGTATCAAAACCTTGCGTTGCAACAAGTGAATCACCAAAAATTGTTATATTAGCTATCCCACCCAAGTTAAGAATTGCTCGTTTTGTATCCTTCGAGCGAAAAAGAAAAAAATCAGTCGCCGGTGTCAACGGGGCTCCTTCTCCGCCGCAGATAATATCTTTTGCTCTAAAATCATGAATACAGGGACGATTGGTAAGATGACTTATAACATCACCACATCCAAGTTGTAGTGTTGTTTTTAAAGGGGTCGTCCCACTGTGATGATAAACCGTTTGCCCGTGCGAACCTGAGATATCAAAAGTGATGCCGCTGTCTTTTTCAGCTTTTAAGAGTGCTTCGGCAAAAGCTTTTCCTATTTCAAAATTTATTTGTGAAACATCTTCAATTGATAACGTTTTTACCGAACGAATTTTTTTCTGTAGAGCGTCACTGTATTGATAGGTATTAGAAAATACACATTGAGTCGCCAAAAGCTCTTCAGGTGGGCCCGAAAACTTACAAAGAGCGATATCGATTCCATCGGCACTGGTACCCGAAATTGCCCCTGCTACAACAAGAGATTTACGATTCTGAAGGTTTGAGAGCTTTTTTGTCCAATTCATGTAGCGCCTATTATGGAAGGAGCTCAAAAAGTGCGCTACCCTTGATGCGCTTCTTATGAGAGATATTTACAGTTTTAAATGGATTAATGAATACGTCCACTTGGCAAAGACCCTTCCTGAGCGGATCTTTTCTTGCCAAGGCAACTATCCCACCAAAGAAGAAGTTGAAAACCTTCAACAGATCTTTTCAGGGAAACCTCTTATCATAGAAATTGGTTCAGGCTCGGGGCAACACCTGCTTGAACATGCAAAACGAAATCCTTCAATATTTTTCATCGGAATTGAAGTTAGATTTAAAAGAAGTTTTAAACTTGCCGAGAAAGCAACAAAGAGAGGAATTGATAATCTATTTGTCATTCGAGGGGAGGCAAATTTAGTTTCACAAGTTTTTAGTGAAAATTCTTTGCATGGTATTTATATTAACTTTCCCGACCCTTGGGCTCGACCAAAGTGGAGGAAAAACAGACTGACCGCTCCTTCGTATCTTGATCAATACGAAAAACTTCTTGTTGATAATGGATTTTTAAAATTAAAAACAGACCACGAAGAATTCTTTGAGAGTACTCTGAAACTACTCGCGGCTCATCCTGATTATATAGTTCAAAGATCAGAGCGAGACCTATACCAAACAGACTTAAAAGACCACAACATTCCTACCGAGTTCGAACAGTTATTCACTAGTAAAAAGCAGCCAATTTATTTTATTGAAGCAATTCGCAGGGTTCGTTCGACTGTACAAAATTGAACAGCATTTTTTATATTTTTTTAGTGATCTCGAGTACGACCCAGTGCTAATTTGATTAAAGCTCCCTTAAACGTTGTAACAAGATTGTAAAGATTGAGGGCAGGGGCTAATCAGTGCACTACGATTTTGATACCCTACTCATCAGATAAGAAGTTACCCGATTGAACTGGGTGTGGTTTTAATAAAGTTAATTTGTATAAGGGGCATTATGTCAAAGCAGTGGGATAAAGAGATGGAAAAAATAGACACCACAATTGGAGATCTTGTAGAAGCAATTACTCAGATAGCGCTTGAATCAGGAAAGAGCGAAGAAGAAGGTTATGAACTAGCCGCTATTGCTATCGAATCAATTTTAAGAAGAAGCCTCAAACACGACCCAATCAACGAAGTGTTAAACTAATCGATTGTTGCTTAAAGACCAGGGCGGTAGACTATTCTCCATCTACTACCTTGGTCTTTTTTTATTGTATGAATACACACTCTGCAGTTTCGATTTCACACCTCCAAAAAAGTTACGGCTCTTTTAAAGCTGTACAAGATATATCTCTCGAAATAAAACCAGGTGAAGTCTTCGGAGTCCTTGGTGTTAACGGTGCGGGCAAAACTACAACACTTCGAATGCTTGCCGGTATTCTAACCCCTACTGCAGGCGATATTTCTATTTTTGGAATTAATTTAAAAGATAATCCAATCGAAGCAAAAAGAATCTGTGGTTATATACCTGACAGACCGTATCTTTATAATAAATTAACTGGTCGAGAATTTTTATACTTTGTCTCTGATCTGTATCAAGTACCTGTTAAAAAAGCCGAAGAAAATATAACTCGCCTTCTTTCAGAATATAAACTTACCGAATGGCAGTTTGAATTAATTGAAAGTTTTTCACATGGCATGAAACAGCGTCTTGCAACCTGTGCGGCCCTGATTCATGAACCTAAGCTTCTTATTGTCGATGAGCCAATGGTAGGACTAGATCCCCACGGTGCAAAATTTCTAAAAGCTGCTTTTCGCAGATATGCTTCTGAAGGCATGACGGTTCTTCTTTCAACACACTCGTTAAACGTCGCCGAAGAAGTTGCAGACAGATTAGTGATAATCGATAGAGGAAACATTATTGCGATGGGAACCCTTGCTGAAATTAGAGCACAAACCAGCAGTAATCCTTTAAGCGAAGAATCCTTAGAAAATCTGTTCTTAAGACTTACTGGCGAAGACGAGCAAATAAGCGCTGCGTAATGCTTATTCGAACGGCTTTTACACTTATTACCCCAAAAATTCTGACTGTTAAGAATAGCATTTTTAAAAATGGCTCACTCGCTCAACAGTGCTTGATTATTTTTGGCACTCTATTAGTTTTAGCGTGGCTTCCAACTGCTATTTATTTCTCGGTTAGGGATTCTTTAAATACATTTTCTGGTGGCGCCAATCCTATCGGATTTCTTGAACTGATTGTTACTACTTTTGTTTCAATACTGGCAATCGCTGCGTGTATACATGCACTTCAGATTTTTTTTGTTTCTCGTGAAAATGAATTATTTCTATTAGCTCCACTATCAAAAGCTGAATTCTTTTTAGGACGGTATATTGAAAACTGTTTTGCAGCTTCATGGATTCTTTTTCTACTTTTTATGCCTATGTTGTACGGGTATGCGACTCATATAAAAGCTGATTGGAATTTTTACATACTCGCGACATTTTATTTTATTCTTTTAGCTTTGATTGAATCTGCACTTTCAATTGCTGTCGTTATCATTCTTGCAAAAATTTACCCCGCTCGAAGACTGAAAGAACTTTTTATTATTATAGCTCTCGTTTTTATTATCTTTCTTCATTTTTATTCAAAAAGTACTGAGTTTGTATTTCCCAAAATACATAACGGAAACGTTGAACAATTCGAGGAAACTCTTAAACATTGGCATCAGCAAATATCACTACGCTCGAAACAGCTTTTCTCGCTCCCTCTTTTGGAACTAGAAAAAAATAATACTTCAAATACTATCTCGTTATTTTGCGCACTGAGTGCTTTATTGGGGCTCAGTTTTGCAGCAAGTTTTCGTGTATTTACCGATTTCTACGAGCTCTCAAGCTCTCTTGAAAGATGGCAACAAACTAAAAAACCAAAGAAAAGATTCTGGCTTCAAAAGCCTCGGTCTTTATTTCTTGGGTTTTTTCAGAAAGATATTCATCTTTTTTTGCGAGATCTGGCTCAGCCTGTTCAATTAATACTTTTTATTGCCATTGCTGGCGTAACACTGCTTTCATTTCGTCAAAGTACACTACTAAAAGGTGCACTTGGGGGTGATGAACTTATTTTTTACGATATTATTTTTGCAGTAGGAATTCTGAGCCATGTGCTTTTAACAGTTCTTTTTGCAGGAAGATTTATTTTTCCGGCACTTGCATTCGAAGAAGAATCTCGTTGGCTCATTCAAGGGGCTCCTCTAACAGGAATGCAATTTGTTAAAGCTAAATATCAAAGTCAAAGTATCTTAACACTCGTTGTTTTAGTACCACTCTATATAGTTATTGCATTTCTTTCAGACCTGACCATTGAAAGAATCCTTACAGGGACAATGTTAAGTATTTTGAGCATCCTCGGAATTGATGCTATTGCAGTCGGCAGTGGTGGACTTTTAGCAAGGATTTTTCATAATAATCTTGCAAATATGACAAGTACACTTGGAAGTTTTGTCTTTATGACGGTAAGTCTTTTGGTGATACCGCTCTGTCTTGTCTTTTCAATAAGTCTTGCTTCATTCTATTCACTACTACTGTCTGAATCACTCTCTTTTAATGGGCTAGTTTGTTGCATCGTGTACGCAACCTTGATTCGACTTGTTGGCGGCTTCTTTTTAAGGAAAGCAGCACGTTTATGGTAGGAAAAATTGCTCTACGGTAAATGTTGGCTGTAACTTTCTTTGTTGAATCGTCAGATCTACAGTCGAAGTAAACCTTGGTATTTCTAGATGGATTCGTTTAGGAAGTTTTGACTCATCGTATTCTGTAAACTGAGCACTAAGTCGTACGGAAGAATCCTCAAGGAATATCATATTTTCTAATAGCTGGCTGGCAAGATTTACTTCAGCAAACAATACGGGATCTTCTTCTGTCAAAGAGCGATAAGCGTAAATTCGTATTTTGTCTTGTAATAAATAAAACTGATAAAAAAGTGCTTCGCGAGGTAATACGCCAAATAAAACTGAGCTCAGTTCCTCTTGACTCAGCGAGAGTCCAAACAGATCTTCTAGTGTCGATGATGATAAGGGTTTAGATTCCTGCGAAGTGTTTGCTGAGTCAGTAAACAAATATTTTTCACCATCAGTAACAAATAAAGCTAATGTGAAAAAACTTGTTGTGGGAAATACCTCAACTCGAAATTTCTTATTATCTCTAAGGATTGCATAGCGAAGCGTTTGCTTCTCGGCATCCGCCTGAATCGTAGCATGAACAAGTGTTTTATAAGATTGATTCTCTTTTTGAAAAAGATTTGGCATAAGCTTTTCTGCATCGGCTTCAGAAAGAGGCGCGCCATCTGGCTTAGGTACTTTAAAAGAAGATACTGCACATCCTGATAAAAATAAAAGAACGATACAAATCGTTACTTTCAAATAATTTTTAATCATTGAGTTCCTGGCACCTATTCTTTGCCAAAGCAGATTCTGAGTCTTTTGATTCTAGTTGAATTGCTTTCTTACAGTACTCGATTGCAGCAGGACGATTTTCGAGTGCGATCATTATCTGAGCTGCATGCTCTAAAATAACAATATCTTCAGGAGTATATTTTAACGCTTTTAAAATATTTTCTTTTGCTGACTTGTAATCTAAAAGCTTAAAATCAATCCAGGCTATAGTATCAAGAACATAGCCATCTTTTGTTTTAATCTTTAGAGCTGCATTTGCATGCTCCTTTGCTTCTAGTAGAACGACTGGATCTGATGAAGACTGACAAAGTTCATATGCAAGAAAATTAAGGGCGTCAGCATTGGAGCTGTTTAAAGTAATTGCCTGTCTTAAAACCTCAATTGCGGTTTGATGATCATTTAAGTCATGGAGAAGCACCGCATAATCAAAGAGAAGTCTATCGTTCGGTTCTTGCTTCTGAAACAGCTCTTCCAGAACTACTCTTGCTTCCTGTTTTTGGTTATTTTCACGGTAAAGAGACGCTACATAGAGTTCCAACTGGGGATTAAAACCTTTCTCATTTCGTAGCTCATTAATAACTTCAATTGCTTTATCTAGTTTTTGAGAATTTCTGTAAGAAGTAGCTATAAAAACCTGGGCTTTCTCGTATTGAGGTTGATCAGGTTGAATTCTCTCAACGACTGTAATTGCTTGATCAAGCTTTCCCATCGCTTGGTATGCACTTGCAAGTGTCAGGATCACCTCTGCATCATCAGGATACTTGGAAAGAACAAGGTTTAGCTTTTCAATGGCACCAGAATAGTTTTTCTTGGAAAGCTCAATAAGTGCTGATCCAATTTGTGCCTGGGTAGGATCTGAATCAGTATTTTCTACGATTGAGAGTTGATTGAGAGCATCATCAAGTCGATTCTCACCCACCAGAAGTTGCGCAAGGACTCTTCGTGCTAACGAATTATCAGGAGTTTTTTTAATAATTTTCTCGCAAAGATTTTTTGCTTCACTGAATTTTTTTTGTTTTAAAAGTATACGCACTAATTCAAGACCAACCTCTGCTGATTCTTTACTCATTTGAAAGGCAGTCAACGCCTTCTGAGAGGCCTTAATTAAATTTCCTTGTTCTTCAAACGCACGGGCACTAAAAAGATACAGTGGTATCGCATCAGGACTCTTCTTGATTGCTTCATCAAGTAAATCATTTCCTTTTTTGAAATTTTTCTCTTTAAATTCTATCGCTGCCTGCATTAAAAGTGGCTCAATCGCTTCTTTGTTCGCAAGAGAAGCTTTTTCGTAATAATTTTTCGCTTCTGATGAACGATTTAATGCTTCAAGGATACCTGCATGGAGTGTTAATACATCTCCATCTTCAGGAGATTCTAAAACTGCTTTACTACTTTGCTTTAATGCTTTTTCTAAATTTCCAGAGCGAAGCTCTAACGTAGCCAACCTCTTAGAAATTTCCGAGGATGGAGTCGATGCTAGTTCATTTGCCCGATTTAAATTTTCGATGGCTTTAGGAAGATTGTCTTTTTTACTTTCAAGCTCTCCGATAATAAAGCTATGAAAACTTTGAGAGCTTCTCTGTACTTCGGTATCCAAGGATCGGCGGTTTTGCGTCAAATCCACGATTTCAGGAATTACGCCTTTATTCTTTCCAGAACAACCCAAGAGACAAACAATAAAAGTAAGATATATTCGAAAATAGTTGATTTCTTTCAACATAAGTCGCCTAGTTTACCCTTTTCTAGGATTCGAATATACCTAAAATATCTGTTATACTCGATATGGATTTTTTAAGTATTTTCTCTAAATAAGGATAATTCACAATGAACAGTAAAGTTGGGGATCTTAAAGTTGGACTCTCTGAGATGCTTTGTAACGGTGTCATTATGGATGTCGTAAACGTCGAGCAAGCTAAAGTTGCTGAAGATTCCGGTGCAATCGCTGTAATGGCACTTGAAAGAGTTCCTTTTGATATTCGTCGAGACGGCGGAGTCGCTCGAATGAGTGATCCCCAAATGATTGAAGGAATTAAAGCGTCCGTCAGTATTCCAGTGATGGCAAAGGTTCGTATCGGCCACCTTGCTGAAGCGCAAATCCTAGAAGAGATTGGTATTGATTTTATCGATGAATCAGAAGTTCTTACTCCGGCTGATCCAACTCACCATATCAATAAATTTGATTTTAAAACTCCCTTCGTATGTGGTGCATGTAATCTTGGTGAAGCTCTTCGACGTGTTGCTGAGGGGGCTGCTCTTATTAGAACCAAAGGTGAACCAGGTACGGGAAATGTGATTGAAGCCGTTAGACACATGAAACAAATTACTCATGAAATAAATGCTCTCTCTCAGATGTCAGAAGCAGAACTTCAAGAAAAAGCTCGTGAATTTAGAGTCACCCTTGATTTAGTTAATTGGGTAAAAGCGAATAAAAAAATTCCAGTTCCTAATTTTGCAGCTGGTGGAATTGCAACTCCTGCAGATGCTGCTCTTCTTCGCCAACTTGGTGCTGAAACTGTTTTTGTTGGTTCTGGAATTTTTAAATCTGAGAATCCTGCACGACTTGCAAAAGCAATTGTTGAAGCCACCTGTAATTACAACGATCCTAAAAAACTTCTCGAAGTTTCAAGAGGGCTCGGAAAAGCAATGTTTGGTCTTGAAATGAGAACAATTCCAGAAGATCAAAAACTTGCAAATCGCGGTTGGTAATCTAAGGAATACAATGAAGGTCGGTGTCCTAGCACTTCAGGGAGCTATTACTCCTCACATTCAAAAAATTACGGCTCTGGGGCACGAAGCAATACGTGTTACTAATCAAGAGCTACTGCAAAAATGTGATGCACTAATCCTTCCAGGAGGAGAAAGCTCAACGATGCTAAAGCTTATTGATTCAAATAAGCTTTTTGAACCACTAAAAATTTTCTTTGAGACAAAACCTGTGTGGGGAACCTGCGCTGGTGCGATTCTTCTTGCCTCTGAGGTTACTCATCCAGTTCAGAAATGTTTTGCAGCTATTGATATTAAAGCTGAAAGAAATGCATATGGTTCGCAGCTTGATTCGTTTAGCACCGATATTATATTCCCTCCCCTCAATAAGAATATTTCAGTGGATTTTATTCGGGCTCCAAAAATTACACCTCTCAATAGTGAGGTTGAAGTTATTTCGGAATTGAGCGGCTATCCAGTCTGTTGCAAACAGAAAAATATTCTCGTTACAACATTTCATACTGAGCTTGGTGCGTCAGATGATTTTCATCGATGGTTAATTAATAGCTACTTCCAGAGCTTTTGATAATCTGCGCTTTTTGAAAAAGGCGGACATTCTGGCGCATGTACCTTAACAAGTCTTGGAGCATCAAAATCAACACCAAGAAGAAGCATCTCACCGGACCTAAGTTGCGGCACGAGTCCTATCATATCGCGACTCATCGCTCCTGCGGCCTTCTCAACAATTTCGATATCATAATGATTTATCAATCGGTGAACTAAAACTGATCCCATTTGGCTAAGGATATCTTCCGGAATATCCCGAGGACGCTGAGTTGCAAGACATAAACTTAGTCCGTATTTCCTTCCTTCTTTCGCGATAAGACCAAAAGAGTTTATAGAAGCACCTTCTTTAAGCTGCTCTTCAAATTTCTGATTTAAAAATTGGTGCGCTTCGTCTACAAAAACTACTACTGGCAGATGACGAAATACTTCTTCACGGGCTAATTCTAAAAGATGTCTGGCTAAAGCATTTGCAAGAATCTCTCGAGCACTATAATCGAAAGGAACATACTTTAAAGAAACTCTAAGGATTCTCGACACTGGATCCTTTAAGAAAGTGTGAATTTCATCAAATAACGAAGGAAGCTCTTCAGTTTGAAAGATACATGCAAGTTGAGGAAGTGAAATAATATCAGAGATTCTACTTACCAATGAATTGCACTGAGCTAATTCAAGAGGATTAACACCACCCCAAATAAGTGGCTCTACTGCACTCCTAAATGGATCAACACACTCATGTTGTACTTGTCGAACTAGATCGCTAATTTCAAAAAGAGCATAAGGACTTTCGAGCTCACTGTTATAAATCGAGCACTGCTCTTCATATTCAGTTTTTAACCGATGCGCCTTCATGATGGTTCCATCAACTGTAAGTTGAGGAGCAAGGCGAGCAAGCTTTAAACTTTTCATTGCTGCACGAAGTTTTGGTCCTTGACTTGATCCAGATGGTTGAAAGATCGTTACAAGGTCGCTTTCACGAAGATGGAAATAAGGAACGCTTACTGCCATCGATCCTTCGGCAGGCTCAGGATCGTTTCCAACGTATACATGTCTGACTCCGTGGGATAAGGTGAAAAATTCACCTGTTGCATCTAGTAGAATTACTTTTGATCTTACTTTTGCACACTCTTCGAGCATCCTTGCGACTGTCCAACTTTTTCCTCCTCCAGTTGCTCCAATCACAGCGCAGTGTCTTCCGAAAAGTTGTTCAGGTGACGCGTCTATTGGAATAGATGGATCACTCTTTAATGTTCCAATTGAAAAAGTCATTGCTGGTTTTGGCGTAGCAGGTTTAGGAACCTCTTGTTGAGGTTTTGTTGATACCGGATGAGAAGTAACACCCCCTGCTCGAATTACAGTAGCGGCGGCTTTGGGTTTAATTCCGTGAAATCCGTATTGGGGTTTTGTTTCATCATTCATAAGTGGTTAACCTGTGTTAGATGAACAAAATTTCGTAAAAGATTCAAGGATTTAGTGTCGAAATGGCAGGTCTGGATAGGAAAAGCTTGTTGGGATGCCTATGTGTTTGATTTCATCCCTAAAACATATGCCTGGAACCATTGCATAGGTCATTTGCTATGTAACTACCTGAAATAAATAGCGGTACTCTTTGCGAATTATAGAACCAATTTCTCTCAATAGTTCGATTGATCTTGAACCATTAGGAGTAGAAAACATGTTTGCAGATAAAACGGTTAAACAGGAGCAGAAGCTACAAAAATGGCATGGTGGTATCGTTGGACCGCGCGACCCTTTCACTATGAATGAATTAAAAGAAATGTCTCAGATCGGGCCTTCTTTGGTAAAGCAAATAGCTCACCTTGTTAAAGATGGCTCTAAGTCAATTCAACTAGGAGATGGAAAAGCTACAATTAGTTCCCAGGTAGAAGATGGAAAGCGCCTTTATCATCTTAGGTTTCCTGTCACTGGTTCAGACCATATAAAGGGACATTTTAATATTAAATTTGATATGGATGGATACATTTCATCTGCGAGAAAATTTAGTCACGATACTCGTATAAAGCTCAGTCCAAAAGAAATACAATTGGACGAAATTATAGAAGTCTCAGTACGAGAAGCTTTGCAGTTAACCAAGCATATGCTTGGAACTTTTCAGAAAGCGAAAAAATAAATGGGAAATTTACTCAGCTTGCTGCCTGAGCACGAACTTGAGTTTTAAACTGTTCAAGATCCCATTTTCCTACAGCTTCACAAACACTATCGTCTCCGTTTTGGATCTCTTGTTTTAATTCGATAAGACGAAGATCTTTCAACTCGTCACGCTCTTTTAAGAGGCGAAGAGAGAAAAAGCCATTAAATTTATAATAGATCTTCAAGGATCATAGGAAGATCGCGTGATCCATGGATTACATCGAGCACCTCAATTCCATCCTCAACAGGCCTATAGAAAATAAGATATTTTTCAAAATCGGAAACTCTCCAAATGCGCACACCTGTTAGTCTTCGACTAAGAGATCGCAAAGGTCGCCCCATTTCAGGATTTTTCTCAAGTAAGGCAAATGAGCTTTCGACCGACTCAACAAAACGAAGAGCAACTTCTGGATTTTCCTCTATGATCCAATCAGTTTGCTCGTTAATAGAAAGAACTGCCTTACGGCGCTTAAGAATCATTTACTCTTTTTCGCACGGGCAGCAATTTTTGTCTTTACGGCAGTTTTGATTTCATCCCAATCCGCTGAGGTCATTGGTGTTGCTTCGCCGCTATCAAGAGAAGCGAGAAGTCTCCGTTCCAATTCTTCTTGAGCTTGTCGTTTTTGATCTTCTCGAATTAAGGCACGAATAAGATCACTAATACTGCCAAAGCCATCAACCTTCACGCGAGACTCGAGATAAGACCGCATTGGCGTAGGAAGAGAGATGTTGATTGTGGTGAGTTCTTTTTCCATAATTGTAAGATACCATAAAATGAGATTTTATGTCAATTTATATCATTTATGCCATGGCCAAAAACACTAGGTTTCGGCCAGTGACGTTTCACCCCTACTTTTCAGTGTTTTTACGCTCTTAATTATATGGGGCTTTTGGCCATACTATAATTTTGCTTCTATACAGATAAATAAAAGGAGCTCTTTCTAACAACTTTACACTTTGAATGAATATGTTTGGCGATGGCTCAGGTTTTGAATTTTCTTGCTATTTTTGTTTAAGTTTCATGTTCTAAAACTCTCTATCTAGCAGTTATGTTTCGCACGAATCTATCGATAAATTTTATTAGCCTGAGTTTTAATAGTTATCCTCAAGTCCTTTCTGAGGTCGTGTCTTCCACCTTCGATGCATCCAAAACCACCCTTCAGGAAAACCGAGAATATGTTTCTCAAAAGCTGCTGAAGCTCTTTTGGTAACTTCAAGAATTTTATCATCTTTACTGAGTGATTCATCACGGTAAATTTCTGAACATTCAACGTGACTCGTAATCAGTTCATACTTATTTATGTCATGGTTATATTTCAACGAAATTGCAAGGACATGTGCTTCACTTTTAACTGCAGCTAATCCAAGTGTAAAAGTAGTAGCAGCAAGGGTGCCAAACCAAGGAACAAAAAGTGCATAATTACTTTTTACATTTTGATCAAAAAGTAGTGCGCAGTCTTTTCCATCAGATAAGAGTTGCAGCATTTTCTGTACAGCACCTTTTCTGGGAATAATTTTATTGCCATTATGTTCGCGCTTTCTGGTCCACCATTCATCAAGATAAGGAAGTTCGAAATTTCTTACTATAAAATTTACGGGGTACCCTTTTAAAGCAACTACATGGGCCATAAGCTCAAAACTTCCTAGATGACCAGCAGCATATAGTATCGGTCTATGAGGAGTTTCTGAACGTAGCTTTTTAAACAAGCCTTCATCAATAGTAACATTTTCATCAACCCACTTTTTATCAAGATCAGTGAGTCGACCAAAATCAATGATAAGTCTTGCAATTTCTCGGATACTTTTAAAATAGGTCTCTTGATGGAATGATTTAGATTCGTTTGGGTATACTCTTTCTAGGTTTTTTAAAGAAACTTCTTTATAACTTGGAATAAAGAAGATTCCAGCGCGAAGAATAGCTTCAACGATGTCGATTCGCCCCTTTACGGGAAAGAAGTTAAGAAGAGCAAATAGCCCTCTAATAAACCACAATGAAATAAGATCGACAAAAATCAAAAGAAATTCCCTCTAAACCAGCCCCCTATCCTACTCGCTCTGAGGATTCTGTTCTATACTCTGGTATGCAAATTTTTCGTTCTTTTTTATCGCTCCTCATAGCAAGTTTTATCTCTTGTACGTTTGTTTATGCTGAAACGTTCAAAGGAACGGTAACCAGAATCATAGACGGTGATACCATTCGTGTTACTGTTAAAAAAAGCAATATAAAGGTACGCCTGATAGGAATTGATGCACTAGAAAAAATCGATAATCCAAAAGCTCAAAAAGACTCCCTGCGTCTTAATCAAACTCAAGAATTTGCAAAAAAAGGAGGTTTTGAGGCTCGAAACTACCTATCAACATTAATTGCCCCAGGCGACACTATAACCCTTGAGACCGACAGATCCAGATATGATCAATACGGCAGAACTCTTGCCTATATTTTTGATTCGGAAGGAACGTTTATAAATAAAAAATTAATCCTTGATGGATATGCTGGTCTTTTAATTTATGCCCCTAATGATTCAAGAGCAAGAGAGCTAAGCGATGCATTTGATGATTCAAAAAATAACAAGCGAGGACTTTGGAATGAGGGCTTTAATCTTACATATAGATGGAAGAGATAAACTATGAGTTGTCATGCCTGCGATAGCGAAACGGACTGTGTCACTGATAGATCGTCACACGATCTGCGAAGATTTTTATTTTGCGCATTCTTCACAGTCCCCCTGCTCCTTCATATGGTTTTGCCTTTCCATCTTCTTCATAACCATTGGTTTCAGTTAGCACTTTCGTTTCCAGTCGTCTTAGTAGGCGCCGTTTACTTTGCACCAAGTGCAATAAAGTCCTTATCTCGATTTTATCCAAATATGGACGTACTAATTGTTATTGGATTTTTAAGTGCGTTTTTTTATAGCTTAGCCGGTATTTATCTTGGTCGCCCAAAAGAATTTTTATTTTTTGAAACTGCAGCTTCTATTGTTTGTTATACCCTTTTAGGAAATCTTCTTGAGCACCGCTCAGATGCTAAAACAAACGCAAGTATCTCTGAGCTACTTTTACTTCAACCAAAAAAAGCTAAAAAAGTTTCTGGCACAGGTTCATTAAAAACTTTTTTTGAGTGCGATATTACTGATGTAAAAGTACACGATCGTCTTTATGTTGGAACAGGAGACACCATTCCATGCGATGCAATAGTTGATTCCGGAGATCTGCTCGTCAATGAAGCTATTATTACGGGCGAATCACTTCCCCTTGAAAAATCAAAGAATGATACCGTGCTCTCAGGTACTGTTGTTGAACAGGGAAACGCTGAGATACTCGTTACTGCAGATAGTAGTAGTTCAATGCTCTCAGAGATCATAAGAACTGTTTCAAAAGCTAAAGATGCTAAGCCTGCAATTCAAAGAATTGGTGATACCGTAAGTGCTATTTTTGTTCCGACGGTACTTTTAATTGCAACAGCTGCGTTTTTATACTCACTCTTCGGCGCTGGAAACGATCTTACAGAATCTATATTAAGAGGAATCGCTGTACTCGTTGTAGCCTGTCCTTGTGCAATGGGACTTGCAACCCCTACAGCAGTTACAGTTGCAATTGGGCGAGCTGCACGTTCAGGTTTACTGATTAAAGGAGGTGATATTCTAGAAAGAGTTGCTTCTATTACTCATTTTATATTTGATAAAACTGGCACAATTACTACTGGCTCATTTGAAATTGAAAAAATAGTCCTCTCTGAACAAGCTACTGAAGAAGAAAAGTCACAGGTAGGATCTATTATTCGCTCACTTGAGCAGTTTTCAACTCATCCTATAGCAACGTCTCTTTCTCGCATCTATCAAAACGAACCAATCATTGACTTTGATCGTGTTGATGAAAAAAAAGGTTTGGGTATAGAAGGAGTAACAAAAAGCGGAATACAATACAGTTTAGGTTCCCAAAAAATGTTTTCTCACCTTAAAGATATTCCGTTAGGTGATGTCATTATCACCAAGAATAAAATTTTTCTTGCTGCTCTTTATATCAAAGATCAAATTCACCCTTCTGCTTCAGATGTTTTAAATACACTTCACAATGAAAAGTATTTACTGACACTTTTAAGTGGTGATAGAAAAGAAAAATGTGATGCTTTAGAAAAGACACTTCCTTTTGATGTTATCTTGAGTGAAAAGCAGCCATCCGAAAAACTTCAAGAGATTACTGCATTACAGAAAAATTCACTCGTAGGGTATGTTGGAGATGGAGTTAATGATGCTCCAAGTTTAACCGCTGCAAGCGTTGGTGTCTCTTTTGGTGAAGCAACAGGAGCTGCAATCGCATCTGCTTCAGTTGTTATTCTTTCTCATGATTTAACAAAAGTTTTAGAACTTGTTCACTTATCTAAACGAACAGTACTTACAATCAAGCAAAATCTTTTTTGGGCTTTTTTCTATAATATTTTAATGATTCCTCTCGCGGCATTTGGATTTCTTGCACCAAGCTTTGCAGCACTAGCAATGGCACTATCTGATGTGTTTGTTATCGGAAACTCTTTGCGCCTTCGAACAATACGTTTAAAGTAAGTATCTATGATTGAAAGTGAGCTCCTTGAACAAAATGTTGATCTTATAAAATGGAACAATGCTGAAATTATTCTTGTTGGAACTGCTCATGTCAGCCAACAAAGTGTTGAATTAACTGAAAGAATTATTGAAGAGCACAATCCAGATATTGTTGCAGTCGAGCTTTGTCAATCTCGATTTGATTCGCTCAAAGATCCTAATCGTTGGAAAAATACCGATGTCATTACGATCTTAAAGACTGGAAGGATATATGTCCTTCTTTTACAACTCGTACTTGCAAGTTATCAAAAACGTCTTGGTAATGAACTGAATGTAAAACCAGGAGCTGAGATGATGGCGGCCGTCAAAAAAGCCGAAAGTAAAAATATTGAAATTGTTCTTGCTGATAGGGATGTTAAAACAACTCTTCGAAGAGCATGGTCTAATACAAGGGTCTTTAGTATTTTTAAACTTTTCTTTTCATCACTCTATGAAGAAGTAAAAGGACTATTTAAATCTGACAAAAAAGATTCCATGACTATCGGTGACGAGATTGAACGTTTAAAAAATCCTGACGCTCTCGATCAGATGATGAAAGAGTTTTCTGAAGCACTACCAGATGTAAAGGAACCACTTATTGATGAACGAGATCTTTACATAGCTTCGAAAATTAAAGACGCAGCACTTCCAGGGAAAAAAATTGTAGCAATCCTAGGTGCTGGACATATCCCTGGGATCAAAAATATTTTTAAACAAGAAATAGATAGAAACATTCTTGAAGTTATTCCTCCCGCTTCAACAGCAAGTAAAGTACTTGGAGTATTTTTTCCTGCGTTCTTAACCATCGCTTTAATTGCAGGATTTTTTTGGGGAGGCAAAGATACCTCGCTAGCAATCGCAGGAACTTGGATCTTGTATACAGGCATATCTGCTGCAATTGGAGCTGCTATTTCACTAGCTCATCCACTCTCGATAATTACTGCTGGACTCACTGCTCCTTTAACGACAATTCATCCCATTTTATCGGTTGGATGGTTTGCCGGTTTTGTTGAGGCTTGGATTCGGACTCCAAGGGTTACCGACATGGAAACGGTTCTTGATGACATAGGATCCCTTAAAGGCATCTATAACAACCGTTTTGCACGTGTTTTTTTGGTCATGATCCTCACTAACCTTACGACTTCAATCGGTATGATTTGGGGCGTAAAAGTGGTAGCATCTCTGCTGTGAGTAAGCAGGATAAACTTTCCCCCTTACAATTTGGATGCACTATTCTTGCAGAAACGAGCGAGGCAATTTCCCGCTGCCAAGAGACATTGAGCAATTCATTTGAACATGCTGTAAGACTCATTATGAGTCTTAATGTCCATGGGCATGTTGTTACCTCAGGAATTGGAAAAGCTGGAATCATTGCTCAAAAAATATCTGCAACACTTGCAAGTATTGGAGTTCCAAGTTTTTTTCTGCATCCAGCTGAAGCAGTTCACGGTGACATGGGTCGTTTTACAAAACTTGATGTTGCTCTTATTTTTTCGAATTCTGGTGAAACTGAAGAAGTAACCAGAATGATCCCTGCAATAAAACGGATTGGTGCGCCGATTGTTTCCATTACTGCTGGAAAAGACTCAACGATTGCAAAGCATAGCGACATTACTCTTTGGTACGCTCTTCCTAAAGAGAGTGGTCCACTTTCCTTAGCTCCAACAACAAGTACTTCTGTCATGCTTGCCATTGGCGATGCTCTTTCAATGACAATTCTTAGAGAGAAAGGGCTTACAAAAGAAGAGTTTGCCTTCTTTCATCCTGGAGGAGCACTTGGAAGAGCTCTTCTTACCGTTAGAGAAGTCATGAGAGTTAATGATGAAGTTCTTATCGTTCCTGAATCAACTCTTGTTAAAGATGTTCTTCATAAGATTAGTCTTACGAAAGGAAGACCTGGAGCGGCGCTTATTATTAATTCATCAGGAATTCTGAGTGGAATCTTTACTGACGGTGATTTAAGAAGATGCCTTGAATCTGGAACTTCATTTTTAGAAAAGCCCGTTTATGACGTAATGGGTAAATCTCCGAAAACTATCTCTGCAGATAAACTTGCATCTGAAGCTACTAAAATTTTGCTTGATAATAAAATTGATCAACTTGGAATTATTGATGAGTCTGGATGTCCAATTGGACTTGTCGATATTCAGGATGTTGCTGCTTCAAATCGTTAACTGTCTCTTTAGTCAGAGAACAAAACCCCATCTCCGTGAGCCTAGGCGTGAGCGTGACCAAAAAAAAGCAGATGGCTTCTAAATAAATTAAAGCAATAAAATCAAATAGTTAGAACCACTTATCCTTCATTATTCTCTCGGAGCTTGAAAAAACACTAAAGTTTTCCAATCCAAAAGCCGTATTATGTAACTGATGGGTAATAACGGGTCGGTAGACGGCATTAAGCGAAATTTATTTCGCCAAACTGAAGAGCTTACACGCTCAAACAGTAAACTTGCTTCTGGAAAAAGAATCGAGCGCGCGGCAGATGATGCTGCTGGCTTAGCAGTTGCTGAAAAACTTCTTGCAGATAGTGTTCAATTCTCTCAAGCATCACGAAATATTTCAGATGGTGTTTCCTTAACTCAGATACAAGACGGAGTTTACAGTTCACTGAGCGATATCAACTCTCGCCTCACTGAACTTGCCACTCAATCTTCAAATGGAACATTAAGTGATACTCAGCGCTCTACCCTCAATCAAGAATTCCAAGCTCTGAGCCAAGAAGCAACCCGTATCGTTAGCTCTACAACATTTAACGGACAAAATGTTTTTTCAGGCACAACCAACATTCAAGTGGGAATTGATAACTCTGAAAATTCAACGATTGCACTTGTCGATCCAAAACTTGGGGAAACAGTCGCTCAACTGACTCCGCTCAGTATTGATTCTCAAGCAAACGCACAAGCATCTCTTGGATTTTTAAATAGTTTTAGTGAACAGCTCTCACGAAGTCGTGGTGATTTAGGGTCACAGCAATCTCGCCTCGATTCAGCTAATAATATTGCTCAGACTCAGCGAGATAGCGCTATAACGGCCGAATCTAGAATCCGAGACTTAGACTATGCCGAAGAAATTACTAAACGTACTGCTCTGGTTATAAGTCAACAAAGCTCCACCGCTCTCCTTGCCCAAGCAAGCAAGTTGAATGCTGGAATTGTCCAAAAATTAATTAGTTAATTTTTTAAAAAAAGCTCCCAAATATAAACATTCCACCTGAGTTGGCGATAACTCATAGAAGACACAAGGACGTTGTCACAATTCGGTGCACGATACGAGTGTCGATTTATACTAGGAAGTTTTCGAGAGTCCTTTCTGCGAATAGAGTCTTCTCTCTTAAATTTCTGATGACAGTGAGGTTGTACAATGAGCGATGCAGTAAATGGTGGCGGTAAACCCGTCCCCATTGCGCGACTATTCAGTGGCGCAAAAATTCAAGAAAAAAAAGAATCGGCAGATACGCCGCAAAAAGCAGTGGATTCTGTTGTTTCAGGTGTTGATAAAGCTCGGCAAAGTGTCGAGCGAATCACTGAAGCAGCAACGACGCGGATTGAAGTTATTCGACAGAATGAATCTTCATCTCGAACAAAAGTTGCGGATGTTGATGAGGCGTTACGTTTATCGAAAAATTTACGTCTTAATATTCAAGAAAATGAGCAAAGAGCTAAAGAAGCTCATGATCTTGATCTTTCAAAAATTAAAGAACTACTTAAGTAAGTAATCTTACTTTAAGTAATTCAAAGTGTGTGGAAAAAGAATTATCTTGTTCCACACACTTTTTTGTTTGAGTAATTTTATTTTCTGCTACCACAAAATTGGGTAGAAGGTTTTTTAAGGGAGTCGTTTCTACTACTTAATACTTCCTAAAAAAGGGAAACTTTCCCCTTCCAGATTGCGAACAGTTCATTATGTCTTGCAATCTATATCAAAAGAAAAAAACGGCAGGATTCTCGATTCTTGAGGTTCTGATTTTGCTTTTTTTAACTGGGATTATCTTTTCGGTATCCTTCCCAGCCCTTGGTGCTGCTGTAAGAAAAACTGAAGCTCAAAAACAAGCTGATGCAATATCGGCTTGGCTATCAACACTTCATATGAAGTCCCTTAATATGCAAAAAGATCTCTCTGTGAGATTAAATAACAACGAACTCATCGCCAAAGATAAAAATGATAAAACTATAGCAAGAAAAAAAATATCAGAAAAAACAACAGTACGGTTATCTTCATCTCAAATAAGATTTTTTGCCTCAGGTGTTCAATCACCAACAACAATTTATCTTTCTCATCTCACGATAAGCTGCACCATTGTTCTAGCACTTCGTGGGAGAATCACTACTCAGTGCAAATAATATGTTTGGATTAGATTTTATTTTTTTACTGATAGGCTTTTCAAAATTCTCTACTGTTTTTATGAGTTTTGAAAACACACTCACAGTTTCGAATAAAATACTTAGTAATGTTTCAAATTACTCTGTACCAAAAGACTGTGAATCAAAGGAGTTGTTAAGGGAACATGTTTTAATCTGTCAAGATTCAACAATATGGATTGTTGGGAAAAGCAGATGAAAATTGATTTTCGAAAGAGAAGAAGCTCTGGAGCCTCGCTGATAGGTTTTATTATTTTTCTATCAATTTCATCAATGTTGATGTCGATACTGCTTTCAAAATTCCATGAACAAATTTCTAGTTTTCAAAAAAGCATCTATAGATTTGATGAGTTAAGGGGATTTCTTCAAACATATACTCTTTTAACTGTGGATTTTAGAAATTTAAATTTCTCGCGTCTGTCAATCACTCCGCAACTAGGTTCAGGTCTTATTACGTATGCAGACGGTTCCCCACTTGCCTTATCAACCCCTTTAGCCGTTGGGTCAAAATGGTGGATATTTTACAGGACATCAAAAATACCAGTTTTAAACGTGACTGGATCTAAATTTGAAAACAATCAAAACAGAATTGAAATCTGTAATCCATTCAGCAATAAGATTAACGCAGCACACAAAGATGCATTTGCCCTCTCTGATAGCGGTATACAAGAGGTAGGAATTAGGATTATCAATTCATATGTAAATAACGAAATGACACCTTGTGTCTCATTAGAGATTGAAAAATTAAAACAACTCTTTGCGTCTTCAAACGACAATTGGCAACTTGCATTTACTCAAGCCGTACAAATTATTGATGAAAAGTTTTTATACATAACTGATGAAAAGAAACAGTTGAGAAGAATTCAGATTAGACAAAATGAGATAATTGAAAATCAGCCATGTATTAAAGCAGTACCAATTATGGAGTTAGCCTTGGGTCAAGATAATTCAAGATACACTTTAACTTGTGCATATTGCCCGTTACTATTGGTGAGAAGAAGACTTCAACCATTATCAGATCCTATGTTAGTGGCTTCTCTACTTTCCATGAAGGACACATAAAAGTGCTGTCATCTATTATAACAATTTGGCTGTTATATTTTTCATCAATTACTGAAAGATTTTTTTTAAATACACAGGCTTTTATTCAAATTGCATCATCGCTGCGAATAAGTGAACAAAGCTATAGTAATTCATTTTCGAATATTTTTTTAGCGCCTCAAAATTACTCTGAACAAAGCTTTCTGATTCGACCACAAGACCCGACGTTAGGTTTACTAGACTGGTCAGATATTTTTAGTACGTATCAAATATGTAATTACGATACTCTATTAGAAAACAGAGTGTCCCAAGGGATAGTCTCTCCAAAGACATGTAAATCTCTGGGGATAATTAAGGGGTCAAAAAGTTACGTAGGTAATGTAGAAGGAATTTTGCGAGTCGGGGAAATTGGACAATTGCCGCTTCAAGCATATTCTTATCTTATTTTTTCAGGTCGAATTACAGCTGTGAACATCGAGTTTAATAGCCCAACATTACTACTTTCACTTGGAAGAATTTCAGCTGAAAAAATCACTTGCAAGAATAATGTACCAATAAAAATTTTCTCTTTTGAGGATATTAACTATACAGAACTTCATGGTTGTAGTCGTATAGAGATAGTACCAAGGCTACAAGAACAACAAAGCGTCCTTAAGAAGCATTTCTCTTCACGGCGATACCTACTTTACGGTATACTCGCTAAGCCTTGAAAATCGAAACGTTACACCACATCAATCCATATGCAGATGAACGTCCTGATGGTGTTTTAATTGACACGATTGTTATTCACTCAATGTTTGCTGAGGGCACACCTCACCCTATGGATGTCCTCTCGTGCCATCAAACTTTAATCAATCACCACGTTTCTGCCCATTACTATATCGACCAAAAAGGTGGTATTTTTTCATCAATTCCAGTTATTTTAAGGGCTTGGCATGCTGGAAATAGCACAATGCCCTTCCCCAATGATATGCGCCAGGCAGTAAACGATTTCAGTGTTGGTATTGAGTTGATTTCCGATCTCAATCTAAGTTTTTCAAAAGAACAGTATGAATCGGTTATATTTTTGATACAAAATATTTCGAGTAAGCATCCAATTTCAGCTATAGTTGGACACGATCAGATTGCTCCGGGAAGAAAAACAGACCCGGGATTGAAATTTGATTGGAAAATCCTTCGAAAAGAGTTTAAAAAATATTCATTTGATCCAAACTGTTAATCTTTATGAAAAAAAATCTTTATCTTTGTTTCCTATTATCACTTATATCATTAACAATAATTTCATCAGGTTGCGGTAGAAACAACAGAAATGGAAATAATGATCAAGAAACTAATATTCGATTTTTAAATGCTGTATCGAATGCCTCTTCGCTCGATTTCTTTTTAGATAATAAATTATATCTTCAAGATGTTGGATACTTAGAAAATACATCTTATTCAAAAGAAAGTACTCAATCCCAGAAATTACAGGTTACTATTAGTGGGACAGCAACAAGGCTTGTTGATACTACATTAGGTTTTGGAGATCAGAGGGATAGTTCAATTATTATAAGTGGGACAAAAAATGATTCATCATTAATTGTTACTCGTGATGACAACTCTCCTGCAAGTGATAATATAGCTAAAATCCGTTTCATTAACTTAGCATATTCTTACGATAAAGTTGATATTTATATTGTTGGTAAAGGTCAATCGATAGCCACTCTTGACCCTAGTTTTGAGAAAATCTCATATAAAAGAGTTTCTACGTATATTGTACTCGATGAAGGATCCTATACGGTGATACTGACAGAAGCTGGAAGTAAAGCAGTCGTTGCTCAATCAACATCCTCCGCTTTTAATGGAGCATCAGTGACCACTATAATTGCTGCTGATACAAAGGGTGGTATAAAGCCTGCAAAGCTTCTCTTGTTAACAGATAAAAAATAATTTGTTCTTTTTATTTTATTCTTCATAACCTCTTATTAAGGTTCTTATGTTAGAATCCTCAAAAATTACTTCATAATAAAACATAGGTTAATTTCACACACTTTTTTCGCCACGCTTCTTGAATCAAGAGTTTGTCTTTTGTCATCTTTTTTAGTGGAAAAATAGCGATTTCGTAGCAAAATCAAGAGTCTTTTAAAGCTTTTTCAATGCCCAACATGATTCTCTTTATTTAATCCTCTCAATACTTTAAGTTAGTTAAACTATGAACATTACAGACCTTCTTGGCGTTGAGCTTTCTTCCCGTATTCCCACAATATCTCAAAAAAAATATTCACAACGAGTATTAAAAAATCAGGTCGCAACTCGAGAGGAAATCTCTCGACTCGGGATGACTCTTGCTGCTGATCATAAAATTAAAACTGCTCTTACTAATGATCGAAGACTCTATCTTCGCCTCAGAAGTAACTGCGCTGATATTGAAAAAAGTTATTTGATACTTGCAGATACGGCACGTAAGAAGGAGGCAATTACTCCTGGCACTGAATGGTTACTTGATAACTATCATGTCATTGAAAAACAAATTAACGAGATCAAAAATCATTTTCCTCGCGGTTATGACAAAACGCTTCCTCGACTTTTGGAAGGTGAATATCGTCAGTATCCTCGAGTCTACCATCTTGCAATGGAGTTCATTGCAAATACAGATTGTGTACTCGATACAGAGTTACTCAATGCCTATGTCGAAGGCTATCAAACACAAGCAGTACTACACATTGGTGAGGTATGGGCAGTACCAATTATGATTCGATTTGCTCTATTAGAGCAACTTCGAAATCTCTCGCTTTCAATGATTCGTGCGCGTGAAGAATTTAAGGCAGCGGAAAATTTGATTGAAGAAATTCTAGGTGATGAATCAAAGCCTGGAACACAAATTCTGTTGAATCTTGCTGAAAAAGTAATGCTCCGTCCAGATTTTCTTACAATGGGTGCAGGGCATTTAATAAGACGATTACGGGATAGAGGCCGAATCGCATCGCTTACTCTTCAATGGCTTGAAGAACGCTTGCGAGAAGAAGGTCAGGATCCAGAAGAAATTTTAAAAAATGAACAACGGCTACAAGCTGCTGATCAAATTACGATCGGAAATATTTTTACATCGCTTCGTTCGATTGCGTATGTTGATTGGGAAGGTTGGTTTGAGCACAACTGTAAGATTGAGCATATTTTAAGACTCGATCCTGCTGGGATATATCCACGTTGTGATTTTAAAACTCGAGATGCATATCGTCATAGGATAGAACGGCTCGCTCGTTACGCAAAAAAAGACGAGACAGATGTTGCGGTTGCAGCAATAGGATTAGCGCGCGATTACCTTCATGCTCATAAAGATGCAGATGAAAAAGAAATAATACAAGATTATCGTGCCTCTGTGGGAGGATATCTTTCACAACGAGGGCTGCCTTTACTAGAACAGTCCTTACAGTATCGACCTGGTATTGCTCAGTCATTACCACGGTTCATCAAAAGTCATCCAATTGCCTTCTACTTTTCGTTAATGGCATTTTTCACTGCGATTCCATATCTCTATGCGCTTTGTTATGCACAAACGTTTGCTTTATTTAATTGGGAAGTAATTCTTGTAGCTCTCCTTTGTTTTATTCCAGCTTCGGATCTTGGGAATAATATTACTCAGTGGCTTGTTACAAAATTTACCTCACCAAAGCTTCTTCCTAAGTTAAACTTTGAAAATGGGATACCTGAGGAATGTAAAACCACAGTAGTCGTTCATTCTCTTTTTTCTGATAGAACTACTGCAAAAAATACAATTGAATCTCTTCATGTTCGATATCTTGGTAATGATGATCCTAATCTCATTTACTGCGTTCTTGCTGATTTGTCTGATGCTGATACTGAAATTGCAGAGAAGGATCAAGTTATTCTTGAATATGCTCAGGCTAAAATTGCAGACCTCAGAGCACAGCATGGTCATGATCGATTTATGGTTCTCTTCCGTAGGCGACACTGGAATCCAAGCGAAGGCAAGTGGATGGCGTGGGAACGCAAGCGCGGAAAGGTTGAAGAATTCAACCTTTTATTACTCGGTGCAGTTAATACAAGTTTTATAATATCAGAGGAAGAGAGACGACTTTTACTAGGTACGAAATACGTCATTACTCTTGATAACGACACACAACTGCCTCGTGGTACCGCCCAAAAATTAGTAGCGGCTGCATCTCATCCAATGAATGCTCCTGTCTTTAATCCACGAACAAATCGAGTTATTGACGGCTATACTATTATTCAACCACGTGTTGGAGTATCTCTAACAAGCGCAAATACTTCTTCATTCGCAAAAATATTTTCTGGAAATGCAGGACTTGATCCGTATACGCAAACTGTTTCTGATGTTTATCAAGATCTTTTTAGTGAAGGTTCATATATTGGAAAAGGAATTTACCGAGTTGATGCATTTGAAAAAGCGATGCATAACCGAGTGCCAACAAATGCATTACTGAGCCACGATCTTTTTGAAGGAATCTTTGCCCGTGTTGCTCTTGCATCTGATATTGAGCTGTATGATGAGTTCCCTTCGAAATATCATGTTCATGCAAAACGACAACATCGTTGGATTCGTGGTGATTGGCAATTACTTCCATGGGTAGGAGTTAGATCTCCAGCACGAGAAGGAAAGGCGCCGTCTCGCGTTACACCACTAGGTTGGTGGAAACTTTTTGATAATTTACGAAGAAGTCTTGTTGCTCCTTCACTATTTGCATTGATCGCGTTTGGAAGTGTTGTCTTGCCTGGAAATCCACTTTTTTGGATTGCATTTGCTGCATTGGTAATCGCATTCCCTGTATATACAAATCTTGCGCAGGCACTGATTATTCCACCTCAAGGTCTTTCTTACGAAAGTCATTTCGGGGGCATTTGGCGTGATTTTGCTAAAATGTTCAAACAGACTCTTTTAACTTTAATTTTCATGCCTCATCAGGCATTCAACTCAGCTCATGCAATTACTATAACGTTATTGCGATTGTATGTTTCAAAAAAACATCTTTTGCAATGGGAAACTGCATATCACGCTGAACGTCGCATGACGTCCTCGTTGCTGAGCTTCCTTCATGAAATGATGTGGTCAATTTTCTTTACCACTGCATCATTTACTTGGGTTGTGGTTGTTGCGCCAGAGCGCTTACCACTTGTTATTCCGTTATATATTTTGTGGTTTAGTGCTCCATTTGCAGCAAAAGAAATAAGCAGACCAAGAACAGACTCTATTGCAAAGTTATCTGAGAGTGAAAAAGAAACAATAACTTCATATGCGCATGCAACATGGACGTACTTTCATCGTTACTTAACTGCAGAAAATAATTATCTCATTCCAGATAACTTTCAAGAAGTACCTTCTCCTGTTGTTGCACAAAGAACTTCACCAACAAATATTTCACTTTCAATGCTCACCACTATTTCAGCATACGATTTAGGATTTATAAGTTCCTACCGTGCTGCAAATCTGGTGAATAATATTTTTAAAGGGCTTGCGAAACTCGAACGCTATAACGGACATTTTCTTAACTGGTATAAAACTGATACCGCTGAGTCACTCTATCCACGTTATGTTTCAATGGTTGATAGTGGAAACATGGCTGGTCACTTGATTGCTGTGAAGAATGCATTAATTGAACTTAAAAAAACTCCTGTATTCTCTTTGCAACATGTACGACACATTATCGTAAGTGCTAAAAAAATTGAATCTAAGCTTGGAGAAAACTCTAAGTCTGCCATAAGAAATCTCTCTTCTCTTCTTTCAGCACCAGATGGACTACATTCAGACGGAATAAGCCAAGTTCAAAATGCACTAGAAATTCTTCATCAAACGCTACCTTCTGGAAATGAAGAAGCTTTAAGCATGCTCCGTGATGAATTAAGCGATTTTCTTGAAACATTAAAAATTTCTCAGCATGACGTCTATATCGTTCTTGATGAAGGAATTAAAGCTTGCTCTGACATAATTGAGAGTATTGATTTTAGTTTCTTATATGATAGCTCTAAAGATCTTTTTGCCATCGGTTATAATGTTGACGCGGCAAGAAGAGATACTAGTTACTACGATCTGCTTGCATCAGAAGCACGACTTGGAAGCCTTTGTGCAATTGCAATGGGACAGCTTCCTGAGCGACATTGGTTTTCATTAGGAAGAGGGCTTACACAAGTATCAGGAGGCAAAGCGCTGCTTTCGTGGACTGGTACTATGTTTGAGTACTTGATGCCACTTCTTGTCATGAGAAGTTATCCGGATACTCTTTTACATGAAACATATGATGTTGTTGTTAAGGCACAAAAGAACTATGCAACAAAAAATTTAATTCCTTGGGGAATTTCAGAATCAAGCTTTAGTGGAGTTGATTTTGAAAAAACGTACCAATACCGAGCATTTGGTGTTCCCGGACTTGGTCTAAAACGAGGACTTGAAGATGACCTCGTTATTTCTCCATATTCAACCATGTTGGCACTTCCGATTGATCCAAAAGCTGCAATGAAAAATCTAGATCACATGAAGTCACTTGGATTCACCGGTGATTGTGGTTTTTATGAAGCTGTGGATTATACAAAAGAGCGCCTCGCTGCTAACGAGAAGTTTCATATCGTACGTTCATATTTTGCTCACCATCAAGGAATGAGCATGGTGGCTATGAATAATACGCTCCATGATCATATTTGGCAGAGAAGATTTCACCGTGATCCATTGATTCAATCAGTCGATCTTCTACTTCAAGAAAAATTCCCTGAACGGTTACCTGTTATTCTGCCCCATCAAACTGCGGCTACTGGAATTGAAGAGCGAAAAGCTGCTGATACAGAAGCTACGATGCAGCTATTCACAACTCCACATACTGCAGTTCCAAGAACTCACCTTTTATCGAACGGTCGCTATACTGTTATGGTTGATAACTCGGGTGGTGGATTTAGTTTGTATGACAAAGAAATTTCACTTACACGATGGAGAGAAGATACGGTTCAAAATGATATGGGAACCCATATCTATATACGAGACCTTGATACTTCAAAAGTTTGGTCAGCAGGATATCAACCAACTTTTATTGAACCAAAATTATATGAAGCGATTTTCACACCTGATAAGGCTGAATTTAAGCGTCGTGATGAAAATATTTACTCTCATTTAGAAATTACAGTATCACCAGAAGACGATTTAGAGATTCGACGAATTACTGTTGCCAACACTGGAACAGAAAGAAGAACGCTCGAGCTTACAAGCTTTGCAGAAGTTGCCCTTGCTCCAACAAGAGCAGATCAAGCACATCCAGCATTTGCAAAAATGTTTATTCAATCCGAGTACCTTGAAGAATATGATGCGCTACTTTTTTCAAGAAGACCTCGTTCTAAGAAAGAAGAAAAGACTTACTTACTACATCAAGTAGTAATGCATACCGTTTGGGATAGAACTCGTTATGAATCTTCACGTGAAGTGTTTATTGGAAGAGGGAATAATTACAGAAACCCACATGCAATGCAGCCAAATGTTCAACTTTCTGGAACGACAGGATATGTCCTGGATCCTTGTATGTCACTTCGAGTTAAAGTCGAGCTAGCACCTGGTGAGTCGCAAACGATTACCTATCTAACAGGTTTCTCAAGGGATCGTGATGCAATTTTACAACTTGCAAATCGGTACCGAGACTTCAACCAGATCAATCGAGCTTTTGAAGTTGCATGGAGCCAAGCAAGTATTGAGCTTAGAAATGAACAAGCATATGGACAGCATGGTCCTGTATTCCAACGTTTAGCGAATGGATTGCTACTCAATATTGAGAAACTCAGAGCTAAGCCAGATGTGATTTCTCGGAATCGCCTCGGTCAATCAGGCCTATGGAGATTTGGAATCTCGGGTGATCTTCCAATTTGTTTAGTGAAAATTACTGAACAGAACCAAACAAAAATCGTTGAAGAATTACTTCAGGCCCATCATTATCTTCGAAATAGAGGATTCCAATTTGATCTAGTTATTTTAAATGAACACTCAGGTGGATACTTACAAAGCGCGCAAGATGAAATTGAATTTTTAATTCGTTCAAGTTTTTCAGCACCTCTTATCGATCGAAAAGGTGGGATATTTACAAGAAATATTACTCAACTTTCTGAAGAAGAAAGGGACCTCTTGCAATCAGTTGCCCGAGTCGTTTTAAGTGGCCTTCGTGGATCACTAGCTGCTCAGATGCGGTTTGAAGAGCCTACTCAAGAATATATCCCATTTGAAAGTAAACGCACTCCTAACTATGTCTTATCTTCTACTAAGAAAGTTCATCATGAAGGAGAATTCTTTAATGGAGTTGGAAGTTTTGATGAAGATGGAAAGTCTTACAGTTTCTCAATTAATGATAAGACACTTCCTCCTGCTCCATGGTCGAATGTAGTCGCTAATCCAAGATTTGGAACTGTGATTACTGAAGTTGGTGGAGGTTATACATGGTCAGAGAATAGTCGTGAAAATCGTCTCACTCCATGGAGTAACGATCCAGTTATCGATCCGCTCGGTGAAGTCATATATTTCCGTGATGTAAAAAGTGGTGCTTTCTGGTGCCCTACTCCACGTCCAATTTCACTTGAATCTGATGTTTCAGTTCATCATCGATTTGGAGAAACTGAATTTTTAACGACGATAGAAGGAATAACATCAACACTTTCTATTTCCGTCAGCCCTGATGACAATATTAAATTTTGGAATCTTGATCTTGAAAACGTAACTCCTGCACCCAGAACAATCGAAGTATATCTTTATGCAAATTGGGTCATGGGCGTTCAGCGTCAAGATTCATACATGCAACTGGTAAGTTCCTTTGATAAAGACAATGAAACACTCTATGTACAGAATCACTACAATGCTGATTTTGGTAGAAAAGTTTTATTTCTTGGGTCATCTGCTCCAATTGATACATATACCACTCAGCGTGCAGAGTTTATTGGAAGAAACCGAGATCTATCATCTCCAATAGCGCTTGCTTCAGTGAGTAATACTCAAAAAGGTGGAGCAAAATCTATTGTTAAACTCTCTGGAAGAACCGGTGCATGTCATGATTCCTGCGGCGTTATTAAAGTAATCGTTCAGATTGAGCCAAATCAAACTGAGCGTGTAAGCCTCTTTTTAGGTGATGCTGATTCAGTTGAACTGATGAAGTTAAAGGCTGAAAAAGCAAAAGATGAAAGCTTTGCACGCGAAGAAGCGCTTCGAACTAAAGCTCTTTATAAAGATGTAACAACTTCCGTGCAGATTAAGACACCACTAAGAAGTTTTGACATTTTAGTTAATGGTTGGCTGCTTTACCAAACGATTGGTTGTCGGCTATGGGGAAGAACTGGATTTTATCAGAGCGGTGGAGCATTTGGTTTTAGGGACCAACTTCAAGACTCAATGGCTCTGCTCTATTCAAGACCTGATCTTGTAAGAAGTCAGATCTTGCTCCATGCAAGCAGACAATTTGCAGAAGGTGACGTGCAGCACTGGTGGCACCCACCGACAGGGAAAGGTGTTCGAACACGAATCTCAGATGATTACCTTTGGATGCCTCTGATAACACAAAAATATATAGAAGTTACCGGAGATACTTCAATCCTCGATGAACGTGCTGGATTTATTGATGGACCAATACTTGCCGAACACGAAATGGAAGCCTATATCGTTCCACACGTAAGCCAACATACAGCAACGATTTACGAAAAATGTATCTTAATGATCGATAGATCACTAACGCTTATCGGTGAACGAGGTATGCCACTTATGGGATGTGGTGACTGGAATGACGGAATGAATGAAATTGGTCATCATGGAAAAGGTGAATCAGTGTGGATGGGATGGTTCCTTGCAACTGTGATTAAACACTTTATTCCGTCTGTCGAAAAACGAGGTGATTCAAAACGAGTAGCACGCTATGAAGCTGCTATTTCATCACTCAAGAATGCGTTGGAAACAAATGCATGGGATGGTGATTGGTACCGAAGAGCATACTTTGACGATGGCTCGCCAGTAGGAAGCAAACTTTCTGAAGAATGTCAGATTGATTCATTACCTCAAAGTTGGAGCATAATTTCAGGAATTGGTGATGAAGGACGATCGAAAGTTGCGATGGACAATGTCTATGATCGACTCGTTTCAGATGAGTTTAAAATTATTAAACTCTTCACTCCTCCTTTTAACACCGGCCCGCAAGAGCCTGGCTATATTAAAGGATACCTTCCTGGTATCAGAGAAAACGGTGGTCAGTATACCCACGCATCTGCTTGGGTGATTATAGCAACTGCCCTTATGGGTAGAGGTTCGAAGGCAGTCGAGTTATTTGAATTAATCAATCCACTTAACCATACGAAAGATGTTGCTGGGACAGCCAAGTATCGTTGCGAACCGTACGTTCTGTGCGGTGATGTGTATTCTGCTGCTCCGTATGAGGGGCGTGCTGGTTGGAGTTGGTATACAGGTTCGGCTGGATGGATGTATCAGGCGGCGATTGAATATATTTTTGGACTAAAAGTAACTAAAGATTTTTTTACAGTTGAGCCGTGTATACCTAATGATTGGAAGGAATTATCACTGACCTATCGACGTGGAAATTCAGTCTATCAAGTAAGTATCCTAAACCCACAGGGTGTTGAGCGTGGCGTAAAATCGGTAAGCATTGATGGTAGTGTCGTTTCAGATGGTAAGGTTATTTTTACCCAAGACGGAAAAACTCATCAAATTACCGTCACACTCGGATAAGAAATTACAACCCAGTAACATCATACCCCAACGCTAGTAGCGCTTTCTTTTGAAGGCGCTTTCTTGCCCGGATACTTTTCCCACGATATTTATATCGAACCGGATAAGGACCGCTTGGAGGAGGATTTTTTAACCTTTCTTCTAACTCTTTGTAATAAATAGCTGATTGATCTTCAGGAAGTGCATTCGTAAGTGCAGTAAGTCTTCTAAATTGTTTCAACGCTGGTGCATAGACAAAGTTACTATTTTGTAGAAACGCAATGTGATTAAGCACAACTAGAATATCATTAACGAGAGTCTTTAAGTGTTCACAGAATTTCTCTTGAATTCTCAGTTTTCTTACTTCTAAAGAGAGAGAACAAACATCTTTTAAACTTTCATTCGAATAGGGTTCAAAAAGAAATCCATGCGCTCCAAGTATTGTTAGTTCAAGCTCAGATGAAGCAAGCTCTTCATCCATACGTTTCATCATTATAAAAGCTGCTTCATCTGCAGAAGGAATCGTTTTTGCATTAGTAATAAATGAAGATATCTCTTCACTATCAAATCCTGAAGAGATGAAGATAATATTCTTTATTTTTTGCGATTTCATTAATAATGGAATTGCCAGATGAAGATCACTTACCTGGTCAATATGTTCAAAATTACCAAGCGACTGACATACTTCTCGCAGTCTTTTTCTTGACGTAAGTCGTTCATCAATGATGAGTATGTTATGTCGACTATTTATCTCAGAGGCATTCATAGGGGTTATCTGTATTCTTTTAGTAAAAAAGTAGTTCGGCTGATCGAGGCTTCCAGAACAGTAAATGAGTCTAAATAAATAAAGATAGTCATCTTTAAGAATTATTCTTATTGTATTTTTTCCATGAGAAGTAAATTAGCTGCATTGGTTACTAATTTTTCGTATTCCAAGAAAGTCAAACTATCCTTGTTTTTGCCTTTGTAAAAAACTCATTTCAAAGCTATAAAAACGGATTACACTCCTTCTGGCACACTGTTAGTATTCTTTCATGCGACTATCAAGCTCAATTACATATGATTAAAAAAGCTTGTGTAATCCTTGTTTTCTTTATTGTAATTTTAGTGAGCTGGGCTACTTTTACAGTCTATACCTACTCGCCAGCAAGCTCTACGCTCACTCTTACGCTACCCCAACATTTAAAAGATACAATCATCGCAACCGAGGATGATTATTTTCATTCTCACTTTGGAATAAGCTTGAGATCGACATACTTGGCATTCGCTAGGAATTTAAAATCGGGGAGTATTCGATTCGGCGGAAGTACCATTACACAACAATTAATGAAAAATTTATTTTTATCGAAGGAACGTACTATTCGAAGAAAAATTCTTGAGGCGACACTCGCCATCATTTTCGAAATTCGTTTTTCCAAAGAAGAAATACTATCACAGTATCTTTCAATCGTTGACTTTGGAATGGGTCAAGTTGGGATCCAGGGTGCTACTGATTTCTACTTCCAAAAAGTGCCCAGTGACATAACAATTGTTGAATCTGCGTTTTTAGCTGGTATTATCTCGAACCCCCCTCGAAAATTTCTTTTACAAGATCAGATCATAAAAGCAACATCGATTGGATTGTTTAGGCTAAATAATCTTTTTTCGTTCAGATACGAATTGCCAAGAGTAACACGTGCCCAAGTATTAAGAATGGTCATTCCCTATTCAGGTCCATACGAGAGGGGTGCTTACGCAACGATCCCACCAGTAATTTTTGGAGTGAAACTTTTTTACTATACTGATCTTTCAAATGCACGTGGGCGAAACGCCGTAAATCCTGCACTAAGAGATGCTTTTATTGAATTCGTTCTTGATGCAAAAGATCTCTTTGGAATTACTGCAGTCGAAAACATGGGTGTATTTAATGATAGACTACAAACAAATTCTAGCGACTATCTATCTTCTCATGCATATGGAAGAGCCATAGATATCTCTGCATTTCAATATCACAATGCCATCAAATCACCAGTGATAGAACATGATGAGACCCTAATACCTATTATCACCTTAGCACAAAAATATTTTGATATTGTTTTAACTCCCTTCAACGATCCTATCTCTCATAATAATCATATTCATGCTGAGGTTTTACCTCGTATTTCTTGTTACTGTTCTGATTTTATCTGGATTCTGGGGTCGCCCGCATGGCGGTGGTGTAGAAAGGATTTTCGATTAAGAAATGAATCTAATTACTCGTGTAAGGTGTGTATATAGTTTTCTAAGCGTTACGGTCCTGAGTACCATTTTGCAACAGGAAGTTTTGTAGTCCAGAGAAAAGTTCTCTATCACTAATCAGCCTAGGCACCTTGTGTTGCCCACCATACTTGCCACGTGACTTCATCCAAGAAACAAATGTTCCAGGCGGAACTAATCGAAGTTTTGGCGGATTAAGACCAAATCCTTTAGCTCTATGACCATCATAATCTTCATTAAGACTGCAAAGTTCTTGATCAATTGTATCTAAGAAAGCTTTTTGAGAAGCCTCTGAGTTAAGAAGTCCTTTAGAAAGTTCAACAATATAGAGATGTCCACCAAGGTCACCTGGCTTCTCGGGATAGAGTGCACCAACTGAGTATTCATTGATACTCACATCAGTTTTTTGGCAAGCAAGCTGAAGTGCTTTTTCAATCTCTTCAGCAATTAAATGCTCACCAAAAGCCGAAAGAGAATAAGAAGTGCGCCCTGTTATCAGTAAACGTGGGTTCCTAACATCAACAAATTTTACGGTATCACCAAGAACATAACTCCAAAGTCCGGAACAAGAAGAAAGTACAATTGCATAGTTAATATCTGGTTCAATAGTTTTTACCCAATGGCGCGTTGGGCGATCGCTTGCTAGCTCGGATAGTGGGACAAACTCAAAGAAAATATCATTATCTGTATTTAATCGAAGCCCCTCACCAAAACCTCTATCAGCGCTTGCTATAAATCCTTCACTTGCAGGATATACTTCTCGAAGATCTATTGTAGTACTACCTATAATATCAAGAAATGTTTGTCGGTAAGGAGTAAAGTTCACTCCACCGTGAACGAGAAGCTCAAGATTGGGATATACTTCTTTTAAAGTTTTTTTACCGGTAATTGAAAATAGTTTTTCAAAAAAAATAAGAAGCCAACTCGGAACTCCACTGATCATCCGTATATCTGTTTTCAATGACGCATTGGCAAGAATTTCAATTTTCTCTTCCCAGTTTTTTAAAAGAGCTAACTCCTTAGGGGGGAAATATCTTTTTTCAATATACCAAGGCAGAGTCTTCACTGCGATCCCACTTAAGTCTCCCGCAAAAATACCTTGCGATACTTCATTGAGCTCGGTGCTGCCACCAAGCATAAAATTCATTCCTCCAAAAAGTGCCGATGAAGATGAACGAAGAACATGAAAAGAAAGCATATCAAGCCCTGCTTTCGTATTGGAACGAATCATTTCATGAGTAATAGGAATGTATTTTGTAGTACCTGAAGTAGTGCCAGAAGAAAGAGCAAAAAACGGCACAGTTCCAGGCCACGTAACATCTTTTAAGACAGGATACGCATTCTTCCAGTATTCATTCCAAAAAGATTCATAGTTCCTAAGCGGAACAGCGCTTTGAAATGTTTCAACATTTCGAATTTTTGTAAAACTATGATCTCTTCCAAATTTTGTTTCTTGAGCTTTTCGTAGAAGTCGATCAAGAACTTTTGCCTGCGTAGTCGCAGGATCCATTCTGGAAAAAAAAGAGCCTCTGTATGAGGCATACATGTTGAGTACAGGCGTAAGATTTAACAAAGAATGAGTTCCTTGATGAACTATGCAGCTGCACCAGTAAAGTTAAGAGCAACTGAAGTTTCAGAATTACCAACATAAAAGATAACAGTATCCCCTCTCCCTTGAACAATCCTAGTGCTTATCTTCATTAACTCATCTCTGTCTTCAGCATGATTTTTTACGATAGCTCTACGAGGGAAGATGGAGTCAGAAGGCCAATCAACATCCGACAATTCAACCCACTCAGAGGCATACATTTCTTTGATTTGGGACCACAAAAGCCGCTTTGAGAAAGGAAGAATTGATTTCATAATGGTCGAATATATCATAATTTCTCGATTTAATTCATAATTTTTTTTAAGATAGCTAACTCCCCCTTTTTTTAACCATTTATGAGCAAAATCAAGAATATTTCAGGGTTTCCTGAATGGCTTCCAGAAGAAAAACTTCTTGAGGACAAAATAATTTCGACCATAAAACGGGTCTATGAAAGTTTTGGGTTTTCTCCGATCGAAACACCGGCGGTAGAGCTAAAAAGCACACTATCTTCAAAAGGTGTTATAGATAAAGAGATCTATCTACTACGTCGAGCCCTCAAAGACCCTAATGAGCCTGATAGCGAAGAGCTTGCGCTACACTTTGATCTGACAGTTCCATTTGCACGCTACACTGCACAACACTTAAATGACTTAGTATTTCCTTTTAAACGGTACCAACTCCAAAAAGTTTGGCGCGGAGAGCGCCCACAAAAAGGTCGATTCAGGGAATTTTATCAATTTGATATTGATACTGTTGCCCGTGATGTACTGCCGCTAGCAGCAGACGCAGAGATAATAAATGCAATTCATACTGTGTTTAAAAAAATTGATATCGGAACTTTTCTTGTCCGAATCAATAATAGAAAGGTCTTACTTGGACTGTATCAATCTCTGAATCTTTCTTCAGAGCAACAGAAAGAAACAATCAGGATCGTTGATAAATTAGATAAAATTGGAGAAGACGGCATTAGAAAAGAATTATGCTCAATTCTTCCTAATAAAGAAGAAGCAATTGAAACAATTATTTCATATACAAAAGTAAGAGTTGCTCCGTCTGCTGTCCAAAGCTCTCTCGATACTTTTTCGTGCACTGACCCTTTATTTATCGAAGGGAGAAAGGAATTAGAAACACTCATTTCTCTTCTTCCCTCTGAGAATATAGAGTTCGATCTGAGCCTTGCCAGAGGGCTCGACTATTATACTGGTACTATTTTTGAAGTGTCTCTTCCATCCCATCCCGAGTTCGGAACCGTCTCTTCGGGAGGTAGGTACGAAGACCTCGCAGGGCAGTTTACGAACCAAAAGCTTCCTGGTGTGGGTGGATCCGTTGGGCTTTCAAGGCTTATGGGGCTTATATTGGATAAAAACCTTATTACTAAAGGCCGGGCTTCTCCGACCGATATACTTATTACGGTTTTTGATGAGTCACAAAGGGTTGAGCTTCAACAGATAGCCAGTATGCTTAGAGAAAGAAATTACTGTGTTGAAGTATATCCAGCCTCCCCAAAACTTGGGAAACAGATAGAATATGCTGATAAGAAAGGGATACCTTTTGTTTTCTTTAAAAATAACGACTCAAACGAAATGCGTTTAAAGACTTTAGCTACCAAAGAAGAGAGAATTTTTTCTTCAGTTGAAGATTTCCTAAAAGCCTTTCCATAAAAAAACAGCATTAGATATTTACAAATTATGGTAAACGCAGACGAGAGTACGACAGGAAAGTCCTTCAGGGAGCTGACACGCGCTGCATGGGAAGCTACGGTAACTGAACGATTTCGACTCTTTTTATTTATTATCCTTTTTATTATTGCTTACTCCATAGATCTTTTAGTGCCGTGGGCAATTGGATACACCATAGCTGCGCTTGTTAAGGAAGGATTCACCGATGCAGCCTATCAACAAGCGATGCTTGGACTTGCTGTATATACAGGACTACGCTTACTACATACTTTTTTTCACCATATGGGTCGGTATATACAAAATACCGTTGCTTATACTGCTCGTATGACAACCCTTACAAAGCTGTTTGATACGTTAATGGTATTTCCACTTAATTGGCATGTTCGCCATCACTCCGGTGAATCAATAAGTAAAATTCACCGCTCTACTGGTGCTGTTGATCAAACAATTGGAACCTATATCTGGCAGATTATTGAAGGCACCGTAAAAGTTCTGTTTGCAAGTGTTGCAATCTTTTACCTCGATTTCTGGGTAGCTATTAACGTTATGGTCATGGCGTTTCTTACTATCTTTTTTATGATCTTCTTTAATAAACGGCTTGTTAGTCGTATACGGAGAAACAATTGGTTTTACGATAAAATTAACCGAATCTGCGTAGATTATCTTTCTAATATTGTCACGGTAAAAACACTAAATCTTGAGCAAGCAGCAGGTGATTACCTCAAAAAACATCGTGATGATGGATTACAATTAAGCCAAAAAATTTCAAAATATAGCGAGTTAAAATGGGGCTCAACAGGTGTTGGGTATGCAATTGTTATAACAAGCTCTCTCTATATTTACTTTCAACATCACCGAGCAATTGGTGCTGCGTTTGATGTTCAGGCTCTGTATGTACTGCTGAATTATTTAGACAGAATCTATCAAGCGATTGGATCGTTTACTGGTTACTATAGTGGTCTTGTTGAAGCATCAACTGCTTATGAAGACGCCTCTTCAATCATTGCGCAAGCAGAAGCTCTCAAAAAATCAAAAACTGATTCAAATTTCCGCGGTGACTGGAACTCGATACAGATTCATTCACTAAGTTTTAAATACGGAAAAGAAGATAAAACTGTTCTTCGTTCAGTAGGTTTTACAATTCATCGAAATGAAAAAATAGCCCTCGTTGGTCCCTCAGGTGGTGGAAAATCGACATTCTTAAAAGTGATGGGTGGTCTCTTAATCCCGGAAGAATACCAAGTTTCAAGTGATAAAGAAGATTCAATAATGATTGGTGATATTGCTCGAATAAGCCTTCTTGTTCCCCAAGAGCCGGAGGTTTTTTCTGAATCAGTGCGATACAACCTTACTATGGGGGATGACTATCCAGATGAACTTTTAAAGAAGTTTACTTCTCTTTGTCGGGTAGATCGAGTCATTGAAAAACTTCCTCTTGGTTTAGAAAATAATTTAGCAGAACGAGGTCTTAACCTCTCAGTGGGTGAAAAACAGCGATTAGCACTATGCCGAGGACTCTTAAAAGCAGACTTAAGAGATATCATTCTTTTAGACGAACCTACTTCATCACTCGATCCTCAAACAGAGAAAGATATCTTTGTTGATCTTCTAAAAGAGTTTCGAAACCGTACAATTATTAGCGCATGTCACCGCCTAGCGCTCGTGCCACTCTTTGATAAAATTATCTACGTTCGGCACGGTGTTATTGAAGAGGTTGGAACATTTGATGAACTTATTGCAAAACGTGGATCGTTTTATTTAGCTTGGGATGATTTTGAAAAAAGGTTAGTTAAAGATTCAAGCTTTGATGGTAGTCAGCAGATAATCTAAGTTACGTGATTCTGAAATCAATTTCTCCATAGATCGCCTGAGTTTTACCATAATAGCAAGCCCATTCTCGATCACCGTAAGAAAAGTGCCACCATTCAAAATCATACGGTGCAAAACCAGCAGTCATCATCACATGCCGTAGTAGTAATCTATTTTGTTGCTGCAGGACTGAGAGGTGTTTTGAAACAGGCGGAACTAATTCAAGATTTGAAAGGTCGCCAATGTTTGAGCCCATATCAACTAAACGTTTTTTATCATCGACAAGCATTAGATCAATTGCAGCCCCAACAGGATGTCCTCCGACTTCAGGGATTGCCATGTAATGATGCGCGTACTCTTTTTTTTCTATCTCTGACCAATCAGGATGCTCTTCTGAAATTCTTTGAAAGAAATCTGCGAAATATTTTTTTTGAATCTCAGGATGGCGATATGCATATGCTACATAAAGATGTAATGAATTGTTTAATTCGTTACTAAGAGCAGCGAGCTCTCGCTGTGCGTGTAGTAATTTTTCAGCTACACCTTCCCTCGTCCACATACCCCGAGCAATGTATTCTCTAAGCTTTACAGGAGAATCTCCGCAAAAAAGCCCCTGCTCACTATACCGAGGCTCTGAAAGATCAACTAATGATTCACCGTTATCATGAATCGAAATTGAAACAAGCTCATGATAGCTAAAACATGTTGTTTGTAGTGTTGGAATTGTAAAGTGCATCTCTAATCAATCTTAGTAAATGATAATGGATCTGGTATTTGTTTCTGAATTTCTTCACCTAGTCGACAATAAGAAACACCTCCTAGTCTTCCAATCGCATTAAGCTCAGAGTACTTCATCCTATCTTTATCATCTAAGAGTCCATGAAGAATATTAATACAAAGTATTTTTCCAAAAACAACTGTTGCTCCAATCTGATCACCTTCACCAATATCAACACTCTTAAGAAGCTTGCATTCAAACTGTACTTTTGTTTGAGCTAATCTTGGAGTTTTAATTTTTACCGGATCAAGAAGTGATAAATTCATACGTGATACTTCACTATCTCCGTAATCAAAAGAGGCAGCGGTATCAACCATCGCTTCAAATGATTCAAACGGTACCGTATTTACCGTAAACTCATTTCTATGTTCAATATTAATTAAAGTATCTTTTTTTGTACCATCAGGCTTCCTTGCAACACTAAACATCAGTGTTGGCGGTTTACTGGTTACCCCGTTAAAGAAGCTATACGGGGCAGCATTGACCGATCCGTCTTGGTTTAGTGTGGTAACCCATGCAATTGGTCTAGGAACGATTGTAGAGACCATCAGTTTGTACATAAATAACTGATTCTCAGATTCGGCGGAAAAAGTGTTAAATTTCAACATGTTACAAATTATATTTAAAATCTAAAATACTGTTTAAAAACTACGAATTCTTTTTAGTATATTTGGCATCATTACTGATAGAAGGAATTGAAGCAAAGCGTAACGTTTTGCGGATAGGGGGATGTGAATAAGGATTTTTACGAAAATATTCCTGTTGGTACCCATCTTTTTGGTCGGTTTACTTTGCTTGATGTTATAGCCGCAAGCGATCAGTGTGGTGTTTTTAAAGTTTTAAGCACTTGGGGTGAAACGAAGGGATCTGTTCTAGCTCTTAAAATAACGAGCCTTGAATCATCTACTCTCGAGAATACTTCAACAAATCAAGCCGAAGAGTTAATCCTCAAAGAAATTCATCTACTTTCAAAAATTAAATCAAAAAAAGTTGTACAGGCAATCGATTGGTTCAAAGATGATCTATTCCTTGCCTATTCAATGGAATACATGGCGAATGGTTCTATCGAAAATGTTTTATCTTTCATTTATCAACGACCAGTTATTGAAGCATTGCCGCTTCTACGGTCTGTTGCAGAGGGGCTTTTCGATATCCACCATGCAGGAATTATTCACCGAGATATAAAACCCCAAAATATTCTTATCTCTGATTCTCATCAAATTAAAATCGCCGATTTTGGAATTGCTGAAAGAATGCTTGGGCAAAGAAAAGTTATTAGTGAGCAGATAACAGGAACAATTGATTTTGTAAGTCCTGAATATATCAAAGATGGTGTTTACGATTACAGAAGCGACATATATGCCTGGGGAATATTGAGCTATCTTGCAGTAACAGGGCATGTTCCATTCGAAGATGAATCTGTTGTAGACGCGCTTTCTCGTAAAGCGAGTGAAGACCCAATTTCTCCGCACTTTTTTAGAAGAGAGATACCGGTGCCTCTTGAACAAGCAATCCTTAAAGCAATTGCAAGGAATCCGGATGATCGTTTTCAAAGTATGGACGAAGTCCTTGTAGCACTGCAAAAAGTTGAAGCATCGATGAGACGCTACAATAACAATGGGACGTCCCCAACCACTTTGGAAGCCGCTTAGAATTTTTCTTCTTTAAATTTTCGTATATGGCCGTTTAGGGTTACTCGCTCTTTGATATCTTGGCGATTCTGAATCACTGGAATTACTCGACGATAATGCTCAATTAAATGCGTTAACCTTTCTTTTTCAGATCGCATCTCTAAGAATTGTTGTCTTTGTGCGGCATCAAATCCAGCGCTATGAGCCAATGCAAATGATGCTCGATCATCAGCACCGAATGTAGGGGTATGCGTTTGATCGCTTGCTAACTCAACAAGTTTAATATGAAGAGATACAGCTTTACTTCGAAGTGAATGATCTGGTTTTAGTTCTAAATCTTCAAAGTAATCGACCGTTGCTTGAGGATACTCAGCAGTCGCCCCGTCATAGATTCGAAGAAGATATCGAATCATTCCTCTAACCTGAATATCAAATCGACCGTCTTCGTAACGCTCAAGAACGCGCTCAATCATAACTGAACATCCAATCGCCTCGAGTTTGCCGTTTTGAACAAGGGTTATACCAAATGAGCCGGCTTGTTGCCCTTTCGATAACACATGCTCAACAAGGGCTTTATACCTTGGCTCATAAACATGAAGCGCAATAAGCTCGCCAGGAAAAATAACAAAAGGAAGGACAAAAAGAGGTATTTTTTCAGAAAATCCCATGAATAATTATAGTGTAGCACTGTTGGGGATAGGTCGAGAAGCGATATAACTAGTACTATGAAAAAGTCTGTGTTTCTTATAAGTAATTTATTTACTTTAATTTTATCGGTAGCAAACGTATCTTCTGAAAATATTCCCGTAAATTTAGATGCTTCCAAGATAACTGTTGATATCCAATCAACCCTTGTTTCAACAACTGCTACCTTAAAAAGGTTTTCTGGTTATCTTGAAAAAAATGGCTCTGATATTTCAAATGCAAAAGTAGTCCTTGCATCCAAAGGATCTGATGTTGCATTCGCCAAACTTCCTATTGAACAGATGATTCTTGTTTCTTCGCTGCTTCAGAGTGTTACAAATGATTCGATTTCATTTGAAAGCCAATCTATTGAACAAGCAAAAGATGGTTATTTATTAAAAGGAATAGCTCTATCTGGAAAACACCGCGAACTTATTACGGTTCCAGTTTCAATTTCTAAAGATAAAAAGAGTAATCGGTACACTTTCATCACCCAGTATTCTCGAGCTGGAAATGTGGGGGGTAAGAATTCCCAGTTTGGCTCGATGCTTGGAAAAGTATCAACAAAAGGAAATTTACAAATTGTTTTTGGTGGGTAATTTTTTTCTTAAATTACTTGCTTAAGAAACAGATTTTACATAATACTTTAATATAAGTATTACGATGAATTTCAATCTTTCTTTTTACACATTTTGTTGTTTAAACCTCAAGTGTAGCTGCTGCGCTTAGCGCACATATTCATCTTTTTTCCTTTCTATATCTATCTTTACTTTTTTTTATTTTTTTCAATTTTTATATTGGAGTATATCTTTATGTATACAGAGCAACTTTTAGACCTAGTCGATTGGTACAATAAACTCGGTTTTCCAACACCACCAGAAATCAAAGATCAAATTGACGAGTTAAAAGGACACGGACTTGCTACAACGCTGGATAGCCAAGAACGATTTCAATTAGCTCAAGATCTGATTTCGCGCCAAGAGAAAGTTGGGGCACCGATTCCTCGTTGGAGTAGTACTGAAGAGATTTAATGGATTCTTTAGTTAGGGTGTATAGGTACGGAGAGAGTGGGATTCGAACCCACGTTAGGCTATTAACCTAAACACGCTTTCCAAGCGTGCGCCTTCAGCCACTCGGCCATCTCTCCTAAATCTTTTTAAAGACGTATGGAAATTCACAGATAACAGTGAACTCACACTGATTTGGTCTTATCTAAAAAAACGCACCCTGATGGAGTCGAACCAACGACCTTCTGATTCGTAGTCAGATGCTCTATCCAGCTGAGCTAAGGGTGCGTACAGAGGGGCAATCATAGCCAATTTACATATTAAACTCAAAGAAACCCTGTAGAGATTGATTTAATCCCCCGTTATAGCTACTCTTTCTATCCGAAAAATATATGGAAGGATGGCCGAGCGGTTGAAGGCACCGGTCTTGAAAACCGGCAATGGAGAAATCTATTCGGGGGTTCGAATCCCTCTCCTTCCGTACTGTATCTTTGGTTCAACAACTCACGTTGTTGAGGCGGGATCTCTGGTTCAACATCTAGCGTTGTTGAGACGGAGTTTTCTGGAGAGATGACCGAGTGGCTGAAGGTGCTCGCCTGCTAAGTGAGTGTAGGGGTTTAAATCCTTACCGAGGGTTCGAATCCCTCTCTCTCCGTACTACCCATGATACTTGATTCGGATCTATTCGACTCCTCCCTTCATATGTCTGAATCTTTCTCTCAAAAAGAACTACAACATTTCATGCAAGCTGCTCTTGCTGAAGCCACTACTGCTTCTGAAAAAAATGAAGTTCCAATTGGGGCAGTATTAGTTTGCATGAAAGAGAAAAAAATTATCTCTGCTGGGCATAATCTTACGGAATCACTAAACGACCCTACTGCACATGCAGAGGTACTTGCAATTCGTAAAGCTTCAGAAATTAAAAAAAATTGGCGGCTCGATAAAACAGCGCTTTTCATTACAGCCGAACCTTGCACGATGTGTGCTGGCACAATTCTGCAATCTAGAATTTCTTCTGTTATTTTTGGCTGTATGGAACCTGCTACCGGCGCTGTTGGTTCATGTTACGATCTATTATCTTCAAAAAATGTACGAGTCATTCAAGGAATTCTTGAAGAAGAATCAAGAAATATCTTACAAAATTTCTTTAAAGCTCGTCGGCAATAATACGTCGCATCGTCGATCTATCGAGTCCTAAGACTTTTGCTGCTTTAACCTGATTCCCACCATTTTGTTCAAGCGCATCTCTAATTAATTTCTTTTTATAAAAAAGAATTTTTTCTTGAAAGCTGCCACCATCTGGTTCTTCAAATGTCCCAACAACGCCTTCATCATCACGAAGCACAATATCTTCTTCAAGAATTTCAAAACGACTATGAAACTGGGCACGGTATGCGGCTCCTTCTACTACTGCTTGAAGCTCCCGAATATTACCGATCCAGCGGTAATTTTTTAATTTTAAAATTGCCTTCGCGTCAATTCGACATACGGAAAAATCCTTACGTTCAATACCGGCACTAAGAAATTGTTGAACAAGGGCTGGAATCTCGCTAATTCTTTCTCGAAGAGGTGGAATTGTAATTGTATGGTGTGCAATTCTGAAATAAAAATCCTTTCGCACTTTTTGATCTTTAATAGCATTATCGATAGTTGCATTTGAAGCAGTCACTAACCGAAACTCTGTGTGAACTTCTTGATTTGATCCAAGCGGGCGAAATTTTTTCTCTTGTAATACGCCTAAAAGCAGCACCTGTGTTTCTATAGGAAGTGCATCAATTTCATCAATAAAAAGGGTTCCACCTTCTACTTCGGATAAAAGACCTCTTCGGTCCGTATCAGCACCAGTAAAGCTTCCTTTTTTGTGTCCAAAAAGATCACTATTTACAAGATCAGCTGAAACAAAAGAGGGCTGGTACCGTATAAACTTTTTTTCACTTCGAGGGCTCATCTTATGAATCAAAGATGCGCAAAGACTTTTTCCAACTCCAGACTCTCCTGAAAGAAACACGGCCTGATTCGTGGTACTTGAAAATAGAAGTTCATTTTTTAAACGAGAACCTTGAGGGCTACTGGTAACTAATTGCTCAAGGATTGTTTCTGATCGCGCAATAGATTGCTGGCTAATTTGTTCTGATAAAAATCGCTGTTGTAAGAAATCTTTTATCAAAACTGCAAGGTCTGAAACCTTAATTGGTTTTTCTTGAAATGAAACTGCTCCTCGTTTTATAGCTTCTATTCCGTACTCAATACCCTTATGACCCGTTAAAACAATAATTCTAAGATGTGGATCGTTTTCAAGTAATGTCGTTATTAATGAAAAACCTGACTCGGTACCCTGTGCCTTATCAAGTTCTAGATCTACTACTGCTAAATGAATTTTATGTGTTTTACAAATTGATATTGCAATATCTCGATTGCCTGCAGCATGTATTGGAATGTTGGGAATATACTCTTTTAAAGTCCTTGATAGACTTAGTAACAGCTCACTATCATCGTCTATTAATAGGATCTGGCTATTTGGGGCATTCATTCATGCTAAGGATATACAAATTCAAAACTTTACTGTACTTGGTACGTTGAATGCTTAAAAAAAGAATAGAATCAATTGGTTAGTTATCACTTATTATTGCTAATATTTCCTGATTTTCGTCAGGCAATGGTTTCATGGTGACAACTGCCCCCATCTGCTTGAGTGACTCTCGAATTAAAATCCCCTCAAATGATTCATTATAAAAAAATGTCGGCACCGAAAATTGCCATTGTTTTGAATCTAAGATTATTGTCCTTACCTCATTAAAGGATTCACACACCTTCTTTAAAGATCCAAGAGAGGTCGCATCAAGAATTGACTCAACTGAAGAAAGCATATCGGCGATACGTTGCGTATTTCGAATCGTTCTTTTTGCTTCAGCTTCTGGAAATTTTTTTTCAATATATTCCAAATCACTTGCAACAACAGAGAGCGGTGTTCTAAGACGATGGATTAATGCTCGCAAGAATTGCGGATCTATCATGAAACTCGACTAAGTTTATTAAATCCATCATATGCTGCAACTTTGTAACACTCAGCTAACGTAGGATAATTAAAGACAGCATCAGTTAAATATCGTAGTCCACCATGGAGCGCCATCACTGCTTGACCAATATGAATAAGCTCAGAGGCACTCTCGCCAATAATATGAACTCCAAGAACTTCTCGAGAATCACGGTGAAATAATACTTTCAGAAGTCCAGTTTCGTCCCCAATGATGTGTCCTCTAGCTATCTCTTTGTAACGAGCAATTCCTGTTTCATAAGGAACTTGTTTTTCAGTGAGCTCTTGTTCATTCATTCCAACGTATGAGATCTCAGGAATTGCATAGATTCCGTACGGTAAAGGAATATCTTGGCTGCTCATTGTTACATCATATGCGTGACATATAGCGCGTCTTCCTTGATTAGCAGAGGTAGAAGCAAGTGCTGGAAAACCTACAACATCCCCTGCAGCATAAATATGAGGTATCTGAGTTTGAAAATTTTCATTAACTGAAATTCTCATTCGGTCATCAATTGGAAGTCCAATTTTTTCGAGGTGAAGATCTTCGGTTGCACTCACTCTTCCTGCAGAAAATAGTACTGCATCTGAGACGATAATTTTTCCACTTTTTAATTCTGTTGCAACTTGATCATCACTTCTGACTGAGCATTTAAGCACTTCTTCACCAAGGCGAAGCGTTACACCCATACTTCGAAGATGATATTGAAGCGTTTCTATGATCTCTTCATCTACAAAGCCAAGAAGCCTTTTTCTTCCATCAACAATGGTTACATGCACGCCAAGAGCTGCAAACATTGAAGCATATTCAGTTCCAATTACTCCGCCTCCAACAACTAAAAGCTCTCTTGGAAGCTCTTTCATATCTAAAATATCGTCACTATCAAAAATACGTCTTCCATCAAAACCAATATTGTCAGGACGCTGAGGTTTTGCACCAACTGCTATAAGTATTCTTTCTGCTGTTATCTGCTCGACTCCTGCTGAATTAGAGATAGCAACTGTATGGTCGTTAACGAAAGTGGCTTGGCCGTATTTAACATCAATGTGATTTCTTTGAAGTTGACTTTTAATAACTTCAATTTCTCGTTGCATAATGTGATTACAACGAAACGTCAGATCCTTCATCTCTATCTCTGACTTAACACGGTATCCAGCTCCGTAGACATTTCTTTGACGATAGCCAGAAAGAAATAAGACTGCTTCTTTGAAGGATTTGCTTGGGATAGTTCCCGAGTTTACGCACACTCCTCCAACAACCTCACGTTTATCGATAACGAGGACGTTTTTTCTTAGTTTGGCAGCTTGTACAGCTCCTCTTTGCCCGGCTGGACCGGAGCCGATGACTACTAAGTCATAATCGTATGAACCTGATGTTTTTTTGGGCATAACAGAACCCCTGAAACCTTACCTTTTTCCTTAAAAGAGGATACTCTAAAGACCTATTTTGAACCATCACAATGATCGTTTAAACGGTAAGTTTTTTAAAGTTTTTAAAGGATAAACTTATGGGAACCTCCAAGAACTCTGAAACACACCATGTTCTCACTGAAGAGCTGGTTGCTAAGACTGCTAAGCTCTCTGCGCTGAATCTTTCGGCTGATGAGCAAAAAAAATTCACTTCAGAACTTCAAAGTATCCTTGGGTACATGGAGAACCTCAATAAAATCGATGTATCAGCTGTGGCCCCTACAAGTCACGTTCATGGTGCTACTAATTTTTTTCGGGAAGATGTCGCTCAAGAATCAATGAGTATCCAAGAAGGTTTACAAAATACCCCAGATCGCTCAGGTCGTTTTATTCGAGTACCAATTATCATTGAACAAAATACTGAACATTAATACCTTATGACTGACCTAACCACCCTCACTATTGTTGAAGCTCAAAAAGCGCTCGCTGATAAATCAATTTCAAGTGTAGAGCTTACTCAAAGTTACGTTGATAGAGCAGAAGCTCTATCTTCCTTAAATGCTTTTATTACCTTTGAACCAGAGAAAGCACTTGAAGCTGCTAAGTTTGCCGATCAAGAAAGAGCGAATGGCGTTACAAAATCTTTACTCGGAATTCCAGTTGGTATTAAAGATGTAATTCTTACGAAAGGAACTAAAACCACTTGTGGAAGTAATATTCTTAATAATTTCATCCCACCCTATGATGCTACTGTTACTGAAAAACTTTTAGGAAATGGTGCAGTATCACTTGGTAAACTCAATATGGATGAGTTTGCGATGGGATCATCTAACGAAAATTCGGCGTTCGGAGCTGTAAAAAATCCATGGCATCACGAAATGGTTCCAGGAGGATCGAGCGGAGGATCTGCAGCATCAGTGGCAGCACGGTTAGTTGCAGGATCTCTTGGAAGTGATACTGGAGGCTCGATTCGTCAACCTGCGGCTTTCTGTAACCTTGTTGGAATTAAACCTACCTATGGTCGAGTTAGCCGGTACGGTGTTATTGCTTATGCTTCTTCACTTGATCAGATCGGTCCATTCGGACGCACAACAACTGATGCAGCAATTCTTTTGGATGCTATCTCTGGATTCGATCCTAAAGATTCAACTTCAATTGAAAGAAACGATCCACTCTCAATATCCTTAATTGGAAAAGATATAAAAGGTCTTAAAGTTGGTATTCCAAAAGAATACTTTATTGATGGAATCGAAAAAGAAGTTTCCGATAGTGTTAAGAAAGCTATTTCCGAACTTGAATCGCTTGGTGCAATTCCTGTTGAGATCACTCTTCCTCATACTGAAGCGGCACTATCAGTTTACTATATTATCGCTCCTGCAGAGGCTTCTTCTAATTTAGCTCGCTATGATGGAATTCGATTTGGACATAGAGCTAAAGATACAAAATCATTGTCGGATCTCTATGCTCAAAGTCGCTCTGAAGGATTTGGAGACGAAGTTAAAAGAAGAATTATCATTGGAAACTATGTGTTGTCTTCTGGATATTACGACGCTTTTTACTCAAAAGCTCAAAAAGTAAGAACGCTTCTTATCCAAGACTTTAAAAATGCTTTTACTAAGTGCGATGTTATTGCTTGCCCTACAACACCAAGTGGGCCATTCCCAATTAATGATACATCCAAAAAGGATCCTCTGCAGATGTACTTAAATGACATTTTTACTATACCGGTAAACCTTGCAGGCTTACCTGCACTGAGCCTTCCTTGCGGAGAAGATAAAAATAAACTTCCTGTTGGACTCCAACTGATTGGTAAACCGTGGGATGAGGCTAGACTTGTTCAGACAGCTTTTGCTTATGAACAATCAACTCAGTGGCATAAAAAGTTCGTGAAATAATAAAGATCACCAAAAGGATTTAAACTATGACCTTTGAAGACACAGAATATGAAGCCGTCATTGGACTAGAGGTTCACTTACAACTTGCAACAGAATCAAAGATCTTTGCATCTTCTTCTGCTAAGTTTGGTGGTGAAGTCAATGAATATATCGATCCAGTAACTCTCGGAATGCCAGGATCACTTCCAGTGCTTAACAAAAAAACTGTTGAGTATGCAGTGATGCTTGGGCTTGCTCTTAAATGTGAAATTAGAAGAGAGTCCCATTTTGCTCGTAAGCACTATTTCTATCCCGATCTTCCAAAGGGGTATCAGATTTCACAATACGATGAACCATTATGTGAGCGTGGACAGATTACAATTGATGTAGAAGGAAGTGAGAGAACTATTGGAATCACCCGAATACACATGGAAGAGGATGCTGGTAAGAACATTCATGATGGACGAACCGGCTGCTCACTTGTTGATCTCAACAGAGCAGGTGTGCCTCTTTTAGAAATTGTTTCCGAACCTGATATTCGAACAGCTCAAGAGGCAAGTCAGTACCTTAAGACAATACGACAAATTGCTCGATTCTTAGGAATCAGTGATGGAAATATGGAAGAAGGAAGTCTTCGATGCGATGCAAACGTATCACTTCGTCCACGAGGGAACTTAAAATTTGGCACAAGAACTGAGATTAAAAACTTAAACTCATTTAAATTTGTTGAGAAAGCTATTGAATATGAAATTGCTAGACAAGCTTCAGTGCTTCGAAGCGGCAATAAAATTGTTCAGGCAACAATGCTCTTTGACAGCACAACAAACACCACAAGAGTAATGAGAATAAAAGAAGACTCTGCTGATTACCGATATTTTCCGGATCCTGATCTTCCAGCGCTCCTTGTTGAAGAAAGCTGGATTTCTAAAATTAAAGAAACGATGCCAAAACTTCCATCTGAGTTTGTTGAAGAACTTACGAAGAAGTTTTCTCTTTCAGAATATGATGCACTAGTTCTAACTGCTGAGAGAGCAAACATCGATTACTACTTCGGTGTTTACACTGTCTGTGAAAATCCAAAAGCCGCATGTAACTGGATTACAAGTGAATTATTTGGTTACCTCAACAAAGATGGAAAAACCATTGAATCTTCACCTATCAAGGCCCTAGACCTTGGAGAATTAATTCGTCTTATAGATGCTGATGAAATTTCAGGTAAAATGGCAAAAATTGTATTTGAAGAGATGTATGCTTCTTCTAAACCACCGGCAGCAATAATTTCTGAAAAGGGGCTCAAACAGATCACTGACGACTCTGCAATTGAGCAGCTGGTTGAGAAAGTGCTGAATGATAGCACTACTCAAATAGCACAGTATTTAGGGGGAAATGAGCGCCTTTTCGGGTATTTCGTAGGTCAGGCTATGAAGGTCTCGGGAGGCAGCGCTAATCCTAAAAAAGTAAACGACTTTATAAAGGCTGGACTTGAAAAACGAAGGGGTTGAGCAGTTAGACCAAAACACCTATGCGGTTTATATTCACTGTCCTGGTGCTTATATCGTCGACCTTCAAAGCTACTTTGAAATCTATGAGTCGCTTGGGGTTGTACGAACCATTGATAGCAGGAATTCGCTTGTTGGAATTATTACAACTCCAACAATGCTTCCTGAAGTAGAGTTGGTTCTTGAAGGATTGAAAGAAGTCATACCTTGGACAAGAGCGTCCTTACCATCCGAGGAGCTTCGTGCAAAAATTTTTAATGCTGGTCGTAGTATAGAGGAATAAACATGATTCGTTTTTTTAGAAATTATCAAAAAACAGTTTTTGGAATTTTAATATTTTTTGTGGTAGCACTTTTAATGTCGAGCTTTGGCGTAGACCTTGCTCATCAATCAAGTTCTACACGCGATCGTCCTGCAATAACCGTGGGTGAAACTAAAATAACTCACGTTGAGTTTCAACAAAAAAAACGTCAAGTTGAATCCCAGTATAGAAAAATGTTTGGTGCACAGTATCAACAGCTGGTTCAACAGTTTGGACTCAATATTGGTCAAAATGTTTTAGATGGACTTGTTGATTCTACCCTCCTTTCACAGGTTGCTCAGCAGAAAGGTTTTGCAGCATCAGATAATGAAGTTCTCGAAACGATTCAAAAACAGTTTCCTGGTGGTTATAACCGTGATGCTCTTGCAGCATCGGGGATGACTCCTGAGCAGTTCCTAAAAGAAACAGAGCAGCAAGTAATGCTAGAGCAGATCTCTACAATACTCCGTCAAGCCAGCATTCCTTCAAAAAAAGAGGTTGAAGCTCAGTACTTAAAGGAAGAAACCCAATACGAACTTGAATCAATCGCATTTACTCCAAAAAAATTCGAAGCATCTGTTGCAAACCCTTCTGATGAAGATTTAAAAAGTTACTTCGATAGTCGTTCTTCAGAATTTCAAACAAAACCCTCTGTCGCGTTTTCTTATGTTTCTTTTGACCCTGAAAAATATTTTCCACAGGTAGAAGTTCCTCAAGAAGAGATTGATTTCTATTACACAGAAAATCAGAAAGAGTTTGAAACACCAGAAAGTGTCACGGCAAAGCATATTCAGGTACTTTTCCCGAAGGAAAACGATCCTAAAAAGCTAGCTGAAGCTAGAGAAAAAGCACAGGAAGTGCTGGGCAAGGCAAAAGCAGGGGAAAACTTTGAATCACTTGTTAAACAATACTCAGATGATATGACCACCAAGTTTACAGGTGGGCTTTTAGGCTCAGTTCCAAAAGGAAAATATAAAGGTGCCTTTGATCAAAAAGTATTTGCTCTCAAATCTCCTGGGGTTGCAGACCTTGTTGAGACTGAATTTGGATTTCAAATAGTCAAAGTTGAAAGCTTTAGTGAAGCAACAATAAAATCAATCGAAGATGTACGTAATGATATTATTAAAAAATTAAAAAATGAGCAGGCACCTGCCATTGCGGATGCAGCAGCGCGTGAATTTTTTAGCAATTTTCTTGCTTCAGATAAATCGCTTGAAGAATTTGCATCGCAGAATAACATAGCAGTTATAAAGCAAAGCAAACTTGTTACAGAATCTGAAGTAGTAACAGGAACTCCAAAAGATTTCACAAAGAAAATTATCGAAAGCCTTCCTGAAGTAAAACAAATTATCGAAGATAAAAAGACGAGCTATATTGTTGAAGTAACACAAAGTGAAGAATCAAAAGTTCCTGAACTCTCTGAAATTAAAGCTTTTGTACTCGCTGCATATAAGAAAAATAAATCTTTTGAAGTTGCTAAAAAATCATCAGATGAAGTTTTGACATTAATTAAGAATGGTAAAAGCTTATCGGATGCCGCTAACACAGTAGCCCTCAGTGTTGATAAAACCACTGAAGTAAAACGGGGACAAAGAAATGCACCCCTTATCTCTGAGGAAGCAGAGGAATTGGTACTCAGTGCGGATTTATTGCCATCAATTCCACAGCAAACTTTCTCTGATGGTAATGGAACTTACTATATTGCCCGAAGTATCAGTAAAAAAGTTCCTGAAATTTCTTCTGCTAAACCTGAAGATCTTCAAAAGACAAGAGAAAACCTAAACCAAGAACTTGCTCAGAATCTAAGAAAAGAAATTCTAGATTCGTTAAAGATAAAAACTAAAATTGATATTGATACTAGTGTTCTTGCTGCTAGCTAAGAGTTTACCACTAAAAAAGGATACCTACTTTATGAAACCTGTTATATGCGCTGCTTATCGTTCCGCAATTGGCTCTTTTGGCTCAGCATTAGCTGGATTAAGTGCCGTCGAGATTGCAACCGCTGTCATTAAAGGATTACTTGAAAAAACTAAGCTTCCTGCTGAACTCGTTCAAGAAGTAATTGTCGGAACTGTCATTTCTGCAGGTCAAGGACAAGCGCCAGCAAGACAAGTAACAATTCATTCAGGAATACCTCAATCAGCTCACTCTTTAACGATTAATAAAGTATGTAGTTCAGGATTAGCAGCAATTATGCTTGCAGCTGATCAAATTAAACTTGGTAACGCTAATGTTATTATAGCAGGCGGAATGGAAAGCATGAGTAACGCCCCATACCTTCTTCCTCAAATGAGAAGTGGCGCGCGTTATGGAAACCAAACAGCAGAAGACTCAATCATTAAAGATGCTCTTTGGGATGTATATCATGAATATTTAATGGGGCATGCTGCTGAACTTTGTGCCAAAGAAAAAAATATTACTAGGCAAGATCAAGATAATTTCGCAATACAAAGCTATACAAGAGCTGTTGAGGCGAGTAAAGCTGGTTATTTTAAAAGTGAGATTATTCCGATTAAAGTCAAGAAAGGTAAGGAAGAAATTGTTTTTGATACTGATGAAGAACCGTTTAAAGCATCACTTGAAAAAATCCCCTCTCTCAAACCTGCATTTTTAAAAGATGGTACCGTTACAGCAGCAAACGCTTCATCTTTAAATGATGGAGCTTGTTTTGTATTAGTATGCTCAGAGGCATTTGCTCAAAAACAGGGATTAACAATTCTTGCTCATATTGAAAATTATGGTGTTCATTCTCAAGCACCTGAATGGTTTACGACTGCTCCAATTGGTGCAATTGAAAAAGTATTAAAAGGTGCTGGTAAAAACACCTCTCAAATTGATCTTTTTGAAATAAACGAAGCCTTCTCATGCGTTGGACTTGCTTGCCAAGCTGGTCTGCAAATACCAACAGAGAAATTAAATATCTCTGGTGGAGCTGTTGCCTTAGGTCATCCAGTTGGCTCATCAGGGGCACGAATTCTTACCACTCTCATTCATAACCTTCATCGCCTCAATAAAAAATCAGGTGCTGTTGGAATCTGTAACGGTGGTGGTGAAGCAACGTCGATGCTTGTATCAGTTCCCTAATTAAGCACCGTAAACCATTTGACTCAGAGCGTGTACTGCATCTTCAATCTGTTCAACTTCACTTTTTAATGATGCACTTGAAACAGCGGTCTGCTCTGCAGAGAAGCAGCATTATGTTGGTTTACACTCTCAATTTCGCTGATCGACTTATTAACTTGCTCAATCCCGACAGTCTGTTCACTTGTTGCAGAGGAAATTTCTCTTACTAAACTTGCAGCCTTGAGAGCATTCTCTTTAATCTTGCTTAGATGATCTGCTACAAATTCTGAAACTTTAGAACCTAACTCAGTTGAACGTTGAAGCTTTTCAGAGGTTTCCTTAGCTGCTTGAGCGCTTCTTTGTGCAAGATTTCTTACTTCATCTGCTACAACCGCAAAACCTTATCCAGCTTCCCCTGCTCGTGTTGCTTCAACTGCTGCGTTTAATGCAAGGAGGTTTGTTTGAAATTCAATCGCTTCAATTGTACCGAACTGTTTCAAGTTTCAAATGAGATCGTTTTCTTTTTCCAAGACCTTCATCAGTAAACTGAAGTTCTTCTCCATATTCTTTCTGAACTGATTGAAGTTTTGAAAATTCTTGATCAATCTTAGAGCTTAATTCAGAAGTTTTTTTCGGGAGCAATTCTTAGTTGACCAACTTCGTTTAACAATACTTCAAGTGGTCTTTGATAAGCATTTCCTTTTGTTTCCCACACAGCAAAATTTACATTTGCCATTCTCCCGTCTATAACATGAAATATGAGAGCCCCTATAGGAAGAAAATATGCTAAGCTGATAGATAAAAGGCAACGAGAGATTCTTATTCGTTCAAGAAATTTAAACATATTTTCCCCAGGTTAGAAAAGTAAACCAAGGATAACGTCGGATAAATTTCAGGCTAAACTTAATAGCAAAATTTTATTTTCTTTTATTTGCTGGAAGAATTGCTTTACGAAGCCTAATAGATTTCGGAGTAACTTCAACAAGTTCATCTTCTCGGATAAATTCGATTGCCCGCTCTAAAGTTAGAGGTGTTATTGGGGTTAGAACAATATTGTCTTCTTTTCCTGAAGCTCTGACGTTTGTTAACTTCTTGGCCTTATTGACATTTACGTCCATGTCTCCATCTCTATTACATTCACCTACTATCATACCTTCGTAAACTGCAGTCCCTGGGGTAACAAAAAGATTACCTCGGGGCTCCAAGTGATAGAGGGCATAAGTAATACATTCCCCTTCTCTGTCAGATACTAAAGATCCTGTGAGTCTCGACTCAAACTCACCACGAAAAGGCTCATATCCTTCAAGATATGAGTTCATCAGTCCTGTCCCTCTTGTATCTGTCAGGAATTCATTTCTGTAACCAATGAGACCTCGGGCAGGAATAGAATATTCAAGTCTAACTCGTCCTGTACCATGATTGACCATATTGGTCATTTTACCTTTTCTCCTTGAAAGCTTCTCGGTGACAGCACCGATAAATTGATCGCTACAATCAATAAAGAGGTGTTCAATCGGTTCGCAGTTAACACCGTCGATTTGCTTCATAATGATTTCAGGTCGCCCAACGGTTAACTCATAGCCTTCACGCCTCATCTGCTCGATGATAATGGCCATTTGAAATTCGCCGCGACCCTTAACGATAAGAGTCTCCCCTCCAGTTTCTTCAATTTTTAAAGCGACATTATAAAGTGTCTCTTTAATAAGGCGCTCTTTTATTCTTGGAAACTGAACATACTTACCTTCCCTACCAGCAAGAGGAGAGCTATTGACGAAAAATCTCATTGCAATCGTTGGCTCATCAACGACAACTCGCGGGAGCGCTTTTGGATTCTCACGTATGGTAATCGTATCTCCGATTTCTACTTCATCGGCACCAGCAAGAATTATTACATCTCCAGGTTGTACTTCTTCAACTTCTTTGAATGAAACACCTTCATAGACTTGTAACTTAGTTACCTTGAGTGGTTCAGGTTTTCCATTTCTTCCAATAACAACTAGTTTGTCTGATTTTTGTGTAGAACCATGAAAAACGCGCCCTATTGCAAGTCTGCCTAGATAATCTGAGTACGTAAGGTTAAGGCATAACATTTGAAAAGGCTCGCCTTCTTTGTATGAAGGGCCAGGAATTGATTCTAAAATTTGATCAAATAACTGAGATAAATCTGTTGCTTCACCGTCTAAGGTTTTCTTTGCAAGTCCATCTCTTCCGATTGCATATAAAACCGGAAATTCAATCTGCGTATCATTAGCATCTAGATCGATAAAGAGGTCATAGACTTGATTTAATATCTCTTCGGGTCGAGCATCTTTACGGTCAATTTTATTTATAACGACAATTATCTTCTTATTCGCTTGAAGCGCTTTACTAAGGACAAATCTTGTCTGGGGAAGAGGTCCTTCAGATGAATCCACAAGTAGGATAGCTCCATCAACCATCATGAGAGCTCTTTCAACTTCAGCACCGAAATCGGCGTGACCAGGAGTGTCGAGAATATTAATTCGCACACCCTTCCAATGAATAGAACAGTTCTTGGCAGAGATAGTAATTCCACGTTCTTTTTCAAGATCCATACTATCCATGACCCGATCTTGAAGCTCTTCATGAGCCTGAAAGACTCCAGCTTGACGGAACATGTGGTCAACGAGTGTTGTTTTCCCGTGATCTACGTGAGCGATGATTGCGATATTTCTAATTGCTTGATTGTGCTTAACTGCCATGACGGGGTAAGTATAGATGAAAATTTATAAAACTTCGAATTGTGTCAATAAAAGCTCTAAAAATGGTGTTTTTAGGGCTTTTTTACTCTTTTTGCACCTTTCTCATTACTCTATTAGAACTTTAACAATAACGGCAATCTTTGATACCCTCTATGAGTGCAACGCTATTATGATTTGACCGTACGACTACTCCTCATTACCTTTGTCTGCTTCATTTACTATACATTTCTAACTTTTAATTTTCTTACCCCTGAAAAATCAACATTCAATGATGATTTTCCAAATTACTACTTTGCAGGCCTTCGCTTCTTTAATGGACTGCCAGTGTATGGAGCTCTAAAGCATGATGTCTTCACTCATCTAGGCATTGAGAACTATCAAGCATACGCAACCGATCCTCCTCTTACAGTGTTCTTACTAAATGTAGTTTCAATCTTTGATTACCAGATTAGTTGGTGGCTTTTTATTGCTTTATCAGTCGTCTGCCTTTTCTCTGCAATAACATTATTTTTAGATGAGTATGATTTTTCGCTCAATACTCGTTTAGCACTTCTTTCGATCTGTTTCATATCTCAACCATTTCTTTTTCTTTTAAAGAAAAATCATTTTGAATCAATTCTTCTCCTTTTATTTGTTCTTGGTTTTAAGGCATTTAAAAAGCAACGAGAAGGTATCGGAATTTTTTGGTGGTCAGTTGCTGGTTCACTCAAGCTGTTTCCGATTGTCTGGCTACTAGCAGTTCCAAATCGAACTTTCTTAAAGCGTATTCTTTATTGTCTCGGTACACTTTTAGGAAGTCTGACGCTTGGAGCGATTCTTCTTGGTATAAATAATACAGTTGATTTCTTTACAGTTGCACTCCCAGCCTCGGCTTTTTGGCAAGGAAGCGTGGGTAACTATTCCATTATATCTTTTGCCGCAGCACTTGGATCCTACAATCTAGGAATAGCGATTCTTGTGCTCTCTGGTTTTCTTGTATTGATATGGAACAGAAAAACAAAGAGCAATGTAGAATCAGAGCTAACAATTATTGCTGCATCCTTATTATTGTCACCCTTATGTTGGATAAATTACTTTATCCTCTTGCTTCCGTTATTTATTAAGGAAATAGCTGACTATCTATCAAGCAGAACATTATTTAAAAGTTTAAGAGTTTGTTTAGTGTCTCTTTTTATCTTCTATCCGACTGTGATTAAATTCTCCCTGGATCTGTTAACAATTCTCGCTTCTTTCGTACCACTTTCTCTTTTACTATTTCTTACTTTTCTTCCCAGTAAAGAATCAAAAAATTGGATAGGAAAGATTTAAACCCTTTCTCGAAACCAGATCTCAAAAAAGAGGATGCAGAGAAAAAGTAAAATAATCCATCGTTGTAATGAATAGTTTTGCGTTTCTTCAGGCGTATTATTCGGTAATGAAATTGGATTAATTTCCCCGCCAGTAATACTTGATAATTCACTGAGCAGTGGAAGGTTTATTCCTTGATTTTGCTTCTCACCCAAAATATCACTCAAAACATGAAATTTCATTGTAGGAAATACTTTGTCATTAGATTTCAGTGATACGGTATAGTCCCCACTCTGCAGTGAAGACATCTCTACTTGGTATAAACCTTTAGCTTTCAATAAGAAGTTCACGTTTTTAGTCGTTCCATCAGGTGCCATAACAGTTCCTGTAATTTGATCTGAGGGAAGTGATGAGTACACTGCTAGGTCTATGGTAAGTCGATCTCCATCAATACGTGGTTTCATATCAAAACGGAGTGATTCGTCTTGTCTTAATGCCAGTGAGCTTGCATTAACAAGATCAAGTATAAATTGAGGAAATTTTTCCCAGCCCGCCCATTCGTCGCTCCATCTTCCATAAATATCAGAAGTAAAGCTAATTACTTTTCCTTTTTGAAAATTCCAAGACGCAAGGAGTGGATCAAGCGAACCAGCACTTTCAATTTGCAGCTCTAGAGCTGCGTTTTCTTTTATTTTTGTTTGAACAAATCCCTTCAGAAGAGGGAATTGATTCAGTGAAGTACTCACTATACCTGATGGACCTCTCTTTATTCTGTACTGAGCTGCTTCTTTCATGGTCCGCTCACCTGTAGAGATTCGAATATCCTCCATAAAAATTCGAGGAAGTTTTGAAGGATCAGTAGTTACATAAAAAAGTCCTCCTCCAGTCTCTGACATCTCTTTTAATGGATAGCTTCCACCATCGTCACTTAATAATACGGCAGAAAGAGTTATCCCAGAGATTCGAAGTTGTTTTACGAGCTCTACGTACATCGGGCCAGCATCTGGAAGTCGCCCATCAGTCAAAACAATAATATGTTTTCTTCCAGCTGGAACGCGTTCAACAAGCCGTCCTGCATCTTGTAGGGCTCGCATGAGACGCGTGGAACCAGTAGGGAAAATATTTTCAATCTGAGAAAGTGCAGTTGACCGGATGTCTTGAACTCTTCCAATTGGCACAACAACGAATGGTTGTGAATCAAAGGCAACGACACCTATGTAATCATCTGGCTTAAGACCAGTAATTACTTCACGAGCAGCACTTTTTACGAAATCAAGTCTACTTTCATTTGCCATGCTTTGTGATTTATCAATAACAAGTTGAACCGCTACATTTAAACGTTTCTCCTCAGTTTGTGGAGGCACACTTGATACAGGCATAGCCTCTTCAATAATTGAGTCTCGGTACCCTCCAAGTCCATAGCCACGCTCACCACCAAAAGTGATTAAACCTTTCCCCGTAGCAACGACTTCTTTTAACGAAGTAAGAAAATCGTTTGAAAGTTGCTTAATTGAAACATTATTAAGAATGATAGTTGCATACTGCAGGAGGTCATTTTTAGAAATCTGAGCTGCTGCCGACCCTATGATACTTTCAACTTTAAACTTCTGATTTTCGAGAATTGGTTTTAAAATTTTTGCGTCAGTTTCCGCACCGTTTACTACTAATACTTTCTCTCTTTCAGTCAAAGAAAGAAAACGACTTGCAGTAGAGATTGGTAAATCATTTTGAGGTGTAAACGTTGCAGTTATCCGCTGCAAGCCTTCTTGTTTTGGATCGCTTTTTGATTCAATCCTTTTTTCTTCCCCTGATTTCACCGTAAGGAGTTGTTCGTCAATAATTTTGTCACCATGCTTTACAACTAGAGTTCCTTTGCAAGCAGATTCATTCTGATTTTCAATTGTTATAAAAATTGGAACCGATACATTCCGACCTGCACTTAAAGGTGTTGATAAAAGAGATATGCCGCAATGTGTTCCCTTACTGACCTGCGCTGGTACTATTGGATAAACCTTCTGCCCACGCTGGGTTAAGGTAGGATAGAGCTCATGAACAGACGATCGATTCTCCCAACCGTCTGACACAAGAAGTATTGTTTTTGAATAAACAGATGATAGCGCAGAATAAAGATCTGTCTGGTCCATATTGATAGGATTATTTTTAGTTCCAGCAAAATAGGTAATTGTTGCAGAAGATCCAGCGATTGTTTTTGCTTTATTTAAAGCTTCCGCCCTATCTTTTTCTGAAAAGCTTTTACTAATATCAACAAGAATTGCAACATCCTCAGTTGCTTTTGGAGTCGTAATCGATGGATTATACCAAGCAATCAGCAGAACAATTAAAAGAAGGAGTCTTACGAGTATGCTTTTCATTGTAGTCTTCCGAAAAATTTTCTCTTTCTTAGGAAGTACAACAAATCTAACAGAAGCAATAAAAATACGATTGCAATGATTATACGGCCATAATAGACAAGTTTCTTGTCATCGAGCATTCGCTGAGGAGAAGTCACTTCCGGTCCGCCCTCTATTATCACTTGATTTCTCTCTAAGAGAGACTCTTCTATCAGAGGGTTCTTTGATTTCTCTTTATTAAAAACAAACTGAAAAATATTTAGAGTAAGTATATCAAAAAATCTTGATTTTGCTTCTCCGAATGGAACAAGTGACAACCCAGATAAAACCACAGTATTACCAGATTGTTTTCCATGGCAAAGAACTTCCTTACCAGAGATTTTCAAATCGACACTCATCCAAGAAGGACAAGTTATCTCTACGGCTGAAACTTTACTTACCAAAGACGGAGACAAATAACGAAGAAGAATGCCTTCATCATTCCACCATGAAAATGGACCTTCTATAGTGTTTCCCTTAGTTTTTTCAATAAGAATATTTTGATTTGCTTTTCCGATTAAGATTTTCTCAATCGGAGCATCATGAGAAAGCAGTTTGATTTGATTTTGGATTTTCTCTTTAGAATTTGAACTATCTTTTGAAGGTACGTATCCTTTTGGAAGCCCTGAATAATCCAAAAGTCTTTGGTCATCTTGCATTATTTCGATTGAAGGTTTGTCGGTGAGGGCTTCTATCTGATTATCACGCTCCAAGCGATCATCTTCCCAATGCTGCGCATTAAACTTAACAAAACTTGATAAGCCGTTACTCGTTTTTTTATTTTCATATTTTAGTTGACTATTTGAAGCAAGAGTTACCGAACTATTATCTATAGTCCCACTCACCTCTCGCTGGGATATGTTTCGAATATATTCACCATCAAAGAAAATATTTTCTTTAGGCAGAATTTGTAAAGTATTCGTATTTTTGAGTATTCCTGAAAATTTGCGAAGCACCACTTCCTTATCTGAGGCTATAAAAATCGTATCGTAGTCATCAACCGAAATATTCGATAATAACTCTGAAAGGTCGTCTCGATGAGGGTTTTTGCTTTGAACAATATTTTCTTTTAAAAAATTTTCATCAATATCGATTTTCAAACTTCTATTCTCTGTATCGATAAAATCAACTTGGCTAGCAAAATCTAAATTACTAAAAAAATCATTTACTGATTTCCTTAAAACATCCTGAAAAGTTTTTTCTTTTTCAACTTTAACTTCAGTTGAAAGTGATACATCCATAACAATAAGTGCTTTTTGCTGTTTATGATGGAAGGATAATCCAGCAATAATAAGTGATAAAAGTAACCCTATTAAACATTCAATGAAAAATCGAAGCGGAAGTTTAGGATCTTTCTTCGATAGTGGTGTTCGTTTAAATTTTCTAAGAAGTGCTATTGTTGAAACAATTCTATCGGTTCCATCGCCTCTTGTTCTGTAGAGGCGCCAAATACCTAGCCCAAAAAGGAAAGCAGCAGAGATAAAAAATGGCGAGAGAAACGATATCCCCATTAAAGGACTCCACCTTTTGGCAGTACTGTTTCTAAAATAAATGAATCGACTGAATTGACACTTGAAAAGTATCTTGAAAATTTCATTCCACTTGACTTGCTGAACTGCTCAAGCCGCTCAAGTTCTGCCAGAAATACTTTTTTATACGATAATTCGTCTTCAGTGCTCCATGCAAATGTCAGTTTTTCGCCTGATTCACTATCAACATAAAATCCACTTTCACCAACTGCCGCAGGATTCAAATCGTGCGCACCAACAACTTGTATAATATGTGTTTCGTAGTTTTTCTTACGGAGCGCTAAAAATGCGCTTTCTATTTTAGTAAAATCAACAAAAAAATCTGAGATTAGAAAACATATTCCAGGATACCTATGCCGATTTACACCAAGGAGCGTCTCGGATAAGAAGTAATTTTCTGATGTTTTTTGCTCTTTTAAAGTTTCAGGGAGTTGACTAGCAAGAGCTGCAAAACTTTTTTTTCCAACAAAACTTTGTGGAGCTGAGCTTCCCATTAATAAACTATTCACTTGGTCACCCTGACCAAGAGCAATATATGCAAGTGATAATAGGATTTCTTTGGCGCTACTCCATTTATTATCAACCATCATGCTGGGGCTTCCATCAATCATAAATAAAAAAGATAGTGCCTCTTCTTCCTGAAAACGTTTTATAACAAAGCGGTCCGATCGTGCATACACATTCCAATCAATGTTGCGCGGATTATCACCAAGTTCATATTGTCGATAATCCGAAAACTCAAGTCCCTGACCTTTGCGAGGTGATATATGACCTCCTTGACGAGCACCAAGAAATTTTTTGCGTGCACGTATTTTAGCTGTCTCGAGCTGCTGGAAGTACTCTTTAGTAAAAAGAGCTGGAATCATGAAACGTTACTTAGCTGTCTTAATTTCATTAAGGATTGCATCGGTAGAAATACCATCTGCTTCTGCTTGAAAATTCACTATCAAACGATGACGAAGTGTAGGAACCAATACTGAACGAATATCTTCAAATGCTAGATTAATTCTTCCGTCAAGCAGTGCATGTGCTTTTGCAAGCAGGATTAAACTTTGTGCTCCACGAGGACCGGGTCCAAATCGTAAATATTTAGAAACAAGCTTTGTTTGATATTGGTTGCCAGGTGTAAGGGCAGAAATAATTCGAACAATTACATCTTGAAGAGGCTCAGCAACAACAACAGAGCGAATTAAAGATCTATATTTTAAAATGAGCGCACTACTATCTGATTCAGGAAAAACTCCTGTAACTTCCGGTATTGAAGATCCGGTAGTTCGAGCAAGAATCTCTTTTAAAACTGTCGAAGAAGGAGCAGGCACAATTACTTTTGCCATAAATCGATCGAGCTGAGCTTCGGGGAGTGGATAGGTCCCTTCAAGCTCTACAGGATTTTGAGTTGCAAGCACAAAAAATGGGTGGGGCAATATATGACGCTCACCAAGAACGGTAACCTGCTTTTCCTCCATTGCTTCTAGCAGAGCACTTTGAGTCTTTGGGGTTGCCCTATTAATCTCATCGGCAAGAACTATGTTTGCAAAAAGAGGTCCTGGTTTAAATTGAAAAACTCGTTTTCCAGTCTGATCTTCGGTTAAAACCTGCGTGCCTGTAGCATCAGAAGGCATTAAATCTGGGGTAAACTGAATTCGTTTGAATGAAAGACCAAGCGTTGTAGCAAGTGATTTCACTAAAAGTGTCTTTCCAAGCCCAGGAACACCTTCGAGAAGGACATGTCCGCCAGCAAAAACGGCACTTAAAACAGTCACAATAACGTCATCAACGCCTACCATAACTTTTTTCAGCTCATCTTCAAGACTTTTGAAGCTAGATTTAAAATTTATAATTTGTTGCTCTAAAGGCTCACTTTCCATACGCTTTACACTTTGTATACTCGTCGATAGAGTTTAACCCGCAATTCAAACAACCGCGAGTAATTTAGTGAACATGAAGACTTTTTCCCAATTTGTTTTAATATTTTTCGCTATCCTCCTAACTTTGATAGGGATAGCCCAGTTTGCAGGGACAAACGGAATTAAACTTCCAGGATTTTCAGACAGAAGGCTATTTGGGGTTGATACAAGTGGGTGGACAGATAAACAATTCGAGTTTCAAGATTCAAGTCTCTTGGCACAAGGCGTAAAAATTGGTTTCGGTTTTGAATCAAAACGTCCTAATGGTCCGGCTGAAGTTGAGTTTGAAGTGAATGGAGAAAAAATTCCTGCTCAAAAAATTACAGGGAAGCCTATCTATTTTTCTCTTAATACGTTCACAGAGGGAATCTCAATTAAAGCAACAGTATTGAATCCATTCCACAGTTCTGAATCAGATGAAGAAAAAGGTGTTAAATTAGTGCGGGTATCAATCGATTCTGATCCACTCGTCATTCCGTCTCTGAAGCTCATTCTGCCGATTGCGGGATTAATGACTCTTATTATTTTTATTATTTACATAAGCCTTTCAAATCTTAAATTCTCTTTTGCTCTATGCTATCTGCCATTATTAATCTTATTTATTAAAAATCACACTGCTCAGTGGGAAATATCTTTCTGGTTACTCATACCTATGCTTGTCGTCTGTATAGGATATTATTTTAGTAAGAAAATTTTCTCGAAAGAAATATTTTCTAGTAATTCTTCCAACAAAATTTACTATGCCTTAGTTTCAATACTCTTTTTAATAGGTCTCTGGTTAAGAATTTCAACAGTCTCATTTGGACTCCCCGAGCTTTATCATCCTGATGAATCAAGAAAACTAAATATCATGCGAAGTATGATAATTAGAGGAAACCTCGATCCTGATTATTTTAGACACCCCTCTTTTATGCTCTATTCTGGAGCGTTGACTGGAAAAGTTTGGTCAGTACTTCATAATGGTGAAATTCCATCTATTCCAACACTTGGCCCTTTAGCCAGATCGGTTAGCGCTGTATTTGGTTCAGCAACTATTATTCTTTTATTTCTTATAGGTCGCTTTCTGTTTGGCAACTTAGCAGGTCTAATCGCCGCAGCTACGATAACGTTTAGCCCTCTCCATGTCGTTTGTTCTCGATATGTAAAAGAAGATATCTGCATGATTTTTTTCATGCTTCTTACCTTCTACCTTATACTTCAATTTATATTTAAAAATTCTTCTAAAAATATTTTTTATCTAGCAGCTTGCTCTGCTGGAGTGGCAACTTCAATTAAGTATACAGGAATTCTGTCTGCTTCATTTTTGCTCGCACCATTCCTAGTATGGACCGTTGCGAACCTCAAAAATATCCCTGCTCTTCTTGCAAAGCTTGTTCATGATTCTAAAGAAGCCCCGGTATCTAAACTTTCACTTTCTACACTTTTCTCATTTCTATCATATTCAATAATTATTATCGGAATAGTCTTTTTAATGATTACTCCTTACGCCATCTTTAATTCAGAGCGTTTCATAAAAGATTTTCTCTTCGAGGGAAAACATATGAGCAGTGGCCATAGCGGTGTAATCTCTGCAGTGAATTATTTTTGGAGTTATCATCTTAAAGTTAGCATTACAGGAGCATTTGGTTTCATACTGACAGCCCTCTCCCTCTTTTGCCTTGGCGCATTTTCTTTTCGTGGTGATTTAAAAGGGCTTATCCCACTCCTTGGAGTTCTCCTTTTTTACCTTCCTGCTGAATGGGTTAACGCTAAACCGTTTCCGCAAGCAGAAAGATATATCCTCCCTGCTCTCCCCTTTCTAGCATTAGTAATTGGAGGATTTGTATCTTTACTAAACATGCAACCCAAATCAGGCATACATTCCTTGCTGGTCAAAGGATTCGGGGTCATCACATTGCTTGGCATCCTTCAAATTGCCCAAATTAGCATTGCCCATCAATCACTGATGATGACAGATACTCGACGTATGGCTAAAATGTGGGTAGATAAAAATATCTCTGAAAATACAAAAATAGTTACTGATTGGTTTTTTTATGGTCCTAATCTAAATAGGGATCGTTACAATATCATTGAATTAAAGACACCCGAACAGGCTGAGATTTTAAAATCAATGTCTGTAAAAACGCTCAAAGAAACAGGTGCGCAGTATTTTATTACGTCATCATTCTTTTATGATCGATATCTATTTTTTGCAAAAAGAGGGAATCTGACAGGAAGAGGATACGAAGAGATATTTCAAAATTTTGAAATAGTCAAAGAATTTAAACCATCTTCTTCCGAGGGAACCTACGGATTTCATAACCCAACAATTAGAATTTTAAAACTTCAATAAAAAAACTATTACACTTTGTATGACTATCTCTAAACGATCCCTAGAGTTCTGTACAAATATTATTGGTATAGTTTGTCTTTGTTTTTGTTTGTACCATCTTATACAGCTCGTTGATGTCATTGTTAATGTTGCTATTCCTTTTGATACAGATGAATCAGACCATGCAAATGCTGCTCTTGAGCTTTATTATGCATTAAAATCAGGATCGCCCTCTTTCATTATTGATGCAATTAATCGACAAAGCTTCTATCCTCCTCTTCATTCTTTTTTAGTTGTTCCTTTTCTTTTAGTTGCTGGTGAATCACTTGCTATAAGCAGAGTTCCCTCTTTTGTTTTACTCATTAGTAGCATTTTGATTTTTCTTTATACGTTAGTTCGTACAGTTAAAATATCAAAACAGATTTTATTTTTTTGTATCGTTACGACCTGCTGTTTTTTTATTGAAAGCCCAATTATCTCTGAAAATAGTGCCCTTTGTATGCTTGAGATGCTTGGTGTTTTTATTGTAGTACTCCTACTCCTTGCAGGATGTCATGAGCAAAAAAATGATTTTTCATTGCTTGGACTTTGTTTCGCATTAACCCTGACGAAGTACAGTTTTGCTGCAATGGTAGTACCCGCAGTATTTACATGGTTATTTTTTGAATCATTACAGAAATCTAGCGTTACATCATCACTGGTTAGAATATGTAAATTAAGTTTAATCTTCTTTGCTCTCATTGCTGCATGGTTATGTTTTGCAAAATTTGATTCAGTAATAAAGTTTTTTACAAGTCATCCAAGCTATACTCCCTTACTTGGATGGGAGAATATCTCATTTGATTTTTCAGGTTGGATTTATCATTTCCATAATCATTGGATTGTTGGTGTTTTCTCACTTTGCCTTATCTTAATCAGTTTCTTAAATCTTCGTTCGACTCCAGTCATCAGGCTTTGTAAGCTCATTGTCTTAAATTCTCTTTTCGTGTTGCTGTGCTCTTCTACAAATGAAGTCAGACATTTTATTGTTGCATTTCCACCGCTGATTTACTTAACCCTCTATCCCCTTATTGCAAGCACTTCAACAACTCCTCTTCATTCGTTTCTTAAAATTTCTCTTATCTGTGTAATGACTCTAGGGACTTATTTAAATCTTAATTTATACCGAGTAAAAATCATTAATGGCTTAGAGGGAAGACCTGAATATCAAGAACTCCAATTAACACTAATGAAAATTATCAACCCCAAAGCTCCAACGCTTGTCATAGGCACTACAGATCAGTTGGGGATTGAATCAATTCGGTGGCACGCAGCTGTCTCTGCCCAGATTCCTTATTCTTCGGTCGAATTTTCGAGCTTTCCATACCGTGAAGATAAGAATCTTACTCAAAAGATTAGAAGCAGAAATATTGATATTTGGTTTCTTGAACCAACATTTCCCTTACAATTCCATGAAATTGTAAAAAGAGAGCACTTCAAACAAATTGTAATAATTCGAAAAGTCGGAGGAACCGACCCATTAATTTCTGAAATTTTAAAAAGTTATCCAACCGCACCCTTTAAACGTAAAATCTTTGGCGATAGAGAATTGATTGTTATTGACCGAGCTGCCCTTGGTACTCAAGCGGGATAGGCTGTTCTTCTTTCTCTTCGATTCTTCCATCTATGGTCTGTAGAGTATCTTTCAATTTTGTTTTTGGATCCGCTCTATCTTTATTCTCTTTAATAAGTGAATCGTCGCCGGTAAATTCGGTATTAAGTTTCTCGTCTAATGATCCTAATTCTTTTTCTTCAAATGATTTATTACTAAGCCCTGGTGACGGGGGTCCACCAGGCTGCATTCCTTGCGGAGCGTCATCGGTAAGAGGGCTCATTGCATCACCTGTGCTCTTACCGCTTTTTCCTGTTGATTCTTTTTTATTCTTATCTGATTTCTTGTCCTGAGGTTCTTCGGCAGGCTTTTCTCCTGTACCTTGCTTTCCGTCTTTACCTTCACCATCTTTGGAATCTTTGCCGTCTTTTTTTTCACCAGGTTGTTTTTCGGTTGAGTTATTATTTTTTTCACCTTCAGATTTACTCTCTTTTTTATCTCCCTGATTCTGTTTGGGTGATTGATTATTTTGATCTTGTTTATCTTTATCCCCTTCCTTTTTATCGTTGGAATCTTTCTTTTGATCCGATTGCTGTTCTTGTTTATCAGAATTTTGTTCCTTATTTTCCTGATCCTTCTGCTTTTCTTTCTGTGATTCTTCAAGTTTACTCAGTGCATTTTGAGCCTTATTGAGCTGCTTCTGCGATTCTGAAGATTTATTGTCTTCAGAAGAATTCTGAGTATCTTTTTTAGAATTACTACTGTCTTGTTTATTTTCTCCCTGCTTGGAACCTTTAGAATCATCAGTTTTATCTTTTTGATTTTGGTTATCTTTCTTTTCTTCCTTACTACTTGAATCACCCTGACCTTGATCGTTAGATTTTTTATTGTCCTGAGATTCATTTTTATCATTCTTATCTTGCTTATCTTTATTCTGCTCCTGTTGTTTATCATTTTTATTTTTCTGAGCTTCGTTCTTTTCTTCTACTACTCTTGTCGGGCTAGGCGTTGCCGTAGGAGTTGCTGTCGGTAATAAAGAAAGACTTTTAGGAGCTATAGCTTTCGATAAACTTTTCTTAGTTTCAGTAATGACACTTTGTGCAATTTGAATCTGCTTTTTTATTTCATCTTGGCTTAGTGTATCTGCTTCAATTTCCTGCACGAGCTGCTCCAATGCGGTTTTTACTTCTTCAGGCACTTCAGGACTTAGAATAACTTCTTCGATTTCTTTTTTTGCTTCGGCAAACAAATTTTCCGATTGAGAATTGATTTGCCCTCCTATAAAACTATTCCTTGCTAAAAAAAGACTTACAAGAAATAAAAATAATGCAGCGGCAAAAAGTCGCTTCATCAATAACGAAACTCGATTTAGGGGGATTGTTTTTTCTTCTTTTAAAACCAGCTCGATACCTTCAAGAATAAATAAAGCTCTCGGGTCGTTTGGGTTGAGTGCATGAAGTGTTGTAACCCTTTCTTTCAGATTAAGTTTTGTATCAAGCTCAAGGGCGCAATCAACAAGTGAAGGTATCCTAAAGATGCAATCCTTGCGAATCCCAAGAATAATTACAGAAATATAAAATAAGACGCTAAAAATCCCAGCAATAAAGTACTCTGAAATAAAAAACAATGCAGAAGTAACTATTCCAGGAACAACGAGTGAGAAGCCAAGAAGAAAATTTCTTTGAATAATTCTAAATCGATACGTACGTAAAAACTCATTTTGCTTCATGAGTGTCATTTTGTGCAGGTTTGATTTGATACTCTAGGACTGCAGCATTATGGTCTTTTAAATTTTCTGAAAAAATATGTTCACCTTTTCCATTTGCAACAAAATACAGATACGAAGTTGCTCGAGGAAACAGCGCTGCTCTGACAGCTTTTT
>JBIKWN010000056.1:0-16462 GCA_044356295.1 Bdellovibrionota bacterium
TAAAACCATCAACTTCTCTACTGCTTTCAGAGGAGAGAGCATAGCCATTGAGCCTGTCGATCGTGTAACTGTTCGTCTTTGGTTCACAGACTTTTGTTTAGGTACCTGTGATAGAAATTTTAATGATAAAATTACTCCCCCAAAAATCTTGCGTAAGGACAAAATAGAAGGCTTATAATATGCTCAAAAGTGTAAACCATGTATTGGCAGAGATCTGTAAACGGTTTGAGCGCTCCGCTACGCTCACGCCTACGGTCAAGGTCACGGGGAAGAAAATCCTTAACTTAATGACATTAAGCTGGCACCCCGACTAACGAGCATTCTCATACCGAGCAAGCTGAGACTTATACAGTCGATAAACCGAAGGATCCTCAGGAGGAGTAAGCTCAAACAGATCCCCTAATTCCCCAAGTTCAGTTCCAGCAGCCGCAAAATCTTGCTGGGCAAAGAGCCCAATAATAAGAAATATTCGTAGTCCGATATTATCTTTATCTGTTTTAAGACCCTGCTTAGCAGATTCGAGAAGCAATTCGAATTCATTATTGAAAGCATGAATATAACACCGACCCAACCACGCGAGAGTTTTGTCTGGTCGCACTGCGGTAAGCCCTTTAAGAATTACTTCAGCAGTATGAAATTGACCGGATTGAATCAAATACCGGCTGATGGCATAGAATCTTTCATATTCATCTTCACCGTATATTTTTGAGAGGGAAATGTTTTCGTTGATCATCTCTATCCTTTTTTTGTCTCAGGGATAGTAGTAGTAAATTGGAGTAATTCTCGAAGCATCGCTTCTTCAAGAATTAGATTCATTTCGTGCTCCCGCTCTAGTGGTTGAGAACCACTTCTAAGGGTAAGGATTTGATCGAGACGAGAAAAAAGTACAGGGCGAGTGTTTTCGATTGAAAGAGTGCTGACTTTTTCAGGAAGCAAACAAAAAAATGGTGCTATTGAAAAAGGATCAGGATGGAGGGGGGAGCGATCAGACGACATGGTGGTTACTTAATATTACTATCATAGGTTCTTTAGCGCAGCTAGATAGATCAAGGTCTTAGGGCGTATTTGAATATATATTTTATAACGCGAAGGTCGCGAAGTACGCGAAGGGGTAAATCAGATCCTTCGCGTACTTCGTGACCTTCGCGTTACAACTTTTTATAATTCATAACAGAGTGTCATGCCAGACTGATTATCTAATACAAGCTAATGCTTAGGCCTTCCAGAAGCATATTCAAGCCTAAATAACCTTCTATCAATAAAAAAGCACAAAACTCCCTTCACAATGCTAATCCCACTCGCAATAAAAAGAAGTCTTGGGAGTAGTTTTTGAAGCGACTCGAGGGTTACCCCAGTAAGCTGAAATCCTTCTGAGATATTCCAAATAATACCAAGCAAAATCAGAGCAGATATAAAATCAATCACACCGAAGTACATCAAACTCTTTGAGGACTGAGCATCGTCTACAATTTCAAATCGGGTATAAAATTTAGTCTGAAGAACAGTTAATGTAAATGAAAGAGCGATAATCACTGCAGTACTCGCTGCAATAAACAGAAACCATGGAATAATCATTGAAAGAATGACTTCTGATGTAAGTGCAGAGGGAAATGATATCTTCCACGGAACACCTTTAATTAAAATTGCTAGGAGTGCCATCGTAATACCACGAGCAATCGTTCGACTCGTTGCTTGAGAGACAAAAACAATTCCTTCTTCTCGTAAACGCTCTATATCTAGCTTAGAATCTGCTGCAGTCATTACATTGTGCCGTTAATACACGCGACCATGAGTCCTTGAAAACTTTCAATAAGCGTTGGAAGAATAACAGTCAGGGCTAATCCTAAGCAGAGAAGCTTTACTCCGTAAATTAATGCTGATTCAGAGAGTCTAAAAAAAGATTGTAAAATCCCAGCAATTAATCCACCAAAAACAGAGACACAAAGTAATGGAAGCGCTAATAGAATTATGATTCGAATCGACTGCTCAATTATCATCCCAATAACCTCTGTGTAATTAATGACCAACCATCAACTGACAAGAATAAAACTACTTTAAGAGGCAATGATAAAACTGAAACAGATAAGCCTTGAAAATCGAGTAATCGAAAAATGTGAAGGACCACAAGATCGATAATTAAAAATGGTATCAAAAGAAGAATTCCTGAGGTCATCCCTCTGGTTAAATCAGAGGTAATCACCAACAAGGGAATCCGTGCTTCATGATCTTTAAATGTCTTTTCAATTTTTTGGGATACTACAGTGCCGTCTATCCTCTGCTCAAGCAAGGCTTGATACTGCCCGTTCATTGCACTCACCGGAGTCCCAGTAGCAACCTCAAATCGAATGACAGAGATATAGAACCCAAGTAAAATCGCACAAAACCCAAAGAAGATACCTCGAGCCCCCAGACCTACCATCAGAAACTGCAAAGAAATAATAGACTGAACAGCCCCACCTATAAGTATAATAGGGAGTATCGTGTCTAATGAATTAAGAGAATGCATCCATTCCATGAAGAGAGTAAATCACAGCTTTGTCTTTGCAGCGAGATACCTATTATCTTTGAGTGCCATTTTTTTCATCTCTTTTCCCCTCGTCGCTCAAAATAATCCGACCAGAGAGAACTTGGCTGAGAAATACCGTCAAGTAAATGAAGAAAGAATCTTTTTTCAAAGTAAGACAAAAAAATATATCTCGATGGATGAATGCTATAAACACTGCCTCAGTAAGAACGCTACAGCAGCCCTGTGTGAGGATTCACTAACTCAGGTAAGGAATCAGATAGATCGTACTAATGCATTAATTCCCGCTACCCCACTGCCCTCACCTCAACCAAATTCAGATATCTCAGTAGAGCAAAATACAACGATAGTTGTTGGGAGTTCTTATTTTTTTACACCAGTACCAACAAGAGTCATTCCTCCGACTGCAATGCCTGTACCATCGCGAAATCAGTTTACTCCACGCCCTGGATTTACTCCTCAAAATAGATTTCAAGGTGGGGATGGATTTAATCAGTAAGAAAAATTAGAGAACATTGAGCGCAAATCGATCATCATAAACACTGAGCTTACCTCGAGCGATTATCTCACCATTCAAATACATATCTACAAGATCAGATAACTTAATTCCAGTATCCCACACAGTTCCCGGAGATACATTTTCTTGAACAACAGCGCTATCAACATTAATCTTTCCGAGAACAACTGATATCCGTGTCATTCCCTCTGGTAAAATGGGTTGTACAGGATTCATTGATATAGTTTCGACAGCTAATTTACCGTCTGACTGAAACATGCGCGCCGAACCAAGGAGGCGCTCTGAAGTTCTAATAAAAATCGTATCTGATAAAGGAACTTCAAGATCAATTTTTGTATCAGGCTGAGTATACTGCACCAGATCTGCTGGTGGCACTGCAAGCTGTGCCACTTCAAAAAATACTGTCATGACTCCACTTGGAACTTGTGTTGTCGTTTTTTGAACAGGTTGATTCTGACGTTTCCACATTGCATCTAAACGCTCAACAACAGATTTTCCTAGACCAAGCCAAATCGTTGCTTCGTTACCATGAATTGTAAATGAAACTTTTACCGCACCTGCAATTGGAATACTAAATGGATCAATTCGTTTATCGAATAAAAGCTCGATAGCTTCCGAACCAACCCACGTACTTTTAAGAGTCGCTAGAATCCTTCGTGCTAAATATTCAAGTACAATATCTCTGTTTTCAGGATACGCACCTGGAACAACAACATCAATCGCCATGCGAATGGCTTCTCTATCAAAAAATAAACCGAATGATTCATTATCAATTGAACCACCATATCCAAGTTCAAGCCCTTCGGGTACAGATCGTTCGGGGGTAACTTCCGTGACTCGTAATTCAGAAGAAAGTGAATGAAAAAGGGGTAACCACTCTGACGCCAGTTGAGGAAACCATCTCTCGGGACGTGAGCGTAAAAAACCCTTAGCCAGTTTTAGGGCTGATAGATCAATAGGCTGCAGGCTTGTCCTCCACTGCCATACTTCAAGGATTGGTTCTTGCTGTTCCGTCATACTTCTTCCATCGCTTCCTGTAACTCTACTGCACGTTCTTGCGCGCGCTCAATCCCCTTCGTGACTTCTTTGATATCATCATTGATTTTTTTAAGCTTTTTCATAAGCTCCACTCTATTTGATGCAAGATGAGCAATCTCATGTGCAGTCATGACCCTACGAAATCCTTCAGAATGGGATTCATCGGCCAAAGAATTCTTTAGTGTTTCAAGTCGAGCAAGCTCTGTTTGTCTGCGTTGAAGCTCCGACATGACACGTTGCAACGCTTCTTGTAACTCTGAAAGGTTCTCTTCCACTACCGAGACATCTCTTCAAGACTTTCTCTTAAAATAGTTCCAGCAAGAGGCATCCGAATCTCAGGAGCAAGCATAGCTAATGTATGCGCAGCCTCCTTAAGTGCAGCACCATACAGCTCATCGTATTGAAGATAATTTTCGGCTTCCCTTCCATCAAGTAATACTGCCACTGCAACGAGTGCGCGGTCGCGTGGAGCAAGAAGTTGAATTGTTTTCTCAATAGACATATTTAATCTCTTGTAATCTTAGGAAGTTCAACTGATCGTTTTGCTAAACGTGGAAAACTAGATACACGCTCTTGATCAAGCTCTACTCTTGTTTTCTGTAAAAAACCAAACCAGTATCCTAAAAATGCCCCAAGGCCCGCAATAAGGATTACTCCACCAAAAATAGTAAGTGAAAGAGTTGATATTTCAACCTCTGGAACATTAAAAACTCCTAAAAAAGGTACAAGGGGTAATGAGACAACAATGCCATCTTTATTTTTTACGCCCATTACATTCTTAATCGTTTTATCAACTGCATCGACTGCTGTGATCTGAACTGATTCTGCTGATACACCAGGAACCGCTTTAAGGACCATCTGCACAATTGCGTTCTCATCGACCGTTGCACCATCAGTGCGTTTGATAATTAACGAGACACTTGGCGTACTATTTTGCCCCGTCCTTACAATCGCTCGAATTTCTTTGACAGTCGGAAGCACTCGAAGTGCTTCTTCTAACTCTGCAGCTCTTGCTCTATCAAGTCTCAGAGCTTCAATATCACGAGACGAAGGAAGAAATCCTCGTTGAGCAATTGACTCTGCAAACGTTAATTCTTCTCTTCTTGGAAGGTTATGTGCATGCAGCAATACAATTGCTTGGGTATATTGATCACCTCTTACAGAGACAATATATCCACTTTGAGAGCCTGAGGATTTTTGAATTTTTCCTGCTATGCCTGCATCAGCAAATAAAGAAACTATCTCTGTTGCTTGCTCTTGACTAATTCCTTCAACAACATTTTGACTGGAACAACCAGCTGAAAAAATGCAAAGAACAACAAGAGCTACTTTGAGCCAAGTCTGAGCAAGTACATGACTTACTGTGTGTGTAAAATTATCGTGCCCCAACATTAGCGATTACCGAGACTAAAAATTCTAAGTCTCCAAATCGTACCCAGTCACCGTGCTGTAGCACAACCGTATCATATTCACGGCGATACGCTGTTGCATCACCAGTGCGAATAAAGACTCCACGGTCACTTTTAAGATCTTGCACTAAAATGCCTGTATCATTCCCAATGGTGAACATAGCATGAGGGGTAGAGATGGTTTCATCTTCAAGAACAAGATCAGTACTGCGAAGCTGTGTGCTGCTCACGAAGAATCGACCTTCACGAAGCTCTATTGAACTTCCATTTGGATCTACATAGCTCACCAGCCACCCAAAAATCGTTCCGAGCTTTTCACCTCGTTTAATAGCATCTTTCGAACCATCACGAGCCACTGGAGCTGCTTTTGGACGCACCACTGGTGGTACTGAGTCCGACACTGAATCTTTCATTTGTGGCTTCATATCAACCTCTTGTTCCTTAACCTTATTTACAACTTCTTGTTGTACTGCTTGTACTGGAGTAATAACTGGCTCAACTTTTGGCTCTTCAACAATTTGAGCTGGAGCTACTGGAGCCTGAACATTTTTCGGCTCAACCTTAGTTTCTTGTTTTGGTTTAGCGTCAAAACGAGACGGCGCACCAAACGACAAGCCTTTCGAAAACTTACCCTTGCCTTGTTCAACGACAACTCTCGGTTTTGGTTGCGGAGCTGAGAAGTTTTCAACTTTTTTCTGGGCTTGAGCTAAAACGTCTGCATTAAGCTTCGGCTCTACAATAGGAGTTTCTTCATTTTTAACTGGGAGTTCTGGATCGAGAGGTTTCGCTTGCTTTGATTCCTCTACTTTAGTTTCTTTCTGCTGATCATCTTCGTCATCGAAATCATCAAAGTCGTCGAAATCATCTAGATCATCTAAGTCATCAAGCTCTTCATCAAAATCATCGAAGTCATCTTTTTCTTGAACAGCTGCCTCTACAGGTTCTTGCGGTTGTGATGAGGTATCTTCGGCAACAGGTGCTGCTTGTTGTACGTCGGCAGTATCATCTTCAAGAAAATCATCAAGTGGACTTTTTGGTTCTACTTCTGATTCAGGCGCATTTCCCTCATCACGAAGTTGTTGAATTTGATCATTAAAATCAGCAGCTCCAGCAGTTGTAGTTGTCTTTTGACGAACTCTACTGGTTGGTGGTGTTGGAGTAGAACCACTATCAGGTTTTAATTCTGTTCCAAGTCCAGCGCCACACATGCGACACCGTGTCGACATTGCAGGGACAAGACTTCTGCACTCGGGACATCGAACAAAGGTTAATTCGGTTGTATCAGTTGCCATAAATTTATCCGAACGTATGCATCAATAAAAAACCAACGACAAGGACAAGAAAGATAGTAGCAAGTACGACGAGCGCCATAACAAGCTTTCCTTCTCTACCCGAACGTTTATACGCAACATTAAGTGCTTGAAACGTACCAGTGGGCTTCCTTTCACGGAAACGTTCGTCAGAATCTGAGGAATCCTCAAATGATTCTTCACCATCCTGCGAAATATTATCAAGATCATCCTTCAAACTGTATCTAGGAGCCCCTAATGGCTTGATTTGGAGCCCCGATTCTGTATTTTTATTAAACGCTGTTTTGGATCCTTGCGATGCAACAAATGACTGCTCTTGTTGTTCATTGAAACAGAGAGCAACTGTAATTCCACTACCGAAGTCAAAAACAACAGGCTCATTATTTAAGATCGAAGCTTCTCCCCGACTGAGCCTTCCAAAATCATAAAGAGTTCCATTTGTACTTTGATCAGTAGCAACAACCTGTCCTTGATCATCAAGTGCAAAGCTACAATGCATTCGTGATACGTGTGGCGCCCCAAGCCACATATCAGAAGTAGGATCGCGACCTATCTGAACTTGCCCATGCCCAACATCTGGAATCACGATTCGTGCTGGTCTGGCAACCTCAGAAACTGAAATGAGAATTGGATATCTTCGGGTACTTTGAGCACGAGTTCTTACAACACCAAGAGCAGATTTTTCTATTGAGCGTAGTTGATGCTCAGATAAAACTCCCATGATAGTTGTATCACGACCTAAAACCATTGGAACAGCCGGAGCAACAGATACACGCCCTGATACTTGCTGATCATTTACAAATGAACCGTTTGTAGAACCAAGATCTTCAATCCAGAATTCATTATTTTCAAAACCAATTCGAGCGTGTTGAGAACTAAGATCTGATTTTTCAATTCTTAGTAAACACTGCTTCGCTCTTCCAATATAGATTGGTTGATGTTTATCAAATGAAACAACGAGTTGTGGGTTACCTAATACAAGAACCGCTGGGAATTTAGGCTGAACAACAGTTGTTGCTTGACGAAGAATCCTGACCCCTGCTCTATCAGGTGGCTCTGTGTCTCGGATCAATAGATCTGTATCGATACATCGAATTAATAGTCCAAGATCTGCAACATTAAATTTTGCTTTAGTATCATAAAGCTCTGAAGGGTCTGATGATTTACTAGAATCATCATGAACTTTGCGTACACGAAACGATCGCCCAAAGTCACGGGCAATTTCAAAGTGATATCCAGCCGTATGCATATCATCAATGATGACTTGGCATGCATCATCACCGCCAACAGTGGCGATGGGACGACGAATCATCACTACCTCAGAGGTACCATCCTGAAATTGTATCTCTATCGCAAACATTGAGAATTAACTACCCTATCCCCATCAAAACAACGGGGAAAAACATTAACAGTTTGAGATTCTCTAAAAACTTGAACCTCTTCAACTGTTTCGGTATATATAATGGAGATTCTTTAATTTTTTTGTCAAAAACTGTTCTAAATTCAGATTTAACCCTCCCAGAACCAAGGTAATTCTTATGAGCTCAAAAAAGATTCTTATAATTGATGACGACGTTACTGCTTTAGACATTGTTGACTTCCTTTTTGAGGATAAGGGTTTCGAAGTCATCCGAAGAACCGACGGGATATCTGCACTTGATTGTGTAGAGGAAGTTGCTGCAGACATAATCCTGATTGACCTCATGATGCCGCAAATGAATGGACAAGAGTGTATCAAAGAGATTCGAAATCGTGGTCTTAAAACTCCAATCGTAGCTTTTACTGCTTTGGATGATCCAGAAATTCATAAAGAAGCAATGGACGCAGGTGCTAATTTAGTACTTACAAAACCTTGCAAGCCTTCAGTACTTGTTGGTCATATTGAAGGATTCCTGAAGTAAGGCACGTATCCTACGTTACTTTTTCTTGAATTAATTTCGATAAAGATTCATAACATTCCAAAAAAGTTTGGTCTCCATCGATCAAACTCTTATGTAAGTTCATGGTACCACTATCTCTTCGTGCAGCAGGACCTGTACAAAGCGAAGAAAAATCCTTTGAAAATGCAATGGGCAGTGAAGAATGTAAAAGCTGCTCAGTTAAAGCCTTAGCACTCTGTGAAGAAATATTGCACTCTTGAAAGAGGTTATAGCTCTGATTCAATAACATTGAGGTAAAGTTTGATGCGATGACAGACGCAAGGTGGTACTTCGCTTTATCTTCTGTACTAATCTGAAAACTCTTACCACCGATAAGCGTAAAAATATCATCAATAATTTTCTTCGCTTGTTCAGAACCTTCAACAGCGAAAAGAACATCTTGGAAATTTGTATCAGCTCCAATTCTGATTGCTGGATGCATTGTAGCTCCAATCAATCCTTGCTTTTCAAAAACACTACTTGAAAAAGCACCACTACAATGAATAATTGGGATTTTCTTGATTGAAATACCGATGACATTCACAAGATTTTCAACGACAGGAGCGATTGCATCATCAGAAACAGCCAACACGATAGCACTGCAGTTTGGGATCGATGAAACGAAAGCTTCTTCAAAACTTCTCGAATTAAATATCGCCGAATGATTTGCTCCAAGTGATCGGTGTAAAGCGGAGGCAACTTTGCCAGTTCCAACAATCGCTACAAACAGACTAGACGTAATTTCCATTCTTTAAGTTTAAGCATTGATTCAAACATAGTCGAATCGCTTTAAACCGCTGAACAGGTTCAAATCCCCCTATTTTGGTTAACTCGTCGTCTAATTCAAGGTAGAGGACCCCTGATTTCTCGTGATTTCCAATAATCCCAGAAACTGAAGAGACTCGTTCGCCAAACATGACATTCCCATCCCTTTTAATAGGAACCTGAGATTGCAATGCTTCTAAAATGGGATTATCCGTACTGGACATAGAAGTGCTCGGTATCGATCTATATTCATCCAATGTCCTCTCACCGATCCTTAATCGCGGGACTAATTCGTTTTGTAAATTTGTAAGAAAGATACAACCTCTTTTAAAACCGGACGCCGGAATACAATCAAGCACAAGAATTTGAAGTGCTTCTGGTGAGATCTCATTGGGTCGAACCAATGAATATACACGCAGAAGGCGTTGCTGGATATCTTCAGATACCTTTGTAGCAGCAGAGTTTTGACTAAACTGATATTCAGCAAATTTACGATTAGCTATTTCTAGATTTTTTTCAATTGAAAAGTCTGCTTCAAGACCTAGGTAAGGGAGTTCAGCATAGTTTTCAGACAGACTGAAGATCTTTGTTTGAAGTGATGACAAACCTTTTGGCCCAAGAATATCAGTAAGCTTTTGTGTGATTGATTTCCATTTCCGAGTTACGAGTGGATAGTGCTCTGGATCATTCATTTCAGCGAACGCTTCACTAAGCGTTGTAATATTTGATAATTTTTTTCCGAGAGCTGGCTGCTCAATATCTGTCTGTATTAAACCAAGAGCCATTCTGAGATCAGGAGAAGGATTGTTCAGTGTAATCTGCGAAGCAATTTGTCGCGGTGAAAATCCTAGGCCTCTGTGTAAAACTATTTCAATATCTTCACCAGTTTCAGCGACATTTTGAAGAGCTTTCGCATAAATTCTTGGATAATTCCACGCAACAAGAGCGAGCCCTAATTGCCTAATAACTGCAACCGAAAAAGCTAATCCAGGATCGACTCCTTCTTTAAGGGCTAATGCTTCAGCTGTAGCAGAGCTTATTAAACTATGCCGTAATCGTAATGATTGTGGTTTTAATGCACTTGTGAAAGCACCACAATGAATAAGTTCATCCATATGCGACATAATTTTGTCGAGTTCAGTGAGGGGTGCTGCTTCAAGAAGTTTCAACGGATTATCTACAAAAACTTCTTCTTCGGAAGCATATTTAAAAAGATATGAAAGCAGTCCAATATCTTTTTTTATTTCTTCAATCAGAACACTACGATTACTTGTAAATTCTCCATCACGGATCCTTTGCTGAAGAAGTCTAACTGCTTTTTGGTTAATTGGTATCCAACCTGCAAGCAGATGATCGAGTGGTGATTTACTCTTTGTAGGAGAAGAAGGAGCGCTCCCAACTACCTTGTTTTGTAAAATAAGCCGACGAATACTCACGATGAAAGTATCGGGGGAAATAAGGATTTTAATGAGGGTAACTTACAGGTTAAACTTAGAAAATTTTTATTGTTTTAAAATTAGGGGAGCTAGCTACCAGATGATAAAACAATTACTTGTCTACTCTGCGTATTTTACGTAAGGATAAAGATATTTTCCCCATAAAAAGCTTGAAAAAGCGATTATGAGCATCGACAGTAAAACAAGATATGGTTTTAATTTGGAAGGTTCATATGTTGCAGACACTTTATGGTTTCCCTGTGGAACCATAACTCCTATAAATCCAGGACTTATCCATTCTTTTTTGGTTTCAATACCATCTACTTTGATATTCCAATTAGGATGAAAACCATGGGAAATAACCACGAGTTCATCTTTTATAAGTGACACTTCACTTTCAACACGCAAAGGATTCTTCTGTTGTACGGTTATTCTTGAATCTTTATCTGAAGGGATTGAATATGTTTTATAATTTGCGACCCACGACCTCATCTCATTGGTTTGCCCTTGAAGATTTTCGGATCGAATAAAGCTGGAATCGCCAATAAACATTCGAGCAGAAGGACGACTCCATAAAGAGTATTTCCCGCTTGCCATTACCTGCGAAAAATTAAGTGGTGCTTTCCAATCATACGGAGCGATGATTGAAGTAATACCATAGAGATTAAAGTGAGCAGGATTATTAATATCAAAATCGAATAACGTCTCGCCTGCTAATGCAAACGCATGATACAAAATTCCACCGGCCGTCGGCATTCCTGTCTCAGTTGTAAATACATCTAAGGGAACAAACCCTGCAATTTTTAAATCAGATTGCCAGTTGTGACTTGCCCCAGTATAAATCCATCCGTAAGGCAATGTTTTTACTTTTGCTAAAACTTGTTGAAGAGCTGAATCACCATAAAATTCATTCGCTGCATATTGATGTCGTACCCAAGCAGTATCGTACATATTAGAACGTTCTACATATGCAGGTCGTAGAATAAGAAAAATGAAAAAAAGTCCAAGCACTCCCGTTGCATATGATCGGGCGCAAAAACGAAACCCCGTTGCCAATGCATAGCCAATAAGAATGACACCACTAAAATGAACACCAACTGCGAAACGGTGCACATGCAGATTTGCCAACACTGGCAGTGAATTCAAAAGGAATCCCCAGATCTCTCTGCCTGAACAAAGTGTGAAAAACAGAACAAAGATTACAAGAAATTTTGGTTTGAGTTTTTGTGTAAATGGCTGTGTGAGTGCTAGAGCAACACCAATAAACAACAATACCGTCAAAACAGGGAAACGATCATTATCAAATAGCTGACCTTCAATTAAATGAGTCCATAGATATTCAAAACCACGTCCCTGATATTTCCATCTGGGCTCAAGAGCGCTTGGATTTATATAACGGGAATCTTGCAATATAAAAAACCATTGGTGCGCAGTCGCAATGAAAAGTAAAAAACCGTAGGTTAATACTCTGTATGTACGGATTAAAATATCTTTTTTGCCGAACCCAAAAAATAACGCAGCACCAAAAAAGAAAAGAACAAATGCTGCAACAACATGACTTCCAAAGGTGCAAACACTAAAGAGGAGCGCTAATCCCAGACGCTTACCAGTAGTCATAAACTGGAAAAAATATCCTACAGCAAAAGGAAGAAACATCATTGCCCAAAGCTGTGTAAGGATACCTGTTGTCCCAAAGGTAAAATTTTGAAGACCAAAACCATATTCACCACCATCAGATATAAGCGATGCAGCAAGGGCTGCACATGCTGCTTCAATACGTGGAATATGTAACAGACGTAAACCAAAGAAAATAAATACAGGAAATAGCGTTGTTAACAACACAGTCGTGCCAATCAGAACTTGAGCAATCGAAAAAAAACCTCCGCACAAACGATAAATTAGGTATACAAATTCATACGGCAGATATTGATATGATCGAAACAGCGCAAATCCAAATGGTGTCGATTCAAACCAAAAATCAAAGAGGCTGCCTCCATTTCGAAATGTTTGATCGAGTGTATTCAGAATCGCTAAGTGAAAAGCAGTATCACTGTACTGCACTTCGGGAAAATAGATCTCTGTTCGCATGCCCCACGCTATAGGCAACGTCGCCATCAATATGATGATAGTCGACCATATCTTCTCGAGGCGTTCGCTCATTGCGAGTTGTTATTAAAATTTGAATTCAGCAGCGAGTCGCGGAATCATTTCGCTTTTAGGGGCTATTTCTTTCAAAGACTGAAAGTACTCTTTAGCTTCTTCATGTTTACCTTGACGCTCAAGAACCCTTACTAAACGCTCCCATCCAATAGCTTGTTCAGGAGCAACGCGAATACACTCCATCCAATGGTCTTCTGCTCCTTTAAGATCTCCCTTTGCCTGTGAGATTTCACCAGCATTAAATCGAGCAGCCCACGTAACTGATTTTAGCTCAGGAAACATGGACTTATAGTTATCTAATGCCTGATCCATTAACCCTCGTTGCTGTGCTCCCCACCCTAAAAGAAATCGTGCTCTTAGATTTTTAGGATCAAGAGCAACTTCACGTTGAGTAATATCCATTGCATGTTTTAATTGCTCAGCATTCCCTTTTGCCTCGTCAATTAATTTACTGGCAGTATTAAGTGGTGTTGTTTCAAAGGTTTCAGGACGCTTTGCAAAGTAGGTTCCAAAAAAAGTACCAAGGAATATGGCTACAATAACAAAAAAAGCAATTTGATTTTTATTCATAGAATTCATCCATTCACTAACTATTTAATAATTATTATTCCCATACCATTATTGAGTCGAAGGAGTGGTTGCACCCCGATACTCTTCCCTATCTCATCAATATTGAGTAGAGGGAAAAGCATTTTTTCTTTTTCGCCAAATACTAAATGGGTGACTCCGTAGCTGGTAAGAGCTTGGCGATTAATATTGATGAGCAAAGAATTTTTTGCAAGTACGGCTTCCATAAAACCTTTAAACGCTTGAAGATAGCCGCCAAGTTTGTTCTCGACCCGAAGACCTTTAAAACCTGCTTGTTGTAGCGGGCTATTATATAACATTGCGTGTCTTGCCCAGCCGCAGATACCTATCCTTCCCGAGAAAGCTGCGATTCGACCTGACCAACCAAAATCGACTGGGACTTCCTGCATTCCCAGCCCACACGCTTCACCAATAACAAGTTGCTGATCATAGGGTAGGTTTCGCAAGAAATTTGCGAGGTATGAATCAGCCGGATATCGTAAATTAAATTCTGAAAACCCGTTTAAGGTCTGAGTTTGCCTTGCGCGAATTGAACGATTTTGAAATCCAGGTGCGTGCGAGATGAAAAACGAGCAGATTACTAACGCCCCAATCAAAAGTGAAAATATTTTTATTTTTCTCTGACCAAGAAGAGTACTTACTGAAAGGGCAACAGCAAATGGAATTAAAATATATCCCTCTGGCCAAAATCGAAGTGACATTTGAAACCGTATCCATTCGACTCGAGAGTCCATCTTATGATCGAATGCTATTACTTCGGGCATGAGCCAAATAAAAAAACTTGTTGCTGCGAATAAAGATAATACCGATTGTCTATCTTTTGGGTCATAGCCATCCGATGAGAACGTCATAAACAAAGTAGATGCACAAAGAATCATTACCATTAACGCAGGACGCCCATATATCACCGATAAAGCAGCCAGAATAAATGTTAAAACCCATATCCATTCAGCAGCTTTTATTTTTTGAACTAATGTTTTCACCCGCCCCTTCTCTAAAAGAACAAGAGTTAAAGCTAAACAGAAAACTACAAGGACAGAGAGATTGAGATTAAGGAAAGGTAAAAGCTTACTAACGATCTCTCTGCTTGGAACAACGAATTTTACTTCGCCAGAAGGCAAATAAAGCTGTCCAGCAAAAACGATTGCAACGAGTGACGCATACGAAGCATTACTAAATAAACGCTTTAAAAGTTGAAACTCTCTGCAAGATACAATCCAACCAAGATAAAGAATAACAAAACCACCAATGCTACAAAGATTAACGAGCAAACTTCCAGGGTGGCTAATTAAAAGTGCAGCAAGCAGTGCACCGACAATTGACGAACCAATAATCGTTATTCGTTCATAGAGAACTAACGAAAGGAATGCTCCCCAAAAAAGTACCTGCAAGAAGTAAGCTTGAAAATATGCGTGATTGTCTCCGATCATCAGCAACCAGGCTGGATATTGATTATCAGTATACGGGATCACCTGACTACTTAAAGTCCACCAATTAACTTCATCGCCAGTAAAGAATCCTTTTATACCCATCCAAAACGCTTGAAAGTGTGTGCCTACAACAGTGATGGAAGCAGTAAAAATCGCAATGCATCGAATCGTAAATTGCTCTTTAGCAAACCTTCCAAACCAAATAATCCAGGCTGCAATCAAAGATGCATACAACGCGGTATAAAAACTCTCAGAAAACAAAAAGAAAAACCCACCAGTATCTGCATTACCAAACCAAGCCCTTGCTAAAAATGACCAGACTCCAGGAAATGATTTTAAGAACGCATAGTACCGAATTGGCTCTCCTGAAAGCCAAACCCACTCAGGAGGATAACTTTTACCGTATAGAAACGATTGTTGCATCGAAAGGTTAAATAGTTTTTCAACACCGACATCATCACCGTTATTGAGGAAGTTTACGAATGGATAATGTGAGCGTATCCAAAGGCAAAGGAGTAAAACAGTAGCAAGTAAAATCCATGGAACTATTTGTGAGAAAGATAACGTCGAAGGTCTCTCAGTTTTTTCAATTAGTGAGCTATCAAGGGAAACTGATCGAGTAGCCCAAAAAACAAAAAAAGCGCCAAATATAAAAGAGAGTGAATAGGAACAACCAAGACTGGCAAAGAAGGCAAAAAGAATCTGCTGTAGGGTAAACGAAAAAGTAAATGTAAGTAGCGTTGGAAACTGCGAATTTTGTAGTCTAATAATTCTGCAACAAAGAATTGGTACAGCAAAATACGCTATTAAAGAACCTATGATTGCTAGATAAAATCCCATAATGAACCGTAAGCAATGTATCGGAAAGATATCAAACTGAGAAGACTTAAACAGCAGTCAGATATGGAATAGAGATTAAGCCGCTTTATCGGACGACATATACAGTGCTAATGGATTTGCACCTGTATCTTCAACTGGTGTTGGAAATTTAAGTTCAACAACTTCTGTCGGACCTGAGTAGGTTTCTTGAGAAGAAGCATCAGTTTTAGGGAACTCTAAGCATAACATCTCAGCTTCATTTTTATCTTCAGGAGCATGAGGATATCCGATTCGTTCAGGAAGTCGTGCAGTCTCCCTAAGCGCCAATAATGATTCCAAAAGCTCGACAGAGAATGGATTACCACTTCTCATCTGTTTGATTGCAAACTCAAGAACGCTATTTGTTAACAGCCCTTCTTCTGTAGGCTTACCAGAAATAGTGTGACCAAAAGCGTCAATTATTGTCGCCCCATGAGCAGAAAGTGCAAGACTTTCTGAACGGTTTAATCTGTCTGAATTTGAAAGCTCACTTCCTAGAGCTAGTAAA
>JBIKWN010000036.1:0-23333 GCA_044356295.1 Bdellovibrionota bacterium
CACTCTGTTGTGAAGCTGAAGCAAATTTTGTTTGTGAACCTAACAAAGCCATTGTAAATACTGCTTACCCTAAGGACTTTAATAATTTTGAGATTATCCCTTCTAAGTCTTTGTTATTCAAGCCCTTTCGTACTGTCTTTTCATTTTTTTTTGAACAATCCTGTTTCATCTTGCGTCTGAAGAGTGTTCGGCGTAAAAGCTAACTTGTTAATTTTGTTAATTATTCATTTTCTATGACTCAAAAATCCTCATTTTTCCTTAGTTCTAAAGTAAAAACTTCTGCCCTTCTTTTCTCAGCATTACTGCTTTTAGGTTCCCCTTTTACTTCTGCTTTCAGTGAACCAACAAGTCCAGTTGTTAATGATCAAGCTCATGCATCATCAGTAGCAACTGCACAAAACCTCTCTAGTGCATTTGAAAAAGTAGCTGATGCAATTACTCCATCGGTTGTCAGTATTAGTACTGCAAAAAAACCGAAAAAAAATAACCGTGAAGCACTTCGAAAAAAATTAAATGATCCTGCCCTCGAACAATTCAAAGAATTTTTTGGCCCGGACTTTTTTGATCGTTTCCAACAACAAAATCCTGATAATAGCCAGGGAGGTCCAGTTGGTTTAGGCACTGGTGTTATTATCGACGCATCAGGATTAATTCTTACAAATAATCATGTATTGGGCGATGCTGATGATGTCACTGTTACTCTTTCAGACAAACGAAAATTTAAAGCTGAAGTAAAAGGGGTTGACCCAAAAAGTGATATCGCAGTAATTAAAATTAAAGCTGATAAACTTACTGCAGCAACTCTTGGAAGCTCTGATAGTTTAAAAATCGGAGAGTGGGTAATCGCTTGTGGTAACCCTTTTGGTTTAAGCAACTCTATTACTGCAGGCATTGTAAGTGCTAAGGGACGTGCGATTTCAAACGGAGGACAGTTCGAAGATTTCATCCAAACAGATGCTGCAATTAATCCAGGAAATAGCGGAGGCCCACTCTTGAACCTCAATGGTGAAGTTGTTGGTATTAATACTGCAATTTTTTCACGAAGTGGCGGTTATATGGGAATCGGTTTTGCAATTCCAATCACTATGGCTAAATCAGTGATGGAAAGCCTTATTTCCAAGGGCAAAGTCATACGCGGCTGGCTTGGTGTTGGAATTCAAAATCTTACTGATGAGCTTTCTGGAAGTTTTCAGTTCTCTGGTACTGAGGGTGCATTAGTAGGCACTGTTTCTGAAGGAAGCCCTGCTTATAAAGCTGGGTTTGAACAAGGAGATATCATTACTAAATTTGGTGATGTAAAAATTACCGATGTAAATCAGTTGCGAAATCTTGTTGCAGCTACTACGCCTGGTCAAAAAATTGATCTTGAAGTTCACCGAGCAGGAAAAATCAAAGTACTTTCCGTAAAAATCGAAGAGCTCAGCAATCAAGATCCTCAGTCAGCAGAAGTTGATAAAACGGATAGCTCAGTTGATTTAGGAATTGAGATGCAAACGTTAACTCAAGAACTTGCAACACAACTTCGATCTAAGAAATCGCATGGTGTTGTGGTTACTGGTGTTAGTCCTGGTGGTCTTGCTGAATCAGCAGGGTTAGTTCCAAGAGATATAATTGTTAGCGTGAATGGTAAACCTATAAAAACTGTGAAAGAACTTCTTGGTGAAATTACTGAAGCTGCTCTTGCTAAAGGAGTACGGCTTGTTGTGGATTCACAGGGGATGGAGCGGTTTGTTTTCCTTCGGTCTGCTGAGTAGGGCTTGGTACGCTTCATCAAGTTACCTTCCCCCCGTGAACGTGACCTTGAGCGTGAGCGTGAGCGAAATTTACTCCGCTCACGCTCACGCCTACGGTCAGGGTCACGGGAGGAAATTCAGTTCATCTAGGGTGTTAAAAGCAATGATCGTCCTTTTTTTTAAAGAATAAATACCAATAAAAGCTAACTACCCGAAATAATTCAGTTCTTTTTTACACCAAAACCTGAACCAATAGGTTGCCTCAATCCGATATAACTTATAACACTTATGTGTAAACTGGGATGAGGAGGTTAATAGCTTCTTTCATCGATGAACTAAAAAAATTATTTGTTGTATTTGGAGCTTTTAAAAATGAAATCATTATTTACTCACATTTGTCAGACAGTTCATTCGAACTTTTTGGCACCACGACGTGAAGTAGTTCAATTCCTTCTTTTTGGATTTGGAATCTCTGTTATGTCGATTGCACTTTCCGCTGGTACGGTAACTGCTCAGACAGGTCAAGGTCTTGATGTTACTCAATTTGCACCAGATGCTAACTTCGGTCGTATGGATAACATGATTGGAATTATCATGGCGTTAATCGAAGGACGATTCGGAGTATTAATCATGCTCTGCGCTGGAATCGCTGCGATTATCAGCTCAGCATTTGGTCAGTACCGTGCAGCTCTATCACTTCTCGTGGTAGCGCTTGGTGCGTTCATCTTAAGAACTCTTGTAACTGTTTTCTTCAACACACAAGGGATCGGACAAGATGGTGGTGGAGACGTATTCGGACAATAATTGTTTGAGTACTGACATTCACAAAAAGAAGCCTGGGGTAACCTGGGCTTTTTTATTGGGGCTTTTTTATTGGGGCTTTTTTTTTATTTATTGCGATTCTAACCGCTCCATCTGTCGCTTCTTTAAACTCTCATTACGTTCATTAGCAACAAATTTCTCAAGCAAGATACGTTCTTCCTTTTTATCGACAGCAAGCTGACTGTATGCAAATGCACGGACTAATGATTCTGCGTTACTTAACAGCCCAACGATCTCTTCAGGTGTTGGTTTATATCCCTGATTTAATAAATATTTTGCGCCGGCAATGGTAAACGGTTCATCAGGAGTCGGTTGTGGTTTACGCAGTAATATAGCAACGACAGCTCGAGGTGCAGGATGTGTATCAAACCATTGTAAAGAAAAAAGCCTCGCTCTATCTCCAGTAACTTGAACTGTAGAAAACAGTGATATTGATTGTGTTCGAGTCAACTCGCATTCATCACTTGATAAATATTCAAAAAACTTTCGATACGAGACACCAACAAGAGAAAGAATTTTTTCAAGTGCTTGTTCACGAATACGAACGAGTGGAAACCTCAGCAGATCAACGTACTGTTCAGTAGCAAGTTTTGACGGCAGGATCCCAGTAAAAAGGCCTAACTTATCGGAAGAAGTTACGTGTATCCAATTGGCTACAACATCTTTTCCAAACCAAGCAAGTGGATGATCTGAATCAATAGAGATCGCTTGCATGATTGCATCCCCTAACCCAGGAATATTTTCCAAAAGCGGCATCAGTAGTTCAAGCCGAGCGAAACTGATTTTTGGCTCACGGGTAATATCTATGAAACCAGATAATACAGAAGCTGAAGTATCCATCGAAAGAATATGAGCCAGATATTGTGAAGCAGAGCTACTCATGTCTTTAACGCCGAGGCGCTCTAAAGCAAGGAAAGCACTACCGTACATTCCAGAAAGTTCGCCAAGTCGTTTCGTTGAAACTTCTTTCAGTGGATGAAAATTATCGCTTGGTGATAACGTTGCAGCGATTGCAAATGCTACGGCAGGATGAAGTTTTGATAGATCCGGAGCTTGTCGCATTGATGGGGGCACGAGTGACGGAGCTCCAAAAATGATTAATGCTTTAAAATCGTTCTCTGATATTTCATCAGTCCACAGTGGGTGAAATGCTATGAGGAAAAATTTCTTTTGAATACTTTGATGAGCATCACCACCATCTTCAAGCCGCTTCCTTAAAAACTGCGTAGCAGTAACGTTTCCTTGCAACGCCATCTGAACAACTTGTTGCATCAGTGGTAACTGATTACTCTCCCATAATCTTGAAAATTTATCCTCTGACACTGAAACATCAACAATATTTTTTGCTTGGTCAGCTCTAAAATTATAAACAAGACCTGAAATCAAAAGTAACCCAACTAAAATCAACCATTTATATTTGGCAAGTTCAGTAGGCGTTGGGAATGCAGAGATCAATGATGAAATCTTATGAAAAATTGGATGAAGTGAGCCATCTTCTTCAGTAGCTGATTCTTTCTGTATGGGCGTAGTTTTCGATTCTGGTTTATTAGATTCATGAACTACAGGTTCTTTTTGAGCAGGTAAAAAGTGTTTAGCAACTTGACTCAGTGTTGGTCGAAGCTTTGGATCATTTAATAAAAGCACCTCTATTAGATTTCCATACTCAACAGCTAACTCACCTCCAAAGAGGCGTTTTGCAACAAGTCCTAATCCATATACATCAGCTGCAATATCTGCTGAAAGAACCGAAGTTTGTGTCACTCGAAGCTCTGGTGCTAACGATAATGGATGACTACTGCCTGGATCGTAAATTTGAAAACCATGATCTATTAAAATGAGTTTACTTTTTTCAAGAGCTACGTTTTGCGGTTGAATATGTCCATGTATCAATCCTTCTGCATGTAATTTTTCAACATACTGCAGTAATGCAGACATTAATTGAGGACGCTCAGTCATTGGAATCTCAACTGCATTATCACTCAGCAAATGGGTAAAGTATTTTCGAGTCACCCAAGCTATCCCTTCATTTGATCCACACACGATACCCTGAAGCCCTGGGGTTAACTGTTCAATATGAAATACGTAACGTTTGAAGGAATCTGTTAAACTTATAGAACCCAATAATTGAGGAGAAAAAACTCGACTCACTGTCATCTGTCCACGTTGCAAAATCACAGGTCGTACATCTTCTGTTGGACCAGATTGCGTCACTGCTCCAACAAGAACACTGCCTGGAGCAATAATTTTTTGATATTTCTGAACGAGATCCTTCTTCTCTTGAGGAAGAGCTTCGAGGCTTATAAATTTAGAAGCTGTTGGGTTATCCTTCACGAGAGACAGAACAACTGTTGGTTTTCGAGTTGAGGTCATTTTAGAACATGTAATAAAGCTCTATTTAGATGCAATTATTGCATTAAGCTCTTCCTTCACTTTACCCAGAATCTCATCGTATCCGAAAGCACCAATAAGCTCACCTTTAAGCTTGAAATTCACATGTTTAGGTGCACACCAAAGCCCGATATCAGCATCGTCAGTCTCGCCTGGTCCATTTACTCTACAACCCATTACGGCGATGGTTACATTTTCTTTAGAAGCATACTGGGTTATCTCTTTCACTTTTTCTGCCAGCTCTACAAACCGTGAGTTTTCAACACGTGAACAACTTGGACAGGAAATAATATTTAAACCCTCCTGCTCAAATCGAGGGACTGACCTAAAACGCCCTGCATACACATCAGCAATGATTCGCTTTCCGACTTCGATCTCTTGCCATTTTTTATCATTGGGAAGTGTTAGCGAAACACGCACGGTGTCCCCTATTCCTTTCACCAAAAGATTTTCAAATGCAACACGACTTTTAATTTCACCCATCGGTAAAAGTCCTGCTTCAGTTACACCTAAATGCAGAGGGATATCATGAAATTTTTCTGCAAATCTAAAATTAATATCCATCACATCATTTGGATCTGAACTTTTTAAACTGACAACAAAATTATGAAAATTCAGATCATGCATATAGCCGATGTGCTGCTCTGCTGAATTAATAGCTGCTTCAAGACTATCTTCGTGCAACTCTTTAGCATTTGGATCAAGTGAGCCAAAATTAACCCCTATTCGCACAGCAAGGTTATGGTCTCTGGCAGCTTGCACAATAACTTTTACTTTTTCATGAACTGGGGTTTCTTTTTCATGATGATGAAGGTGCCCAGGGTTATATCTGATTTTTTCTACGAATGGGGCAACCAGTGTCGCCAATCGATAGCTCTCTTGTAGGTCAACAACGATACGAGCGTTTACTTTGTTTTCTTTTAACTTTTGTCGGATTTCACCAAGCGCTTCAACATCTTTCTTGCTATCAACTGCGACTCGGATGATATCAGCGCCATAATTGACTAGTTGGGTGATCTGACCGACCGTTTCAGCCACATCCTGCGTATGGGTTGCGCACATTGATTGGACAGAAATTGGGCCTTCACTGCCAATAATAAGGTCTCCTACCTGAACTGAGCGGGTTTTTCTTCTTTTAATCTTAGTGCCTATCTGGGTGACTGAATCTTCCATAAGAGGGGAATAATAACAAAAACTCTTTTTTGCCGCTATAAATCCCTGAAAAGCTGTGATATTTTCTCCTCTATGGTCGAATACGAAGATATTAGTGAGATTTTTTCAAAAATTACCGAAACCTACCAAGATCCTGTTCCAATTGGGGGTCGGTGTGAAAGCAGCACCTACTACCGTGTTGAAGATCTTACTGATGCAGATCTAAACCTGTGTGCAGAGTATGTTTCGCAACGAATCTACAATTTACTTTCCCCACATGGTCCTCAACTGTTTTTAAAACTTCCTGGTGGTTACACTTTTTTTGCTGAGCGACTTTGTGCAGTTTATTCTGAACTCTACGGCAAAAGTGAAGAGATACCTCTTGAACAGTACCTAGAAGCAAAACTTTCCAATGGTCATGGAGAAAAATATAAAGGATGTAACGCTGTATTGATTACTGACGTTATCACTACTGCTCGTTCCTCCTTAGAAGCTCACACGAAAGCAACTCTTCGCGGAATTCCAGTTCTTACTTGGGCAACGCTCATCGATAGAACTTTTGGTCCTGGTCCTGTACCCGTTGTATCAGCTTTTACAGGAGCACCAGTAAGAGTTCTCACTCGAATTGGCTAATTACATTTTCGCTGCCTTTAGCTTATGAGCCCCCTTGTCTATACCATTGAAGAACTGTCGAAAAAGTTTGATTTTACTTTTATTGGTGATAGTTCAAAAAAAATTACTGGGTTATCGCCACTTGATGAACCAGATAAAAACAATATTTCCTACAGCAAAAGTTCTTCTTTTGATGTAGCAGACGCCGATCGATTTGGTGCAATCATTATCCCAATATCACTCAAGGAAAAAATACCAACGACAACTGCCGCTACTATTATTTTTTCTGAACAGCCATATGAACTTTTGGTTCGTATGATTCCACTGTTTTTCCCGATAAAAACTTCTATTATTGATTCCATCATTCACCCAACCGCAATTATTGATAAAAGTGCTGTAATCGGGAAAAGTGTTTCGATTGGAGCATATGTAATTATCGGTGAGAACTGTCGAATTGGTGACAACTCGATACTACATCCTCGAGTGACACTTTATGAAAATGTATCAATCGGTACGAATACAATCCTTCACACGTCGGTAACGGTAAGAGAGTCTTGTAAAATTGGATCACACTGCACTATTCAACCCCATGCAGTCATTGGAGCAGATGGGTTTGGTTACGTACCTGATAAAACGCTTGGATTAAAAGCCATACCTCAAGTTGGAATTGTTGTTCTTGAGGATTTTGTTGATGTCGGCGCATGCTCGACGATTGACCGTGCGACACTTGGCACTACTTTAATTTCACACGGAACAAAAGTGGATAACCAAGTACAAGTTGGTCACAATACAAAAATCGGGAAACATTCAATTCTTTGCGGGCAAGTTGGTATCGCAGGAAGCACTGTCATAGGTGACCAAGTTGTATTAGGTGGTGGTGTTGGAGTTGCAGATCATTTAACAATTGTTAGTGGGACTAGAGTCGCTGCTGCTTCGCAAGTGATCTTCTCGCTAAAAGAGAAACAAGATTACATGGGGACGCCTGCTACAAAGGCATCTGTCTATCGCAGAAACACGGTCGAGCTAGCAAAGCTCCATGAGACCATTAAAGATCTCAAACAACAGCTGAAGGAACTTAGGGAAAAAAATTCCTAGTTGTTCGGCACAAGGGTTGCTCTCTTGAACCTTTATGTCGTCCATTAACTTTGCAGGATTAGCGTCCGGAATTGATACAAATGCCCTCATCGATGCGGCATCTGCTGCTACTCGAAAACAACGGGTTGAACCAAAAACAAAGAAAGTTGAAGAACTTACAGCGACAAACAGCGCTTTTGAAGAACTTAAAACTAGATTAAAAACCTTGAAATCCCTGGCTGAAGGATTTGGTACTATCAATGGTGGTGGTGTGGCAAAAAGTGCCACTTCTAGTAATGAAACAATCGCTACTGCTTCAGTTGTAAACGGAGCAACAAATGGGAATTACGATATCTCAGTGAGTGCACTGGCAAAGGCTGCTTCATATTCGTTTAACTATAACTATACAGGAAGCAGCGATACTCTTTTTAACGCTGGAGAATCTGGAACGGTACAATTTCAGATCGGAAATTCTAGTACAGAAACTGTGGATGTAACTGTTACAGCGGGAATGACCGTCGCTGAATTCGTAACTCAATTTAATAATAATAGCGCACGTGCTGAAGCGAGTGTGGTTCAAATCGGATCAGGGCAATACCGAATCTTAATTACAACCAATAACACTGGTACTGATGCAGGAGCAATTACCAGCTCAACAGTCAGTGCAAACTCTAGAATTGGAACAACTGTAGGCATTGGAGCTAATCAAGTTACGACTGATTCTGCTACCAATGCAACATTCACTATGAATGGGATAGGCCCGTTTACTCGGCAATCAAATAAAATCTCTGATGTTATACCGGGATTAACATTTGAACTTTTAAGTTCTCCTGGAACCGTAAAACTCTCTGTCGGTGATGATCCTGATGCATCCATTGCAGCATTAAAGAAGTTTATTGATGCTTACAATCAGGTAGTACTATACATTGAGGAAAATGATCAGATCTCTCAAGAAAACACTTCAGGTGAGGTGCAAAGTATCTTTGCACCTTTTGCATCGACCCGAACGGACAACTCTGCGTTAACTACCATACGCGAAACAATGTCTGCAATCCGATATCCTGACGTTATTCCTCCAGGGCAAGAAGGTTTATTTCCTGTTCGAATTCTAGCGGATATGGGAATTGAAACTCAGAGAGACGGAACATTGAAATTTAATGAAACGACTTCAACGAGTGGTTTTTCAAGTTTTAGAAACGCACTTTCAAAAGATCCAACTGCAGTATCAGAGCTAACAAAAGAACTTGGGGATAAATTAGGCTTTACCTATAACGCTGCTGCAGGTACCGGTATTATTGACTCGATTGTAGGTTTCAATCGTTTATTTGATACAACAGTGAATAGCAATAAAACCCTCATTGAATCTTTGAATAACCAAGTTGCAGATGCAGAAAAATCAATTGCTCAAACTGAAGCAAATATGAAAGCGCAATTTGCAAGACTTGAGTCTTTGATGAGTAAATTGCAGCAGCAGCAATCGAGTCTAACGAGTGCACTTTCGGGATTACGATAAGCTGTTTTTGTCAGCTTGAAAATTTTTTAAAAAAGCCGATCTACATACATCTAAAGTTTTGACTTCTTTAAATATTACTCTTCGGTAGAAAGTATTTGAAGACATTATTTCTAACGCAAAGGTCGCGTTAAAAAATTTACTCTATAATCTTATTAATCAAATAATTAACAACAGCAAGAACTCGAGGTTTTATAGTAGAAATATAAATCATTTCATTCTCCGTATGAGCGCCGATACCGTAAGGACCAAGTGCATCTAACGTTGGAATTCCAAGACTGCCAATAAGATTTGCATCGCTTAATCCACCAACTCGGGGAAGTTCTTTAATTTGAAAATCTACCTCTGCTGCTTTTCGAGCAAATATTTCAAGCATCGCATCCGTTTTTGGAACTTTATTCAAAGGAGCTGTCTTCGTGTCTATAACAATAGATGCGTTTTCATATTGATCAACAATTTTTTGAAGCTGTTCATAAGACTGATCCATATCTTCAATAGTTCCAGCACGAATCTCAATCCCAAGCGTTGCTTTTTCTGGTACTATACAAAATTGTTGCCCACCTTGAAGTTGTGAAACATTGACTGTGATATCTTTTTCAAGATTTGTAAGTGACGCTGCCTTCACAGCAATATCACAGATAGGCACAAGTGCATTACTGCCTTCACTGAAACTATTTCCAGAATGCGCAGCTTTTCCAACAACATTTACCCAGCACTCAAGAATCCCCTTTCGTTGAGTAACAATACCACCGTCAACTCTTCCAATTTCAAACACTAAAGCTTCCTGAGCACCTTCTGCAATTTGTTGAATTAATTTAGCACTGGTAGGAGTAGAATTTTCTTCACATGAATTAACTATAATTTTCAAAGGAAGGTGATCTAGTTTTTCTAATTTCTTTAAAATATCAAGAACTAGAAAAATATGAATGAGGCCTCCTTTCATATCAAGGACACCAGGGCCTGACATTTGATCTCCTTGAATTGACCAGTTTTGAAATCGAGACTGCGGGGGGTGAACTGTATCTGCATGCCCTACTAATAAGATCGGCTCACGATTGGCATTTGTAAGGTCTTTCCCATCGAATGAGTTCTTTGCAACAAGAATATCAGCACGTTTTGGACATGAAATTCGCTCTGTTCGAAGACCCATCTCCCAAAAGCTATCTTCCAGAATACTTTGAATCTTATGAACCCCTTCTCTATTGGTTGTATAGCTATTTTGATTGACGAGCTGCTTTAAAAGCTCAAATCGAGCAGGAAATACTTCATCGAAAATAGTTGAAAACAGTTGGGGGGTCATTTTTTATTTTGTTCCAGTTATATGCGAATATACCCCTTATGACACAGATTTCAACCGATTGGACAGTCGATAAAGCATTAACGATATATGAGCTTCCACTTCCTGATCTTATCTTTAAAGCACAAACAATTCACCGTGAAACTTTTGATCCGAATGCAGTACAGCGCTCAACCCTACTATCAGTCAAGACTGGTGGATGCCCTGAAAACTGTGGTTACTGCCCCCAGAGTGCACACCACGATACTGGAGTTGAAAAACATGGTGTCCTTCCAAAAGATGTAGTTCTTTCAGAAGCACAGAAAGCAAAAGAAGCAGGCTCTACCCGTTTTTGTATGGGTGCAGCTTGGAGAGAGGTAAAAGATGGTAAAGATTTTGACCATATTATAGACCTCGTATCATCAGTTTCAGATATGGGAATGGAAGTTTGTTGCACACTCGGGATGCTGACTGAATCTCAGGCAAAACGTCTTAAAGATGCAGGGTGCCACGCTTATAATCATAATCTTGATACATCCCCTGAATATTACGGCGATATTATTACGACTCGTGTTTATGAAGATCGCCTTCGGACATTAGGAAATGTTCGAAATGCAGGTATTACTGTTTGTTGCGGAGGTATTGTTGGACTCGGAGAAAAAATTCGAGACCGCCTTGGACTTCTTACTCAACTTGCAACACAAGATCCTCACCCAGAAAGTGTGCCGATTAATATGCTCATGCGAATTGAAGGAACACCACTGGCTGATCAACCACCAGTAGATCCAATCGAGTTTGTTCGAATTATCGCAACTGCACGAATTATGATGCCAAAATCGATGGTAAGACTTTCTGCAGGAAGAACTCAGATGAGTGATGAGATGCAGGCACTGTGTTTTATTGCTGGAGCAAACTCAATTTTTGCTGGAGATAAACTTTTAACTGCAGATAACCCTGGAGAAGACCACGATAATAGATTGATGCAAAAACTTGGTATGTATTGGTTTGGAGCTTCTGATGCTACCCAAAACGTCTGCAAAGCGGCTTGAAGAAAGAACCTCATTAGGGAACCTTCGTTCGTTATCAATAACGGATGATTCTCTTGTTGATTTTTGCTCGAATGATTATTTAGGCTTTTCAACATCTGGAGCTATTTCAGCTCGACTTCATGAACATCCTCTTTTTCAAGAAGAAAGAAAATTTGGAAGTACTGGTTCAAGACTGCTTTCAGGAAATTCCAAATATATCGAATCGCTTGAATCTAAAATTGCCGCAATGCATGGTTTTGAATCAGCATTATTATTTTCCACTGGATACGCTGCGAATGCAGGAGTTATTCAAGCATTCGCAACTCGTCACGATACCATTATTTATGATGAACTTTCACATGCATCGATTATCGATGGGGCACGAGCTTCAATTGCAAAAAATATCCGGAGTTTTCGTCATAATAATATAGAGGACCTTAGAGAAAAAATTAAAAAAGGATCCGGGGATGTTTATGTCGTCACTGAATCCGTCTTTAGTATGGACGGTGATTTTGCACCATTGGAAGATATCACCACTGTGTGTGAAGAAGAGAATGCTTTCTGCATCGTTGATGAAGCACATGCACTTGGACTTTTTGGGAAAGATGGTAATGGTCGCCTGTATGAACTAGGGTTAGAAAAAAAGGTTTTGGCAAGTATTGTTACTTTTGGAAAAGCACTTGGTGCTCACGGCGCAGCAGTATTGTGCTCAACCAAAGCGAAAGAATTTTTAATCAATTTCTGTAGACCATTTATTTATTCAACTGCTCCTGATTTTCACCTGCTTGCTGCAATCGATATTGGATATGACTTACTTCGAGAGCGCTCAAAAGAAACTTCGCAGCTTTTTTTTCTTGTCCATGAGTTCAGGAACACTGCGAAAAAATATCCACAGTTTAAGACTTTAGATTCACTGACAGCAATTCAAGGAATTATTCTTGGAACAAATGAAAGAGCTAAAAAAGCATCCGGTATCCTTCGAGATTCAAAAATAAACGTAAAAGCGATTCTTTCACCAACGGTGGCCGAAGGTTCAGAGCGCCTCAGAATCTGTCTGCATACTTTTAATACTCCACCTGAAATACAAGCAGTTTTTTATGAGCTCGGAAAAGCAACAATTTAAATTTTTTATTTCCGGTATTGGAACTGACGTCGGCAAAACTGTCGTTAGTACGATTTTAACAACTGCACTAGAAGCAGATTACTGGAAACCGATACAATCTGGAGATCTTGATTGTACCGATACAATGAAAGTACAAACACTGGTTACCACAGCCAATCCTAAGCATCGTGGATTTTTTCATAGCGAAATCTATCAACTAAATTTTCCACTCTCGCCACACATTAGCGCAGAGAAAAGTAATATAAGCATTGATACTACAAAATTTCAGCCCCCCAAAACTAACAATCACTTAATCATTGAAGGTGCTGGTGGGCTTCTGGTACCGATCACTCGAAAATTTCTTGTTGCTGATCTGATAAAGCAATTAGAAACTCCTGTCATCATTGTTTCTAGACACTATCTTGGAAGTATCAATCACACACTCATGACGATTGAATCACTTCAACACAGAAGATTACCCATAAAAGGGATTATCTTTAATGGTGAAGAAAATAGTGGCACTGAATCCGTTATTACTGATCTTTATCCATCTATTCCATTCTACCGAATCCCTCATACAGATGAATTATCAGCAAAATTCATTTCTCATGAAGCTTCACGTATACTTCCATTTATAAATCAATGTCTCGTATAGCAACACTCGACAAACAGTATATTTGGCACCCATTTGAAATGCCTGAATCGCTTCCAGCGATACCGATTACACATGCAAAAGGTGTCCATCTTTACACTGAGGACGGAAGAACAATTATTGATGCAATTTCATCATGGTGGGTTAACTTACATGGCCATGCACACCCGAAGATAACTGAAGCGATACAAGCTCAAGCTGAAAAACTTCACCATATTATTTTTGCAGGATTTACCCACGAACCCGCAGCCCTGTTAGCTGAAAAGCTAATGACAAAACTTCCCGCTAACCAACATAAATTATTCTTCTCTGATAATGGTTCTACAGCAATCGAAATCGCACTTAAAATCTGTATTCAATACTGGAAGAATCTTGGAGTAAAAAAATCCAAGATTATCGCCTTAGAAAATGGATACCATGGAGATACGTTTGGGGCAATGTCTGCCGGAGAAAGATCTATTTTTGTTACTCCGTTCAGAGAGTATCTCTTTGAAGTTTGTTTTATTCCTTCACCTGCTCTGAATCCAGACGGGGCAATAAATAAACTCAGAGAACTTGCTTCTCATAACGATGTAGCTGCATTCATCTTCGAACCACTCGTTCAAGGCGCAGGTGGCATGTTGATGTATGAGCCATCAGTTCTCAATTCACTATTAACGATTGCACATGAATTTGATATTCCATGTATTGCAGATGAAGTGATGACTGGGTTTGGAAGAACAGGAAAATGGTTTGCAAGCGATCATTGTGCTGAAAAACCAGACCTTATATGTCTTTCAAAAGGTTTAACCGGAGGCACCTTACCCCTTGCTATTACAAGTTGTTCTGAAAAAATATTTAAGGCTTTCGATTCGACGAGCCGTGATAAAGGTTTTTTTCATGGACATTCTTTTTCAGGAAATCCTCTTGCCTGTGCTGCAGCAGTTGCAAGCTTTGATCTGCTTAATACCACTTCCTGTTGGGAGCAGATTGGATTCCTTATAAACCATCAAAAAGCTTTTGGTGAACTCATGAAAAATCATCCAAAAGTAAAAGAGACAAGAAGCTTTGGTGCTATTTGTGCAATCAATGTAAAGACAAGAGAGAATTCTTCTTACTTAAATCCAGTAAGAGATATCGTCATGAGTAGTTGCTTACAACAAGGAGTGATGATTCGTCCACTCGGAGACCTAATCTATATTATCCCCCCCTACTGTATCACTGAATCTGAACTTTTAACTGTCTATGAAGCTGTTACCAAAGCTATCGATCTTCTTCCTTAAAATTTTATGTCTTCTACTAAAGTATATATCACTAAATTTGGAGGATACTTCGGACAACCAACTCTGTTTCAAGACGGCACCCCTGTTTTTGCATTTAAAGATGAAACGCACGATGTTATCAATAAAACCCTAGAACTTCTTAGCACGCGCACCCAGCATACAAATTCATTCGATAGAGTAACTAAACTTGCCTTAGCAAGCACATTAAAAGCATTTGATAATCAACATCTCCCAAACGATTGCACAGTCATTGCAGCCTCTGCGCGTGGAGCAACTGAAACAGTTGAAAAAGCCGTTCTTTCATTTAGTGAAGAACATAAAGTTAACCCACTAACATCTCCTTTTACCACTGCAGGCGGAATTGCAAGTTCGGTTGCAAGACTTCTTAGTACTACTCCTGATACTTCTATAAGTATTGGCACCTCAATGGCATGTGCATCTTTTTTTGAAGCACTACTCATTGCTCAAAGTTTTATTGTATCAAAAAAATCAAAACGTGTGGTCGTCATTGGAGCAGAAGCGCCGCTGACTGCTTTTACTATTGCACAGATGAAGGCATTAAAGATCTATTCTAAATATCCTTTTAATGACTCTCCTTGCCGCCCCTTTGAATGCATATCGGAGCACAAAAACAGCCTTGTTCTTGGCGAAGCTTGTGGAACGTTTCTGATCGAATCAGAAGAAAGCATATCTGAAACAAAAAATATTCCGATAGCAGAACTTTCAGGAATTGGATTCTCACAAGAGCTTTCAAGTACTTTAACAGGAATGAATGATGAAGGTATTGGATACCAAACTTCCATGAAGCAAGCTCTTTATGAAGCAAAAATTCAAAGACCTGATTTTATAGTAGCTCATGGTGCAGGAACAATTATTGGTGATAGTGCAGAAAAAAAATCTCTAGAAACTCTTTTTAATAACGAAGTTCCACCAGTATTTTCAACGAAACATTTAACTGGTCATACATTTGGAGCATCTGCTGCAATCTCTCTACTATTTGCCTTAGAAGCATTTCAGCAACAAACTCTTCCAAAAAGTCCCTTCGGTGTATTCATGAATGAGAGCTACAAAAATTACTTCGCACTCGCGCATACGTCTATCTCTTCTTGCATTATTAATGCATCAGGTTTTGGGGGAGTCTCGTTATCAGCGGTTTTGCGCAGCCCACACTCTTAGTGAGTCGGGAATCTTGCCATTAAAGGCTACAGTCGTACCCTTCTGATTAGGATTTATCTTATGATGGAACGATCTTGGTCCTAACTCATCAAGCTCTATCGCTTTTGCAGCAATATCCTGATCAGTTACTTGGCTCCAAGGTTTAGAAAACATCACGTTATTTTCTGGAGCATCAAATTTCGGCAAGTTATACATTGATTGATGGAATTTTGGCCAAAAATCACGGTAATGCTCAATCTTCCGCTTAAGATTGAGCCAAGAAACATGCAAGACTGATGGAAGAAGTGATAAGGACTCCTCAAAGAAGGGTTTAAAGACCTCTGGGGGCATTGAAAAACTTGGCACTTCTACTGGAACCAACGATCGAACTGACTCTTTTGTGTCCTTATATATATAGTTACAGGAATCAGACTCAAAAGGTTTTGGATACACATGCCCCGCTTGATCAAAGACTTGATATTCATTGGGGATACCATGGGTAATACGAGGGTCATTTTTACTGAGACGCTGCTTCCATGTGAAAAAATCGGCACGAATTCTTTCAAAGCTCCCCCAAAACTCAATCATGGGTAAGTACACAATTGGTGCTTCTTCAAAAAGAGGAGCTAAAAGCTCAGGAAGTTTACGAATTCTTGCAAAATCATGAGGTGCAACAATTTCATCAGTATCAGTTTGCCAACAGTAATCTGATGTACAGCGAGCGCGGGCCTTAGCCTTCATATATCCATCCATATAAATCGCCCAGCGAGGATGGGTGAAATCTACAGGACAGACATAAAATGAGATTCTTGAATCTTTACGAGATAACCGATCAAGCAACTCGAGTGTTCCATCGCTACTGCCCCCATCAACAATTGAGATCTGGTCACTAAAACCTAAAAGACTTTCAATGCACAACTCAAGTGGATACTGACGTTCAATACAGTTATAGGTGGTGGTATATGAAGAGATTGAAACCATTTGCAGGAGAATACCGCACTCTATGAAAACAGAAAATTGAGTAAAATGATTAAATTGGTGGTTTTCCCTTTAAAACTTCTATTGAAAGGGTCAAATAAGAAGAAATATAGATAAAAATTTATCCAAATAAGAATTATTCATAGAAATTAATAAATCGAGTAAAGCTAAAACTTAGTACCTGAACACTTGATAAATACCTGAAATTTGGTATGCGATGATCAAACTTAAGATCCTGGCGCATTTATTTTCTACGAAAATTTTGGAATTTAATACCAATTCGAGTTTGAAATGCATTTTTGGCTATAGAAAAAACAAGCTCCGTCCGTTCCTAAATCTAAGCAGATTAAGTGTGTCGTGGTTCCTTCTTTAAGCAGTGTTTGAACCCGAAATACGAAATTATTTAGTTGCCTCGAAAATCCAGGGACGGGTAGTCGAGGTAGGTTTTAATTCAAGGAGGATAACATGCCCATAACCATCAACTCAAACATTGCGTCGTTACAAGCTCAACGAAGACTTGGTATTGCTAACGAAGCATTAAATGACACATACCAGAAGTTAAGTTCTGGTCAACGTATTAACAAAGCTAGTGATGATGCTGCAGGACTCGCGATTGCGGACGCATTAAAAGCTAACCAACGAGTTGCAAGTGTTGCAATCAGAAATGCGAACGACGGTATCTCTACTGTTGCTATCGCTGATGGCGCACTTAACGAAATTGGTAACGTACTTTCACGTCTCGCAGAGCTCTCTGAGCAGTCAGCGAACGGCACGTTTTCTACAACTCAGCGTTCAGCGCTACAGAACGAATTCTCAGCACTTGCTTCTGAGATTGAGCGTATTGCAACTGTTACTTCATTCAACGGTGTTAAGCTGTTGTCAGGTGGTGCATCAGTTGTTCTTCAGGTTGGATTCGACTCACAATCGACTTCACAAATCAGCATTACGAACGTGTCAGGTACATTGTCATCATTAGGACTTGCTCCAGGCGGCTCTTCTGCATTGACATATTCAATCAGCGGAACATCCATCTCTGACGGTCAATCGGCTTCAAGACTTGCTCTTGATGCGGTGAACAATGCTATCTCATCTCTTGCAAGTACAAGAGGTAACTTAGGAGCTGCTGAATCGAGACTTCGTGTATCGATCAACAACCTTCAAGTAGCACGTGAGAACTTTGCTTCTGCTGAAAGCCGAATCCGTGACGTTGACGTTGCGAGTGAAGCTGCTGAACTTACCAGAATTGGTATTTTACAACAGGCAGGTGCTTCGATTCTTGCGCAAGCAAACCAACAGCCTCAGTTGGCTCTTACTCTTCTACGATAATCGTAAGATCGGTAGGAACGTATTGGACGGTGTCAGCCTTTGGGCTGGCACCGTTTTTTGTTTTTTTATCCAGTACTACAAAGTTTTTCTTTTAAAGAAAGCTTTCTTTCAAGATTAGCAACATGGTTCATTACATTTTTAAGTTGTCGTACATGTTTGGTATCGATAAGCTTTTCTTCTTCTGCTGTTGAACAAAGCAGATTAACAAACGCATTAGTTAAAAAGAGATGGTCTTGGGTCTGATGAATCTGACGAAGAGTTTGCACAGGATCTTTTATAAAAAGCTCGTCATCTTTTGACAAAGCCACAAGATTACTCAGTGCCTCACGAAAAAAACGCTCTGGATCTAGTTTTGCTTTTTGGAATAAGTCTAGTAGGTCATGAATATCATGTGGAGTAGCTCGAGAGCGAAGATGAACTTCTATAATCTCAAGTCCTTCTATGAAGGACTTTTTATTTTTAACATTATCCCAAATCCATACAATGACTGGAACCATTCCCTCAACTTCAGTTGCAATATTGAGAACTTCTCTGGCTAGCATCAGAAAACTTCTTTCAATTGAGCGAAGTTGGTGAGCTTGAACTGATTGAAGGTCGGCTTGACGAAATATTTCTATACTAAAAAGCTGGCGCCGCCTGGCTGCTTCAAGATCGCTACTTCGATCTTTTCGTTTATCTAAATGTTGGTCTAATCGATTTTCAAACATGGAATAAGTCCTACCACTGATAATACCCCCAAGAGAACTGAGAAGCCCAGTGAACAAATTGCTCAAGATAATCAAGTAGAATAAGCGTTAGCATAGATAATTCATGCATCACAGGTATTTTAAATACAATGCCAAAAAGAGCAGGAATGCCTCCATACACAGATAGAAGCGCGACGGTGGGGGCTAATAATGGATTGAGCAAAAATCCCATCACTGAAACAGAATGGAACCAAAGCATTGTGACAAAATTGGTTAATATCCCAATAGCAAAACACATCACTCCATAGCCAATAATTTTATTTCGAAATTGCATGCCGATCCAAATTCCAAATAAAGCGGCATATGTAAGCTGAACTCCTACTTCAAGAAGACACATTGGCCAAAAGAGGTTTAATAGAACAATTGAAAGAAACATTCGGTATAGCATTCCTCGGTTTGATTCGAATCGCTCACCTAAAGAAGAAAGCCAACATGCAATCAATGCTCTTACGGATGAAAGTTGTAGACCTATACTATATACAAGAAGCACCGTCGAAATCAGTGTTAGGATCTGAAGAGAAAGAAATATGTTCCTGTGTGGAGCATATCGAGCAAAAAATGCACCACAACTTCGAAATAGAAATCCAAACATAAAATAGATAATCGTCGTCTGAGCACCAGAGAAAACTAATAGATGCGTTAATCCAGTTTTTTTGAATTCATTTTCAAGCTGCGGAGATAATTCACTGTCGATTCCAAGAATCAGTGAAAGTAGCAATCCATACTGAAGCCTATATGGATCGTGTTCGGGCATACTCCTTCGTATAGTTTCTATCCATGTTGCAGGTCGCTCTTTATCCCAAAGGGCAGCAACTTCTTTGATTCTACAAAATCCGGAATAACCTCTTCTAAAAAGAAGACCAAAATAAGAGAACGGTGAAAAATGTTCGGGAAGAGCTTCGTAAACAAAAAGTGCTTGAAGCATATCCCCTTTTCGTACCCCACTAATATTAAGCCACGGCAACTCGGTTGCTCTGCAACGAACGGCTATATCCCCTAGCTCACTATTGATGACAGTTGCCCCAAAAGAAACTTGCTGAACTCGTTTTCTCTCTGGGGTTGAAATAACTTTCAAAAGCGCACGATACTCTTTTTTTGGATGACTTCTTTCAACTATTGATACTGTTTGAAAAAGACTCAAAACGCCTACTGCAAACGCGATTAAACTCAAACAAATTGCTCTTGAGTTAGGGAACGCACATACAGCGGAAAGCAGACCAAAAGATATAAGAATCCAAATAGATCCCGTACAAAGTGAAAAATATGCTCCACTTTGCCCCCATAAAATTCCCATTCCAACAAAAAGTAAAGGATAGCGTTTTCGAAGTGATACTTTTACTCTTTGTATCGGCAATGTTTTCATTGCCATCTATCGATAGTGGTCGAAACAATGCAGAAGAAAGTTGTTAAAAAAGTTTTATTTTTATCTCTTTTTGGAGTCGTATTTCTCAGTAGTGGATGTCTTAGCTCTTTGCCTAAAAATCAAAGTGATATTGTAAATCTTCAGAAAGAAATTCAAGAGCACGGAGTCATTCAACAGTCAGACTTACATTCATATCTAAAATCGCGGCTACTACTGATCGAACCAAATCAATCTAGTAAAGTAATTGTCCTTAATGATGCTCATCCAAGAGCTTTCTCGACTCCTCGTGAAATAGTTATTACTTCAGGGCTTATTGGTATGGCAACTCACCCCTCACAACTTGATTTTATAATGGCTCACGAGCTTGGTCACATTGTACATAAACATAATCAATCAACGCTTTCTCGATTTAAGCTTGAGAAAGATGCCGACGAATTCGCTGCAAAACAATTAGCCCAAAGAAGAATGCTTTGTAAGGAGGTTCTATCTTTATTTAGTTCAAATAATCAGTACTCCCTTAATGCTTCTTTAACTCACAATGGCACTTATCCATCCGCAGAAGACAGAATATCTGTAATCTCGACCTATATTTCACCCTGTGTTACTTCTTATACTGACGAAAAACTATTTCAAAAAATAAGAAAAATTTTGATAGACTCCCTCTTGTGAATACATCTATGAATTTAAATAACATCCTTGATCTTTCTTACCAAAAATCTATCACTGACACAGAAGCATTTTGGTCGACTGTCGCTTCTAACACACTGGATTGGTTCTCTCCTTGGCATACGGTACTTCGGCATAACTACAAGGAAGGTCTGATTAAATGGTTTGAAGGTGCAACACTTAATGTGTCTCATAACTGCATTGATCGACACTTAATAAAACAGCCAGATAAAACAGCACTCATTTGGGAAGGCGACAATCCCCATGAATCCCGGCGCATTTCCTACAAAGAACTTCATCGTGAAGTATCGGCATTGGCGTTAGCTTTAAAAAGTATCGGCGTTGAAAAAGGTGACCGTATTGTCATTTATATGCCAATGATTCCAGAAGCTGCATTTGCAATGCTTGCATGCGCGCGGATTGGAGCCATTCACTCAATTGTATTTGCTGGATTCTCTGCTGAGTCACTTCGCTCACGCATTGAAGACTGCTCGGCTAAAATGGTTATCACTGCAAATCTTGCGAAAAGAGGTGGCAAAATTATTCCACTGAAACAAATTGTCGACAAAGCACTCGAAACGAAATCAACAATTGAGCACGTACTAATTTTTAATCGTGAAACAAATACTCAGTATCCACTTTGCACCGTCGAAGAAAGAGACCTCGAGGCTTCATCATTGATAGCAAAATTTTACGACAAACGCTCAGAGCCTGAAAAACTAGATGCCGAGCATCCTCTTTTTATTCTTTATACTTCTGGCTCTACTGGAAAACCAAAAGGAGTTGTTCATACCACTGGTGGATACCTGACCTACGCAGCAATTACACACCGAGAAGTATTTGATCTAAAAGATAATGATATTTTCTTTTGCACAGCAGATATTGGTTGGATAACTGGACATAGCTATGTTGTGTACGGTCCACTTGCAAACGGTGCAACAACGGTGATGTTTGAATCCACTCCACTGTATCCGAACCCAAATCGATATTGGGAGACGATAGAAAAATATAATGTTTCTATTTTCTACACAGCACCTACTGCAATCCGAACTTTAATTAAAGAAGCTCCTGAATCTGCTAAAAATTTTCAAATGAGATCGCTTCGCGTTCTTGGTTCAGTTGGAGAGCCTATCAATCCGGATGCTTGGCAGTGGTATCATTCCGAAGTTGGCAAAGGTCGATGTCCTATCGTTGATACGTGGTGGCAAACTGAAACGGGAGGGATATTAATTTCTTCTAGAGCAAGTGAATATAAAAATAAAGATGGTTCTCTTGTCGAGCAAAAACCAGGTGCTGCTGCTACTCCATTTTTTGGAATTAAACCTTGCTTGCTTGATGAACAAGGTAAAGAGATCTTTGAAACAGAAGCTTCTGGTAACCTTTGCATCTCTTTCCCATGGCCAGGACAGGCAAGAACAGTTTACAACGATCATCAAAGATTTATTGAAACATATTTCAAAATGTATCCTGGTTATTATTTTACAGGAGACGGCTCTCACCGAGATAAAGATTCAGAGTATTGGATTACCGGTCGTGTTGACGATGTACTGAATGTCTCAGGTCACCGCGTTGGAACTGCTGAAGTTGAAGGAGCAATTGTTCATTCAGGCGTTGTCACTGAAGCAGCTGTTGTTGGCAAACCTCATGATACGAAAGGAACTTCTATTTTCGCGTTTTGTATACTCGATGAGTTTCACTTAGGACTTCATACAAGTGATGAACAAAATCATTCAACAATCACAAAGGACTTAATCGATAAAGTGAAACAAAGTGTGCGGTCTCAAATTGGTGGATTCGCTGTTCCTGACGGAATTCTTTTTGTTCCTGGTTTACCGCGAACTAGGTCAGGAAAAATAATGAGAAGGATTCTTAGAAAGATAGTCGAAAATGATATCGGTGCTATTGGGGATACTTCTACTATTACAGATCCGTCGATTGTGTCAGTGATTTTGGGGCTTTATGAAAAAGAGTTTACGAATTAATTTCTAAAGGCACTCTATAGAAATTCACCGCATACCCTTGGTATAGACTTTGTCGTATTGGGGTATATGATTTTAAAAAGAGTTCAAAGCACAATTATATTCAAGGATTTCATAGAGTTATCTATGCTTCCAAACTTTGCTCAAGTGTCCCCCCTCGAGGTCTTATCCCTCGTAAGGGCGTTTAACGATGCGGCTATCCAAGAGATTAAAAACCGTCCAAATTTCGGACAAAAGCGATTTGAGGGTGCGGTATTGGGGGTATGGGAACTTGCTCGAGAAGCGAGCAAAACTACCGATCTTTCCCAGTCCAGAAATTGGAGAGCTGTAATGGCGACTTGCAACGCCACGTATGAAGCTATAAATAATACGAGACAAATAATTCTTAGACGTGCTGCAGCGTAATACTGCTTAACCTATAAAAACTTTTGAATAATTGCTTGCTATACCTCGTCTGCTGACGAAACAAACAAATGTTTGTTGTTTATTTTAACTCTTTTTAACCCGCT
>JBIKWN010000121.1:0-11719 GCA_044356295.1 Bdellovibrionota bacterium
ACAAATGGGCAAGCAGCTGATATTATTAACAAAAGAGGATCATAAATCGTATTGGGCTCTTCGCCCAATAGAGTGGATCAAGAAAGACGGGTAGCGTCACCGTCAATACGCCCATTTATCATTCTCAAAAAAATTCTTGATATATGCATATATATATGTATAATATCTGTATATGTCTCCTACTCTGTATAAATTCGGAAATGCACGAGTGGTTATGTATCCAAAAGATCATAAGCCTCCACATGTACACGTGATTAGTCCAGAAGGAGAGGCAAAGTTCGATATTCAAACCTTCGAGTGTCTTTTTGTACGAGGCTTTTCCAAGAAAGATATTAGAAGAATGAAAGAATTTTTATCCGCTCGTAAGAAAAATTTAATGGAGGCATGGGATGACTACCAAGCGTGACATACAATATGGGACAGTTGATATTTTAGACGAGGATGCTTTTGAACCTAAAAATGTAAAGGTCCGCATTACCACCTTTGTCGATGAGGATGTGCTTATTCATTTAAAAGAGTATGCAAAGAAAAGAGGGGCTAAATATCAAACTGTTCTCAATTCACTTCTTCGCTCTTTTTTTGATAAACCTGAAAAAGGAAAGAAGCTACAAGTGCTTTCTGAGGAAAGAGTACGACGAATCGTGCAGGAAGAATTAAAAAGGCGAGCTTGATCAAGAACAACGGGTAGCGTCACCGTAAATACGGCTCAATAATAAAGAATGTTTATATACTCTCAAATTGCTGGATTATCTTTGGTTGCAGGTGGGCTTCTTTTGGCTCATGCACATAACCGCAAGAATGCTGTCTCTAATATTCTTAAGCGAGGAATAAAGACTGATGGTAAAGTAATAGAAATTAGAAGAAATCCAGGGTCTCTTTTTAGTAGTAAAGAAGGAGAAGGTTATGCGCCAGTCGTTGAGTACACCACTGCATCAGGAAATATTTTAAAACACTTTTCAACAACATACAGGCCAATTTGTCCTTATAGAGAAGGTCAAATCGTACCAATTTCCTACATCAATTATAAATCAATCAGAGAAGCCGCACTTTCTGATGATGAACCCGGGGATTTGCCAAGAAAACTTTTTATTATTGGGATTGTTTGTTTTTTGTTTGGATTGCCGGCTCTGATAAGTGGGTTACCTAATTTTTTCTAAATATAATTATTCGAAACGGCAGTGCAGAAACTAGTCGATAATCAACAAGGCGGTAAAGATCAATTTGCTGCTCAAAATTGATCATGAACTAAACATAAAAGCAGAGCTAAAGACTAGTCTTATGATGAGTTGCCTCGATGATATTGAAAGCGATTTACATTTGGTTCAGAAGACCCCATCAACCACGAAGCAACTGCAATGCAAGCGCCGGCTGTTGATTTGCTTGTGCAAGAATTGAGCTAGCTGCTTGCTGTAAAATATTATCCTTAGTGAGGTTTGCAGCTTCAGATGCAATGTCTGCATCAACTATCTGACTTTCTGCACTCTTGTATGTTGTTGTGGTGGAAGAGAGGTGACTCGATGCAACAGAAAGCCTGCTGAGGTAACTTCCGATTGAGCCTCTTTCAAGAGAGATTTTTTGTAAAAGGGCTTCAGTTGAATCAAGTGCGTTTCTTGCATCCTTTTGGTTTAATATATTTAAGAAAGCTGTTGTGTCTGTTCGAATTGTATCTTGATTATACATACGAACGAATCCTGCTGTACCATCCATAATAAAAAGTTCTGCAGCACCGTCTTTATTTACATCACCAGCAAATAATCTATTGTATCCAAAATCAGGTCCCGCAGAAATATTGGAAGTTGTAGAAGAAATACGCGCGGCAAAGGTGCCGTCTCCATTATTAAAAAGTATGTTGATTTGGTTATCACCAGTATTTGTTGTTCCAATATCAATAAACCCGTCACCATCAAGATCTTGAACAACAAGGTTTGATCCACCACTTGTTAGCTGCCAAGATCGAGATGCTTGGAAAGTGCCATTTCCATTACCTAGTGCTGTATAAGCTTGACTGTTTGAATTACCAACAGCAATTATATCTAGATTGCCATCACGGTTAATATCAGCAAGTTTTATTTCAGAAACTGAAATTGGAATAATAGAGTTGAGTGAAGCAGTAGATATGATTCCATTTGGTCCTGAAATTGATAAATTCCGACCGCCATCCCATGTAATGATATCATCTCTACCATCATTATTGACATCACCACTTGTCATTCCATAGCCAAATGATGCGGTAAATGTTCTTGCTCCACCGAATGTACCATTTCCATTGCCATACAGAATAGTATATCCGTTTCCACCCGAACTACCTCCAGCAATATCAACTTTACCATCACCATTGAAATCACCTGTAATTGCAATTTCTGACATGCCAGTACTTGCTTGAGTAATTCCGCTTTGAAATGAGCGATTTCCAAGATTTCTGTAAACTGTCAGGCTGAGTCCTCCCCACGACTCTGCGATTACATCGTGGCGTCCATCGTTATCGACGTCAGCAATTAATACGTTCCGAAGTGCAGCAGAAGCAAATGACATTCCAGATGTAAATGTTCCATCTCCATTACCAAATCGAAGTTGGATATTTTGATCATGCCCTGACCAAATGATGTCAGTATTGCCATCTCCGTCAATATCGATAGCTTCCCCTCTCGATAGATTCCCAGCTGCAGCAAAAGAGATCGACTGTGATGCTGTTCCTTGCCCATCCCCGCGTGCAATATATGCAGATAGAAGTGTCTCAAGAGAGCCTGAAGTTCCATAACCTGCTTGTATCCTGACGCTTGAAATCTGATTCGGGTCAAATATTTTCAGCCCATTAAATGATGTTGATTCAACGACTCGGTTATATTCACGGGTTAATGCATCTACTTCAGTCTGCATCGCTTTACGCTGTGTTAATGAATACGTACCGTTAGCAGATTGTTCTGCAAGTTCTTTTTGTCTGATGATAACTTCTTGTAATGAACTTAATGCACCATCTGCGATATTTAAAAGACTGATACCATCATTGATATTCCTAATACCTTGTGTAAAGACTCTGCCTGAACTGTTTAAGTCCATACTAATTGCAAGTCCCGCCGCGTCATCGCTTGCTTTATTTATCCTTAGTCCAGAAGACAGACGTGTATAGGTAGTCGACAACGACTCGGAAGCTTTTCCAAGTTGTCGCTGCGCATTCAGAGACGCAATATTACTACCAATGGTAATTGGCACTGCTTATTCCACACATACACTTGCGGAAGATTCCTTAAGAATCCTCGTCTCTAGTAAAATCGGGAAGTTAGCAAGAAAACTTAATTTGAACTTAGCTCATCAAAGCTCTATGACTGTAAATCTAAAAAAAATACCTAGATTTGGGGCGGAAAAAGTAAAATTTGTCAGAAAATCTTTAATGACCAAGCAAAGCTGATGAATTTTCAGATGAATTATCGTTTTTATTCAACGTTTGTACTAACACCTGCTCAGCTAATTTTTGACCAGATTTAATCTTACCTACGACATGAACAGGGGATCCTTCTTTTAACGTACCGCCTTGAACATCAGTAAAAGATCCAATAACGATCTCTTCACCATTAACAACATAACGCCTCATTTTATCCCGCTCGAGAATTCCGTTAATTTCAAACGATGGACCTTCTTTCATCTGTGCAGCTTTTGCTTCTTCGAATTGACGTTGCAGATATTCTTGTTGAGGACCTTTTTCTTTTTCTGGCATTGCAAAACAAGTGCAAGTACAAAACAGTGATACGGTGATAGCAATGTAAGGATAAAGTTTATTCATTTGTTACCTCGTGGAATGAGAGAATATCGATTGGTAAATTATAAATTGTTATCGGCACCATGTCAGGAGGAGGAACGTTTCCGGTTCCACCACCAGTGCCGCCGGTTCCACCACTACCAGTGCCGCCTTCGCCACCTGCTGAGTTACCTAACGTTGTTCCAGAAGGATAAGCACTCTGAATAATCACTTTCTGGAAGCTTTGAGAAATAACCGGTGGATTCGGAGCACCCACGTTGCCAAGCGATGATACAGCTGGAAGTATTCCACCATTTGAAGAGTGCAGTCTGACATCAGCCTGCGTGAGCCTCCCATCAAAAGTATATGGTCTCACTTTTGTTAGATCGATACTTTGTACTTTAACATCCAGTGCAGGGATAATGCTTCGGTTGTTTATTGCATTGGTAAGATCCGTTGTATCGTAGTCACCATCAGCATCTGTGTCAGGAATCCCACCGTTATAAAAAGGTTTTTTTGGATTAAAATTGTAGTCAACAATAAGTCCACCACCAGTTCTAAAATTCAGCCCTTGAAGGAAAGAATGTCCGCCGACACCACATGAGCTTCTATCAGGCATAAATGTTGAAAAGAAAATTGCACCTCTTAAGTTTACAGCTTCATACTGAACAAGTCCGACTGGATCGATAAAATTATTTACTAAATTTATAGAAGTGTTCATAGGAATGTAAAAGCCTGCTCTTGTATTTGGAATTCGATAGATTCCATCCAAGCCTCGCACTGATTGATACGTAGAAGGTGATTGGTTTTGAAGACTAGCAAGTGTAAGTGTCCCCAACATATTGGTGTACGTATCATTTGCTGGTCGTACCGGATCAAATATTCCATATAAATTCTGGGAGACGTTTCCAACTCCAGTTATGTCAGCAATGGTGTCGTAACGTCCCGTACCAACATAAATTCCAAGAGCAAATTGTTCACCTAAAATACCACTTCCTCCAGTACGGAACTGTGGATTGTCAGAAATGATAGCAAGTGGTTGCGAAACGATTGGTTGCGTATTGTTTCCATCAAAAACTTTTGCTACGTACCATGTTGCTGGAGTGGAAGTGACAACAACTCTGAAAAGATCGCCTTCTTCAGTGCCAAGATAGAGCCTATCAACTGCAAAATCTTGATCATCTTGCACAGCTGCTATTGCAGATGTTCGTGTACCTATAGGATCACTCGTACTTATGGCAAGTGTTGTAGGAGTAGGAGGAGTTACAGAGGATAAGTTGTAAATTGCAATATTTGTCCCAATAGTAGTTTTCCCTTCGCCTGTTCCAACTACCATGTAAAATGTATATGAGGATGCATCGATACCACTACCAACAGGAACAACAACTGGTTTTACCCATGATTCGCCGTATATCGAAGGGTTACTTACTTCCCAGACAAGGGTTGGATTACGACGATCAGTAATATCTAATACTGTATATGTTGAGCCACCTTTACGCAGGCCAAACATTGCAAAAGTTCTCCAAGCACCGCGTACATAAACATCTTCAATTGAAATCGGTCCATCGACATATGAACGTCTATATTCAGAGTTATATGTTATTCGAGTCATTCGTTCGAGGAACGGAACTTGGCTTGAAGGAATATATGCCCAAAGTTCTTGTCCTGTTGTTGAATCGAACGCGTGAAGCATTCCATCGTTTGCACCTACTAAAAGGATCCGTGGTTGATTGGCTTGGATATCTCGTGTAAATGCTGTGTAACCAGGAAAGAGCGAGTAATTTCCGTTTTTTGCACCAACTTCAACTGGACGAGAATAGACTATGTCTCCAAGGCGATCGACTGTCCCAGTCAGCAATCGGTCTCGGACACGTAAATCAGTTACAGCCTCACCTTGTAGGTATCGAATCACCGTTTGTGCAGAAGTTACATTGTTAATATCAGAGATTGGAGGCTCTAAATTTGTTGTACTATCAAGTCCATCAATAAATCTTTTAAACAAGTAAGGTCGAAGTGTTGATGCCTGGGTTTCTTCAAATGATATTGTTTGATTAGTGTTGCCAGTTCCACCGGTATCTAAACCTGCGATGATTCTTCTCGGACTTGTTGTAAGATTTCTTTGTGAGAGTAGGGCTCCCATATCAAATTGAAAATCAAGAGTGTCAGTTGATGTATTATAATTAAATACATCAATGTTTCCTGTCCATGTATCGGCTCTGAATCTTGGTCGATAGACAATACCAGTTTCTCCGAATGTTTCAGCAAGAGCCGCACCGGCACCTGCAATAGGTGATGTAATAATTAAAGTTACAATGTTGGTTAATGTGTCAGAAATTTCTTGTGTGCTTGAAGCAAGGTATGCTGTACCAGTTCCACCATTTTCGGCGAATTTGTTGATTAATGCGTAATTAAGGCCAAATCCAACTGCATAACTTCGTACGTTTTGTTTGCCAACGAGCGTTGCGCTAAAGTCTTTATCGTATGCAAGTTTTGCAGCATCTGCTAACCACTGAGAGCAACTTGCGCTGGTAGAACAACCATTATTAGTTGTATCAGGTGCCTCGAGTCCATTTCCATCAAGGTCTGTGATCCATTGAGTTCCCACCGAATTTGCAGAATCACTTGTGGGTAATCCATCAGTGAGCATAATTATGAAATATCCATCACATGCTGCAGTTGCGCCGGTGATTGGTGAGGGATATGTCCGGCTCGCACGACTATCGTTGTCAGTGTTTCCATTAAAGTAACGAAGTACTTCAATATATCGATTTGCTAAGGGAGTTCCACCTCCTGCTCCAATGGTATTAAGAGACGTTAAAAGTGCGGCATTTGATAATGCAATGTCACGCCGAACAATTGGTAATGTTTGCGATACGTTCCCAAGTGGTTGGTTCCACTGATTTAAAAGATTACCAGAGAAAGTGCCGGCACTGAGTGATGTACCATTTAACGTTGCAAGACCCCAACGAACCGAAGGATTGTTGTTAATGAGTGTTGCTACAACATCTTTTACGGTTTGAATTCTTGTTTTTCCTGGAAGGTTTGCAAGCTGCAAAGATGTTGCGCCGTAGAATATCCATCGTAGGTATTCGATTCGATACCATCCAGCAGAAAGGAATACTTCTTTACCATTAAATTTAACAGTGCCTCCAATGGAACCATACGCTCTTGTGCGAAGAACTTGGGGTAGGCCATTTACATCTAGCTTCGCCCAAACATCGCCCCAGTCTTCAACGGTACGGTTTCGATCTTCTCTTCTGTATGAAGTATAGAGGTACCTATTCCCGCCTGAATCAATTACAGGAGCAGACGAATAAGTGGCTAAGTTAGAAAGAGAAAAAACGGAGCTACCAGAGATAGCAGTATTACCGTACAGCCAAAATGCATTAGGTCCGAATTGCGGAGTTGTCGCGCCAGGTGTAGGGCAGTTTGTTCTAGAACCACTCGTGTTGATACAGGCCGCAAATGCAATTGATGGAAGTGATGAGGCATTTGCAAAAGTATTAGTTCCAAATAGAGTTCCTGTTGAGGAACTGCTAAATCCTTGGTTGATTTCAATCAAAACGGGTCGCAAAGTTTGGCTTGTAGCAGGGGTTGCTCCTGCATTCTGCAGGCGAAAAATCATCGATGGAATGTCATTTGCTGTAGTAGTAGCGACAGCGCTCGTTGCATCAAACTCAGAATGTTCTACAACTGCATTCATTGATCCTGAATCATCAATGAGCATCATTACCTGTGGATTACCAGGTGCATCAGCAAGCACCGGAACTTCGGATTGTGACCAGGCATGGTTATGCCAAGTAAGTGTTGTTATAAAAATAATAAAGGAACTTTTAAAAAATGTCCGAATCATACCCGTACCATTTCCAATATTAAGCCGTTCGTTATGTTGAAGGAATCTCAGCGACTACTACAACAGTTGATTGCCCAGTACGTGTCCCTAAGGAATTATATGTCTTTCCTGTTATACGAAATCTAATATTTCTTGGCGTTGATCCACCTGCTGGATTGTTTGACATATCTGCACCTAGGTTTGTACCAGTTGGTATGGATTCATCAAGTCGTTCGACCTGCGAAAATCCCATCTGGCTATTAAGTGTAACGTCAGCAGTTGGTAAAGAGGAACTGGATAATTGATTCCACACTGTTTTTGAAGCGTCTACAGTTGCTCCGGCTGTGAGACGAGGACCAAAATTCTTAACAATGCCACCACCAGTAGGATAAAGGTTTCTAATACAGTTTTGTCCACTGCATGATGGAATACCGTTTGTTCCAGCGTAATCTAATTGAGAGTATTCGGTGTAACTTAAAGGCATAGTATTCAAGGGGACTCTGTCTCTCCAAAGATGGGGGCGGGCAGACATTTCACCTATTATATCGTGAATTGCTCCTTCTGATACTTGGTACGATTCTGCAACTGTGTTCTCAATTTTTTGAATCGTAAAACTTCTTATTGCAACACTTGAAAATAGGGCTCCAGCTGATGAAACAACAAGAATCAGTAACAGTGCTGTTGGCAGCGCAAGTCCTTTTTGATTGCAACGATGATTCTTCATTGTTACGTCGCCCTCGTAAAAACTGTATCAGTTACTTTTTGAGTTGCTGTTAGGCCTGAAGAGCCAATTACTTCAGCGCCTAATCGAATAAATAATTGGTTATTTACTCTAGTGAATGGATTGTCGATTGAACCATTATTATCTGCATCGATTCGTACAACGTTTTTTGCAAGCACTTTTCTGGTGCCAATCGCTAGAGGATCTCCTGCTGGCAACGTACAACTTGTTGCATTGCTACCAATAATTTCACCGCGGTAAAGTGTATTGTCAGCAACAGAATATTCATATCCAACGTAATACACTTGTGTACCAGATGTTCCTGATGAGTCATCGTGAGCGACTAAAAATCGCACGGTAGTGCTGGTTGTTGTTAATTGCGATCGGCATGTAACTAGGTTTGCATCGATTCCAACATTGTACGGTGATACTGAAGCTGACATGCGAAGTTCACTTTGCATCAGTGCAACAGAATTTTTAAGCTCTTTTGTTGCAAGTGCTACTTTTGATTCTAAGCTTAGTCTTCGTAAAGAATCACTTACAAACGTAACTGCAGCAGCGCTGACAACCGAAAACACAGTCATGCTGACAAGTAATTCAATAAGAGATAACCCACGTTGTTGATTTCTTTTTACCTTCATTGTGTTGGTGCCATCAATGTTTCAAAATTATATTGTGTTGATCCGATTGTTCCTCGTCGTTGAGTTGCGGTAACCGTTAAGCGAATCGCTTCGGGGGTTGCGCCAGTGGAGCTTTTTAACGCAGTCAGTCTTGTTGAATAATCTGTTTTTGCAAATGTTCCAGTAGAGGTCTCAATAACGCTTTGTCCGTTTGTAATCTGCAGAGGATCGCTTCCAAACTTTAAAAGGAGTTGTGTATATGTATTCACTCGATAACCATCGATAATTGATTGAACGTCATTCTCAACAGCTGCGTAGCTTCTGGTTGAAGCATTTGCATTAAAGCAGATCGTAAAAAGTTTTGTCATACCGACCATGGTAATGCCGATGAGCCCAATAGCGACAAGGCTCTCAACAAGAGCGAAACCTGATTGTTTCTTGAAAGCTCTTTTATTCATATTTCGAGATGCCCATTTGTATTTAATGTTAACTGCATTCTTATGGACCCGTTTTCAATCTGTAAAATTCGATCAGTTGTTACTCCTCGTAAAAGACCAAAACCATTAAAGGTAAAATCAACAGGGGTAGACACCCAAGAAGATCCAGATTGCAACGTATAGGTGCCGTCGTATATACCGTCGTCAAAATAATCCCAACTAATAGTCGAACTAGTAAAATTTAATCGTACTGGCCGTTTCAATCGAATCGCTTCAGCTCTTAATTCAGAAAGTAACATTGCTACTGTTCTTGTATCGTTCGAAACTCTCATTTGATTTCTCACAACTGCAAAATTTGGAAATGCAATCAGAGAAAGAACGCTAAATATTGTAAGCGCAGCTAATAGTTCAAGAAGGGTAAAACCAGAAGAGTGTTTTTTGATTCGTTTCATAACCTAGCAGGACTCATCGACTAGGAAGTCTAAGAGTTTTAGGGTTTGAGCCGTAAAAGATTTACTGAAATGATCTACGAGATATCTACAGTAAGACCATCATAGGCATACGAAATTCCCCTAGGGAGTTTTGGGTTTTCAGAGCTGTAATCGATATCGTGAGACATATGGATAAAGTATGTCTGCTTCGCTTTAAGGGTTTGTGCTACGGCTATTGATTCTTCAATGGTAAAGTGGGTTTTGTGAGGACGATGTCTGAGTGAATCTAGGAACAGTATTTTTGCCCCCTCCATAATATTCATAGACTCAGTGGGGATTTTGTTGCAATCAGTAGCGTAAACAAAATCACGTATTCGGAAACCCGTCACAGGTATCATCCCATGCCATAATAGGAAAGGGGTTACGTATTCATTGAGAAGTAAAAAACTTTTACCGTATTCAATGCGGTGTAGCGAAATTTTTGCAAGCAATCCACCTTGGTAATCATGATTATTCTGAAACAAATATCGAAATGTAATCTCAATTTCCTTAAGAGTGGTATCGGTACCGTATGCAGGGATCGGTTCTTGGCGTTTAAAATTAAAACACCTCAGATCATCAACACCAAGAATATGATCAGAGTGCTGATGGGTAAAAAGAATAGAATCAATCGATTTAATTTTTTGTTCGAGAGCTTGTTGTCTCAGGTCTGTTCCTGCATCGATTAATATTGTCGAGCCATCTTCTTTTGTAATAATTCCAGATGTTCTTAGTCGACGATTTTTACTGTCACCACCGGTGCAAACTGGGCAGGGGCATCCTGGAACGGGTACTCCTGTGGAAGTGCCACATCCAAGCACAGTAAATGAGAGGTTCTTCATGTCGCTTTATTTTAGTAGTTTGTATGATAAAAAACTATCCCCTTGAAACATTGAGATAAAAGTATTACCGATCCCATATGACAAATGATAAAGAGCAAGCCCAACAGAGCTTTAAGGTTCAAGATAATCGACGTTTTGAGGCTGACGGTAGTGATAAACAGACTAAAGGGGAGGACTTTATTATCAAGGATTCCTCTAATACTCAGAAAGAATCTGTTGTTGATCCCGAGATTAATTTTTCTTCTTTTATTATGTCTCTTGCAACTCAAGCTATGATGCAACTAGGCGAGATGCCTGCTATGGAAGGACAACCTGCTATTCCGAAAAATATCATCCATGCAAAACAAACAATTGATGTTCTTTCGATGATTCGAGAAAAGACAAAAGGCAATCTTGATGAATTTGAAAATCAAATGTTTGAAGATATATTGCACACGTTACGCATGAGCTTTGTTAAGGCTCGTGCGTAACGATTTTGTTTGGCCCGTCGCAATTATGGTGCTATGCAACGAATTGAAAAGTAAACATTACTGGAAGCAGGTGAGCCTGATGTTACTGCCTTAAGGGAGATAAAATCAGTTGCTCCAAATGATATGCCAGAAGTCGCCGAGCACGATCCAGTTGTTGAATCTCCTAGAATAGAGCACACAGCCGTATCTGTTCCATCGTTTCCTGCATTTTGTACCTGTACGTCTGATTGTCTTACTAACGAAAACGCCCAATCATCAGCAGGGCTTGCGCCACCTGGAACTGTTCCTAAATGGATATACACTCCAAAGGAGGAACACGTTGAACCAACAGGTACCATTTTTTCATCGAGTTGAGCGCCAGTCACTGTTGCTGAAGATGATCCGTCAATTAGAGAAATTACTCTTGATGATGCAGATGCTGATTGCGTGACGCCTCTTGATTGGAAGAGGTTAGAGCCAAGAATTCCTGAAACTCCGCTTACTCCTGCAACACCAGAAACACCACTTAAACCGATTACTCCTGAGATACCACTGAGCCCTTCAACTCCAGATACACCGCTTAATCCTTGAACTCCTGAAATACCACTGAGTCCA
>JBIKWN010000111.1:0-3297 GCA_044356295.1 Bdellovibrionota bacterium
AATAAATTTAATCCTTCGCGTACTTCGCGACCTTCGCGACCTTCGCGTTATAAAAAGAGGCTCTTAATCCTCCTGCTGAATCTATTTCTTCCGATCAAAATAAATATCAAATTTAAAAGTAATTTGAGGCGTCGCCCGGTAATCTCGATCATTAGGGAATCCAATCGCTGGAATCGTTTCAAGATACAACCAATCACCGCTTATCAGCTGTCTATAGCGAAGTGAAACTGCATATTCATCAGGCGTCCATGAAGGATCGGTAAATGCTGTCATACTCAAACCTACCCCTGCATATGCTCTATCAGTAAACTTTTGAATGAACGATAGGTCTTCAAGAAAATCGAATCCCCTACTCCCTTCAGAACGAAGTACTTCAGTTCGCGCACGAAATCTCTCTGTTCCAGAAACTTTATTATCGATATCAATTCGAGTTTTTTCACCAAAACCATCATCTTGATACCACTGTAAAAATTGAGTCGGTTCAAAAGACCAGTTGGAGCCAAGATCAATCCATCGACTTGCACGAAATCTTGTGAATGGCTCGGGTCCTCCACGAAACCTAGCCCCAGTATCAAGTGAGATAAGCATTTTTTCTGATTTATAAAAATCATAGGTAAATCCAGCTTGCGCTTCATCACCTTTATAATCAGCAACAAAATCTTGTGATTCTATGCTGTCTTCAAGCGTTTTGCCGTTTTCAAATCTGTCACCACTACGACTAGTTACAAAGAATCGTAAATTTTTTGCGTATCCTCTCAAATCAAGAGCTGCTCGCAGATTAAATCGAAGCCTTGCAGGTTCGCCTGCTTTGAAACGAACATCGGTACCAAGTCGAAACCAGTCTTTCCGTTTTTGTTCATCGGTTCTTAAATCACCAAAAAAATTATCGATATCATCGGTTAAAGAGAAAAGACTATCTTCACTTGCATTATGAAATGAGGTCATAGATGAATCATCATCTTGAGCGGATGCGTTAATAGCGATACACATGAGCACAGTACAGACCGCAAATACTTTTATTCGATTCATACTGTAGGCCTTTGAAAAAATGACCAGAGCTATCATCTGATGATAATTGCTATGTGTTGGGGCAGTCTAAGAAAGATTCACGAAAATGTCTTCACACTAATTTGCAACTGATGGCTTTTTAATTTCCTCGACCTAAGAAAACAACTGGAATCGTTCTGAAAAGTAGCCATAAATCAAAAGCAAAGCTCCAATTATCTATATATTCAAGATCAAGTTTCACCCATTCACTAAAATCGTTAATTTTATTTCTGCCACTTACTTGCCATATACAGGTCAGCCCTGGGCGCATCGATAGCCGTCTTCTATCTTTTCTCTCATATAACGAAACTTCTCCTGGTACTGGTGGACGCGGTCCAACCAAACTCATATCACCTCGAAAAACATTCCAAAGTTGTGGCAATTCATCCAGACTGTAACGTCGCAAAATCTTTCCAACACGGGTAACACGTGGATCATTTTTCATCTTAAAAACTGGTCCTTGCATCTCATTTTGCTGAAGCAACTCTTTTTGAAGCGCTTCTGCGTCAACGCACATTGAACGGAATTTATACAAAGTAAAAAGTCGACCGTTAAGTCCCACTCTTTTTTGTTTAAAAAATACATCCCCTGAGCTTGTCACTCGTATAAGAAACGAAACGAGTAAAAAAATTGGTGATAAAAGAATTAACAAAATAAAAGAAGTAACTACATCAAGTACTCTCTTTGCATACAGATCCCAACCATCACCTGGTGGTGTCGTAAAATGAATTAATGGCATGCCTCCGAAATAACTTATCCCTGATCGAACCACGCCTAAACTAAAAAGATCCGCAGCCATCGTGGTACGAACACCTTGCTCTGAACAAATAGTGATAAGCTCCGCCACCTCTGACATTACAGGCACAACATCAGTAAAAATAACTTCATCAATAGCGTATTCTTTCAGAGCTTGGGCAACTGCGTGAGTACCGTCTATGATTCGAGTAGCTGGAATATTGGGATTAGTTGAAAAAAGTTCAGATTTAAATCTATCTTTTTTTGAGCTATCAACGACGAGCTCATTTTTTGTGGATAGATCTGCAAATGCTCTTATTCCTACTCCAAGTTCTGGGCGAATTGAGATTTCATTTGCAAGTTTTATGGCTTGATGGGACAACCCACAGATAATAACATTTCGAAAATTTCTACCCTTTCTTCTCCAAAACTTTAAAAGTCTTAATACTAAAAACCGCTCAAAAGAAATTGCCAAAGCTACAGAAAATGCAAAAAGCGCGATAAAACTTCGGCTGACCTCTATTTTAAATAGGAATAATACCGCTGCAAGTATTACCAAGGTTACTATTGAGCTTAAAAAAGCTATCCAAAACAGCTGAAAAGCGGTTCTAAGCCTCATACTGCTATAAGCACCAAAAACCGTCAGTGTCACATTGAAGCAAATCACGGCAACGACTAATATAAGGAAGTAATCCTTAAGTGGGGCAAGTTCGGGCGCCTCGCGTGGGAACTGAAACGGAAGATACTTTTGCCAAAATGGCACAGCTATCCTCGCGTAGTACGCAACGATAAAAGCAAAAACGATAAAGACGTTATCGCCCAACCGTTGTACTCGTGATATGAACTTCCAGTTTTCTTTTAACACGTTTCTATTAACACGGATTTTTTAGTTTAGTTTTCTTGAAGGAGTGTATCTGTGGACGTTCGACTAATGCAACGCATCGACTACTTTGTCGGCGTACCGCTGTGTGGTTTTTTGGGGCTTCTTTATAAAATAAAACAATTTATCCTTCCTTGCACGAGGAAAAACCCATCTAGGCTACTCTGTATTGAGCTTAGCGAAATGGGCTCTGCTTTCCTAGCATACCCTATGCTGAAACGTGCTGCTGAGCGGTTTGGAAGGGAAAATGTTTTTTTTCTTATTTTTACTAAAAACAGAGAATCAGTAGACCTTCTTGATGTCATTCCCTATGAAAACGTCATCACTATTTCTGATAAAAATTTTGTGGAGTTCTTATTAGGTACGATCTCTGCATTGATACAGATCTGGAAAGCAAGAATCGATACCACCATGGATATGGAGCTTTTCTCACGTGCGACAGCTTTGATTAGCATCATGAGTGGTGCACAGACTCGTATAGGATTTGATAATTTTACTGATGAAGGATTGTACCGCGGAAACTTTATTACTCACCGAGTGATGTTAAATAATCATCAACATATCTCTCTTAATTTCTTGGCTCTTTTAGAAGCGCTCGATTGTGATCCAAACGAACTTCCCCAGGTTAAGAAAAA
>JBIKWN010000073.1:0-11561 GCA_044356295.1 Bdellovibrionota bacterium
TCCACCTCCAGAGGATCCACCACCACCCCCACCAGAGGAAGATCCAGGAGCAGTAGATGAGCTAGCAATTTGAGAAGAAAAAGAGGATGAAAAATTAGACAATGATGAAGCATCATTTCCGAAAGCATGGTACCAAGAGTGCCTGTAGTTATCTTGAAGCTCAGCATTTTTTAGAACTGTTTCAAATCGAGATGTCCATTCATTCGCAACATCAAGTGCGATTGCATAAGGGAGATATGCTTCAAATAATTCAAGACTATCCCCTGGTGCATTGAGTTTATTGAGTCGTTCACGATCGCCGATTGAAAGATATTGTTTAAAGCCGTTTAGATGTTCAAAGATCGGTTTACCTTCTTTAGTAGGAGCCGAGATAGTTTTACAAAATAATATCCATGCAATGAAAAGTACAGCACTCGATCCAAACGAAAAAGCATTTGTATAGAATGTCGTGATTCCAATCATACCAGTTGAAGAAAGAATACTTAGCCCAACAGAGACTACTGGAATGAGAATTCCTAAAGCAGCTTTCCCTGTATTTTTTACAAAAAGTCGTTTGTCATACTGAGGTGAGACTACATTAATAATTGATTTTTTTAGTTCAGCAAGTGTACTCCAATTATCTTGTTTTATGTCTAGTTCCTCTGGAAGCAGATCGAATAGAGTTAGTTCCTCTTTGTTTAAAGATTGATGTTCTGAAAAGCTTAATTTTTTTATGCGATAACTATCTTTGAAAAATCCGTCTACTTTTTCAATCTTGATTCCCTTCTTACTGGCTAATGAAACAAAAGTTATTGGTAATATTTTGTCGTCAGATCCCATGCTTATTATATATCGACTTGCAGTAGGCGAAATATTCTTGGGCGGATTAAACTGCGGTATGATTGTCGAAGAAAGATTATCTTTACCGTATAAAAGCCAGTTTTGGTAATATATCCAAAACCCAAATGGAAGTAATAAAAAAGAGAGTAATAAGCTACCAAAATCTCCAAAAAAATAACTAATCGAAGTAAGAGAAGAAGGAGGATCGATAAGTCCTTTCTCCCATTCAACGACGACAGTGAATCCTTCACGTGGTCCGAGTGGCGAAGATAAATCAAAACGTATTACTTCATTTGATTCTTGATTACTTCGAGATTGAAAAGAATTTCCACCAAATAAACCAGTATAGGCGGAAAACTTAAGATCTCGAGCTGGTTTCGGCAATACAACACGCACAGTGCTGTTTCTTATTTGAAAATTCCATCCTGTTCCAATTGCATTAAAATAAAGTTCATCGTGATTTTCAAAAAAACCAATTTGTCGATCCGTTTTATATGAGAACGTATAGGTATGAGTTCCATGCTCAAGGAATTTTTCTTTCGAACCAAAATAGGTTCGAATGCCATTTTGTATTCGTTCAAAGTGATATGGTTCAGGATATCCGTCTCTTGAAAGTGAGATAATAGAGAACCCAACTCTTACTGGACGATGATTACGATCAGTATAGTCAGTCGGAAAATCTCTGTATATTCCATGTTTAATCGAGAAACCTTCACTGCGAACAACTATTGTTTCTTTAACATAGATTTCACCATTTTCTTTGATTGAAATCGTAGAGTCGAGCCGATCAATTCTTTCATCAGCGTAACTGTACTGAAGTGAAAAAAAACAAATGAATGAAATTAAAAAGAGAATTCTGACTTGAAGTCTCATGGAGTAAATTTAAAACTGAACTTTAGGAACCGCACGTTCAGCAGGATTTTCAAGCTCAAAGAATTGTCTAGCATTAAATCCGGTTGCACCTGCAAGAAGATTGCCAGGAAATGATTGAACGCTTGTATTATAATCTCTGACGGCACCGTTATAAAATCGACGTGCAAATTGAATCTGTTCCTCTAGGCCACTTAATTCAGTCTGTAACTGCTGATAGTTCTGATTTGCTTTTAAGTCAGGGTATGCTTCTGCAATTGCAAACAATCTTCCAAGTCCTGCAGTTAGGGCAGACTCAGCCTGTGATTTGTCTGCAACAGTCGTTGCACTACTTGCTTGATTACGGAGTGCGACTACTTCCTCTAAAGTTTTTTTCTCGTGCCCAGCGTATCCTTTTACCGTTTCAACCAAATTTGGAATTAAATCACTTCGTCGTTTTAATTGAACATCGATTCCGCTCCATCCTTCATCAACTATATTTCTTAAGCGAACAAAGTTGTTGTAAAGAGAAACAAGAAAGATAGCTAGCGCGGCTAGGGTAATGAGAATAATCATAGAGACAATTATCTATTTAAAAGCTCAATTTATGCGAGAAGAAAAGTTTTGTTTCAAATAATAGTAGACTTATGTGACAGTGTCTTTAAATTATGTTTCCAATATTCTAGATAAGATTAGAAGCCGTTATAGAAAATAATTGTAATACTATTAAAGTAGTATCTCCTAACTATCTGATATTAATCAATTTTATGAATGTATATTGAGTGAAAAAAATATACTTAATTTTCATTTATTCTTTAAGATCGTTTAATGAGCACATACTTTGATACATCTCACGTAACTCCTCCTCAAGTGAGTTCGTATCTAGATATAAAGTATACAGGTGATGCCCATAAACCTGGCTCTGATTTTTCGCATAGGGGAATCCGTGTAGCCGATCTCAAAACATCTATCGTACTCGCACCAACAAGTACCATTCTTAAAGACATCCTGGCTGAACGTTGGAATTTACATAAGTTGGATAAAGATAATGGGGAAAAATATGTTTTTGTTTTACCAAGATCACTTATTGTAGGAGACCAGTCCTTTGCCCATCTTGAATTCCTCATTTATCACAATGCTTATGTATTAAGTAATCTTGAAAACAAAAAACCGTTAAACGTAGTTTGTACAAAAGACCAAAAAAGACATGTCACAGAACTACTTAAAAAGACAATTTTTGGACCTGATTGGCAAAATCCCGAAGTCTATAGTTATCTTCCTGAAGATCAGAGGAGGTTTCTTGCAAATGTATCAGAATACTTTGCTCTTAAAGATTCTTCTGGGGAAAAGCTACCTTTAAGTGCTTATGTTCAATTTCATACATTTGATAATAACGGAGAAGCACAAATTTCCTACCACGATAAAGGATCGCTCACAATACGAGAGAGAGTAAATCGTGATGGTTATCCTTCAGGTTACGAGGTAGCACACATTCAGATGGAAGATAACCATGTTGTTTCTAGAACTAAAGAATCACTATTAGTAAATTACAATGTACCAGTGATGCCGCTTCGTGAAGTTTCGGAAGTTCTCAAACAAAAAATGTTGGACGAGCAAAACTTCTCAGTTACATGCTTAGGAAATAGCACTGGTTTTGATCCAAATGACTATGCGACGTCTTTTGTTGTATGGATGAAAGGTACGGGTATGGTAATAGATCCATCACCTGAGGCGATTAAAACCCTAGAAAATCTTGGATTCAATGATGTTAATTGTCCCTATGTATTACTGACGCACTGTCACGAAGATCATGATGGAGGATTACTATCCTTAATATTGCAAGGTAAGAAAATTAATCTGATTGCTTCTCGAGTTGTATTTGAGGAGTTTCTTGCAAAAGCTAATTGCTTGTTACAGTGCCAAAACTTTCCAGTAATAATCGATCCTGAAGCGTTAGTTAATTGGACTGAATTACATATAGGACAAGAAACTAAGCTCCCTCTAAAAATTGGTAAGGAACCAGCAATTCTTAATGCTTGGTGGAATCTTCATACAATTCCGACAAATGGGTTCTCTGTAACGATTGGAGGCAAAACATACGGTCACTCAAGTGATACTCAAATCAGTAAAACCTTCCTTGCAGGCCTTGTAGAAAAAAATATTCTTACTGAGCAAGAAGCTTTTGAACAGTGGGATAGATGGTTTGATCCCGACGGTATTCCGCGTTTTAATTTTTCACATTTTGAAGCCGGGGGTCCGCCTATTCATACAAATGAGTCCGACTTATTCGATGGAATACATCCTGATTATCGCAGTAGTGTTAAAATTTATCATTTATCAAACGCTCTCCATAAATTAACTACAGTTAATAATGATGATCGTGAGATGCTTAGTAGAGCAGTCTTATACGACACGGAAGTTTTAATTCCTGCAACAACTCAAACGCGCAAAGCTCACCACCGAAGCATTGTGGGGAGTAACGATTTTCTTGTTGAGCATAAACTTGTTCAGAAAGTTGTTGAGCAAGGATCGAGTGTTGATTTTCAGCCTGGCGATTGTTTAATGCATCCACTTGATGAGCCTCGAGATACAATGTTTATTGTATTATCAGGACAAGCTGCAATTAAGGATGCAGAGGGTAGGTATATTGGTACCAGCGGTCCTGGATCATTTTTAGGAGACTGGGGACATTTTACAGAAACTTCCCCAAGTGCAGAAGTAAAAGCGAAAACTTCCATGATATGTATGGAAGTTAATATGCGAAAAATTCTTGAAAATAATCCAGACCTATTAAAGAACCTAAGAAATAATGCGATATTTCAAGCAAACTATACTCTACCATTTGCCCTGTATCTATCTAAGTTAGGAATTTCTCTTTCTAATACGCCTTCATTGATGAGCAAATTATCTCCTGCAATGAAGCATATCGATTTAAAACCTCACAGTGTTCTTATCAAAGAGGGTGAACATGCAGATAGTCTTTATTTTATCGTGAGTGGTTCTTTGAATGTATTTCACGCCAATAAAGAACCAGACCAAAGTAAAATTATTGATCTCGGTACAGTGTTAAGCCCTGATATTATAGGAGAACGAGCACTGATTCCTGGAGCAACACGTTCAGCATCTGTTAGAGCCGGAGAGAATGGTGCAGTCGTGCTATCTATTATGAAAGAAGCATTTCAAGAGTTATTGAATGAATATCCAGGATTTGCCAATGCCTTTAATCTTTACAAACGTTCACGTGTTAATTAGTTCTCATTTTCTTGTCGTTTACTGATCGAATCTGTTTGAATCTGTAAAGTAACTAGTTGAATTAGTTGTCTTTATTTTAGACGCTACTGCTTCAAAAAAATAACAATCGATAGGAAACTCTGTGATGGGTTCTGTCGAATCCACAGAGCGTATGAAAAAGATAAAACAATTGGGCATGTCAATGCTCGAAACCGCAGTAATACTTCCAACAATTTTACTTTTTACTGTTGGTTCAATTGATGTAGCAAATTACTTTCGAAGTTATTCGGCTGTAAGAGAAGGGGTGCAGGCTGGACTTCGATGCTTGTACCCATCTGACGCAGCGTGTGTAGCGGTGAATGCTCCAAAATCGATTGCTCAAAATAATGTCTACATACCACCTATTTTTAGTAAGTACTTTGATTATGATGGTGTTGAGAAAAAATTATTGCTCCCAAATTACGAATACACTCCAATCCGAGCTAAGACACTATCTCAGGTTTCCTATAATACACTGAGCCAAGTTGATACACATTACAGAGCAGAGCGTCGAGCGTATGATGCTACTGGTGTTGCTAAGGTATTTTCTATTGAATATCCAACGCTTGGAAACGGTTCAGTGGGGAACGGAAGGGCAGCAGGAATTGGAGATCAAGGAATTTTACTTAATCTGTATAAAAACCAAGGTCAACAAACTCCTCAATCTCGTTCTTGTAATAGTCTTGTTACTTCATTTTCAAATTCAAGTACCATTACAGAAAATCAAATTTATGATCGATTTTATTTTAATGTTCCTACAAATCCATTTTCTTCTTTAGAAGGACAAGCCGCTATAGATGCAAATGAAATTGATGATTGTATTGCATATCGCAACGGTAAAGCACTCAATAGAGCACAAGCAAGAAGTCGATGCCGTGCATCTGATGTAAGAAGTTATGCAAGAGTTTTTTTCAAATTAAAAGGATCGACACTTGGCAGTGTTGGCGCAGCTGGACATCTCGATCTTTTTCTTGAATATCGTTCATCTGATGGAAATTGGCATGGTGCATCCAGAAATAGTCCTGGAAGCGCACAATCGAGTGCTGAGGCAAGTTTAGGAGGGCAAGATTTTTCCACTGGTATGGATGATTTCTATCCACGAGGATTTACTGGTTCTGAAGCAATGATTCGTCGAGGAGGTGCAACGCTCCGAGGTTATACCAACTCACCTGCTCAATCACATTTTCCTGACGATAACGAAGGGATTGAAATTGGTTTTAAACAAAATGGTAGTCTTGAATCCAATTATAATAACCATGGTAATATTTATGTACCGTGGGGCAGTATGGTTAGGATATCTGTTCGATTAAGAAAACCAGAAGGTGCAATCACTTGCGGAGATGGAAAATCTATAGGATGGCGTATTGATCTAGCCAAATCTACGGTTCGAATTGGTGAACCAAAAATTATTCAGGAACGTACTTCGTGTAATAATAAGCTCTCTCGGCATTTATGTACCAACGACCCTCAGAGCTGCGTTATTTCTCCTGCAAATTTTTCAAATCAATTACTTACTCAAACAACTTCTCATAAAAAATTTAATGTTGCATGTAATCTTTCATCAGCAACTGTTATTGAAACTCGGCAACCCACAAGTTGTTTATCAAATCCCCCGTCACTGACCAGTTTGGGAATACTTCAAAATGGTCAACAAGATTGGGAAGTCGTAGCGCTTCCTAACAATGATTGTATAGAACATGTTGTTTCAAACTGTCCGTCAAATTTTGGAGTTTCCGATGTCGCAACGCAAAATCAAAATGGTGCTTTTACTATTCGTAATTCATCATCAGCAGCCAGTGCATGTCCTGCACAGAATCCTATAGCCGGTTCAGAAGAATGGTCGGAAGCAATCCAAACTGTTTATAGTTCGCCCATACCACTGGATAAACAAGATTGCACCTTTGATAGTACAGCACCAATTGCTCAAAGCTTACTTCCCAGCTCGGTGACTCCGTATAAAAAATTGATCCTTCCATCTGCAACACGAAAGGGAAGCTCTCAAATAGATACGTCTACTGTTGATCCGATTGAACTAAAAAAACAATCACAGTATGCATGTGGGCTTGTGACAGTCGACCAGAGGAATTTTAGAGAAGATTCACGTGAAAGTTTTACAGACCAAGAGTGGCAAAGATTGATATCCTCATCTTTTTCAGGTGCTCACCGTCAATTAGGTTGTAATAGCTCAGAAATACTCAAACAAGAAGCGCGCTCCATTGGGCTGGATCCTAAGAGCTATTTTGCTGTGACAAAAGCTCAAAGCGCAGGAGATCAAGAATATCAAGTTTCTTCAATCGATAGTTGTATGCAGGTTCGTGTTGATCAAAGCCTTACAACCAGTAACATGCGATCCCTTGTTCCAGGAAGTCCATTTGATCAGAATGATATTCCTCAAGGATGTATCGTTCCTGATGGGAATGGTGGTGTGAGAAATATATGTATTTTTATTCCAGCAGGAATAAGAAAGTTAGAAGACACTGGAAGTTACGGGCTTGATCAGAATATGGCCGAAGCTATTGCTTCAGACACAGTTAAAACATTTCTCCCGAGTGGGAAAAATGATTCTTCATGTCTGACATCTCCACATAAAGATTGTATTGCGGTGTCTATGGAGCCTAAAGAAATAGATGAAAATAAATTACTTACTGAACCCTTAACGATGAAAGCTTCCGTCCTGCAGCCACTCTTGGTACTTGGTAATAAGCCGATTGAAATTTCATATGAGGCTTCTCGACAATGGGAAGGCAGATAAAATTTCCACTCATTATCCGTGGCATTAGACTTGCCTTTCTATCTTAGTAGAGCCGGACTTAACGCAATTTGCGGAAAGTTCTGCCTAGCTCAAGATAGAATATGGCAAATTACAGCGCGAAAATACTCAATAATTCAGTTAGAAGCCTTAATGCGCAGCAGGCAATAATTGCCAATACCTCCAATAATATCGCTAACGTTAATACCCAGGGATATACCAGAAGGGTTGTTAATTTAGAAAACGTTATCGATAGAGGCACGGGCAGTGCCGGAATTCAGCTTGGCAGTGGTGTACAAGTCCAAGGGATCCAGCGAATGGCTGATGAATACATCAATAAGCTATTACAGACTCAAACAAGTAAACAATCTTCATCTGAGCTACAAGAATCTTTTGTCTCAAGAGTTGAGCAACTTTTTAGCCTTACTGGTGAAACAGGAACGATAACAAAAGACGTCAATGCATTTTTTACTGCGCTGAATGATTTAACTATAAATCCGTCAAGTATAGAAGCAAGAAAAGTTGTTCTTGAAAAAGCTCAATCGTTAGTAACTTCGATTAGTGGGACATACAATACTCTTGCAGATCTCCAAGACGAAGCAGATCAACGAATCTCAACTGAAATACAAACTGTTAATGGGCTTTTAGAACAAATAGCTCAGTCGAATAGCAACATAACGGCTATAGAGCGCTCAGGTGCAAATCAAGTTGCTGCTGATGATAGGGATAGACGAGACACTCTTTTACAACAACTTGCAAAAAAGATCTCATTTAATTCCGTTCCAAATACTGATGGAAGCGTCAACGTATATCTTACAAATGGATTTACACTCGTTTCTGGCAACAATAGCTACGAGTTGAATGTTACAAGGACTCCAAGTTTTGCTTCTTCTGCTCAACCACCATCATTAAGTGGTGGAGTTTTAAGCTCTATTACGTATGATTATTCAAATGGCGCAGGAACTGCTGATTTCGATCTCACACAAGTTCTGCAAAATGGAGAAGGTAGTATTGGTGCCCTTTTAAAAATGAGGGGTTATAACGACCCAGTGAATACATCTGCCTTTCAAGCGGATGGTTTTATCGTTGAGGTCGCTTCCAGAGTCGAAGCACTTGCTCAAGATCTTTTAACACGTTTTAACACTACCTATCTTGGTAATGATGAAGATTCTGTAACAGCTGGTTTTCAACCAAATGCGTTAGATCTTGATGGCAATGTGCCATCTACGTATGGATTTTTTGATTTTGCATACTCTGGTGTGAAAGATGCAAACGCAAATGGACTTCCCGATGATCTTGCCTCACTCAATGTAACAAGTTTTGCAAAAATTCTATCTTTAAATAATACCGATCCTAGGAAAGTAGCTGCTGCTCGTGATCAGAATCCAACAAATGGTGCTACTGCTTTAGTGACTGGTAATGGCGAAAATATTCAGGCTTTAATGGGTCTTCGAACAGCCTCGACATCATTTTCTGCAGGAAATTTTTCATTAACAGGGACGTATGATGACATTTATAATGAAACGATCTCCCACGTTTCAGCCGAGAAATCCTCTATTTCAAGCAGAGCCTCACTCGATAAAAATTATCTTATTAGTGTCCAATCACAGCGAGATGAAACATCAGCGGTAAGCCTCGATGAAGAATTTTCTAATCTGATCAGATTTCAAAAAGCATATCAAGCTTCTGCGAAAATGATCAAAGTAGCAGATGATCTATTAACGACAATTATACAACTTATATGACACGCGTAACAGAAGCACAGCTAGCATCGGGACTCTTAAATTATACTGCTCGTCATCGATCAAATATCAATCGATTAAATGATGATATTTCGAGTGGAATTCGTGTACGAAATCCAGGTGACTCAAACGTTGCAGGAACAATTTCATTGATGCAACAGAATCTTGAAAAAGCTGAAGGGTATAAAAATAGTATAGCTTCTGCAAAATCACGAATCGACTTTCAGGATAATGTGCTCACGCAAGTTAATGAACTATTAGTTCGAGCAAAAGAAATCGCAACTCAAGCAGCCAATGAATCACTGAGCCCAACAAATAGAAATCAGCTTTCAACTGAAGTAATGCAGATTCGGGATCACCTCGTAAGTCTTGCAAATTCACAGTACCAAGGAAAATATATTTACGGTGGAACGAGAGATGATGCACCGCCGTATAATGCACAGACTTATACAAATCCTTCGACTGGGCTGAATTCACAGCGATACACGTATAGTACTGCTTACGGAACAACCGGAAGTGGTGCATTAAAGACGGTTAACCTCACTGATAACTTAACGCTGACACTGAATACTCCGGGCAATCAGGTTTTTGATGATGCAATTCAGGGTCTCGAGAGATTGGGTCGTTCGATGGCAGGTTATAGAACAACGCTCGTTTCAGGTGTTCCTGATGGAACCAGTGCTGCTTATACATTCCCAGCAGATTACTCTACGCAAACTCAAGACATAAAAGCTGCGATGGATTTCCTAGATAGCGCACGTCAAAACGATATTTCAGTTGAGCGAGTAGATTTAGCTGGAAGAATGAGAAGAATTGAAACTGCTGAGTCTTTAGTGAATCTTACTAAGACTACAAGTAAGGAAGCATTAGATAGCTTACAGAATACGGACATGTATACAGCGGCAACGGACTTAAGTCAGGCTCAAACCGCGTTACAAGCTTCGTTAACAGTAAGTACCAAAGTGCTCCAGATGAGTATTTTAGATTATATCTAAGGATAGACGTTAAAATTAGTAGTTTCGCAAAAACAAATGATTTTCTACTATTAAGGAAGTCGGCAAACGGAATTGAGATCGAGTAAGCCAAGGAAGGCATATGTTAATACTGACAAGAAAACCTGGTGAAGTGATTTGTATCGGTGATGATATTTATATCACCATCGTTGAGATTAAAGGAAATCAGATTCGTGTCGGAATTGATGCGCCTAAAGCGCTTAGGGTGTTTCGAAAAGAGATCTACGACCAGATACAGGCAGAGAATAAAGCAGCTGCTCAGGTTGAAGGATCTCTAGAAGGTTTGCATGAGGTTATGAATCGTCAAGTAGTACAAAGAAGTAATGAAGAATCAAGCGGCACAAAACCAGTGTCCTCTTCGCCTCTTTCGCAGTTTACCACAGCTCGCGTCCAAGACAGGGCTCCTCAAGTAATTAAAAAGAGGAAGCGGGAGGAGTAACATGAGCGACGATACAGAAAATCAAGAAATGATTATTGTTGAAAGCTCTCGCTTTGGACCACTCGAAGTGACAGCCGAAAGTATTATCGAATTTCCATCTGGATTAATCGGTTTTCCAAGTGCAAAACGTTTTATCATGGTAGAGCATAAGGCTCCGTTTTCTTGGATTCAATCTCTTGATGAGCCAACATTAGCTTTTGTGGTAGTTGATGGTTTTGATTTTGGAAGAAGTCTCGAACTAAAACCCCCACATAACGATGCAACAGTTGATTTTAATGCGCAGGATGAATATGCAATCTTACTGATTGTTACCGTCAGACCAGATCCTAAGCAAACAACTGTAAATCTTAAGGCGCCACTCTTTATTAATATAAAGAATAAGCGGGGAACCCAAACAATTTACGATGATCCTCGTTACAGTGTTCGATATCCACTTTGGAAAGAAGAAGACGAAGAAGAGTCTAAGTAATTTCTGTACATTTTTGTACACATACTGGTACAACTGCGCATTATCGACCAATTTCACAAAAACTTGACATAAATCCTTAGTCAAAAACTATCCAACATCACTTTTTTACAAAGTGGATACAAAACTTATGGTCAAAATGTTGACCAAGGATCATCTGTTATAGAGTCGCTTCGGTTTTTTGACACCGAGGCTGATTTTTAGCAAAGGAAGG
>JBIKWN010000074.1:0-11491 GCA_044356295.1 Bdellovibrionota bacterium
GTAAAATTAAATATTGATTTGCCATTGCTGATGAAAAGCAGAATAGACAAAGGGTATAATATAACCATGCTGTCAAAAGGGATGATTTTTTTATTATAGGAATTATTGCTGCTCCAATAAGTAACATTAGAAAGATCTTCTTTTGACCCAAAAATGGAAGGTACGTTTCAATCAATGACCATGGCGTAGCTATCCTTAGAATCTGATCGAGAAGGGTATCTGCTGGACGAGAAGAATACTTGATGACGTTATTAAGGATGCCCATTCTAGATTCTGGGTCAAAAAGCCATGGGACGAACGAAGTGCAAAATATTGCTACAGAGATTATTCCAGCATAAATCAACTCTTTTCTCTTTGTAAAAAATCCATAAAGGCATATCCAAAAAGGAAAGAAAATAAAACTATGCTTAAAAATCAAAGAGCATCCAAGGAGTAGTCCTCCATAGATACTTAATCGAATAGTTGATTCTGATTTTTTGGAAAGCATTAGAACTGAAAGAAGAGAAAAAAGAATGGCTATAGAATCAAATTGACAATGAAAGCCAGTGATAATCATTGATACAGGATTAAGTAGGAAAATAAGTGCAATCCTTATTCCCCATTGTCGTAACAGTAATAAGCTAATCAATATGTCAATAATGCTCAGAAAAAAAGCAATCAAGATATGAAAAGCAGTTATTGAATCTTTATAAATAAATATTGTTATCCATTTTAAAATTGCAAGAATATAAAACCAAAAAGGTCCATAGTTATAGCGGTCAGTATTTGCATAAACTGATTTACCAGCTAAGACAAGGTCACTCACTATATTAAATGAGATCAGATCCCAATTATAGCCTAAGTACGCTAACGACACTTTAACCAAGACTGACAGTATCGCTAACAAAGAGAATATAATTGAATGACGAAGGTTCATGAGAGTTAAAGGATAGCAAAGATTATGATAATGTCCATTGTATGGTTACGACTATCTAGAGATCCTTATTTAGAATAGTCTGAGCGAGGAGGGATATGAAAAGTGTTTGAAACTATATTTTTTACCATATCAAATACTCTTTTATTGCTCTTTGGATCGGTACTATTTCTAGGAATTGGATTTTGCCTAGATACTCTCTTATCTCGCTTTAGAAACACCACTGAAAAAACAGTTCAATGCAGGACTATTCATTTCTGTACCTGTGTCATGTTGGGGCAGGTTACTGCTATCTGTTATTTCTATCTTCGCTCTAGTCTGACTAATTTCGCATCGTTGTTTATATCTTTCCATTCATTCACTTTGTGGATTGATTTTATATTCCTAGCATGTGTCGGAGTTATTTTTTTTAGAAATAGAATTCAAGAATTCATTAGTGTCCTATTCCAAGAAATTCAAAGATCAAAATCTGTCGTAGTAATTATTGTTTTGTTAGGAGCAGTGCTTGTTAATCATGAATTGCCCCGAACGTTAATGCTTTCCACAGATCCAGATCAGCATCTTTATTTTGCTACTCAAATTCATAGATTTGGTGAAGTGCCTTTCCAGCAGCGCTGGTATGGACCAAGCTCATTTGGTTATCCTGCAGGTTTTGCTGTGTTGTCAGTGCTTTGGCATATGTTTACAACGCTGCCGCTTCCCTGGCTTATAACTATTGTACCGATTATCCAGATACTTTTAGGGATCGGTATTGTACTTGAATTCGTTGGAAAACATATTCGTTTTAATCCTATAACGGTCATTTTTTTGTGTTGTAGCTTTTATTTGAATTTTCTTCCGTGGGGATATCAACGTGAAGTCTGGCATTTAGAAGGAGCAGCAAGGCTTGCTTCGTTTGGGATGACTGCTTACTTGCTTGCTGTATTAGGAGAGGAGAGAAAAAATTCAGAGTTCAAACTTTTATTGATCATTGCATCTTTAGGATTTTGCAATCCTTCACTTTTGCCTCTTAGTTTTTCATTTGTTTTTTTACAAAGCTTTATCAATATTGGTTCGTCATTGATTGCAAAGTTGCGAAACTTAAGTGTTGCTACTATCACGACACTACTGTTCCTGTTTTTAGACCCTTACTATTTTCGTTTTATATTTCCTTCACTCCTTACGGCTCCTGCACACTCAGAGATTATTTCTGAAGTAAAAGATCTCTCTAATAACAGTGCCTCGTTGTTTCTCGAACTTCTGACGATGTTCTTCCGAATCATCGATGTGCCTATTGTGGGAATAGCTTTGGGAGTCCTTATAGCTGCTCTGATTTTATGGAAGCAATTAGGGAAAAGAATCACGGTTATATATTTATTCATCCCATTCGGGGTTGTTTTAATCTATGCAGCCATTCGAACTCTTCTTCCAGTCGTCCAGCATCTGCCAGGTGGTTCGTTAATCGACCCATATATAAGACAGCATGTCATAACAGTGGCTGTTTTATATTCCTTTGTAACATTTGTAATTATAGCTTCGCGTATTTCCAGATATACAATATTGTCATTGTTGTTAATCGTATCGACACTTTATTTTCATAAAGATATTCGGTTATTTTTTGACCATGCTAATCGATTCAACCTCAATCCACGTAATCAGTATTGTCCTGATAATCAGTGCGACTTAAAGGATGATCTCATTGTTCTTAAACAAATGGAGCGTAAATTTGAAAATTATCGTTTACTTGGACGGCCACTTGATTATGAATCTGTGCCAAAAATACTAGTTTTAAATGCACCAGTTATAATAGGAAATGAGCGTTGGCTCTTGCCAACAGGAGCTTCGAGAATTTTGCCCACTTTTAATACATTTCCTTTAGCTTTTTATTATTTTCAAGGAAGCCCAGACTATTCGTATGAGCTGTATCAAAAAAATATCTGCCAAAGTTTGAACCTCCAATGGTTACGTGAAAAAAATATTAGATATCTTTTTGTTCCTTCGTACAATTTTGGCTGCTTGAGAAAAAAGGCAGCACTTCTCTTACAGGGTAAGATTATTGAGCAATCAGGAAAGTCGATGTTTATCGACATATCCAATGTATCGTTTTAATACTTAGCGAAACATTGGAGAAAGAAAATACTCTGCAACAGAGAAATAAATAACAAGACCGGTTACATCAACAAGTGTGGCAACAAAAGGAGCGCTTGACGTTGCAGGGTCTGCCCCCATTTTTTTAAGAATAAATGGAAGCATTGACCCAGTTAATGATCCCCAGAGCACAACACCAACAAGTGAGATACAAACAGTTGAAGCGACGAGCATCCAGTGTTCTCCATAGATATGAAAAGCTGATTGCCAGATGAGTATTCGAATAAAACCGATACATCCAAGAATCAATCCCAGAATTAATCCTGATGGGAGTTCTCGAAGAAAGACTTTATACCAATCTTTAATTTCAATCTCACCTATTGCAAGGGCTCGAATAACAAGTGTAGAAGCCTGCGATCCAGCATTACCACCACTTGATATAATGAGCGGAACAAAAAGAGCAAGCACCACTGCCCGTGCAATTTCATCTTCGAAGTATGACATTGCAGAGGCGGTAAACATTTCGCCTATGAAAAGAAAGATAAGCCAATTAGCACGTTTACGAACCAGATTGAGCATCGATGTTTGCATATAGGGATCATCGAGTGCTTCAACGGCACCAAGTTTTTGGATGTCTTCTGTTGTCTCTTCTTCAGCGATATCAAAAACGTCATCAATCGTAATGATACCAAGCATTATCCCTTGCAGATCGGTGACTGGCAGAACTGTTCGGTCATATTTTTTAAATAATTCGACTGCATCTTCTTGATCCTGAGTAGCAAAAATTTTTACTACTGCTTCATGCATAAGATCGGAAACGAGTGTGTCAGGTGAAGCAAGAAGAATATCTCTAATACGGATATCATCGATGAGGATTCCGCTATCATCAACAACATAGATATGATTTAACGAATCACTGTCTTGTCCATATTTACGAACGTGCTCAAGAACTTTTTGAACAGACATATCAGGCTTTACCATGACGTAGTCTGGCGTCATGTGACGTCCAACACTTGTTTCTGGATAGCCTAAAAGGCTTGAAGCAATAGTTCGTTCTTCGCGATTTAATAGTAATAAAAGTTTTCGAACTGCTGCAGCAGGTAATTCCTCAAAAAAAGCAGTACGGTCATCGGCTGACATTTCGTTAAGAAGTACTGCGATACGTTGATCGCCTAATGCATGAACAAGCGCTTCTTGAATTTCGCTGGCAAGCTCTGAAAAGACGTCACTCGCAAGATCTCGTGGAAGAATACGAAAAACAATAACTTGATCGTCGTTACTAATCTCTTCAAGTACTTCTGCTATATCTGCAGGCGCTAATTCTGAGAGTATATCTCTTAAGTCGTGTAAATCTCGTTTTAAAATTAGTTCTTGAACCTGTTTTTGGATAGCACGAAGCCGCTCGGCATGTTCTAACGTTGCTGAATTTTCAACAGAGGATATTTCTTGCGGTATGGAGAGCTCTTTTTCTTCGCTCATAACTGTCTCCCTCCGCAGATTGGGTTAATTGGCTTTGCATATAAAAGAGACTCGCACAAAAAAAATATTTAGTCACCCCTCGAAGCATTCCATGGACGTTCAACTCGTGTTCGTTCAGCCAATCTAAAATCTTCACTTTGCACAGTTAGATTTGGATTGTATGCAGGATCGTTCAATAGCGCGTCTTTCCAGCGAGTTTTCATCACGATGGACTCTCTTTCAAATCGGGCAAATTTTTCAGGAGAATGTTCATATCCTCTGCTGATTGATTCATAGTGAAATGCCTCTGCATAGGGGGTCCAGACGTTTAGAAATCCAGCCTCTCGAATTTTTAAGCAGAGGTCTACATCATTAAAAGCGATAGCCAGCGATGCTTCATCAAAACCACCTACTTTTTCAAAAACATCTTTGCGGACTAAAAGACAGGCGGCAGTAACTGCAGAGAAGTTCTGAGCTAAAATGGCACGATTAAAATATCCAAAATGTGATCGAGGCATTCCTTTGTGAGCATGACCACCAACACCACCGATACCAAGAATAACGCCACCATGTTGTAGTAGGTTATTGGGAAACCAAAGTCTGGCACCGACAGCACCGTTTTGTTTTCGTACAACGTGACTGACCATTTCCGAAAGCCACTCTTCACTAATAATTTCTAGATCGTTATTGAGAAAACCAAAAATCTGACCTTTGGCGTGTTTGGTAGCATTATTATTAAGTGCTGAAAAATTAAATGGTCCGTCGTCACGTACGACTGTAATGTTTTTATGTTCTTGAATCTTTGTGAAATATTGAAGTGAAGTTGGTTCTACACTTCCATTATCAATAATTATAATTTCATAATTTTTGTAACTTGTTTTTTTAAGGATACTTGAAATGCATCGAGATAAAATATCAATTTTATCTCGTGTAGGAATAATAATTGAGACAAGCTGCTCAGGAACGGGGAGGGGATAACGAATTCGACACTGAGAAATTGCATCGATTGTTTCAACTTTTGCAGCTTCATTGATTCTAACAAAATGTTCTTCAAGAGCGCGTTGAGCAGCAATTAAAGCGTATGGCTTAAATCCAGCACTTTGAGCCGTTGAACCTTCGATTGCTCGCCAATGATATAAGACAAATGGAATATGACGAATTTGTGAATGAGTGAGTTGTTCGGTTATCCGAAGAAAAAGATCCCAGTCCTGAGAACCTTCAAATCCAGCCCGAAAGCCACCTACTAAATCAAATAATGATTTTTTGAATAGAGTAAAATGGCAGATGAAATTTTGTTGAACAAACAGTTCAGGATTCCAATCAGATTTGAAATAAGGATTAAAACGTCCTCCAAAAGCATTAATTTTATCTTCGTCGCTATAAACAAGCCCAGCATCGGGGAACTTATTGAGCTCAACAATATTCATGTATAAAGCGTGAGGTCGCAGCTCATCGTCATGATCGAGCAATCCTATATAATCACCCGTTGCAAGTTTAGCAGCATCGTTACTTGTTTTTGAAATGTGACCGTTTTCTTTTCGAAAATAAATTTTAATTCGAGGATCTTTTAACGCATATCCTTCCAGGATGTTTCGTATTTCATTTTTAGGTGAAGCATCATCTGCTATGCAAAGTTCCCAGTTTTGATACACCTGTTGTTGCACTGATTCAATGGCACGCTTGAGCAGGGCAATTGGTGTATTATATGTAGGAACAAGGATAGAAATCTTTGGTTGGAATGAGAGTGTATCAAGATGTGACCTCATTGCTTTTAAATCGCTATCAGTCAGTGTGTCATTTTTATCAATCCATTCATCGTAACTTTGAGTTGGTTCATCACCAACAAGTTTCAAACGAAGAGAGTGCAGTCCGCCAACCTTATATAATTGAAGTGCTTTTTTAATTTTTGGTAACCAATACTTGGGATCATTTCCCATTTTACTTTGAATGAGACGAAAGAAGACTTGCAGTGAACCGATTGATTGAACTTCTTTCAATGAAATTGTTTGAGTCTCTCCGGTTTCGAAAAAATCAATTCGTATTTTGGTAACACCAGATTCCGGTATGTTAACGGTGACAAAAGGTTTTTCAGGTGAAATTAAAATAAATCGTTTATGAAGATCTGAATATCCATCGCCCTCATCGTATGAAAGGTGAAAATAGATCGGTTTGGTTATTTTAAATGTCAGTAGTTTCCATCCGCGAGCAAATTTTGAAATTGTACTTGGAGCATAGGCGATAAAAGGATTGCCAGGCTTTGTTTCGTATGTCCCTTCACTCAGTTCAGTAATGTCTTGAGTATCAACTCTTACAAAAGCATGCCGTGTAAACTTAAAGAGAGGGAAAGCAATACGTTTGAACCAAATCAGGGCTCTGAGTGGTTTTGTAATCTTCCATGACCGGGAGTGGTTGATATCATAGAGAATCTTCTCGAGGTTCTGTTTCTCTTCTAAGAGTTTTTCGTAATCGGCATGTGAAATTTCTTTCTCATGACCTTCATTTTTCTCGTGCTTTTTCATAACTCGCGCCATCTTAAGAGGTGCAGTATAGAGTAGGTAAATTTTTCCTCAAGTTTTAACATAGGATGACGATGGATTATTCATCGAGGCAACAAAAGGATATGTCGCTTAAAGTAGTATTAGGAACAGTTGAGAAGAATCGGGTCGACCAAAAGTCGATTAAAGATGCTGCTACGCTGAACCAAGATAAGCCTCAAACCAATCCGCAATCAATTGCAGCTCAGTCAAATCTAGCCAAGGCAGTGCTAAATAATGATGCAGTTATATCTACCTTGAGAGGGTTTAGAACCTCTTCTTTGGGGAATTCGGAGTCTTTGAAGGACGTCAAAAAAGCTAGTGAACTGGCAGAATCAGTTGCAGAGAGAATAAGAGAAGATAAAGACGGCGAAGCAAGTGGAGCTCATGATGGATTGAGTTCAGAAAAAAGCGGTTCTACCTTAGTAAATTAGTCTCTATTGTTGAATTTTATCGGTATCTGTAAAGTCTATAGGTAGATGAAACGTATCTTTTTAGCCTTATTTTTAGCCTCTCTAAGCGTAGTAAACGCTCATTCTGCCTCTGCTCGTGTCTTTGCCAATAACGACATGGTTAAAGGTGAAATTGGGACTAGAATTCACTATCAAGTCAAGCTCAAAAATCTTCCTCAGCTAACTTATCAAAATGACGAGGGAAATACCTATTCCGGGGACTCTTCTAATGATGATTCCGGCGAAGATTTTGAGAAAGAGTAGTATTTTTCGTCTGCTTTATTTGACCTATACCCAAGTTATCGATATCATTCGAACCTCTTAGTTTCCAAATCTACGGATATTTGTATGAGTACTTATTTTCAGTCTGACGAAGACGCAATTGCGTCAGCAAAGTGGTTGTTAGTTGATGTTGCCGATAAACCGGTTGGGCGTGTTGCGTCTCAAATCGCAGCAATATTGCGCGGTAAAAATTCACCTAAATTCACTAAGCATGTAAATGGTGGTGATTTTGTTGTTGTGGTTAATGCCTCAAAGATCAAGTTCACCGGTAATAAGCGACAACAAAAAATGTATTATAACCACTCTGGTTATATCGGTGGTCTTCGTGAGCAAAATGCTGACGAGGTTCTTAATACTAATCCAGAAAGAGTTATTATCGCAGCTGTGAAGGGTATGCTTCCACGCGGTGCACTTGGTCATAATATTATTAAAAAACTAAAAGTGTATCCTGGACTTGAGCACCCACATGCTTCACAAAAGCCAGAAGTTATTGAAGTTTCATTATAATAATTGTTAAAAATTCAAAGAAGAACCATTAAGGAATATAGAGATGTTAAAGGGCGGCGGAACACAAACAACCGGAAGAAGAAAAAGAGCTATAGCTCGTGCATATGTACGAACTGGTACCGGTAATATCGTTGTAAACGGTCTTTCGTATGGTGATTATTTAGGTCGTGAGACTTCTAAGATGGTTGTTATGCAACCTCTGAATCTGTTGGAAAAAGCAGATAAATTTGACATCGTTGTTAACGTTAAAGGTGGCGGAAAGTCGGGTCAAGCAGGTGCTATTCGTCTTGCGATTGCACGTGCACTTTGCACTAATGATGCCGAAAACCGTTCTGCTCTTAAAGCAGAAGGTTTCCTTACAAGAGACTCTCGGGAAGTTGAGCGTAAGAAGTATGGACTTCGAAAAGCTCGTCGACGTTCGCAGTTCTCGAAGCGTTAGTTTTCTTTTTATTTATCTTTAAGAGAGTTAGCTCTCTCATTAGAAATACGAGTGAATCGTATGACTCAATCTCGTATCTTGATTTTGTTTCGATCGATTGTAGTAGTTCATCCATATAACATCCTTGTTTGAGAGTACCATTTTTCGGTTCTCAGTTACTTCTTTGGGGCTTTCTTTGGTATACGATAAAAAACTTACCGAATACATTCATTCACCAGTAAATATAAGTTCGGAATGAAGTCTTATTTGCTTTCGCTTCTGACGCTATTTAGTCAGATTGTATTGTAAGTAGTTGAAATTACTGAAATTTAATTTTGAAGCAAGTTGTAAAATGCACTAAACTTACTTTCGCCTTCTGATGCGCTATCCTCCGAAGGATTTTGACTTACTGAACCTTTTACCGAAATCAGAAGGTTATTAGGGTGTTCAACGGCAGTATCCCAAGCAAGTTGAATATCTTCCGGGAATCCTCGAGATATATCAGCTTGATCTGTCTTTGTTGTCAAATTGGAGTCAGTTGTCTTCTTTCCTAGTTCAGGATTATTGCTACCAGTTGAAATATTATTGGTTTGTTCAACTAATTTTTGCTGTGTTTGAGTCGAAATAGCTATCATATCTTCTCTCTGTGAGAAAATTCTTCCAAGAAAAAGTAAGCTGCCAATAACAATAGCAGCAACGAAAGTTGCAATTGCAGCATATTTTGGTGTCTGAATTATTGTGGATAGCAAAGAAGTTCTGTTAACTTCAGTCAATGATCCAGTTTCTGCCATTGCAGCACGAATTTTTTTTATTTCGTATGCTGAAGGCCCACTCGTTTCGCCACCTCCAAACCCAATGGTTGCTTGTCTTGGTTTTTCAAGTTGAATACGAGCGATAAAATCATTCTCTAGCCAGCATTCAGGACGCTCTGAAAGTCTTGTTACAATTACGATTTTTTTCTGCTTCCATGCAAGTTTAATCCAGCTATCAGCAAATAAATCCAAAGACGAGGGTGTAAATTCTAAAAATGGATCATTCAAAAAGAAAACTTTCCGGTCAGTCGGATTTTCAAAACATGCTACTTGGCGAACCATTCGCCACTCTGAAGGAGAAAGTTCCGAGCATCGTTTTGTAGCCAATCCTTCAAGAAGCATTTTTGATAGTGCCGCTTGTATATTTTCTGCTGCAACATTCCAGCTTAGAAGGTATTCGTAAACTGATTTATTTGGAGGTGACTCGTCCCGAGCACCAAAACCAATAAAGAAATGCTCTTTAGGATTAAATGGTTTTTCATCAATTGAGAGTGTGAACTCTTGCTCAGGTTGTTTTCCTTCGATAGCAAGGCGGTATGTTTGTAGTTCATCTTCAGAACGTGCTCGGAAAACTGTAACGCGTCCTGAAACGCAACGTATTGTGCGAAGTTTTTCGCCGCTTTGAGAAAAACGAGATATTTCAAGAAAATCAGTAGACACAGATAGTATGTATCGGACGCATTACCTTTTTCTTCAAGTGAAAAAATGAGAGATAGTAACGATAGTTGGCTATAAAATGTGTAATGCTGTTTTATTTCGATCGCAAGATAATTTTATAGATTTAGAAATAGTGCTTTTTAGACGAAGATACTAGCGTCAATGACGAAATTTATTTTCATATATAAATATAAGCAAATCCTGCGTAGGTTTTTACTACTCGTATGTACAATTCTTTTCATTGATATGAATTCTTGCGTAGCTTTTGCTGAATTTGTATCTATAAATCCACTTTGTCGTCATATAACGAGCCCAAAAAATGGGTCAGCAGGTGTCGTTATCCTCCCTAATACTACTGCAAATACTGGTCCGGCTGGTTTAATCATATATAGCTCAGATAAATCTATCTCTGCTCAAGGATTTAGAGTGAGTTCTGTTCCAGCTAAAGGTTCTAAAAGTTTCTTTCTTAAATTTAATCGTGAAACAAAAAAATTCTCAGACCTGACTATTTCTGGTGGAAAAACGTATCGTCTTGATGGAAATATTTCTATTGACCTGAGTAATATTAAAATAAATATCAGTTATGAAAATAATCATGATGTCTATACATCAGTAATATTTAAGCCAGATGCTTCGATTTTTGCTTTGAGTGGGCTTGAGCCGGTTATCAATGGTAAGGGTGATTCTTTTATATCTTGGCTTGGGAAAGAAAGTGTTGCTAATAGTGAAGTAATGTCAGTCGATGAAGATGCAAACTTGATTGTCGCAGGCAGTGTATATAAAGGCGAAAAGATTGGACTACCGAATCAAAATCTTAATCAAAATATTTGCATGAATACTGGAGTCATTTTCATTTCAGCTTCGTCATTGGAGGATCTGCAAAAAAGAGTATCATCTAATCAATTATCTCAAACTGAAAAAAGTAACTTGATGAGGAAATCATCTGATTTTTATCAGAAAAATACTTTACTTGTAATGCTCCAACAGGGTGTCGTTGTCCAAGATGGATATGGACAGCTACTCACCGTCAAACCATCACCACGTAAGTTATTTGATGACCAAATTGTATGCACTGTTGAGGGCTTATCATGAAAAACATTCAGAGATTCAGACAAATCTTAGTATGTAATTGTTTTTTATTCCTCATTATTACTTTACCTGCGTTTGCTGGACCTCAAGGTGGTTGCAAATTGCCTTTGACAGAGCTTCAAGCAGGTGTGTACGAGGCTGATTTAGGAAATGTTAAAGTAAAAACAGAGCTCTATAATAGTACGGTAAAGCTTAAACTTATTGGTGAAGTAAATGAAGATTGGTCGAGTGTGACTACGGAAGATAGCCGAGTTGGGCTTATCACTGGGTATCTTGGTAACGGAGACTCTGCGCAAGTCGTC
>JBIKWN010000019.1:0-38094 GCA_044356295.1 Bdellovibrionota bacterium
GCACCCAGGAACCTTTTAAATTTCAGACGTCACATCATTCTGAATCCGGGTGGAATGCTGCTGTTGCAGCAGGACAAAATCTATCGAAGTGCTACAGAAATCCAAAACCACTAGAGGATAGCTTTACAGTTTTTGATGTCGGTCAAATGACAGTAGCTGTTATCTGTGATGGGGTTACAAGGATTGATTCACACGATAAAGAACTTGAAAAGGCGCGAATCTATCCTCAACTAAGTCCGGCAACAAAGGCTTCATTGCTTGCAGTTAAAACTATTGAAAGCACCTTTCCATTACTGTGTGAATCATTTAATACCGGTGATGCTATTCAAGAGTGCTTCGGCTTATTAAATTATGCAATCGCGCAGTATAATCTCGAACTTTTGGAAAGTGGGCCGATTGATCCCGCTGCAACGACAGCTCTCATTGTTGCTCTCGAGGGGAACACGCTTCACTACGGAACCGTTGGTGATTCACTCGCTTTCATTGCTCATGATGATGGACAGATATCAGAGATTACTTCTAAGCCCAAAGGCACACACGAAATGTTCTTTGATGGATTATCTGGACGACTCAGAAAATTTCTCTATACCACTGCAGGACTAATTAGTGATAACCCTAGCGATTTTGGTTGGAAAGCGAATACCGCTATTCAAAAAAATATTAGAAATAATTTCAGGAACAAAAACGGTAAAAAAGGTTCGTTTGGAGCAATTACTGGAGAAGAAGAAGGGCTCCAATTTTATAATGGTGGATCAATTGAAATTTCATACACTGACGATGTAATCGTTGCCTCTGATGGAGTTCTTTCAGTGCTCGATCGGAGACACCTTAACCAATTAAGACGGGGTGAGGTTACGCCTTCAGAACTCTTAACTCTACAGGAAGAATTCGATTTACATCAATCGCTCAGAAGCGATGATAAGACGATTATTCATCTGTATCGGAAAAACAGGGTTGCAATGCCGGATCCACAGCTTAGAGACCATTCATTCAAACCCGTAATTGCATCCTAACGGCTATCGACACAAAACATAATCAAAAAGAAAAGTTATGTTCTTTGATTTGTAACTTTGTGATGACCAAATTACTGTGCGCTTTAAGGATGAGCAAAAATGTCTAGACACGCTCAAGGCCAAGATTATGGTTGTGGATCCTAGGGGACGCTCACCTTTACATCCATGCTCAGTTTTACCAAAACCATTTTTGTTATACGTTGACCAACCTCTCTTCGACTAGCACAGCACTACCCTTCACTAAAACTGATTTGATATTACCATCTTCCATAGATAGATAAGCTACAATCTCCGATGGACTGTGCATTACATAGCCTTGCTCAAAAACATACTCTGTAGATTGGCGCGGCTTATGTTCTGCAAGATAGCATGCTAGTGCGCCGCTAGAGCTTCCCGTTGCAGCCTCTTCGAAAATATCATACGCCGGCGCAAAGTTTCTGCAGTGTGCTGTGGCAGAATCCGCAATGGTATCAAATGTGAAAAGGTGAAATCCAACAGTATCGGTCGCACGATTATATTCTTTCATCCGATCATAATCGGGTTTAATTGAGAATAGATTTGATCTTGAGTTTATCGGAACAAGCACATCGGACAGACCAGTCGATACAATCTGAGGCTTTAGTCCTGTTGACGAAATCCATTCTTGTGGGATGCGAAGAATTTGCGCCACCTCTTCATGCGGCACATGTAAGCCGAATACAGGTAGAGCCTGTTGCATAGTCACGTATCCGTTAGCTTCAATAGTAACGTCTAATATTCCAGCGTTTAGTTCATGAGTAGTTTTTCCAGTGCCTATGAGCGAGCGAGCAAAAAGTAGAGAGTAAGTTGCAATAGTTGCATGCCCGCAAAGATCAACTTCGCTATTTGGAGTGAAAAATCGAATTTTTCGGTCAGCTTTTTGAGAGTCCATTATAAAAGCAGTCTCAGTGTACCCGACTTCTCGGGCGACTGTTTGCATTTGGAGATCACTTAAGGCGGACGCATCAAGTACTACTCCCGCCCGATTTCCACCAGAAATGTTTTGTGTAAAAGCACTGACTATTTGAACTGGTATTTCTTTCACGACTTATTCTTTCATGCCAAATAAGAATTTGAAACTGTAGTGGAATCTTGCACTTATAAAAGGTGAGTGGTGCTCTTTTGTACCATAAAGTCACTATGGGCATGGGAGATGCCAAAGATTGAATCTAGTAATTTGGCCCAACATAAATATTTGTTGAATTGTTAAAATGAGCAATTCTCTATTAGAATTCTGAAATGCAAGCAAATACCAGCAATCCCACAACTTTTTCGACAATCAAAGTCATGGTAATAGTTGTATTCATAATCAGCACTTTAATAATCCTGGGAATAGCTGCCAAATTTGCCTTAGCAACTAAAAGCTTTCTCGACAATGCGGTTGAAGTTAGTGGGAGGACTATCAGTATAGAATCATATCAGGGAAGATGTGGTAGCAAGAATAACAAGTATCCTTGCACATTATACCGCTCACAGATTGAATTTAGCACGCCAGGTGGCGAGGTGTTGCAAGAAAAGGTAGAGGGGAGTTTTGAAAATGAAAAAGACTTAGCACTTCTTTATTCTAAAGGTGCAAATCCTTCTTTACGTTTTAGAAACGAATCATTTTGGCTTTTTCCTATAGTACTGTGTATCGTTGCTTTTATTGAGGTAGTTGTTTGTTTGCCTATAATTCTTTATCTATTGAAAAAGAAACGGACTTAATTACTCTCGTACATCGTGTGAATGGAAAGGCCGGTCGATCCCGCGCACGCGGGGAACACTATTGATAATTAAATATAAGGATAATAAAGAACGGTTCATCCCCGCGCACGCGGGGAACACTCTTTCCAAATCTTTCGCGCTCCATCTCGCATCGGTTCATCCCCGCGCACGCGGGGAACACTTTTCGTCTAGTGCGGGATTATCGTTCTCATCCGGTTCATCCCCGCGCACGCGGGGAACACAATTATAGGCGTTATCATAGTAGCGGTAGGAACGGTTCATCCCCGCGCACGCGGGGAACACACCAGGATTCCACGAAACGATGTTTCCTTTGGCGGTTCATCCCCGCGCACGCGGGGAACACACGTAAGTGATAAACGATTCTCTATTCTGTATCGGTTCATCCCCGCGCACGCGGGGAACACAAACCAAATCAAATCAGCTTCAACGTTATAGTCGGTTCATCCCCGCGCACGCGGGGAACACGATACCAATTTCATTATGTGATGTATTAGTGCCGGTTCATCCCCGCGCACGCGGGGAACACTCTGCCATTGCTTTAAATGGCGTAGATATTCCCGGTTCATCCCCGCGCACGCGGGGAACACTACTTTCAGTGCTGAAAAGATAGTTATTGAGTCGGTTCATCCCCGCGCACGCGGGGAACACCTTGGATTGCATTGATTGAGTAGTTCGTTCCACGGTTCATCCCCGCGCACGCGGGGAACACATCGTACATAACTCTAATTATTCCTGTAAAAACGGTTCATCCCCGCGCACGCGGGGAACACATGCCAAATCTTGCCGGACGTATTGCAAGGTACGGTTCATCCCCGCGCACGCGGGGAACACTAAGAGCTGCTGAGTAGTAGCCTTAGTTAAATCGGTTCATCCCCGCGCACGCGGGGAACACATCTCTTCCCTCTGATTTACCTTCTTCTTAGCCGGTTCATCCCCGCGCACGCGGGGAACACATCTTTGACAAAGATTTTACCCTCATCATCGACGGTTCATCCCCGCGCACGCGGGGAACACATTTTGGAGTTTGTTATCCAATACCCTATAAGCGGTTCATCCCCGCGCACGCGGGGAACACTGTAGCCAAGTATAAAGTCTCAGATTCTAAGTCGGTTCATCCCCGCGCACGCGGGGAACACAAATGAGCCGAAGAGACTGTAAGTTTTAAAAACGGTTCATCCCCGCGCACGCGGGGAACACTGAACAAGATGAAATGCTATACGAGAGTTTCGCGGTTCATCCCCGCGCACGCGGGGAACACTTACCTGAGAAGGAATAATATAACTAATTAAACGGTTCATCCCCGCGCACGCGGGTAACACCTTTCGTTTTCGTGCTCTCTTTAGTTGTAGTTCGGTTCATCCCCGCGCACGCGGGGAACACACTGCAGCGTCTGAGAGGTTTTGCCCTTGGTACGGTTCATCCCCGCGCACGCGGGGAACACATTTAGCGTAGTTATTTCCCCCGCCGCTTTAGCGGTTCATCCCCGCGCACGCGGGGAACACGCTGGTAAACCTGCTTCGAATTGTCCACCGAACGGTTCATCCCCGCGCACGCGGGGAACACCAGATACAACAAGAACAAGACCGCGCCAAGTACGGTTCATCCCCGCGCACGCGGGGAACACGTCGATTTTAGCTTGAGCGAGGCGCTCGGCATCGGTTCATCCCCGCGCACGCGGGGAACACCTACGGAGAGATTAGACTAAATGCGCGTTGTCCGGTTCATCCCCGCGCACGCGGGGAACACGCGTAAAACAGGCTTAAGGGAATTGTGACTAACGGTTCATCCCCGCGCACGCGGGGAACACTATCTCAATGCACGCTATATTATGCCCGATAACGGTTCATCCCCGCGCACGCGGGGAACACAGCGAGTTTGCGCCGATGGATGCAGGCTGGTACGGTTCATCCCCGCGCACGCGGGGAACACCCGAAGAGTTTAAGCAATCTAATCAATGTCGGCGGTTCATCCCCGCGCACGCGGGGAACACATAGGGATTCAATTGGAATCTATTGACAGTCTCGGTTCATCCCCGCGCACGCGGGGAACACTAGCTGAAATAACTATTGGTGGCGGTGAATCTCGGTTCATCCCCGCGCACGCGGGGAACACGAGTTAAGAATTCAACGTGACGATTCAGGATTCGGTTCATCCCCGCGCACGCGGGGAACACGACTCTTCGCACCAAATCTCGTGGAGCTCTGCCGGTTCATCCCCGCGCACGCGGGGAACACCAAGTAGGTTTTAAAATAACTCGTTACGAATCCGGTTCATCCCCGCGCACGCGGGGAACACATTACTTATTATTATATTGTTGTTTATTTGTTCGGTTCATCCCCGCGCACGCGGGGAACACGTCTTCACTCTCAAAATACGTTGAAAAAATTACGGTTCATCCCCGCGCACGCGGGGAACACAAGCGTGCTCCCTGATACCGATGTTTTTACATCGGTTCATCCCCGCGCACGCGGGGAACACTACTAGAGAATCGGTCTACCAGTTTGTTTTCACGGTTCATCCCCGCGCACGCGGGGAACACGGTTTTCTTTAGCGGCGCGTCACCATCTGAAACGGTTCATCCCCGCGCACGCGGGGAACACCAGATGAACTTCCAGAACGAGACGCAATAACACGGTTCATCCCCGCGCACGCGGGGAACACTTCTGTTAATTGTTTTTTATTCATGATGTCCTCGGTTCATCCCCGCGCACGCGGGGAACACATCTACGAGTGGTTGATGAGGATCAGTTCGAGCGGTTCATCCCCGCGCACGCGGGGAACACTAATTTTCTCGCTCGAGTTCAATTTGTGCGCTCGGTTCATCCCCGCGCACGCGGGGAACACCGATATAGAGATATATAGATCTTGTAGGTTACCGGTTCATCCCCGCGCACGCGGGGAACACGTTTCTAGTGTTCCTCTTCTCTTAATAAAACACGGTTCATCCCCGCGCACGCGGGGAACACTAAGGGGTTTACGTGCAACCCAATAGAATCCGCGGTTCATCCCCGCGCACGCGGGGAACACCTTCTCTAAGCATACACCGTTAGCTCTATTCACGGTTCATCCCCGCGCACGCGGGGAACACATCTTCGCTCTCAAAATACGTAGACAAAATCACGGTTCATCCCCGCGCACGCGGGGAACACATAGGTTCTATCTAAACAAGTTTCACCTGATTCGGTTCATCCCCGCGCACGCGGGGAACACGAGCCATTGGCAGGAGGCATTTCTGGTATACCCGGTTCATCCCCGCGCACGCGGGGAACACTTTTTGTATTTTGGCAAAACGAACGCCGATCCCGGTTCATCCCCGCGCACGCGGGGAACACGGTTCTATGTGTAATGAAATGAAATACTGCTACGGTTCATCCCCGCGCACGCGGGGAACACTACTAGCCTTGATTCTCTAATTTCTAAAAAGACGGTTCATCCCCGCGCACGCGGGGAACACTTTCTTTTGCCACCCGCTGGAGAGTCCCCAATCGGTTCATCCCCGCGCACGCGGGGAACACCGTATTCCTCTAGTAGTGAGTAATCTAAAAATCGGTTCATCCCCGCGCACGCGGGGAACACAAAAAACCAAAACTTTTAAGCGAATCGCGAGCCGGTTCATCCCCGCGCACGCGGGGAACACAAAAGCTCACGAGTTATAGCAGGGTAGTAGTCCGGTTCATCCCCGCGCACGCGGGGAACACATACCGAGAGATATACATCTTATGGGTTGCCTCGGTTCATCCCCGCGCACGCGGGGAACACAACTCTTGGATTTTTAGGTAGTTATTTCGGCTCAGGTTCATCCCCGCGCACGCGGGGAACACCTAAGAAGAAACAAAAGGAGCAGCGATGAAGGCGGTTCATCCCCGCGCACGCGGGGAACACAAACATCAAGATAGCTATATAATTCTAATCATCGGTTCATCCCCGCGCACGCGGGGAACACTTAGCCTTGCACTTTTTGTTTCTTCCACTTCCCGGTTCATCCCCGCGCACGCGGGGAACACGATTCTAGCCCCCTTACCTCCAGTGAATCACACGGTTCATCCCCGCGCACGCGGGGAACACAATATACTTTTAATGGCTTTTGTAATGAGTGGCGGTTCATCCCCGCGCACGCGGGGAACACTATTCGAGCAACTTACCAGAAATAATGACTTTTTTGAACGTCCTTAACATTACCGAACTGTATAGAAAAAAATGCTTAGACTATGCCTTTAAGATAGTCGCTACTGGCGTTACCGATTCTTCACCTTTTGGGGGCGCAAAAGATACTAATTTGATTCCGTCAAAATCAACTGGGACCCTGCGATTTTCACCCAGCGTTAAGAAATCAAAACCTGATTCATTGTTAACTGACCAAGCCATTACAACATTACCGTCTTCCAATGCTATAGTAATTTGTTGCCATATCATTTCGCGTATCTTGTATGATACGTCACCAATATAAACACCAGCCCTTACCTCTAGTAACCAAATTGCTAATCGGCCCCTTAATCTTGATGGAATGTTTTCAGTTACGATGACCAACATCTGCAATACCTTTTTCGTCTGGAATAGCTACTGGCAGCGCTTCTTCATGTGCAGGGGGCGGTATAATACCACCAGCAGATAAAACTTCTTCGATTAATGGAATTAATCGTTTTAAAATTTTAGTTTCACGGAACATATCACGACATCGCAATCTTACTTCACGATCTATCGGGCCTTTTGGTTTTGCTGCTATTTCAAAGGCAATTGGTACAACTGTTTCAAACTTAAAAATATCTGCAATGTCATAAACAAATGACTGCGGTTTTCCAGTATGCAAAAAACCAATGGCTGGCGCATACCCTGCAGCTAAAATCGCTGCTTCCGAAATGCCATATAAACAACTCGTAGCTGCACTAAGTGCTTTATTTGGGACATCACTTTTATCCCAATCAGTGTAATCATAATTACGCCCCTTCCACTCAACGCCATATTTTCTAGCGAAAAGTTGGTATAATTTTTTAACGCGCGAAGCTTCTATCCCGCGCAACTGATTAACACTTCTATTTTGAGGCGCATCTTCTTGAAATCGAAGCTGGTACATTTTGCGAACCACTTTTAATCGAAGATCATCGTCTAAAGCCAATTTAGCCTGGTATAAAAGTTTGTCAGATCTCGCACCACCTGGTTGCCCTACCCCATATAAACGTACACCCGCTTCACCAACCCAGACTAATAAACACCCAACTTGGCTAGCTAACTTAATTGCAGCATGGGATACGCGCGTTCCTGGCTCAAGCATCAAACATGTAACAGATCCGACTGGAATATGTGTGCGTATCCCAGTAATATCAACAACTACAAAAGCACCGTCTAGTACATCAATTTGCCCCTTTTCAACAAACAGCATAGAAAGCCTATCTTTTATTGGGATTGGCTTTGCTGGGGGCAGAATATTCATTTGAAGTGCATTTAAGGGATTTTAATTAGCATTAGACCGCAACCGAAACCTTTAGCTGCACCAAGCCCAGTGTGCAACGTTTCCAAAAACGATTTTGAATCCTTGATTTTTAAGACACCACTTATATCTACTGTAGACAAAGATATTTTTTTAGAAGCTTTCCGTTTATAGAATTCGCGCTGGGTATATTCAGAATAGGTTAATGAAAGGGGATCCAAGACAAACCCACATCTTTCCTGCCGACTTTGTATCCATTCACCTACAGCAGACTGGACCAATTGATCCATAGTGGGCATTGGCTGACCTTCCAGTCGTAGTGAATGTTTTTTATGCATAACAACATCATGTCGCTTAGACCTTTTATCTTTTTCGTGTCCAACCGAAATAATGGGATTCACCCTTACAGTAAACTGCAATTGCATATCAGGCATAAGCCGCGGATCGTATACTTTAGTCTGTGTGTAGAATAAAGAATCATCTTCATGTGGTAATTGGACCGATTGTATATAGATAGTAGGTAGATCGCCGGTTACTACTCGATAAAGAAAATCACGCTTTTGTTCTTCAGCTTTTGACATCAATGCCCATATACGCTGGTGCAGTGAATATTCATGCGATAATTCACGCCAGGCGTTTCTAGGATCTTTAAAAGTAACTTTAGATAAATACATTAAATCCCCCTAAGGCATCATAACAGAGGCCATATATTCGTTACGCACGCCAAACTGCCAACGCGCACGACTAATAATATTATCGTGCTTGGTAAAGATAGCTATGGATTGCAAACCTGAACTAATTCCATCTTCCCAATAAATCCGAACCTCTTCGCCAGATTTTTTTTGCGGAACCCACTTTTCTCTAATTTCGGGGGCTAGGAAATATTGTGCTTGGATTTCAGCAAGACTTTCCCCAACTAGGATTTTTGGCATGCATGAAATAGCAAGCGGACAACTTTTTCTGCCAAGGTATAGGGCGCGTTCTGGTGAAGTTAATTTATCAAGTAACAAGATAAGTAATTCCGATTCGCCAAAACAAAAAACCGAAAATACAGCATCACAAAGATATTCACGTGTCGATAAAATAGTATTCAATTCTGGCATTGCCAATTCCGAGGCTCTACTTCTGTGAGTAACACCTTTTTTGGACGAAGGCACTTGGGTAGTATGATAGTCAGATATCACCTTACGATCACCATCCAAGCGTATCGCAAACTTTAGCGTACTATTTAACTCTAAAATTTTTGCCTCATCATCTATTCGGTCATAGCCAAGTGCCGCAGATATAAAACCTATTAAAGCGGATTTGGTAGGGTAATTTAATGAATTTCTAATTTCACCGACAGCAATATCGCCCCATGATTGAAGTGGTGAATATAAAATAAAAGCAAGTGCTTGCATTTAATACTACTCGAATGAAGTTACAAATTTTATTAATTCAACCAGCGATCCTTTCCTTTCTGGAACTGCTAATTCAAAACTTGATGTCGCACATTTACCAAATGCAGCATCAAAATCATCTCGCGTTAATCTAAGTTGCTTAATAGCATTAGTCAGTACGTCTCCTGTACTATCAGCCTTAACTGGATTAAGGAAACTTGAACATAATGATCGCGGTTGCTTTGTTCCAATTTCGGCAAACGCATAGGAGGCATAACTACCGTGGGCGTAACTATTCTGTTTACCAGATGGGCTTGTCGTTAATGCGGCCGAAACCAGACCAGAAATACCTGCACGGACAAGTGCCATATCGTTACTTAGATTTTTTTTCAATCGATCTATATCTATGCATATATATTCATAAAAAACACCTGCGCCGAATTGATTTACATCAATATGTGCTGCACCATCGCGATCAAATGACTTCCCAAGGTCATCAACGGCAGTAAAATAATCATCTTCTAAAGTCACTTTATGTACTGACAGTGCATGCGCAACCTGTACAGCTGCCTCAATATTATAATCCTGCGCAGATGCAAGCATACGCCCAAACATTGCAACGTCTACACCACCTGGGGATTTTTTAAGTACGTTCTGTATGGAATCGTCCGAAATATCTTCACCATCGGCTAATTTTTTTAATAATAAATCAATTTCGGCAAGTTCATGTGTCCCCATAAAGACAAGCTGTTCGGACTTTAGCTCATCTTTCCCTTTCTTATCTTCTTTCTTATCTCCCCCAAATATTGCAACAAGTTTTTTTGCCAAACCTTTTAACGCAGTGGAATCGACACCTATTGATGCACCTTGTCGCTCTATATAATGCCCGATCTCTTTTGTTCGTATTCCAAGATTACCGTGTAAGGACTCTGAAAATATTGAAGAGGTGCGCCATGCGCGCTTCAAAGATTGTGAAGATATCCTTAGACGTTGTGTATTTCCAAATACTGCTGATTTTGGGCGACCCAAATCATCCCGATTTAGATTAGATGGTGGATATACAGTTAAAGAATGAAGTTGAATAAAGTTAGTCATGATTAATTCCTAAAAAAAATAAAATTTATTTACTAGCCCCTACCTTGCGCGATTTTGCTTCGTAGAATTCTACCGCAATTTGTTTCTTTGCAGTGTCATTCCACCGACATAAAACTTCTGATAACGATCCAACATTAACTGCCCTATTAATGAGTGGTAGAATGCGACGCATTTGTGTTAACAATTCTTCATTATCATTCCATTCTATCCGCAATAACTTTTGCATCCTTGGCTCTATAGCGGATATATCAGCAGACATGCTACCCAGTGTATGCGCAAAGCTTAATACACTAGAGCTATCGATATCTGCAAGAATACCAGCAACGACCGCAATCCTATCTGCGGATACCTTGGCGTTAATAGATTGTAGTGAGTATCGCAATTTGTGGGTCTGCGGCTCTAATAACAAATCCAGAATAGATCCCCCGCGACGCAAACGGGCGCGTGCGCCAGCCCTGCCTTGCTTTAGTTCGTTCCACCATGCTTCGCAGATTGAACCAATAGTCTTTTCCTGATTAATATTAGATTCCATCGGTGATTACCTCTGTTTTAACTTTTGATTTTTTATTTGTCGATTTTTTTACTACTTCTTGATCTGTTAGAGGAAGATTTAAGATCTTTTGAATACTAGCTTTATTTTTATTCATGACCGCTTTGAGTGCAGAACGAGCTGCAAAAACCTTACCTATATCTATCCCTACCCAATTACCTAAAAGAAAATACTCATCAAAAACTTTGTATGCACTTGCAAGCAATAAAGAATGCCAATCAACTTTTTGATCTGTTGTAGCTTGCAGCGCATTAGTCGCAAAATTATTAGCAAGCTCGTAAAATCTTGGCTCAATCATATTATTAAAGTTAGATGACGGTTCAGTAGGATTACCGTTAGACCCATAGGCTAAACCAACCGCATACGAAACATATGATCTGATTTTTTCAGCTGCCTCCACTAAACCCGCCAACTCGATGGAATAATTCAACAAATTAGATTCTTCTATTGTATAAAGCGGCAAGATTGTATCTACCCACTTTAAGGGCTTCATATTATCCATCGAATAGCCAAAACAATGAATACGCGAAGCACCAATACCGTTCCTATCAAAGCGTTCAACAACCTTTGACCGTATATGACCCTGTTGTATAGTTGTTAATTCTAGCCAATACCGAAATCCAATCGATGTACCGGGCGCTTTTTTTGATACCAAAGTTTCTTGTTTCTTCAATTGCCGGTATGGGGTTAATGGGTGTATCCAGTTCTCTGAATAATTATTACCGTAGTTTTTTGTTAAAAATGTAGCACAGCCTTCAACAAAGGTGGTAGAAGAATATACGGCACATTGGATTTTGTCAGTATTTAAACATAGGATGATACGTCGTGGCATAGTCCAATATACATGGAATGGATGACAATCATGTGGCTCGACTTTTTCATCCTGGGTACTACTCTTTGTACTGCTAAGCCATGGAAAAATTGTAATAGCGTCGTCGGAATTGGGACGTTGCTGACAATCAAATGCTGAAAGCTCAAGCACATTATTCCAAATGTCCCCCCATAGCGTTACGCCTTTAACTATGGTTGTAAGTGGGCCACCCCCACGTGCAGATGTGCGATGTCCCGCGCCACCTGAAGGTGCGTTAATTTGCAAAGCATATAATGCCGCTGAAGTAGCCAATAGCGACAATGAATAGTTTTCGTTTTCAATAGGGCGCTTAACAAAAAAATCCTTGTTGAATTTTTCAGATTGTTCACCCGGCGCATCAATTAAAAGACGATTTATACCGACAGGCTTTGCATCACTAGACCATCCCCGATCAAAGTCCTGCATAAATCGAGGACCATCCCCATTTAAATTGAATGCAAACTCAAATTTTTGAAAAGCTTCCTTTAATTCATTTTCGCTGGGATTTGTATCGCGATACTTACGCCATTCGCGTGGGTCTTTTGGTGCAAATGCAGTCTGCACAAGTCCTATTAAAAACTGGATCAATGCACCATTAAAATCAGGCCGCGGCGCCGCTAGATCTATGATTGGATCTTTTGCAAAGTTATTTACAACTTCATGCGGGGCAATAAATTCGATTGTTCCTGATTGACGACGAACTGGTATCCATTTTTCATTCAAAAGATTATAGATCTTCATCTTTGACCTCATGCAGACCTATTACAGGGTCATATTTAAAATCAACTAATTTATTTTTACGCGTCATAACTTGCCCTGAATAGTAATCAGACTGCTCTTCAATTACCACAAAATTCCTCCATTTATGTTGTGGCTTTTCTTTTAATTCAATAATTGCTGGGGTATCTGGCAATGGTTTATATTTACCGGGCAAGCGTACCTCGCTAAGCTCCCATGCATTTTCCCCATTAAATAAGGGATACAATCTCCCATTTTTACTTATAACAAGAGTAACTTGATATTGATCCTCAGATAGCCTTGTTGGCGTATCAACATCCTTTGACCAGTTACTATTTTGCATGTCGTACCCCTGCAATACACTCAAGCCATTAATCATAGCAAGACTTTTCGCACCACTATCGATACCTACGGCTTTCTGCTCGCGGTATTCTAAGGCAGATGGAATATCATCATCAGATGTATTTCCATAGACTTCTTCCACATAAGATCTAAAATCATCGGGTGCACGAAGACAGCCTTCGCGAATTAAGATCTTTGCCGTTAAATATAATTTACCATGATGCTTGTATACAAAACTTGCTGGTCTTGAAAATGATTCATACCAGTCGCTTTGTGGTTGGTCTGTAAATTTGGGTCCGTATATAACTAACTTAGGTGTGCCCCTTTCATCTGCACCAAATATTCTGTTGCCATTTTTATCACGTGTATGGCGCATAAGGCGTCCTGCACGCTGTATTATCAAATCTATTGGTGCTAAATCGGTAATCATTAAATCAAAGTCAAGATCGAGTGATTGCTCAATGACCTGCGTTGCGATTAAGAGTTGCCCTGATCGTTGCGATGTTGTGCTTTTATCCCCAAAAATTGAAAGTACTTTATCTTCGATACGCTGTCTATCACCATGGCAAAAACGGGAATGAAATAATGTTAACTTATCTTGGCCTACTTCTGTTTTGAATTCCTCAAACGCTTCTAGCGCATCGTTGATAGTATTTCTAATCCAACAAACAGATTTTCCTTGGCGAGTAACTTCTTTAATTGTATTTATAATAGCAGATTTATCATGATAGTACTCCACAGTGACCGTGCGCCTTACTTCGTCACGTGTTTTAAATGTAGCCCGTGTACAATTTGATACGCTTACTACGTCCAATGATGGATATGGATTCTCTTGTAGTGTATTTGGAAGAATATTTTGACCCCGCCCTTTTAAATAGGCCTTACTAAAAGCGTCTTTCATGTGCCTAGGTAATGTCGCAGACATCAAAATAACAGGGGCATTAAATCCCCCTTGGAACTCAAGTAATCGTTCTATTAGTTGCGCCATATACGAATCGTATGCATGTACTTCGTCAAGAATTAACACACTTCTGCTAGCGCCAAATAATCTAAGGCTTTGATGTTTGAGTGGCAAAACACCAACTAATGCTTGATCAATGGTGCCTACACCAAATGACGCAAGCAGTGACTTTTTAGATGTATCTGCAAACCAGGCTGCGCAATTTGCCTCGCCTGCTTGTATTTCAGTTTCTGCAATACCATTTAATGCTTCAACATCAATAGTAGTAGGTTCTACGTTGAGTATTTCTTGAAAGCGTTGATTTAAAGCACTTCGCGAATGTGCAAGTACCAATGAAGGCGATGTATTTGGGGCAAAAATATTTAAATACATGTCACTGACACGTTTGAATACGCCATTTGCGGTTGCCATGGTTGGTAACGCGAAAAAAACACTTTGTACTTGGTTAGCTGCGATTAAGCGATGCGCAAGGCAAAGTGCAGCTTCGGTTTTACCGGCACCAGTGGTGTCTTCGATAATATAAAGACTAGGCTCTTGCTGAATATGCATCTCCCCACAAAGTGACTGTAACGGAGTTGGGTGCATAATGTTTGGACATGTCTGACCTATCGCAACAAAACCTCTACTAGGTGTTGGTAATATTTTCAGCTTTCGGATTGCATACTCTGCCTGCGGAATTGCATAACTTTTCCAATATTCCGGAAGTAGCATAGGCTTATCTACAAATTCAAATAATGCACTATTTGAACCAATCCAATCACAGAAGGTGGCAAACCCTGCAAGAATCCAAGATGACTGCATTACCCTGGTTTTTTGTAAATCATAATCATGACCTAAGGCGATTGGTGATTTAGCAAGAAAGACATATGTATCTTCTATAAATTGCTCAGCGGCTGAAGTTGATGATTCTGGATACAACACATCAACTGAATAATTACCACCTAGATCTGGTGGCAATCCATGATGACCAAAAATGCTATTTAAAGATGGATTTAAAATTTCAAATTTTGTTGGTTCATCTTCATCAAATCCTGTAAATTTTTTTTGTATGTTATTACGTAAAACAACGTCAGCTCCTTTATAACTGCGGACAAAAATCAAGCCTGCAGTATCATGACGCAAAAGATATCTCTGGGTTGATGATTTACCATTCAAATGCAGAAAAAGGTCTGGTACTAAATTCTGGAATCCTTCAGTAAACTTACCCAAATCATGCCACGCAAGGAGTAATGTTATAAAATCAACCAATTGCGATGATGGCATATTGTGAAAAGCGCAAAGGCGATTCACCAGTGATTTATCAGAATTCAATAAGCAGTATCCTACGGCTGCCACATCAAGGTTATGATACGGAACTAAATGATAGCGTGGCTGCTTATCACCAACATCGGGATCTGCTTTTGCCCAGTATTTAAAATAACCTTCTGATTCGATCATGTTGGCTTAATTATTCAAAAATATTTTTGGAATTACATGAATTATTTAACTGCATTGACAGTTAATAGATCCTCTCGAAGGTATGTACATCATAAAACTTACATATTATCTAAAAACACCTAAATCTTGAAATTATTTACATAGAAACCTATCTATTTTCTAAAATACAACTCACTTGAATTAAATCTCAAAATCGTCTAGCAGATGCCAGGTAATAAAACTCACACATTTTATATTGGGTACTAACCGCAACACCCATAATTGCACGAGATGAGTTTTTATTGAGCGTATCGTATATCATAGCGATTTGTACCCGCACACCATTGTTGGCAGTATATTCCTTTGCGAGTTCTATTCTTCGACCTTTATCCCTGGATATCCCGTAAAATATACCGTCATGATTTGTAGAGACGGCAACACGATTCCCACGCATATTGATAATGTGAACAAAATTTAGGACATTCGGTGCACCTATGCATGAGGACGAAATACGTCTAAAAGAACCACGCCATCGTCCCGAAAATTGCGTGGACTTTCTATTAAATCGAACAGGGTTAGTAGCTTTGATATTTGTGCTATTGGACGTGGCAATCAGCCCAATAGTTTTTATTAACTTGGTTTTGGAAACCAACGGTCTTTCCGAATGAGCGGTGTTCGTAATATCAAAATTTACAAAACTAACAATCATTAAATATAACAATATATTTAATAAAAAATTTAATCTTCTCATAATAACACCTCATTCATAACTTTTACTAAAGACAAGATATCTTTTACTATCTTGAATTGAACTTTACAAAGACGTGTACCTAAATATGGCATAGGCGCCATTTTTAAAAAGGACTACTCAATTGCAACTAAAAGCGCTTTCGCTTGCTCAAGCACCTCTAACCTGAGTTTTTCAGGTCCGATATACTTTACATACTTTCCGATACTAAGGATCCGACGCGCAAGTTCAGGTGATATCATTGAGGGAAAGCTTCGAGTTAAAATACCACTCTCATCTAAAAAGTCTTCCTGATCATCATGCCATTTTTGTTTTATATAATAGTGAGACGCAGGCGGCAGAATTTGTATCTGTACAGTATAAATATCTTCAGATGCCCATACACCAAAACCCTGCAACCAATCCGATTCACCAAGTGGGCTTGATGATGGGAGAGGAATTAGTGCAATTGCATCAGGCAGAATTTCAAGTTCTTTAATAAAACCACTATTCAACACCAATCCCCTGCCTGTTTCCTCATGGAGAAAAACATATAAAGTTCCATCGCTAAAATGAACTTTCATAATTCGTCCTCGATATTTTTTATCAGAATTATGACGCCATGGTGATCGATAAGTTAATGAAACTGGGTCACCCCGATAGGCAGCGTGCACCAGAGGGAAGAGTTTTGTATCAGATAAAATAGCTATTTGGGTTAAATCGCTTGAAAAGAAATTTAGAAGTGGGGCAAGTTCTTTGGATAAATTTGAATTTTTGACACTAACTTGACGCCATAAATTATCGATAGCATTTTGCAAATCGTTCGCATCTAAAAGTCCAGCGATTTCACGCAATAGAAGTAATGCAGTAAATTCATCCCTTCCTGGACTGAATACTTCAGGTTGAAAGTTTTGATCAGTTAAATAATAGCCTCGCTGTGTTGATTCGTATGCAATCGGCCAATTAAGTTCGTAGTTGAGGCGTTCGATACAACGATTAGCTGTTGTGCGACTACAACCAGCTTTTTTAGCTAAGATCGTAGCATTTGGAAAATCATTACCCTTCAACAACTCATAAAAAAGAAGTGCCCTTGATTGAATAGAGTTAAGCATATTGATAGCAATGTGAAATAATAATTGCTAAGGATTTTACTGTAAAAAAGGATAATCGGAATGTACTATTTTGTGCCCCTAAAGGGGCAGATTCGCAAAGCGAATCGGGGTGAAACGTTTGCCGGAGGCAAACTCCCCGAAGGGACAACATCGAACCCCTAAGGGGTCGATTCGCGGAGCGAATCGGGGGTGACAACACTGGGCGCAGCAGGGCTCGAACCTGCGACCCTCAGCTTGTAAGGCTGATGCTCTACCAACTGAGCTATACGCCCGTAAATCCACGTCATCAATTACGGTTCGGGTATTATATTGCTGCAGACGATGAAGTCAACTCTGTGGCCTCCTTAGAGACGAGAAGCAGCTTCTTACTCACCAAAACAACCATAAGAAGGAACACAAACAGATTTGCCAAAGGGACGATACCGTAAAAATAAATGCTCCCTGTCGCAAGAACAAAAGCGTAATTATAGGTGCAAGAAATAGCTATACATAAAAGAACAAGATGATAAATCCACTGCTTGTCAAAGAGTGAGGCTTCAGTCTTGTTCATTTTCCAAAGAAAAACAAAAACAATCAGATTCATAATCTGTGAATACTGATACACCTGAGCTGGATACAAAAACATTGGAAATACAAAAAGTATTCTTAGTAATGAAAGGTTCTTCTCATTCCCCAATTCTTTATGATGACGTGCCGTATTGAAGAACAAAGAAAAAATAGAAAATCCAAATATCCAAAGTGGGATTCCATATTCAGCACTAATCCCTGCGTTCATTGTATAGTTAAACTCTTTACCGACATACATACACAGTAGTTCGCGTAAAAAATACAAACCATTAATCAAGCTAATATTTTCTTTCGGATCAAAAAAGATACTTCTTCCAAATACTCTTTCTGACAAAAAATTATACCAATTACTTGGAGTGATAATTACAAAAATGAATGCAACAACACATGCAATAAAAATCATCCTCCATCGTCGCTCAATCAATGCAGGAACAAAAAGAAGCACAGGATATACTTTTAAAAGGCATGCGAATGCCAGAGCACATGCGACAAGTCCTTCCCTCTTATTCCAATAAACAAGGGTAAATGTGATAAGCAAGAATACAAACCCATCGATATTACCTCTTTCAAAAAGAAAGACTGCAGGACAACTTGCAAGACCTGCGGGCACAATGAGCCACGAGCAACCGCTTTCTTTCTTGAGAAGCACGAGCCCAAAAAAAATACATAAAACATTTATAAATATGTAAATTATCGTAGCAGTATGTTGGCTAAAAAAGGTTAACGGCGCTAAAAGCATCGCGGCCGTCGGCGGGGTTACGAACCGTGGATCTACATACAATGGAAATCCAGCAACAAAATTCTGAGCACCACGGTAAAAATCAACAAAATCAAGCCCAAGAGGAAAGCGTCGAATTAAATTAAACTGCAACCCAAAAATGATCGAACACAAGAACAGAGCCAACAGTGTCGTAAGAAGTACACCTGCTAACAAAGCCCCTGGTTCGATCAGTCCGTGATCTTTTTTTTCCACGTTTACTTAGTGAGTAACCACCTGACTTGGTTGTTTCTCTTTACCATCTTCTTCATCAGAGTCTTTTTTACCCTCTGAAAAAAGAAGCTCATCTCGGATAGCTTTTTTCTCGAGTAATCTATCGAGCTCTTTAGCTTCTGAACAGATTAATGCTTCAAAGAGAACTTGATCCACGTGACTGACAGGAATGAATTCGAGTTCATTTCTTACAGTTGCTGGAATTTCTTCGACATCGTTTTCATTCTCTTTCGGAATACAGATACGACGGATACCACCGCGGTGTGCCGCCATCGCTTTTTCTTTGAGTCCACCGATAGGAAGAACATTTCCACGAAGGGTAATTTCACCTGTCATAGCAATCTGTTTATCGATTGGAATTCCAGTAAGAGCAGAAACAATAGAAGTTGCCATGGTGATACCAGCTGATGGGCCATCTTTTGGAATCGCACCTTCTGGCACGTGAACATGGATATCAACTTTATCGTAGAAGTACTTAGGAAGCCCAAGCATCTCGGCTCTTGAACGAACGTAGCTAAGCGCTGCTTTCGCAGATTCCTGCATTACATCCCCAAGTTTTCCTGTAATTTGCAGTCGCCCGCGTCCAGGTAAAATTGTGGTTTCAATGACAAGCAGTTCTCCACCTTTCTCTGTCCATGCAAGTCCAGTAGTTGTACCAACCTGATGGTCTTCTTCCCCTTTTCCGAAACGGAATTTTGGCTGACCAAGGAACTTAGTAATATTTTCTGAGCTGATAACAACTCGGTGATCTTTACCTTTCTCAACAACTTCAACAGCTGCTTTACGGCAAAGAGTACCAATATCTCTCTCAAGATTTCTTACACCAGACTCGCGGGTATAGCGTCTGATAACATCAACAATTGCTGAGTCATCAAGGATAAGATTTTTATCCTCAAGCCCGTTATCTTTTGTTTGTTTAGGAACGAGATACTTCTTGGCAATGTTTAACTTCTCAAGCTCGGTATAACCAGAGAGTCTAATGAGCTCCATACGATCCAACAAAGGCTGCGGGATTGAATGAAGTGAGTTCGCAGTACAGATAAACATCACTTTTGTTAGATCGTAATCACAATCTAAATAGTGATCATTAAAAGTTCCATTCTGCTCTGGGTCTAACACCTCAAGAAGTGCAGAAGAAGGATCTCCTCTGAAATCAGTCGACATTTTGTCGATTTCATCAAGTAAGAATACAGGATTTGATGCCCCTGCTTTCTTAAGACTCTGGATTACTTTTCCTGGAAGAGCTCCGATGTATGTTCGTCGGTGACCACGAATCTCTGCTTCATCACGTACACCACCAAGTGCTACACGAACAAATTTTCGTCCTGTTGAATTAGCAATAGATTTACCAAGCGAAGTTTTACCAACCCCTGGAGGACCAACTAAACAAAGGATTGGGCCTTTAAGTTTTCCTACAAGTTTTTGAACTGCTAAATATTCAAGAATTCTCTCTTTAACTCTTTCTAAACCGTAATGCTCATCTTCAAGAACATCTCGTGCATGATCGATATCAATCTCGTCATCTGTGCACTCATTCCAAGGAAGTGAAAGCATCCAATCAACATAGTTTCGAACTACCGTTGCTTCTGCAGACATTGGAGACATCATCTTAAGCTTGCGAATCTCTTTCTCGGTTTTTTCACGAGCTTCGTCAGGCATGTCTTTTGATTTTAATTTATCTTCTAGCTCTTGAACTTCATTTCGGAAATCATCTTTTTCACCAAGCTCTTTTTGAATCGCGCGCATCTGTTCATTGAGGTAGTACTCCTTCTGAGTCTTTTCCATCTGCTTTTTAACGCGGTTACGGATTCTTTTTTCCACCTGAAGGATTTCGATCTCTGACTTCATGTGACCCATGATCTTTTCAAGTCGTTCCTGTGGAGGAATCGTCTCTAAGATATCTTGCTTATCTTCAAGTTTAATATTGAGCTGAACAACGATTGCATCTGCAAGTCGAGATGGATCCTCGATTGCATTTACTTGCATGATCATTTCAGGATTAACTTTTTTACCGAGCTTCACGTAATTTTCAAATGTTACGCATACAGATCGCATTAAAGCTTTTAGTTCGGTTGAAACTTCAGTATCAGGGATAATCTCTTCTGCATCGACAAGCATGTACTCGTCTTCTTGCACGTACCTTTTGATACGAGCACGCATTTTACCTTCAACAAGAACTTTAATCGGTCCGTCAGCAAGACGAATTAATTGAACAACTTCGCCGAGTGTTCCAATAGTGTAGATATCTTTTTGTCCAGGATTCGTAGTTCTAGCATCTTTCTGAGCCGCAAGGAGGATGTATTTTCCTTCCCTTTGAGACTCTTCAATAGCTTTAACGCTTTTTTCTCTTCCGACAAAAAGAGGCACCACTTGCTGTGGAAAAACCACGAGCTCTCTAAGTGCTAATAATGGGACAGGGTTGTTTACAGATGATTTCATAAGAATACAAATAAGTTACGGGTTACTTCACATATAAGATGCTAGTGAACACTAAAAAAAATCACAAGATTGAAAGTATCGATAAATTATTTAAATACAAAACCCGTTTTTTCAGCCCAAAATAAAAGATCGAGCTCATCCATCGAAATTTTGACTGTAGAGGAGAAATTTTGAAACTTTTCCTCTATTTCTAGATACTTTTTGTGGGAAATAGTGTTCGGTACGGCAGAAATTACCTTCAAATCGACTAGTTTATTCAATATGTGACGATCAAGAATCGCTAGATTTTTTCGCCCAATATTTCTAAGAGCATGTGACCCCTCCTTCATCCCTATTCCTACAACACGAGCGACTAGAAATTCTCTCTCAACGAGAGCACCGTGACCCTGGGATAGAAAGCTAAAAAGCTCTTCTTTTTGTTGTATAAATAGAAGAAGCCTTTTTGCTCGTGTCAGATGAAAACGCACATAGGATTCAGGGGATCTTAAAATATCTGCTACTTTTTGTTCTTTTAGTTTATGTTCAAAAAGTCCTTCAGCCTCAAGAATTTTCATCGCTGCCTCTGCCCTCACAGGACTTGATTGAGGCGTTAAGAGACACAGTGCAATTTCTCGAAGCCACATCTCTTTTGAAAGAGTCTCAAAACTTTGAAGTGCATTTTGAATCTCTACCTTTCGTAGTTGGTACTGTTGGAAAATATCTTCATCCCAAAGCATTGGAAAACATATCTAAAATTGATAGCCGTGACTTATCCATTACCAACCAAACAAAATCATCTGCACAAAGAACGAAATCACTTCTTGGGGTTAAAAATCGTTCATCCCCTCTTTCAACTGCAACCACGACTCCCTTGATAGAGGTTTGTAGATCTAAATCAGAAAGTGCTCGCCCATCCCATGCAGAACCAGTTTCCAATTGTACAGATGTTAGCGTAAATCCTTCTTCAAGTTCTTTTTCAAAATCATGCTCTTCTTGTGCTGCTAAGAATTGATCAAGTTTCTGAATATCATTATCAAAACCTAAAACAAGAATTGTATCTCCGGGGAAAAGTTTTGTATCACCCGTTGGAGCAACTTCTTTTCTTGAGCCGCGTTGATGCAAGATTACATTGACTCCAAATTTATTTCGCAGATCAAGTTCAGTGAGTGTCTGTTCAATAACTGGTGAGAGCGGATCGATTGTAAATGCATGCAGATGCTCGTCCCAAGGCCCCATGGGGAGGGCTCCGGATGCTTTACTCTGTTTTGGTTCTGTCGATAACGTTTTAAATACCCAAATATTTGCGCGGTGTAGATAGCTACTAAATAAAATGAGAAGCACCATAACCATCGCTGCGGTTGACAATAAGATTAATATGTCAGGTATGAGTAGTAGCGAGATAAAAACATAAAATAAAAGTGTAAAAAATAGTGAAAGAAGTTGAAGTGGAGAGATACGCGTTGCACTGGATCGTTTCTGAATATCTCCTAACCCAGTCATTGCCAATAGAAACGGAGACGATAGTAAAGAAGCAATAAAGAAATAGACTAAATCTTGTTCTCTTTCACTGTCTGGGCTATCAAGAAAAACAAATTTCATAACAAGAAAAATTGCTGTAACTATCAAACCGTTTGCAACCATGAACATGAAACGTTTTTGAAATCGTCCTCGCTGTGCAGGCATCCATTCGCGGTGGGCAACCTCAGAACGATAAAGCTCAACTAATCGCTTGATAAAGCTTGGCAAAAGAGATGTCATAAACATCGCACCATTCTCAAATGACCTTGAAACCAGAGCAGTAATTAAAATTGAAAAAGCTGCAGCTGTAATAATAATTCCTTGCCATTCAGAACTAAGTAACTTTTCATTACAAGCAAGTGTCACCATCACAATCGAGAACTCTCCGATTTGCATCATCGCTAGTCCGCTTCGCGCTGCATCTTCAAATGAGCGCCCTGCCAATAGAGAAAAAAGAGAAACGGTTATAAATTTTCCAATAATAGCGACGCTGGTAACAATACATACTAGTGTCAATGAATGTTCAAGAACTGTTGTATCAAGAAGCATCCCAACCGCAACATAAAATATTGCCGAGAAAAAATCTCGAATTGGTCGAGTAAGTGTGTCAACTTTTTCATGGATATGTGTCTCTGAAACAATGGAGCCAGTCAGAAATGCAGCAAGTGCAGTTGAAACTCCAAGATAACTTGCCCCTAAACATGCCCCAAGACAGAGTCCTAATGAGCCTATAATAATGACTTCATTGGTAAGATATTTCTGCACTCTTCTTACAATAATAGGCAGAAATAACGTTCCACAGAGTAACCAGGTAACACTCGTTCCAAATAATAATGAAACCTCTTTTGAAACAATTCGAGAAAAATCGCCTCCACCTGTTTGAGTAAGAAATGAAATTCCTAACAAAAATAAGATCGCAAACAGATCTTCAATAATTAAAATCCCAATCACCGTTTGTGCAAAATAAAAATTAGAGAGCTTTTTTTCTTGAAAGATTTTTATAATAACCCCAGTCGATGAGATTGAGAGTAAAAAACCGATTGTTAAAGCACTCGCAGATTGCAGCCCAATAAGCTTTCCAACCAAAAAACCGATCAGTAACATTAATAATACTTCCCCCATTCCAATAAAGATTGGAGCAAAGCCAAGTTGTTTTAATTTTCGAAAACTAAACTCAAGTCCAAGACCGAATAAAAGAAAGATAATACCTAACTCTGAAAGGACTCGTATTTGATCAATGTCAGTAACTGTAGAGAAGAGATTTAAATTTGGTCCGCACAAGATCCCTGCAAACAGATACGCAAGAACTAATGGCAGCCCCAACCGCTTAGCGAAAAGCACAACACTGCCGGCAGCAGTCAGTGTGATACTTATGTCTCTAATAAAAGGGTGAAGTCCTGTCACGGGCTCAACCAAAGATAAAATTAAGCAGACTCAGCCTGCGCTTGGTATACAACCAAAGGTTTTTCACCTTTTAAAACTGTATCCTCAGAAATTACTACTTCCTTAATATTTGGCTCGGAAGGAACATCATACATAACTTCAAGCATGATATTTTCCAAAATCGCACGCAGACCACGAGCACCAGTTTTTCGTTCAAGTGCTTTTTGCGCTACTGCTTGTAATGCTTGCTCTTGGACACGGAGGGTTACACCTTCCATTTCAAGAAGGCGTTTGTACTGCTTAATTAAAGCGTTCTTAGGTTCTGTGAGAATTTGAACGAGTGCTTCGATATCTAGTTCTTCAAGGGTTGCAACAAGTGGCAAACGACCGATAAATTCAGGAATCAGTCCAAACTTCAAAAGATCCTCAGGCTGTGCTTGATGGAGTAGAACTTTTTTATCTTCTGCTTTTTTCTTTTCAGTTTTTGTAGAACCGAATCCAAGTTTCTTTTGACCAATTCTTTGACGAATTACGTCTTCGAGACCAACAAAAGCACCACCGCAAATAAATAGGATGTTACTTGTATCAACCTGCAAAAATTCTTGTTGTGGATGTTTTCTGCCACCTTTTGGAGGAACACTTGCAACAGTTCCTTCAAGCATTTTAAGAAGAGCTTGCTGAACACCTTCTCCTGAAACATCACGAGTAATAGAAGGATTTTCAGCTTTACGAGAAATCTTGTCTATCTCATCAATATAGACAATACCTCGCTGTGCTTTCTCAACATCGTAATCGCAAGACTGGAGTAAACTTAAAATAATATTTTCAACATCCTCACCGACATATCCCGCCTCAGTAAGGTTAGTTGCATCAGCAATAGTAAATGGAACTTGCAAAATACGAGCAAGTGATTGAGCCAGTAATGTTTTTCCAGTTCCTGTAGCCCCAATTAAAAGAATATTGGATTTTTGTATCTCGACATCACCAGATTTGCCCTTTGCTTCGATTCTTTTGTAGTGATTATGAACCGCAACCGAAAGAACTTTTTTTGCATGATTCTGACCAATCACATATTGATCAAGGAAAGTTTTAATCTCTTTAGGTCGCGGAATTTTTGATTGAGTAACCTGAGCTTCAGCAGCCCCACCATCAATCTCTTCAGCAATAATATCATTACAAAGGTCGATACACTCATCACAAATGTATACAGAAGGACCAGCAATAAGTTTTCGCACCTCTTCTTGGGTACGATTACAGAAAGAACACACGAGTGTTTGTCTATTCTTATCTTGTCCTCTGCTCACAAGCGATTAGCTCCTTCTCTGATAAACTTCGTCGATTATACCATACTCTTTAGCCTGTTCGCTCGTCATAAAATTATCGCGATCAGTGTCTTCGATAATTTGCTTCATAGGCTTTCCTGTATGATGAACAAGGATTTTGTTAACTTCATCTTTAACACGAAGCATCTCTTTTGCATGAATTTCTACATCAGATGCTTGTCCCTGAAACCCACCAAGTGGTTGGTGAATCATGATTCGAGAATGTGGCAATGCAAAACGTTTTCCTTTTGCTCCACCTGCAAGAAGCAATGCTCCCATACTTGCTGCCTGTCCAACACATACAGTTGCGACATCGGCACGGATGTAGTGCATCGTGTCGTAGATTGCCAATCCAGCACTCACTGAACCACCAGGACTATTTATATATAGAAATATATCTTTCTCTGGATCATCACTCTCTAGAAATAACATCTGAGCCACAATCAAGTTTGCAATATGATCATCTACTTGATTACCAAGAAAAATGATTCTGTCTTTTAAGAGACGAGAGTAAATATCGTATGAGCGCTCTCCTTTGCCTGTTTGCTCAATGACATATGGAACGTATGGCATGATTTATCCTTTTTTAACGTACGTTACTTTTGCTTTTTCAACTAACATATCTTGCGTTTTTGAACGTGTAATTTCAACTGCAAGATGTATCAGTGAACGACCAGTAAACATTTTTCGCGCTTCTGCTTCTGAGACACGATACTGCGCTGCAACTTCTTGAAACGCACTCTTCATGTCTTCATCATTAGGAGTTATTTTCTCAGTTTGGGCAATCATATCAGTGACGATATTTGCTTTGACTCTTTTTGCTGCCATTTCACCGAATGACTCACGAAACGGCTCAACTGGGATATCTTCAAATTTAGTATTCTTTGGATCAACTGCTCCTACTCGAATTAAAAGATTTCTGACTTCATCATCGATTAATGCTTGTGGAACTTGGAATGGATTGATCTCGATTATCTTTTCAACCAAAACATTCTTCGCTTTTTCTTTTGCCTGACCTTCTGATTGAGCATTTAAATTTTTCTCAATATCCATCTTGAGCTCAAGCACTGTCTTTGGCTCAAGTCCAAGTGTTGAAACAAAATCATCGGTGAGCTCTGGTAGCTCTCTTTCCATGATTTTATTTAAAGTAACAAGATAAACCATCTCACCTTCATCACCTGCAGGAAGTTTTACTCCTCTGGTCTCTCCGATTTTTAAGCCTACAACTTGCTCATCAAACTCTTTTGGAAGTCGTCCATCACCTAATCCAATCGTTGCATTCTCTGAATTAGTTTCCGCTCCATCTTTTGCTTTAAATACAACTGATACATCAATTATGTCTTCGGCTTGTACCTCTGTGCGAGTTGTCTCTTTTGAACCTGAGCGTGAACGACGGTATGAATCGATAGTTTTCGTAATTACTTCATCCGTAACCTCTTCTTTTTCTACAGATATTTCGAGTCCTTCATATCCTGTAATTTTAGGAGTCGGATAAATTGAAAAATCAGCTGTGTACTCTAATTTCTCTGATGGGTTTTCAGAGGTAATATCTATCTTTGGTGATCCAACAAGTTGGAGCTCATTCTTTTTAATAACTTCATCAAGTGAACTTGAAACAAGTTTTGAAACGACATCCCACTTGATGCTTTCTCCGTAGAGCTTTTCAACCATCTCACGCGGCGCCTTACCTGCACGAAAGCCATTTATTTTTGCTTTTCCTGCATAGTTCTTCATTGCAACTTCAAATTCACGCTGAAAATGAGCTACAGGAACAGTAACAGCCGCTTTGCGGGTAACTTCATCAATAGTGGTAATAGTAGATTGGATTTCTTCTGTTTGATTCATTTTATGAAGGTATCACAAGGCGTTAGCGTAGTATAGACAGGCATACCTGCCCGAGCGCTTCGTTGAATTCTATAATTTCTTAAGCTATACTCAACTTGTTGTATCCACTACAACATCCTTCCCTCTGCGGGGATGGTGAAATTGGCAGACACGCTAGATTTAGGATCTAGTGCTTCGGCGTGGGGGTTCAAGTCCCCCTTCCCGCAGTATTTATGGTTCAACGGCTGGCGCCGTTGAGACTGACTTCAGCTTGAAATTCAGCAACATTATATTTGGTTCAACGGCTGGCGCCGTTGAGACTGACTTCAGCTTGAAATTCAGCAACATTATATTTGGTTCAACGGCTGGCGCCTTGAGACTGACTTCAGCTTGAAATTCAGCAAGATTATATTTGGTTCAACGACTGGCTTTTTAGGGTTTTTGTAACGCGAAGGTCGCGAAGTACGCGAAGGATTTTATCAATGCCTTCGGGTACTTCGCGACCTTAGATATTCCTGCTGCAGTTTCCAATGCCGCACTCATAGCTTTGCATGCAATAGATAACTAATCCCCAATAATCTCATCTCGATCATCGGTAATATTTCGTATCACACCATTTGCATCAACGACAACTATATAAGGAACACGGTCACCCAATACTCGGTTAAATGCTTGGTCGTATTCTTCATTGCCTGACATCATAAGCTCAAATTCAGTAATGCGACGTTCTGATAATACTTCTTTTACTTCTTTAAGTTTATCAGAGCTATCGAGAGTAGCAGCTATAAAAATATACTTACCTTGATTTTTAGGTTGCCGCGCAAATTCATTTATAGCTTGCATTGCTCTCTTTGATGAACCACAGTTTGAACGCCAAAAAACGACAATGACAGGCTTCCCAAGATAACTCTGTATATTAGTCTCATCACCGTCTTTCAACGTATAAAACCTCATCAATGGCGTTTCTTGACCAATGAGCACCTTCCCTGGGATGGGTCCACAGGCTGCAAGCAATAAACATAAGAGCAAAAATATTTTTTTTATCACTTTGTCATCCGCTCTTTGATCACCCAAAGCTCTTCCTCATAGATTTTTTTTACATCTTTATTTTGCTCTGCTTTATATGCTTCAAGTATAACTTGTAGTACAGCTGTATTATTAACATTTCGAAGTGCATGAACCGATGCCTTACGTACTTCAACTGATGGATTTGATAACAGTGCAACCATCGAAGCCGCTGGAATCCGTTTTTCAAATTCTTGTAAATAGTAGGAAAGGAAACTTTGGTTTGGAGCACTCACTAAAAAAGAAAATAATGGATTCTTTTCTTCAAGATGTTTTAGTGGTTGCAAAGCTCTCTCTACCGTAGACTTAGAAAAAACCATTTCACTGCTTGTCGTTACCCCTACAAGAGCTGCAAAACTGGTACGATCTTTTGGATCCATTTTTCGAAACAATGAAAAAAGCTGTTCAATAAATACATTACCGCTACTTCTGCCAGCAACATAATCGAGTAAATCTTTTGCAATGAGTGGATCAGTATTATCAACAAGTAAAACTTTTAAAAGCTCTAATGCATCCGCATGTAGCCAAATTCCTAACTGTTCAACATCACCCTTTGAGACTTCTTTGGACAACAGTCGCGAAATGAGTTGAAGCGTTCCTTCAGGTAGTTCTTCTCCACTAAGAAGCGGATGAAGATATGCTTTCGTGGTATCACCAAAAAGATTTCGCTTGATAACTACTTCAAGAACGGAAGAAGAAATAGTTTTACCTTGCTGCAAAGCAGAGGTACTTAACCAACGAAGCTCATCATCTGAGCAGCTCTGAACCATAGCAGCAAATTGCGGTTGAAGTTCTGGTGAGGACTCAAGCAACATACCTATTAATGCTTTTGAAGAAATATTTATAGGAGGTAACGTTGAACTATTCCCCATCTTTGCAATCACTGCACTCACGCTGGTTCTGTAAATATCTTCATCAGATGAAAGTACAAGCGCTGAAAGGAATTTACTTCCTAAGTATGGATTGAGAATAAAAATACGCTCGGCGATTTCCCCACGTGCAGCAGCAGGCAAGCTGCCATCAAGAATTTTCAAGCTTAATTCATACTCAGGAGGATTATCGGCAAGACTTACAGAATCGAGCCATGATTTTACTGCATCAGCTAGGAGTCCAAGTTTAAACCGCTTGGCTCGAATCATAATTTCACGCTCAGCAAGTAATCGCTCTGATGGTTCAATTGATTTTAATGCTGCATCAACGAGTAACGTATGGGCGAGTGGATCATCAGATTGAGAAAGCTCTGCAAACTTAGCTCGTTTTTCAGTAATTTGTACATCTTGAGAATTTAAGATATCGGCAGCTTGCTTCATTCGATCATTTGCCACCGCCCGGAGAACCATTTGTGTTTCATCGAGGGTTTGTTCCGATTTGTTACTAAATAAAAGAAGCCCAATGGACAGAGCTATAACCAGGACTAAAAAGATACCAACCCCAATTAAAAGTTTTTTTCGATTTTGTACACTTGCTGATGTTTCAGCTGATTGATCTTCTTTGTTAGCTCCAGAACCATCGAAGACTTGAAGTTGATTATCCGTGGACCTCTTTTCAAGTCTGCGTTCACCACGCTGTGTTACCTGAGCTTCTTCATTAAGGATTTTTTCTTTTATCTTACGAAAATGAGAAGCAAAAATTGTAGCAGACTGTGGTGCTGACGAATCAGTACTTTCAGCAATCGCAAGAGACTCATGAATCCATGCAGGAGCAGTTTGAAGTAAAGAACCAAATAATCTTCTACAAAGGGCAGTGAGTGCGAGTACATCTGCTCTCAGTATAGACTCGAGACTTCCTTCAAAGGCTGGATTACCCATAACACCAACAAGTGCTATTTCACCAGTTCTTGTCAACCAAAATGAATTTGCTCCTATATCACCTAATCCAATACCGTGAGCATGGAGCGTCTCAACAATCTGAAGCGCAGCAGCGAATCGACGCTCTGCTTCTTTCATATCTAAATTACCCTGTGTAATTGAATAGCCATCAGTATATTCAACGACGATAAAAAGTAACCCGCTTGGATCAAGTCCAACACTAAAAAGTTTTGGTGTTCGAATAGATACATTAGAAAACCTACCCATTCGTTTAACAAATTGAGTCAGGCGCTCATCATTATTTTCGAATTGTTCACGACAGATCCAAAGACCAACAGATCGCCCTCTTTCGCCATCATAGGCTTTAAATAGATCAGAATAGGTTTGTTCAATGAGTTGGTTTTCAACTGCAAAGATATCAGTAATTAATGTACTGACAAGGAATCCAGACGGTAAAGACATAGTTTAGGATTCCCTTACTGAATGTTGTTTGCCAAAAACTCCAGCTATATGAAAGCGCTGACCTGCATTAAATTCTTTCACACTCATTACGGTGACACCACGTCCTAATCGTACATTCTCTAGCAGCAACCGAAATGCCATTCTTGCCTCTTCAGAACAGATAAACATACATGCCGCAGCACCACGATTTCTTAGACGTTGGACTACGAGTGAATTCCACTGTTCCATGAAGAGGTTTAAGACACTATCTTCAAGGTTGATAGAACGTTGTAGATCATCGTTTTGGGCTAACTCTAATGATTTAGTAAATTCTTCTGAAAGAACAAAAGCCATCGGTGTTATGCCAGCATCTTCAATTGATGGAATAAGACGACGACTTAATTTTCTTCTCACATGATCAAGGAGAGGTTTAATGGCAACATCTGTATCTTCTGCAGCTGAAATTTTATTTGTAATACAAATTTCAGAGACTGTTTGCAGTATAAGTTGCAAGTTTGTTATGGGTAATAATTCTCTCACCATTGAACATAAAAGTTGATGTAGTTTTGGTGGAGAGATAAAAAAACGAACCATTGTTTCTGAACGCAATCCTGCTGCTTGTTGTTCAAAATGTTTCATTTCATCAAGCACGCTCGAAAACGGAATTAACGATTCCGGATGTTCCAATAGCTCTGCAGTAGCCTGCAGTAATGTAAGCTCAAGTGTATCAAAACCCCTGAGAGATAATCCTTGTAGTAAACGAGTAGTTTCTGGGCTGGATGTTACTTCAGTTAAAGCAGTACCCCAAAGTGGGTGTATCATCTCAGTTGCTAGAACTTCAAAGCCAAGTGCACGAGCTTCATTTCTTCTGAGTGGAATAAAAATCACATCGAGCGAACAAAGTGCAGTTATAGATCGAATATCCTGACTCTTAATCTGAATTTGAAGTGGTGATAATTGATCAAATCGCTCACAGTATATATTTGGAATGATAACTCCGAGGGATTCTTTTATTCGTAATCGAAAATCCTCCCATCCAGAATTTAAAAAGTCGAATCGATGCTTCAATAAATCATATGCGTGAACCCCAAGAAGTATTCTGAGCGGCTGAATTGATTCTTGATTAACGTGATCCTGTATTAATGCTTGTTTGTTCGTGCTTCGACGATCTTCAACTAATTTAGATTCAGGAGTAGCGAAAGGAAGTCGTAGAAGTGGCTGTGTGCTTATGACATCTCCTTCTTGATTATGAACTATTGTCGGTTTGACGAATAAACCAAATCCCAAGAAAAATATTCCAACTCCAAAAAAAGGTAGAAAAGGGATTCCAGGAAATAATCCCAGCGTCATCAAAAGTCCCCCTGTTGCAACTATCGCAAGTGGATTTGCAAAAAGTTGCTGTGATAAGTCGCTTCCTAAGGTTAAACCGTCATTGCTGCTCACTCTCGTGACAACAATACCAGCACAGATTGAGATAAGAAGTGCAGGTATTTGGCTAACAAGTCCATCACCAACAGTAAGAATAGTATATGTTTGGGCGGCAGCACCTATCTCCATACCACGGGAAATCCCAAGATACAGTCCACCAATAATATTCACAAAGATAATAATAATTCCGGCGATAGCATCACCTTGGACGAATTTCATAGATCCATCCATTGCTCCGAATAATTGAGACTCTTTTCGAAGCTCTTCCCGTTTTGTTCGAGCCATTTCAGCAGTAATGAGTCCTGCGCGAAGATCTGAATCGATACTTGCTTGTTTTCCAGGTAATGCATCAAGTACAAATCGAGCAGCTACTTCACTAACTCTCGCAGCTCCCTTTGCAATCACAAGAAAGTTTACAATCGTAACAATGACAAAAATAACAAGCCCAACAAAAAGTTCACCTCGTATAAGAAATGTTCCAAAAGCATGGATTACGACACCCGCATCGGCTTGACTCAGTATCAACCTTGAAGACGCAACGTTTAAAGAAAGTCGAAACAATGTTGTCAATAACAGCATTGTTGGAAAAGACAAAAGACTAAGGCTCGAGGGCATATAAAGCCCCAAAAGTAACAGGAGCAGTGAAATTGAAATGTTGAGAACAATAAGTAAATCAATCGCAATAGTAGGCAGAGGAACAACCAACATTGAAATGATGGCAAGCACCAATGCAGCAAGTACTATGTCTCCAGTTCGTCTCATCTCTTTTTACACAAATGCTTTCATCATCTGCATGCCGATACAAGTAAGCAAGATTAAAAGAAAGCCCATAAATACCATAGCTACCGGACCAGTCGCTTCAAGTTCAAGTTTTTTAATTTTTGCTTCAATTTTAGTTTCTCGTTGTGATGAAACTGCATCTGCCATTTCTTGAAGTTGTTTCGTAATTTCTCCACCATGCTTAAGTACCTGCGCCATAGCACCAAACGTTTGACCAAGCTCTAAATGTCCACTTCGTTTAGCTACTTCATTAAGTGCTGTTTCTAATGAAAGTCCAGAACGAGCAAGCGTTGTAACCATCCTCAGATATTCTGTTACAACATTATGAGAATCACGTTCATCTGCCATTGATACAACTTTTTGTAGACATGGACCGATGTCAAGTGAACTACTAACACCGATTGCAACTTGTTCAACTACAAGAGGAAGATAGAACATAATATCTTCAGATCGAGCCGCAATTTTTCTTTCAAGCATTGATTTTGGGATTTGAAGACCTACCAATAGTCCCATGACAGCACCCATCAAAATATACTGTCCACCAGCAAATGTACCTCCATACCCGAGTACAATTGCACCGATAATTGGGGCAAAAGTCTTTAGACGATAAAACTTTTTTCGACCTTCAGGAGTAATAATCCCTGCTTGAAATAAGAGACCTTCCTCAGTCGGTTTTTCTTTTACTTTTTTCTTCTTCTTTAATAACTCATCTTTTGTTTTCTGGAATACGTCCTCTGTCTTATTAAAGTCACCAATTCCTTCACGTTGAGCTTTAATAATATTTTTTACCTCTGAGTTCTTACTCAGATAGAAAAATAGGAATCCTGCTCCTCCGGTGAGGAGAATTCCAAAAGCTACAATTAAGACTGTTATGCTATTCATAATCTATTTATTACTGAAATCAACATCTAATTTTGGAAACTTTACTCACCCAAAACATACCCATAAACATTACAAAAATTCCAAACTGCCAAACCTGCCAACCCATAGGATTAGATACTGATTCAGTAATAAATTTAGGCAGAATAAAATAAATAAAACTCATTAAACCGACTTGGATTGCGACAATAAACCAAATAGAGCCTCGCTGAAGTCCAATAGCTGCAACGGCTTGTGAGCGAAAATATTGTCTTCTTCTGACTTGTTTTGAAAGACGTTCAAGAGTGTCCGACAGGGTTCCCCCTACTCTCATACTTAAAAGAAGTGCTTGTACAAAAAGTTCAATTTCAGGGTGTGCAACATCTGAACCAAATGCACCCACTGATTTGTCCTCTGGTGCTCCTGCTCGAATTCTTTCAAGCATTAATTCAACTTCAAATCGTACTAAAGAATCAGATTCAAGCGAGGCTGATGCAGTTCCGAGCGCTTGTAATGGATTCATACCAGTTCTTAAAAGCCCTACAAGTGAAAGTAAAAATGGAGCATAATCTCGGTCGAATTGCTTGAATCGTTTGCTCATTGATCGTGCAACCAATGTGGCCATGATCCCAGAACCACTAAATAAAGAGATCGTCCACCAAAGAAAATTTAATTTAAGTAACGCAATCATAAAAAAGAATGCTGTAATGAGCGCGCAATAAATTTTATACGTTCTCGGGGTCATCTTCCACTGAGCATAGGTGAGTTTTTTTTCAAGTGTCAGCTCGGAACTAGACATCTTTAATTGTCCGCCCTCAATGCCAGAACGTGCCATTCGTGCAACTGGATCTTCAAAATCATCAGCCATACCACCACGATTATTTTTTAATCCTTGGAATCGGGTTGCTATATCTCCACCCCGAATATACGGCCAAGCAAAAATTCCAGCCACGCTCAGTAGAGACATAATTCCAATAGCGATGAGTAAAAAGATTACAGGCTCATTCATTGTAAACTACCTTTTCCCAGAAGTTGGATACGGAGTATTGAATGTAAAATCTTGAGGCCATTCGCCTAGAAAAATATTGTTATCGGCTAATATTTTTTCGAATCCACTCGACCATGACTCAATTTTCCACATTGGCTTCTCACCTGACTGCGACAAACGGAACATAGGACGAACTTGAATAACACCTTCAACAAAGTGTCCAACTTCAATAATTTCAGCAATTCGAGGTCTCCCCGTCACTTTATCCCGAACCAACCAAACAATTGAATCAACAGCGAGAGCTATCTGTTGTCGAATAATATCGATCGCCACAGATTTCTGTGCACGACCAAGTAAGCTTTCTAGACGCACTAAGGTTTCGCGCGCACTTCTTGCGTGGAGTGTTGTCATCCCTGTATGTCCAGTTTGTGCACTTTCAAGAAATGCTTCAGCTGCAAAAGGAGTTCTCATCTCACCTAAGATAACTCTTGTTGGAGTCATTCGAAGAGTAGTTTTAATATGTTCCTGAAGTGTTACTTCGCCCACTCCTTCAGAGTTAGCAGGTCTCGAGACAAGTGATCGGAAAAATGGATGTTGAAAATTAACCTCTGGAGTATCTTCTACAGCAACAATTGATTCATCATTTCCAAATTGGGTTCCTAAACATTTGAGAAGTGTTGTTTTTCCAGTACCCGTCTCACCAGCAATCATCATTGTTGCGTGTCCAGAACGGGTTAAGGCAGCAAGATAATCTACAATTAATGGTGGTGCCACTTGATAGGTTACTAGATTTTCTAAAGCAACTTCAGTCATTCGTGGAACACGAACACATAACAGTGGTCCTCGAGCGCCACAAACACTTTGATGTACCGCACATACACGAGTTCCATTTGAGAAAGCACCATCAACAGTATGCTGCTGTGTTGTTAAAGACTTTCCTAGACGGAGCAATAATCTATCCAAAAATGAAACATATGATTGCTCATTAGGCCAATGAAGACTCGTTAGTTCACTAACTTTACCCCGTTGCAATACAACTGTTTGGTAATCATATACATGGATATCAGTTACTTCTCTGTTTTCAATAAGAGGTTGCAGCACTCCCCAACCCATGAGATCTCGTTGGAGATGGATAATGATATGTGCTCGTTCAATATCATCAATGACGTCATTTCTTTTTCTTATAACTTTATCAACGGCTGCTGCAATAGTAGCCTCATCGCCAGAACCACCACCCGCAAGTACGTTTACGTCTCCTCCGATCTCTGTTCGAGCATCACGCATAATTGCTTGCGCAGTAGAAGAAAGCTGATTTTGTTTTTTGTGCACACCACCAGATCGGTGTTGTGTTTCAGTTGATGATTTTGAAGTTAAATTATTTGCATTTTGAGAAACGACCGAGACTTCCCCAGTGGATTGAGGCAAAGCCTTTTGATCTCCACCTCCTGGAGATTTGTTTTTATTCCCTCGAGTAGAAAAGAGTCCTAGAAGATTCTCTTTATCTTTATTATTGTCCACCATATTTAGAGATTACGGCTAAATGACTAGTAAACGTAAGGAATAATTTAATATTCTTTGCCGCAAAAATAATAACAATATTTTATTTTATTATTTTTGACTTAATCTATGTAAAAAACGAAGTTTGATAAAAACACAAGAAATAAAAAAGGAGCCCGATAAGGCTCCTTAAGTCGCTTAAAATAACTAAGATAAAACTTAATCAAATTAAGCAACCAGTTAGTTAACTGATAGTAACTATTAGTTAGTAACTCCAGAGTTAATTTGTGAGAAGCTTGAAGAAACGCTAGTTCCTAAAGCTCTAACAGCAACAATTGCAACAATTGCAATCAATGCTACAAGAAGTGCGTACTCAACCAAGCTCGCACCTTTTTCTTTTTTCTGAGATATTTGTTTATTGTTCATACTGACCTTTAATACAAGTTTATGTTAATAATCTTTTCCGACCTACTAGACCTTCAAAGCATTCACCAATTAAGGTCACTCCAAGAAGAATGTCCCCTAGGGTGATCTAAACCTAAGATGCCACCTCTTGTCACTAGGATTTTTTACTTTTTTGAAGATCCACCAAAAATTCTTGAAAAAATACCAGTATTTGCAGTAGGAGTACTAGAGGAACCTCCTGCAAATTCTGTTTTTACCTCTCCAACAAGACCGAGTTCCCGAGCAATCTTTTCAAGCGTAAGGCGGGTTGCCTTCTGCCCAAGACTATAAATAGTCCTACCACTACCTGGCCAAAGGTTACCTTTCTGGTCATAAGGAATCTGTGGCAAGCGCCAAGGAAGGTCTCCTAATCGGTGTGCTGGTTCTAATTCAGCGGCAATCTGATCGATGCTCAGCGCAGCTCCAGAGATTGGATTAACAAGGAAAACTATCTTATCTGCTGAACCAACAAGGGTCTTTACGAAACTTAAATACAGGTCAACCGCTGTTAATCCTAATATTGAAGCATCAATAACAATAAGAACTATATCAGCTGCCCGAAGAACTCCTCCTGTTGCCGGACCCATTCGTCCCGCAGTATCAACAAGAATCACATCATACATCACTCGAGACAGCTCAAGAATACGCTGTGCAAGTCCAAGTCCATCGGTATGACACACTAAGTCCATAGACTCAGCCATCCGATCTGGAGGCATTAATACCGACACATCACTGCTAATAGGAATTAGTGCATCTTTCAATGAATCTCTTGATATCTCACGAGAACCATTGACCCAAGCGCTGACTACTTTTGCCTCTACTCCGTTAACTGTTAACGCACGGGATAAGTCACGAGTTTCAACATCCATATCCCACATCATGGTTCGTTGGTTGAAAACGCTACATACTTCAGCAAGTGCTGCCGTCATCGACGTTGCACCGACACCACCTTTAGCATGGGCAATCGCAACTACTTTACCAACTCGCGTTCTTCCTTCACGCCGAAACTCAGCATGAATTGCTACAAGGTCTTGTAGGAAATCAAGTGGACTAGAAGAATCCGTGAAAACTTTTCTTACACCTACAGAATGAGCAGCACGGAATGCTCCTCCACCATACGCTTCATCGGTTACAAACATTATGATTTGTATCCAAGGAGCCAACGTGTGACATTGTCTGGCAATAAGAGTAGACCGTTCACCTAATCCTGAACCAAGCACTACAACATCTGCTTCCGTTAAACGATCAGCATAGTCTCGTTCATTAACAAGCTTCACTTTGAGATCAAGCATCTCAATATCACTTTGCGAAAAAGCTTCTACTCTTTTTGCGCAAAATGCCTGTGTCTCTGTGTTGACATCAATAATGAGGAGCTTCACTGGTCCTCCAATAAGTCGAAAGATAATGCATG